>NZ_JAIVMF010000002.1 GCF_020176715.1 Stappia stellulata | reverse complement strand
TCCAAGCGGGAAAAGGAAGCGGCAGGGACCCCGATGACGACGGGTGAGAACCCAATCCCCGACCGGTCGCCTGCCACTGGTCTCCCGGCAATCTAGGGGCCGGGAGACCGCCCCCAGTCCAACACCCCTTCAAACGAACAATCCCGAACTCCGCGCAAGCGGAGATCCGGGATCGGAGGGCCATTGCTCTTGCGGGTATCGCAGCGCAAAACAAAGCACCTTGGCTCCCCGATACCGGGTCGCGGAGTCGCCTTGCCCGGTATGACGCAAGAGATCAGTCCCGCCAATCGTCAGCGACACGAAGACAAGCCGGAAAGACGAGGTCAGCGCAAAAACGAAAACGGCCGCATTCCCTATGAAATGCAGCCGCTTGAATTCGTCGCGATGAGAAAGCCGCGATCAGCCCTTCTCGGCTGCGACGATCATGATCTCGACCTTGTAGTCGGGCGTTGCCAGGCGGGATTCGCCGCAGGCGCGCGCCGGCGTGTTGGTCTGGTCGACCCAGGCATCCCACACCGCGTTCATCTCGGCGAAATCATCCATCGACGCAAGCCAGATCGTCGCGCTCAGGATATGCGACTTGTCGGAGCCCGCATCGAGCAGCAGCTTTTCGATCTTGGCGAGGATCTGCTGCGTCTGTGCCGTGACGCTTTCCCCCGGCGCCCCGACCTGGCCGGCAAGCCACACCGTGCCATTGTGGATGACGGCCTGGCTCATGCGCCGGCCGATCTCGAGGCGTTTGATATCGGACATATCTGCGTTCCTTGGGTTTGAAAGCAAAAGAAAATCAATTCTGTGTCGGCTGCCGCCGGCACAATTACGCCCGCGACAAGCGTCCCGGGTCTAGCGCGGAAACCACATTGGCGCCAAGCGCCGGCGTGCGGTTCAGGCAAAGATCGGCGACAAGACGCGACAGCGCCGGGGCGGTCTGGATGCCGTAGCCGCCCTGACCTGCCAGCCAGAAGAAGCCGGGCGTCTCCGGCGCAAAGCCCACGACCGGCGAGCGGTCCTTGACGAAACTGCGCAGGCCCGCCCAGGTCCGCTCCACCCGTGTGACCGAAACGGTGGTGGCACATTCGAAGCGGTGCAGCCCCTCCGCCATCACCATGTCGTCGGGCCAGGCGTCATGCGGATCGACCGGATCCTCATCCGCCGGGGAGACCATCAGCTTGCCGGCCTCCGGCTTGGCGTACCAGCTCTCCGACGCGCTCACCACGGCGGGCCAATGCGTCACGTCCTGGCCCTCGGGCGCCGGCAGGATCGCAGCGGAGCGGCGCATCGGCGTCAACCCGACTTTCGCCGCGCCCGCAAGGGCCGCCACCTCGTCCGCCCAGGCACCGGCGGCGTTGATCAGGACCGGCGCGCAATAGACCTCGCCGCCGGCTTCCACGCGCCAGACATCACCCTCGCGGCGGATCGCGGTCGCCGGCGCATTCTGCACCAGCTTCGCGCCATTGTGCTTGGCATGACGCGCATAGGATTGCAGCAGCCGGTCGACATCGATGTCGCGGGCATCCGGCTCCATCGCCGCCTTGGCGATCAGCTCTTCGCGCAGGATCGGCACCATCCGCACGGCCTCGGCCGGAGTGACGATCTCCATGCCGTCGGCATCGGCGAGATAGGCGTCCAGTTGTCCGACCTCCTCGGCCATCGCGATCACAAGTTCGCCGCGCGGCGACAAGAAACCGGTTTCGGCAAAGGCGCCGCCGCTTTCAAGCACCGGCTCGGCCGCCGCATTCAGCGCTCGCAGGGTGGCATTGCCGTAGTTCTTGATGAAGATCGCCGCCGACCGCCCCGTGGAATGACGCCCGAGCGCGTCCTCCGTCTCCAGAACGGTAACGCTCGCGCTGTCCGCCAGATGCGCGGCCGCGCCGACGCCGGCGATCCCGCCGCCGACGATGAGAAAGTCGCTGGACTGCATTATTCGCCCCTGAAGCCCGTGAGGAAGCTCGTGAGATTGTCGCCGAGCTGAGGTGAGAGGTATCCCCCTTCCTGCACCAGAACCGTCGGCAGGTCCATGCCTGCGATGGCCGCGCCCATGCGGTTGAAGCCCGGCGTGGTGATCGCCAATCCCTTGAGCGGATCGTTTTCCGACGCGTCCAGGCCGAGCGCGACGACCAGCACGTCCGTTCCGAACGCCCTGATATGCGCGAAGGCGGTCTCCAGCGTTGTCATGTAGTCGTCGTCGCCGGTGCCGCGAGCAAGCGGCAGGTTGAGATTGCAGCCAAGGCCCGCCCCCTCGCCGCGTTCGTGCGCGTGGCCCCAGAAGAACGGATAGAAGCGGATCGGATCGGCATGGATGGAGACCGTCAGCACGTCGGCGCGGTCGTAGAAGATCCCTTGCGTGCCGTTGCCGTGGTGCACGTCGACATCAAGGATCGCCGGCCTGAGGCCCTGAAGCCTCAGGTGCTCGGCGACGATGGCCGCATTGTTGAGAAAACAGAAGCCGCCGGCGAGATCGCCGAAGGCATGGTGTCCGGGCGGACGGCAAAGCGCATAGGCGCTGCGCGCGCCGCCGGCGACGAGATCGCCCGCCGTCAGTGCGCTCTGTGCCGACCAATAGGCAGATTCCCAGGTGCCTGCCGCGATCGGACAGGCGGTGTCGGCCTGATGGAACCCCGCCTGCCCGACGGCCGAGCGCGGATAGCTTGCCGAGCGCCGGTCCGGGTGGATGTTGGGGATCACCTCGTCGGAGGCATCCTTCATCCGCGACCAGCGGGTGTGGATGGTCTCCAGAAACACCAGATATTCGGCCGAATGGATCGCCGCAATCGGCCCGGCGCCATGGTCCTTCGGCTCGGAGAACGCGCAGCCGGCGGCAAGCGCGCCGCCCTGCAGCACCTCGATGCGCTTCGGCTGTTCGGGATTGGCGGACACCCTGCCGTTGGCCATGAAGTGCTTCGGGTCGTGGCGGGCCTGTCGGTCGTCGAGGATTGCTTTCATGTCTCATCCGTCAGTCGGTCGAAGTCGGTCTTTGCGAGGCGCAGGACGGTCTCGCGCGGGTCGTCGCGAAAGCCCAGCCGGTCGTAGAAGGCCCGGGCCCGCGGGTTGTCGTCGTAAACGGCGAGCTTGAGAAACCGCACGTCCCAGCTCTCCGGTGCCATCTCGATGGCGGCAGCCAGCAGCCGGCGTCCCAGCCCCTGCCCCCGCGCGTCGTCCGACACCCACAGATCGGACACATAAATGCCCGCCCCGCCGTAGGTGGTGGAAAACACCGGCGAGGACAGAAGCGCGCCGCGCAACTCGCCGGCCTGCGTCTCGGCAATCAGCGCGGAAAACGCCGGCACGTCGTTGAACCCGTGGCGCAGCAGCGCGCCGGCATCCGCCACATGCGTGTCGCCGAGAACCTCCGACAGCGCGACGAGTGCTGCGTTCAGCCGCTCGGCATCGGCGGCGTCCGCGCGGCGGATGGAAATGATCTCGACGTTGCTCAAAGCGCCACCTTGTCCGCCCCCTTCAGGCCCAGCATCGCCCGCGCCTCGTCGGGTGTGGCGATCTCGCGCCCCATCTCCTCCAGGATCCTGCGGATCTTGCGCACCTGCTCGGCGTTGGACGACGCAAGCTCGCCACGGGCGATGAACAGGCTGTCCTCCAGCCCGACGCGCACATTGCCACCCATCGCCGCCGAGATCGAGGCGAAGGGGATCTGCTGGCGCCCGGCCGCGAGCACGGAGAACATGTAGTCGTCGCCGAAGAGCTTGTCGGCCATCCGCTTCATGTGCATCAGGTTTTCCGTATCCGCCCCGATCCCACCGAGCACGCCGAAGACGAACTGGATGAAATACGGCGGCTTCACCAGCCCCCGGTCGGCGAAGTGCCGCAGCATGTGCAGATGGCCGACGTCGTAGCATTCGAACTCGAAGCGCGCGCCGCGCTCCGTGCCGAGGTCGTTGAGAATGCGGGCGATGTCGCGCGGCGTGTTCTTGAAGACGAGATCCTCGCTCCCTTCCAGGAAGGGCTGTTCCCAGTCGTGAAGCCAACTGTCGTAGCGCGCGGCCATCGGATAGAGCGCGAAATTCATCGTGCCCATGTTGAGCGAGCACATCTCCGGCGCGACCTTCAGCGGCGCGGCGAGCCGGTCGTCGAGCGTCATCACCGCGCTGCCGCCGGTGGAAAGGTTCAAGACCGCGTCGCAGCGTGCGTTTATCTCGGGCAGGAACGCCAGGAAATGGTCTGGCAGCGCCGACGGACGGCCCGTCTCGGGATCGCGCGCATGCAGGTGCAGGATCGCGGCACCGGCCTCGGCCGCCTCGACCGCCTGGTCGGCGATCTCCTTGGCGGTGACGGGAAGATGCGGCGACATGGTCGGCGTGTGGATCGACCCGGTCACCGCGCAGGTGATGATGGCTTTTGTCATGAGAAGTCTGCAATCTTTCAGGCGGCTGATATCAGGCAGCGCGCGGCAGATGGGGGGCCGCCTCGGCGAGGAACCGCGCAAGCGCGCGCTCCAGCCCGTCCATGATCTCGTCCACCTGTTCCGGCGTGGTGATCATCGGCGGGCAGACGAGGAAGTGGTCGCCCTCGTAACCGCCGCGCGTGCGCCGCGAATAGAGGATCAGCCCCTCGTCATAGGCATATTCCACGAGCTTGTCATAGGCGTTGAGCTCGCGCGGAAGCGGCGCAAGGGTTCTCTTGTCGGCGACCAGTTCGAAGGCGAGCAGCAGCCCTTGCCCACGCACGTCGCCGATCAGCGGGTGACGGCCCATCAGGTCAACGAGCCGCGATTTCAGCAGAGCGCCGACGCTCGCCGCGTTCTCGCACAGTTTCTCCGCCTCGATCTCCTCCAGGACGGCGAGGCCGGCGGCGCAGGCCAGCGGATTGCCCGCATAGGTGAAGCCATGCAGGAAACCGCCGCCATCCAGCACCGGCTCGACGATGCGCTCATGCGCGATCATCGCTCCGAGCGGCGCATAGCCGGCCGCAAACCCCTTCGACACCACCAGAATGTCCGGCGCGACGCCATAGTGCTCGGCGGCAAAGAAGCGCCCCGTGCGTCCGCCGCCGCACATCACCTCGTCGTGGATCAGGAGCACGCCGTAGCGGTCGCAGATCTCGCGGACGCGTTGCATGTAGCCGGAG
Source organism: Stappia stellulata (assembly GCF_020176715.1). Taxonomy (GTDB): domain Bacteria; phylum Pseudomonadota; class Alphaproteobacteria; order Rhizobiales; family Stappiaceae; genus Stappia. The sequence continues at coordinate 374,014 of NZ_JAIVMF010000002.1, read as the reverse complement.
GGCGGCACCAGCGCGCCGGTCGACGCGCCGCCGATCGGTTCGACCATGAAGGCAAGCACCGTCTCCGGCCCCTCCTCGCGGATGCGCGCTTCCAGCATGTCGGCATAGTGATGGCCGGTCGCCGGATCGTTCGGATCGAGGCGATCGAGATAGGCGCGCGGCGCCGGGATCTTCGGCATCGGCCGCATCATCGGGTCGAAGGGCGCTGTCAGCGGCGCATAGCCGGTAAGCGCCAGCGCCCCCAGCGTGCAGCCGTGATAGCTCGGCTGGCGCGAGATCACCTTGTATCTCTGCGCCTCGCCGACGGCGATGGCATATTGCCGGGCAAGCTTGATGGCGCTTTCCACCGCCTCCGACCCCCCGGAGACGAAGAACACCTTCTCCAGACCGTCGGGCGCGCGTTGCGCCGTCAACCGGGCCAGGTTTTCTGCCGGCTCCGTCTCGAAATGCAGCCGGTAGCCGAAGGTCGACTTCTCCATCTGGCGGCGCATCGCCTCCAGCACCCGCTCGTTGGAATGACCGATGTTGCAGACCATCGCGCCGGAGGAGCCGTCGAGATAGCGCTTGCCGTCGACGTCCCACATATAGACGCCGCGCGCCCGGTCGAGCTGCGGCCGCCGCCGCCGGCTCTGGTAGAACAGATGGCTCTTTTCCCGCTCGCTCATCACGCGGCCTCCGCCAGAATGGTGCAATCGCGCGGCCTGAGCCGCACATCGACCGCCGCCCCTTCCGCGAAGGGGCTGCCGTCGATCATGTTGATGGCCTGCAGCTGCTCGTTGCCGACGCGCACGAAATAACGCGCGGCAAGACCCTGGTAATCGACGGTCTCGATCACGCCGGGCACGCTGACCTCGTCCTCTCCCGGAGCCCCGGCGGCGCCCGGCGCGACGATGGCGAGCTTCTCGGCGCGCACCGCAAGCTTGACCGCGCCGGGCCCGGAGACATGCGGCGCGCGCTCGCGCGGAAGGACCAGCTTGCCGAAGGCAGAGTTCTCGAGCGCCACGGTCGCCCCGTCCGCATCCGTGCAGGTCGACGGCAGGATATTGGAGGCGCCGAGAAACCGCGCGACGAATTCCGTTGCCGGGGTCGTGTAGACGTCCTCCGGCGCACCGACCTGTTCGACACGCCCGTTGCTCATCACCACGATCCGGTCGGACAGCGCCAGCGCCTCTGCCTGGTCGTGGGTGACGAAGACGGTAGTGATGCCGATCTGGTGCTGGATGCGCTTCAGTTCCACGCGCATGTCCTCGCGCAGGTTGGCATCGAGCGCCGACAGCGGCTCGTCGAGGAGCAGCACGTCCGGCTCGATGACGATGGCACGCGCCAGCGCGATGCGCTGCTGCTGGCCGCCCGAGAGCTGCTTGGGATAGCGGTCGCCGACGTCTGGAAGCTGGACGAGATCGAGCGCCTTCTTCACCCGCTCGTCGCGCTCCGCCTTGTCGACACCGCGAAACTTCAGGCCGAAGGCGACGTTTTCGGCAATCGTGCGATGGGGAAACAGCGCGTAATTCTGGAAAACGAGCCCGAGATTGCGCTTGTGGATCGGCACGTCGTTGATCCGCCGACCGTTGATCTGGATATCGCCCTCGCTCGGGTCGAGCAGCCCGGCGATCATGCGCAGGGTCGTCGTCTTGCCGCAGCCGGACGGCCCGAGAAGACTGACGAACGACCCTTCCGGGATCTCCAGCGACATCGGATGAACCGCGGTGAAGGACCCGAAGCGTTTGACGATGTTTTGAAGCGTGACGGCGCCCACGGGCTCACTCCGTTCAAGGGTCGGGAAGGTGGCGGCGCCGGCGGGTCCCGCCAGCGCCGCTCAGGCTCAGTAGCCCTTCTGGATGCGGCCGAAGAGCTTCGACCACTCCTGCTCGTTGCCGTTCCAATAGGCCGGATCGGCGAAGGTCAGCCCGTCGAGCTTGCCGGTCGGGTCGAAGGCCGGAAGCGTCGGGATCTTCTTGCCGAGGTCGACCTTGGTCGGATCGAGAGCCGGCGGATAGTTCTGTCCCTCGGCGACCGCAATGGAGGTCTCCGGCGCCAGCATGAAGTTCAGCAGTTCCTCGCAAGGCTCCATCGGCGAGCCCTTCATCACGAAGAGGCATTCCTGCCAGCCGAAGCCATTGGGCGGATCCATGTAGCCGATGTCGTGGCCCTGCTCCTGCAGCGCGTAGACGCGGCCCGACCAGGCCTCGGTCACATAGATTTCCTCTTCCGCCAGAAGGCTCATCAACTCCGCACCGGAACTCCAGTATTTCAGGAGCAGGTCGCGATGGGTGCGCACCGCCTCCCAGATCGCATCCATGTCGGTCGCGCCGTTCGGGTCCTGGCCGGTCTGCAGCGAGGCGTACCAGATGCGCGTGCGCCAGTCGCTCCAGCCGGCGATCTTGCCCTTGAAGCGCTCGTCGAGAAGGATGTTGGCGCCCTTCTCCTTCATCTCCTCGTCGGAGATATGCTTGCGATTGTAGGCAATTCCGGTGGTGCCATAGTCATAAGGAACGCAGGAGAGCGTTCCCCCGGTCACCTTGCGGAACACGTCGGTCAGCTTGGGGATCACATATTTCAGGTTCGGAATGTTGTCTTCGTTCAGCGTCGAAGACAGGCCGAGATTGTGGTAGCGCGCGTAGTCGAACACGCCCGACAGATGGGCGATGTTGTATTCGCCCGGCTGGCTCGCCTTGACCCGGGACAGATACTCATCGCCGCCGCCGAAGGTGCCGTCAACGACGGTGATGCCGGTCTTTTCGGTGTAGGGATCGAAGGCGTGCTTGCGGAAGGCCTCGGAGACCACGCCGCCCCAGCCGTCGAAGCGCACCTGCTCGGCGGCCGCCAGCGCACCGCGCGCGAACGGCGTCTGCACGCCATAGGCAAGGCCGGCCGCGCCGATAAGTCCGAGAAAGCTGCGACGGTCGATGCCGCCGTTCATGTAGCGTTCGCGCAACCGCTCGTAACGTTTTGTATTGTCCATAACAAAGTCCTCTCTGGAGTGCAGGTCTTGAGGTGCCAGCGCGGTTCTAGCCGCCGCGCTTGAGCGCCAGCCGCCGGGCGATGGCAATGCCGACAAGCGGCAACCCGGCGGTCAGGAAAATCATCACCGTGCCGAGCGCGTTGATCTCCGGAGAGATCGAGTTGCGCAGCATGGCGAAGATCTGGGTGGGGACGGTCTCGACGCCGCCCGGCTTCCAGAACAGCGTGCCGGTGATGTCGTCGAAGCTGATCGTGAAGGCGAACAGCATGCCGGCAAAGACGGCCGGCGCGAGCAGCGGCAGCGTCACCTGGAAGAAGGTCTGCACCGGGCTCGCGCCCAGGCTCATGGCCGCCTCCTCCACATCCCGGCGGATGCCGACGAGGCGCGCCTGCACGACCAGGATGACGAAGGGCAGCGTGAAGATGACATGGCCGGCGAGCAGCAGGCCGAAGCTCTTGTTGACCGACAGCGCGTTGAGGAAGAGCAGCAGCGCCACGGCCAGCACGACCTCCGGCACCAGGATCGGCGCGATCAGCAGCGTCGAGATCGCGTTGCGCGCCGGCACGTTGTAGCGCACCAGCGCAAGGCTCGCGAGAACGCCGATGGTCGTCGAGATCACCGAGGTCAGCAGCCCGAGCACGATGGAGGTGCGGAAGGCGCGCAGGATCGCCTCGTTTTCCGCCAGCTCGATGAACCAGCGAAACGACAGGCCGGTCATCGGGAAACTGCCGAACTGGCTGGCGTTGAAGCTCAACAGCACGACCACCAGGATCGGCAGGAACATGAAGAGATAGACCAGAACCGTCCATCCGCGCAGCAGGTGCCACCCCATCAGCCAAGCCCCTTCATCAGTTGCCCCATGCCGAGGAAGTGGTTGTAGAGCAGCACCAGCGCGCCGAGCACGGCGAGCAGCATCAAGGAGAGCGCCGAGCCGAGCGGCCAGTTGAGCTGGGTGATGATCGCCTCGAACACCAGATTGGCGAACATGGCGTCCGTGGGTCCGCCGAGCACGATCGGCGTGATGTAGGTGCCCGCCCCCAGCACGAAGGCGAGCAGCCCGCCGGCGGCAAGGCCGGGCAGCGACAGCGGCAGCGTCACCTCGAGAAAGGTGCGCCAGCGCGTCGCGCCGAGCGAGCAGGCCGCGTCCTCCAGCGTCGTGTCGATGCCGTCGAGGCTGACGTAGATGTTGAGGATCATGAAGGGCAGCAGGAAGTGCACCAGGCCCAGGATCACGCTCGCCTCGTTGTAGAGCATCTGGATCGGCGCGTCGGTAATGCCGAGCCACATCAGCGCCGAGTTGATCGCCCCCGAGGCGCCCAGAATGTTGATCCAGGACATGGTGCGGATGATGTAGCTGATCCAGAACGGCAGCATCAGCAGGAGCAGCAGCACCGCCTTGTTGCCGCGCGAACGGGCGATCACATAGGCGGCCGGATAGCCCATGACGGCGCAGACCAGCGTGGTGATCGCGGCGATCTTCAGCGTGTTGAGCAGAATGTCGCGATAGAAGGCGTCGGACAGCGCCTCGCGCCAGTTGTCGAGAAAGAAGCCGGCCTGGTCCGCACCGGTCGCCGTGCGCAGCCAGAACGAATAGACGACGATGAAAGCGAGCGGCACCAGAAGCAGCAGCATCACCGCGACCATTGCGGGACTGAGCAGCAGATAGGGTTGCCGCGCCTCCCGCGCTTCAACCGTCATGAGCGGATTCCCCTCTCCCTGTGTGTTGCGCGGAGGGTGGCACCGCCTCTATCATTGTTCAAATAGATAATCGCTATCTTGGAAATAGACACAGCCTATGATCGCCCGCTCCACCGACCAGCCGCCCGAACGTCTCGCCCGCAATCTCGACTGGAACCTGCTGCGCACCTTCCTCGTCCTGTCGGAATCCGCCAGCGTCACCGAGGCGGCCGACCGCCTCGGCCTCAAGCAGCCGACCGTTTCCTCCGCCCTGAAGCGCCTGGAGGAGCAACTCGGCAAGCGGCTGATTGACCGTTCGCCCGGAAGCTTCCGGCTGACGGCGGCCGGCAAGCTGCTGCAGGGCGAGGTGGTCGACATTCACGGCGCGGTGCTCAGGCTCGGCACCTTGATGCGCGAGGTCGCCAACGAGGTGCGCGGCCATGTGCGCATCGCCATGGCGAGCCATGTGGTCTGCCCCGTCTTCGACGAGGCGCTGACGGCGTTTCACACCGCCCACCCGCATGCGACGCTCTCCATCGACATTTCCGCCAGCAAGGAGGGACTGGCCGCCGTCATGGCACGCCGCGCCTCGCTCGGCGTCTGTCTGGTGCACGACAAGAGCCCGCGGCTCGAGTACCGGCGGCTTTACCGCGAGTTCTTCGGACTGTTCTGCGGTCCCGGCCATCCGCTGTTCGGCCGCACCGGCCTGACCAAGGCGGATCTCGGCGGCCATTCCTCGGTCAGTTTCGTCACCGACCGGATGAGCGACGCGCTGCGCCCCGTCACCCTGATGCGCGCCGATGCCCGGCTGGAGGATCGCATCGTCGGCACCTCCGCCCATCTGGAAGAGGTACGGCGGATGATCATCGCCGGCCTCGGCATCGGGCCGCTGCCGGTGCATGTCGTGCGCCGCGACATCGAGGACGGGCTCTTGTGGCAACTGCCGCCCTATGACGACATGCCGGCCATCGACGTGCATGTGGTGTGGAACCCGAAGGCGGCGATGAACCGGGCCGAGACCGCCCTGCTTGACGAGCTGCTCCGCCGCATCGAGGCCACCCCGATCGAGGCCCGGACCTACATCTGAGCGCTGTCGCGCGCCCCGATTGCGGCAAGATCGGGGCAAAGACAATATCGGCAAATTCTGTGCCGAAAATTGCGAAACTTGATCGAAAAACAAGTCGAATTGACGGAAATCGCGCGCGCAGGGCGCGCTGCGCGGCGCGACCCGCAGGCGGGAATATCCCGGCTCGGAACCGAATCCTGTCCCGGTCTCTTGTCCCCGCCCGCGTGTCCTTACATCAGCGGGAGCTTGCGCCCGGACGCGGAGGTCGACCCCGCCTGCTCGGAGGCGGTTTCATAGGCCAGGATCGCCCCGGCGAGATCCTCAAGCGCCGCGCCGACAGACTTGAACAGCGTGATGTCGTCCGGATCGCGCAGCACCGCCTTGACGTCGCGGGTCAGGTCGAAGAGATCGCCCTCGACGGCCTCCTCGGTGAGCACGCCCGACTGCAACGCCTGGACGATGTCGCCGCCTTCCTTGAGCGCTCCGGCGCGCGTGTCGACAAAGACCCGCGCCCGCGACACGGCCGCGTCGTCGCTCTCGCGCATCGTCGGCTTGAACGCGCCGACGAGATCGACGTGGCAGCCCTTCGGCAACCAGTCGCCCAGGATCAGCGGCGTCTCGGACAGGGTCGCGGCGGAGACGATGTCGGCCGAGCCGACCGCCCCTTCCAGGTCTTCGGTCGCCGTCGCAAAAATTCCGACCGTCTCAGAGATCTCGGCGGCGACGCTTTCCGCCTTCTCCGGATTGCGGCCCCACACGGTGATGCGCGACAGCGGCCGCACGGTGGCGTGGGCCGCCGCCAGATTGACCGACAGCCGGCCGGTTCCGACGATGACGAGATGGCGCGCGTCGTCGCGGGCGAGATAATCGGCCGCAAGCGCGGAGGCCGCCGCCGTGCGCCGCGCGGTCAGCTCGCCGCCGTCGACGAGGGCGCGCAATTCGCCGGTCTTTGCATCTGACAGCATGTAGCTGGCCATCACCGCCGGCAGGCCGCGGTCGCTGTTGCCGGGAACGACGGTCGCAAGCTTGACGCCGAGATAGCGTCCCGGCACCCAGGCCGGCATCAGGAGCAGCGTGCCGCTGGTCTCGCCCGGCACCTCGAAATCGTGGTGATGGCGCACCGGCATCTCGCAGCCGTCGCGAAACATCGCCCTCAGCGCCTCGATCAGGTCCCGCCAGTCGAGCGCGTCCCTTGTGGCTTGCGGGTCGAGTTGCAGCATGGTGTGGGTCCCCCTGACGATGTCCGATGCGCGGGCCTGAGGAGGGCGATTCGCCCGTCCCGGCGGCCGCGATCATGACGGCCCGTCCCGGCCGGGTCCAGAGGCCGCCTCCCGCGTCGGCCGCGGCCGGCCAGGCCGCGACGTCACCCGCCGCAGAACGGCCAGACCCAGGTCAGTCCGTCGAAGACGGCGAGCGAGCGGGCGGCGCGCGCCTCGGGCGTGCGCATCGACAGGAGCAGCGCCATGGCGCCCTGGGCAAGGATCATGTCCTCATAGAGCCGGCTGTCCTCGCGGATGCCGATCCGGGTCGTCCAGTCGGCAAAGCGCGCCGCCGTACGCTCGACGGTCTGCGACGCGGCATCGGCGAACCAGCCGCCGTCGGCGCGCTCCAGGAACGCGGGAACCTCGTGCCGCGCGGCCGCGAAGCCCGCGTCGGGCGTCTCCCCATAGGCCTGCCGCCAGGAATCGAGCGCGCGCCGCCGCCAGGCCCCGCGCTCGTAGCCGAACGGTCCGATGTAGCCGGTGCGAAGGTCGATCAGCGTCCCCGAAAGGCCCCGCATGCGCAGAAACAGCGCGCGGTCCTCGGCGAAACGGCCGGACAGGACGGGTTCGAGATCCGGAACGGCTCTGGCGCTGGTGGGACGGACCGCGACCGACGCGGCGAGCGTGGTGGCGGCAAGCGCGAAGGTTCCCATCAGATGCCGTCGTGTCAGCATGAACGCCCCTTGCGATCCCGCCGCTCACGGTTGGAGACTGCGGCGACGTCCGGCGCTGCCCCGGCGACGAGGCCAATGACCTTGGTTGAGAGACAGCCTGCCGACGCCACGGCGGGCGCGGCGCGCGGCACAACCGCCCCGGGCGGCGCGACCAGACGCCGCAATCATAGGTCGCTGATTTTCGGATTACAATTGCGAAAAACGCTAGGTGACCCTCAGGTCGCGAGGCTGCGCGCGCCGTCGAGAATGAGTCGTGTCGCGATCCCGGCGTAGTCCTCGCGGCTGACCGGCCCGCCCTCGCGGAACCACAGATAGTGCCAGTTGACCATGCCGAAGAGGCTCATGGTCACGGGTTTCAGGAGGTGGGACCCGTTGCCGAGTTCCGGCACGGCCTCGGTCAGCGCGCCGGCGAAGAGCTTGACCAGCGCGCGTTCGCGCTCCTTCAGGTCTTCCTGCTGCTCCGCCGGCAGCCGCTTCATCTCGTTGATCTGGATCTTGTGTTCCGCATTGGCGTCGCGATAGGCGTCGAGCAGCGCGCCGACATAGGCCAGAAGCCGCGCCTCGCCGGAGGCGGTCTCCGGCGCCGCCTCCTCGACCGCCGCGATCAGTTCATCCAGATGGTCGCGGATGATGTCGAAGAGCAGCGCGTCCTTGTTGTCGTAATAGTGATAGACGAGCGCCTTGGAGACGCCGCACCCCTTGGCGATCTGGTTCATCGAGGCGCGGTCGTAGCCGTGCTCGGCAAACAGCGCCGCCGAGGTCTTGAGGATCGCCTTGCGCTTGTCGTCGTAATCGTCCGCGCGCGGCCGCGCCATATCGCTCTCCGTTGCTTGCGCGACGACGGTCCTCCGCCGCCGCGCCGAATTTACACGCCCCTCGGCGCGCGGTGCCTCAAGCCTCCTTCGGCCTGTTGTCGATCACGCGCTTCGCCTTGCCCATGGAGCGCTCGAGCGCGTCCGGGTCGGCGACATGGATGCGCGCGCTGACCCCGATCACGTTCTTCAGGTGGGCGCGCAGCTCCGCTGCGGCGGACGCCCGGTGCGCATCATCGGCATGGGAGGCAAGCGCTTCGACGTGGACGGTCATTTCGTCCATCCGGCCGGTGCGTGTCAATTCCACCTGATAGTGCGGCGACAGGCCCTCGACGCGAAACAGCTGCTCCTCGATCTGGGTCGGAAACACGTTGACACCGCGCACGATCATCATGTCGTCGGAACGGCCCGTCACCTTTTCCATGCGCCGCATCGAGCGCGCCGTGCCGGGCAGCAGCCGCGTCAGGTCGCGGGTGCGGTAGCGGATCACCGGCATCGCCTCCTTGGTCAGCGAGGTGAAGACCAGTTCGCCGACCTCGCCGTCGGGAAGCACCTCGCCGGTCTCCGGGTCGATGATCTCGGGATAGAAATGGTCCTCCCAGATGTGCAGCCCGTCCTTGGTCTCCACGCATTCGTTGGCGACCCCCGGCCCCATCACCTCCGACAGGCCGTAGATGTCGACGGCATGCATGTCGAAGGCCTCCTCGATCTCCTTGCGCATGGCGTTGGTCCAGGGCTCCGCGCCGAAGACGCCGAGCTTCAGCGACGACGAGCGCGGGTCGATGCCGCGCGCCTTGTATTCGTCCAGGATCGCCAGCATGTAGGACGGCGTCACCATGATGACGTCGGGCTTGAAGTCCTCGATCAGCGTCACCTGGCGCTCGGTCATGCCGCCGGAAATCGGCACCACGGTCATGCCGAGCTCTTCGGCGCCGTAATGCGCGCCGAGCCCGCCGGTGAAGAGGCCGTAGCCATAGGCGACGTGGCAGATCATGCCCTTGCGCGCCCCGGCTGCGCGCAGCGAGCGCGCGACGACGCTCGACCAGGTCTTGATGTCGTTTCGCGTGTAGCCGACCACAGTCGGCTTGCCGGTGGTGCCGGAGGAGGCATGCACCCGCACCACCTCCTCGCGCGGCACGGCAAACAGTCCAAAGGGGTAGTTGTCGCGCAGCGTCTGCTTGGCGGTGAAGGGAAATTTCGCGAGATCCGCGAGCGTCTTCAGGTCGTCGGGATGGGCTCCCGCCGCGTCGAAGCTTTCACGGTAATGCGCCACGTTCTCATAGGCGTGGCGCAGCGACCACTTGAGGCGCTCAAGCTGGAGCGCGGAAATCTCGTCCCGGGACGCGGTCTCGATGGGCTCGAGATCGCCGGGCTTGGGCGACAGGTCGTGCATGGGATCCTCCCGACAGGTCTATCTTGATCTTCTAAAGGGCCGTTTGCGGCCGGAAACACGCGCGACGGGAACCTCCCCCCGCCGCGCCGGTTACGGTCAGCTCGCGTCCGTTTCCGGAATGAGCGTGCCGCGAATGGTGCGCGAATTGCCGCGAAACTCCGCGACGGTCTCGCCCTCGGCATTGGTCACCGTCACGTCGGTGATGCCGGAGCGGCCCTCGCGCCAGCGTTCGTGCGCGGTGGCGGTCAACCGCTCGCCGAGCCTGCCCGGCCGCAGGAAGGTGACCGCGCAATGGCTGGCGACCGTTGACTGGTTGTGGCTGTTGCAGGCAAAGGCAAAGGCGCTGTCCGCCAGCGTGAAGACGAAGCCGCCGTGGCAGATGCCGTGGCCGTTGACCATTTCCTCGCGCACGGTCATGGCGATCACCGCGCGCCCCGGACCGACCTCGACGATCTCCATGCCAAGCCCCCGGCTGGCCTTGTCGTCGGCCCACATCGCATCGGCGCAGGCGCGGGCAAGTGCAGTCGGATCGAGCCCCGCGGCAGTTTTCGGCGCGCTCATGCCTTGTCTCCGTCGGGAGCCTTGCCGGTGAAGACCGGCGGGCGTTTGGCCATGAAGGCGGCGACGCCCTCGCGGTAGTCGGGCGAACGACCGGCGCGGCCCTGAAGGTCGCGTTCCAGATCGAGCTGCGCATCCAGCGTGTTGTCGGTCGCAGCCTCCATCGCCTGTTTGATCAGGCCGAGACCGAAGGTCGGCGCTTCGGCAAGGCTTGCGGCGAGCGCGCGCGCCTCCGCCATCAGCTCGGCATCGGGCACGGCCTTCCAGATCATGCCCCAGTCCTCGGCCTGACGGGCCGGAACCGGCGTCGCCAGCATGGCGAGCGCCTTGGCACGGGCCAGGCCGACCAGGTGCGGCAGCGTCCAGGTGCCGCCGGAATCGGGCACCAGCCCGATCTTGGAGAAGGCCTGGATGAATTTGGCGCTTTCCGCCGCCAGCACAATGTCGCAGGCCAGCGCGATATTGGCGCCGGCACCCGCCGCGACGCCGTTGACGGCGCAGATCACGGGCTTGGGCAGCGCCTTCAGCCGGCGGATCAGCGGATTGTAGTTGGCCTCGATGGTCTGGGTGAGGTCTGGCGGCGTGCCGTCGTCGGAGGCGACCCGGTCGCCGAGATCCTGGCCGGCGCAAAAGCCGCGCCCCGCCCCGGTGATCAGCAGCGCGCGCACGTCCGAATCATTTTCGGCAACGTCCAGCGCATCGCGCAGCGCGGCATGCATCGCCTCGTTGAAGGAATTGAGCTTGTCCGGCCGGTTCAGCGTGACGACGAGCACGCCCCCGTCCCGCTCGACGAGAACCGGCGCATCCATCGCCCCCTCGCCCGTCTGTCCCTCGTCCATGTGGCCTCCCTTGCCTGCCTCTCCCGTGGCGCCGCCGCGATCCCGCAAGCGGCACCCTTGTGCCTCGAAAGATCGTGAGCGGAACGGTCGCTTGTCATTTTTCACTTGACTGACCAACCGGTCGGTTAATTATTATGATCGTCAATCGGGCGCTGTCAATCACGGGCAGCACCAACAATCGAACCCCGGCAGCGGCGGCGCAAGATGCGCGGCGACAGACCGGGACGGCGCGCTTCGACAGGGGCGAACCGGCCAGGGCGATCCTCGCGGATCGCGAGCCGGACGTCTTGCGCGCAAGCAACAGGGAGAGAGGCATGGCCGCGTTTTTCGACAGGCACAAGGACACGCTGGACAAGGCGGTTGCGGCAATTCACGCCCGCGGCTTCTTTTCCGCCTATCCGGAAATGCCCTCGGGCAAGGTCTATGGCGAGACCGCCAAGGACGATGGCGAGGCCGCCTTCAAGGCGCTGATCGGCAAGCCCTTCGATCTCGACCAGCCGGGCGACGGCGGCCGTGTCGGCCGCGAGGTCAGCCCCTATGGCCTCGATCTGGCCATTTCCTACCCCAAGGCCGATGCGGACACGCTGGTCAAAGCCGCCAAGGCGGCGATGACCGGCTGGGCGTCGGCAAGCGTCGAGGACCGGATGGGCGCCTGCCTGGAAATCCTGGCGCGCATCAACGCTGAGAGCTTCCTCTTCGCCAATGCGGTGATGCACACCTCCGGACAGGCCTTCATGATGGCGTTTCAGGCCGGCGGCCCGCACGCGCAGGACCGCGGGCTGGAGGCGCTCGCCTATGCCTGGGACGAGATGTCGAAGGTTCCGGGCTCCGTGCGCTGGGAAAAGCCGCAAGGCCCGAAGGACCCGATCGTCCTCGACAAGACCTTCCGCCTGATCCCGCGCGGCGTGGCGCTCGCCATCGGCTGCGCCACCTTCCCGACTTGGAACACCTATCCGGGCCTCTTCGCCAGCCTCGCCACCGGCAATGCGGTGATCGTCAAGCCGCATCCGGGCGCGATCCTGCCGCTGGCGCTGACCGTGAAGATCGGCCGCGAAGTGCTCGCCGAGGCCGGCTTCGACCCGAACGTGCTGCTCCTCGCCGCCGACGACGCCGACGCGCCGATCACCAAGGATCTGGTAACGCACAAGGACATCGCCATCGTCGACTTCACCGGCTCGCCGGCGTTTGGCGCCTGGGTGCGTGAGAACGCGCGCGACAAGCTGGTCTACACCGAGGAGGCCGGCGTCAATTCCATCGTCGTCACCGGCACCGACAACCTGCGCGGCCTTGCCGGCAACGTCGCCTTCTCGCTGGCGCTCTACTCCGGCCAGATGTGCACCGCGCCGCAGAACATCTACATCCCGCGCGGCGGCATCGAGACCGACGACGGTCACAAGTCCTTCGACGAGGTGGCCGGGGCGATCAAGATCGCCATGGACAAGCTGCTCGGCGATCCGCAGCGCGCCGCGGGCGTGCTCGGTGCCGTGCAGAACCCGGCGACCATCGAGCGGGTCGAAAAGGCGAAGTCGCTCGGCCGGGTGGTGCGCGACAGCTCGCCCGTCGAGGGCATGGACGGGGCGCGCTCGGCGACGCCGCTGATCCTCGCCGTCGATGCCAAGGACGAGGCCGCCTATCTGGAAGAGCGCTTCGGGCCGATCAGCTTCGTCATCGCAACCGATGATGCGTCCGACGCGATCGCGCGGGCGGCCAATTCGGCGCGCGAGCGCGGCGCGATCACCGCAGCGCTTTATGCGACCGACGAGGCCGTGATCGACGAGGCGGCGGACGCCTTTGCCGGCGCCGGCGTCGGCCTCTCGGTCAATCTGACCGGCGGCGTCTTCGTCAACCAGAACGCCGCCTTCTCCGACTACCACGTCACGGGGGCGAACCCGGCCGGCAACGCCTGTCTGTGCGACAGCGCCTTTGTCGCCAACCGCTTCCGCGTGGCAACCCTGCGCCGTCCGGTCGCGGCGTAACACCAATGGTCCGCGCGTCTGGGAGGGCGCGCGAAAGACCGCGTTTTTGAAAGCGTGAAAACAGCATCTGGCCTGAGGGCCAATTCTGGGAGGAAACCATGACGAACCTGAAGACATGCCTTGGGGGCGCTGCCCTGCTGGCCGGTGCGGCGATGTTCGCCGGCACCGCAACCGCTGCCGACACGATCAAGATCGGCGCCTCGCTCGCCGTCACCGGCCCCGCGTCCTTCCTGGGCGATCCGGAAGCCAAGACGCTCGAGCTTTACGTCGACAAGATCAACAAGGACGGCGGCGTCAACGGCAAGCAGCTCGAGCTGATCGTCTATGACGACGGCGGCAACGCCAACAACGCCCGCACCTTCGCCACCCGCCTGGTGGAAGACGACGGCATCGTTGCCATGGTCGGCGGTTCGACCACCGGCGCGACGATGGCGATGGTTCCGGTCTTCGAGGATGCGGGCATTCCCTTCATCTCACTTGCCGGCGCCGTGGTGATCATCGATCCGGTGAAGGAGTTCACCTTCAAGACGCCGCACACCGACCGCATGGCCTGCGAGAAGATCTTCACCGACATGAAGGCCCGCGGCATCGCCAAGATCGGCATGATCTCGGGCACCGGCGGCTTCGGCAAGTCGATGCGCGGCCAGTGCCTCGACGTGGTCGGCAGCTACGGCATCGAAGTCGTCGCGGACGAGACCTACGGGCCGAAGGACTCCGACATGACGCCGCAGCTGACCAACATCAAGTCGGCTGAGGGCCTGCAGGCGGTGATCAATCCGGGCTTCGGCCAGGGGCCGGCCATCGTGACGCGCAACTACCGCCAGCTCGGCATCGAGGTGCCGCTCTACCAGAGCCACGGCGTCGCCTCCAAGTCGTTCATCGACCTTGCCGGCGATGCGGCCGAAGGCGTGCGCCTGCCGGCCTCAGCCCTTCTGGTCGCCGAAAAGCTCCCCGACAGCGACCCGCAGAAGGCCGTCGTCCTGGGCTACAAGACCGCCTACGAGGAAGCCACCGGCCAGCCGGTCTCGACCTTCGGCGGCCATGCCTATGACGGGCTGATGATCCTGGTCGAGGCGATGAAGCGCGCGGGCTCGGAAGATCCGGCCGCGATCCGCGACGAGATCGAGAAGACCTCCGGCTTCATGGGCACCGCCGGTGTCGTCAACATGTCGGCCGACGACCACCTCGGCCTCGACCTCTCCGCTTTCCGCATGCTGGAAATCAAGGACGGCGACTGGGCACTGGTCGAGTAACCCACTAGACGCTTTGGCCCGCCGCGCGCGGTTCGCGCGGCGGGCCCTCACCTTTCGCATCGCGCCGGCGCACCCCGGACGCGCGCACCCCTGAGCTGGCGGCAAGGATCCATGGCCGAATTCCTGCAATTCTGTGTCTCCGGACTGACGGTCGGCGCGGTCTACGCGCTGGTCGCGCTCGGCTTCACCATCATCTACAACGCCTCCGACGTGGTGAATTTCGCGCAAGGCGAATTCGTCATGATCGGCGGCATGGCGACCGTGTTCCTGACGGCGGCCGGCGTGCCGCTGCCGCTCGCCGCACTCATCGCCATCGCCGCCGCCATGGTCGTCGGACTGGCGCTGCACCGGCTGGCGATCGAGCCGGCGCGCGGCGCCTCGCCGGTGACGCTGATCATCATCACCATCGGCGCGTCGATCTTCCTGCGCGGCCTCGCCCAGGTGGTCTTCGACCGGCAGTTCCACTCGCTGCCGTCGTTTTCCGGCGACACGCCGATCCAGTTCGGCGGCGCCGCCATCCTGCCGCAAAGCTTCTGGGTGCTGGCCGGCGCCGGCATCATCGTCTTGGCGCTCTGGGCCTTCTTCAATCGCACGCTGCTCGGCAAGGCGGTGCTCGCGACTGCCGCCAACCGGCTCGCGGCGCGGCTCGTCGGCATCAACACCTCCTTCGTCGTCGGCTTCTCCTTCGTGGTCTCCGCCGCCATCGGCGCCATCGCCGGCATTCTGGTGACGCCGATCACGCTGACCAGCTACGACATCGGCACGCTGCTGGCGCTGAAAGGCTTCGCCGCCGCCATGCTCGGCGGCATGGGCAATCCGCTCGGCGCCATCGTCGGCGGGCTCGCCGTCGGCCTGCTGGAGGCTTTCGGCGCGGGCTACCTCTCCTCCACCTACAAGGACGCCATCGCCTTCATCGTCATCCTCGGCGTGCTCTTCGTCATGCCCGGCGGCCTGTTCGGCCGCGCCAGCGTGGAGCGCGTGTGACCATGCAGGCCCTTTTCTCCCACCGCCTCGCGGTTCCTCTCGTCATCGCCGCGCTGGTCGTGGCGCTCTCCTTCGCCCTGCCGTCCAGCTTCTACCTGCGGGTCGCCGCCCTTGTATGGATCTCCGCGCTTGCCGTGATCGGGCTGAACCTCCTGATGGGCTATGCCGGTCAGGTCAGCCTGGGACACGCCGGCTTCTTCGGCCTTGGCGCCTATGCGGTCGCCGTGCTTCCGGCGCAATTTTCGCTGCACCCCCTGCTTGCGGCTCTTGCCGGCGCCCTCGTCTGCGGGCTGATCGCCTTTGCCGTCGGCCGCCCGATCCTGAAGCTCAAGGGCCACTATCTCGCCGTCGCGACGCTCGGCTTCGGCATCCTGATCGCCATGGCGATCTCCAACGAATCCTGGCTGACGGGCGGCCCGGACGGCATGCCGGTCAGCCGGATGACGCTCTTCGGCTGGCGGGTGCGCGGCGCCGAAACCTGGTACTGGATCACCGGCGGGCTTCTCGTCGTCGGGGCGTGGATCGCGGTCAATCTGGTGGCAAGCCCCACGGGCCGCGCGCTCAGGGCGCTGCACGATTCCGAGGTCGCCGCCCGCGTCGCCGGCATCGACGTCGCCCGCTACAAGGTCCGCGTCTTCGTGATCTCCGCCGTCTATGCCTCCGTCGCGGGGTCGTCGCTGGCACTGGTCAACGGCTTCGTCACCCCGGAAACGGCGAACTTCCTGCATTCCATCGAGCTGGTGACCATGGTGGTCGTCGGCGGCATGGGCTCGATCCTCGGATCGGTGGCGGGCGCGGCGATCCTCGTCGTGCTGCCGCAACTCCTCACCACCTTCCACGAATACGAGCACATGCTGCTCGGCCTGATGATGATGGTGATCATGATTGTGCTCAGAAGCGGCATCGTTCCAAGCCTCGCCGCGCTTTTCCAGCGGAGGCGCAAATGAGCATCCTTTCGGTCCAGGACATCGGCATCGCCTTCGGCGGCGTGCGCGCGGTCGACAATGTCTCCTTTTCCGCCGAGACCGGTCAGGTGTTTTCCATCATCGGCCCCAACGGCGCGGGCAAGACCACGCTGTTCAACCTGGTCTCCGGCGTCTACCAGCCGAAGAGCGGCCAGGTGCGGCTCGACGGCGAGGCGGTCACCGCGCTGGAGCCGAACCGGCTCGCAGAGCGCGGCCTGTCGCGCACCTTCCAGAACCTGCAGGTGTTCTTCCGCATGACGGCACGCGAAAACGTCATGGTCGGCCGCCACCTGAAGGAAAGCCGCGGCCTCCTCGCCCATCTGCTGGCGCTCCCCTCGACGCTGCGCCAGAACCGGGAGAGCGCGGAGATCGCGGACACCCTGCTGTCGCGCGTCGGGCTTGCCGACTATGCCGACACGCTGGCCTCTTCCATGCCCTATGGCGCCTTGAAGCGGCTGGAAATCGCCCGCGCGCTCGCGGCCGAGCCCAAGGTGCTGCTGCTCGACGAACCGGCCGCCGGCTGCAATCCGGTGGAGACGGAAGAGATCGAGAAGCTGATCCGCACCATCGCCGACGACGGCGTCGCGGTGGTGCTTGTGGAACACGACATGAAGCTCGTGATGCGGAGTTCCGACCGGGTGCTGGTGCTCGACCAGGGCCGCGTGCTGGCCGAAGGCAAGGGCGCGGAGATCCGCTCCAACCCCAAGGTGATCGAGGCCTATCTGGGAACCCATGGCACGCGGGAGGCGAACCTTGCTCTCAACTGAAGCCCCCCTCCTCTCCGTCGCGGATCTCACCTCCGCCTATGGCCGCATCGAGGCGCTGCACGGGTTGTCGCTGCATGTCGGCGCGCGCGAGATCGTCGCGCTGGTCGGCGGCAACGGTGCGGGCAAGACCACGCTCTTGCGCGCGCTCTCCGGCGTCCAGCCGGTCACCGGCGGGCGCGTCTCCTTCGAGGGCGCCGACATCACGCGGGCCAGCCCGCATGCGCGGGTGCGCGCCGGTATCGCCCAGGTGCCGGAAGGGCGGCAGATCTTCACGCCGCTGACCATCGAGGACAATCTCCGGCTCGGTGCCTATCTGCGCAAGGACAAGGAGATCGCGGAGGATCTGGAGCGGGTCTACGGGCTGTTTCCGGTCCTGAAGGAGCGCCGGCGCAATCCGGCCGGCGGGCTTTCCGGCGGCCAGCAGCAGATGCTCGCCATCGGCCGCGCGCTGATGAGCCGGCCGAAACTGCTGCTGCTCGACGAACCCTCCATGGGGCTGGCGCCGGTCTTGGTCGACCAGGTGTTCGAGATCATCGCGCGGCTGCGCGACACTGACGACGTGACGATCTTCCTGGTGGAGCAGAATGCCTTTGCCGCACTTTCCATCGCCGACCGGGGCTATGTCATCGAGACCGGCGAGATCGCCATGAGCGGCCCCGGCAATGAACTGCTCACCGACGACCGGGTGCGCGAGGCCTATCTCGGCGTTTGAGGCGCGACCCGGGCCGCGATCCGCTCGTCCGGGTCCCGCCGCTCAGGGTCCCGCTGCTCAGGGCCCCGGCTCTCAAGGTCCGGGCCGCCGGCTCCCTCGTCGTCGGCAAGATAGGCGCGCCCGCGCCCGTCTTCCTTGGCCCGGTAGAGCGCCTCGTCGGCGCTGCGGATCACCGACTTGGCGGTCCGCGCATCCTCCGGCCACCAGGCGACGCCGATGCTGGCACCGACGCTCGCATGTCCGCCCTCGATTTCAATCTCCGCGCAGATGCTCTCCACGATGCCGTCGCACAGAAGCCGCACGGCATCGCGGCCCAGCCCCTCGTGAAGCAGCACGATGAACTCGTCGCCGCCGACGCGCGCGGCGATCCCCCGCCCCTTGACGGCGGCCAGGATGCGGGAGGCGACCGTGCGCAGCACGGCATCGCCGGCGCTGTGGCCATAGGTGTCGTTGACCGCCTTGAAGCGGTCGAGATCGATGCACAGCACCGCGCAGCTGTCCTGTTCGCCCCGGCTCAGGATGTCTTCCAGCAGGCGGTCGAAGTAGAGCCGGTTCGGCAATCCGGTCAGGGCGTCGTGATGGGCGAGGAAGCGATTGCGCGCCTCGCTCTTTTGCATGCGGTGCAGGGCGCGCCCGTAGAGCAGCGCCACCGCGCCGAGCGCCAGGATCGCCAGCGCGACGACGCCGGCGAGAACCGGAAGCGCCTGCTCCCAGATCACGGCGGACGGACGCGACGGCGTCCAGGACGCGTAGAGCGCATCGGCATCGCCAGCGCGGCCGACCCGCATGGACGCCGCTCCATCCGGCACCCGGTCGCCGGGTGTTACGGTGAAGTTGCCGAGGCCGAGTTTCTCCCCTGCGGCCTCCATCATCGGCTGGGTCAGCGGTTTCAGCGTCAGCAAAACATTCGGCAGCCCGTCGGGCAGCGTTTCCTCGTCGTCGGGAACGATCGCCTGGGCGACGATCATGTTGACGTCACCGTCGATCAGGCGGAAATCGGACACGTAGATCGGCGCCGGGGAGCGCACGGGATGGGCGAGGATCGTGAACCGGCCTCCGCGCGGCAGCCGTTTGGCCATATAGACCTCCCGGGCGGCGGCAATCAGGTCGAAGCCCAGGTCGACGTGCCTCTGCGCCTCTTCCACCGCGAGAATGTCGTCCTCGAACACCATCACCCGCGGAACGTCGTCGGGTCCGACGACAATGGTGGTCTGGATGCCGAAATCGTCCCACAGCCAGTCGGCCATCTCCTCGCGGACGAACTCCCAGTCGATCCGCGAGGCCAGCGCGCGCACCGCCTCGTCCCAGTGGGAGATCTGCGACTGGTCGCGAGCGAGAATCTCGATCTGGCGGGTGACCTCGTTGCGCACGAGGTCGCGTTCGTCGACGGCGCGCACCTCGTCGGCGATGCCGCCGGCGCGCATCAGCACATGTGCGTTCGACACACTGAAGGCGATCACCACCGCCGCGCAGATCAGATAGATCCCCACGGCAATGTTGCTCTCCCGCATCTTCATCCAGCGCGCCATCAAGCGTCCCTTTTCGTTGTTGGCCAGCACCATGCCGGATAGTGTTGAATCTTCAACTAAACGTTATGGTTCGCGTGTCGTTAACGGGGGATGGTCGGAGACAGCAGCATGGCGCGCGGAAAAAACCTGTCCACCCCGGCCCGCCGGGACGTGCTGAAATGGAGCGCGGCCGCGGCCCTGTCGGGCCTTGCGGCCAGGCCGCTGCTCGGCCCCTCGCCGGCCAGGGCGCAGGCGCAAACCCGCGAGGCCGACGTGATCGTGATCGGTGCCGGCATCGCCGGGCTCGCCGCCGCGCGCCACCTCGTCGCGCTCGACTATGAGGTGATACTGCTGGAGGCCACCGACAGGATCGGCGGACGCGTGCAGACCGACCGGTCGCTGGGCGCGCCTTTCGAGATCGGCGCCGGCTGGATCCATGGCCCCGACGGCAATCCGGTGAGCGACCTGGCGAAAGCGGCGGGAAGCCCGACCTTCGTCACCGATGACGAGAGTTTCGAAGTCTTTGCGCCGGACGGCACCCACCAGTCGCGCACTGCCATCTTCGCCGCGCAGGAGCGGCTGGAGCGGCTCGCCGCCCGCATCGACGCGACCTTCGACCGGGACCGGCCACTCAGCGAGGCAATAGGGCTGCTCGATCCATCGGCGCTGACGGCCCCCCTCACCCGCTGGATGCTTTCCGCCTATACCGAATTCGACACGGGCGCGGCCATCGAACGGCTCTCCGCGCTCCATTTCGACGAGGACGAGGCCTATGACGGCGCGGATGTCATCCTGACGCAGGGCTTTGACGCAATCCCCCGCCATCTGGCGCAAGGGCTCGACATCCGCCTCGGCACGGTCGTCGACGCCATCGACTACGAAGCCGGCGACGGGGCCGCCGTCCATGCGGGCGATGCGGTCTATGAATCCGACTTCGTCATCTGCACCGCCCCGCTCGGCGTGCTGAAAGCCGAGGCCATCGCCTTCGATCCACCACTGCCGCAGGCGATACGGGCAAGCCTTGAGCGTCTGGAGATGGGCAATGTCACCAAGATCGCGCTCAAGTTCGCCGATGCCCACTGGCCGGTGGAGACGCAGTATTTCGGGCTGATAACGGGCGAGAAAGGCCGCTGGAACTATTTCCTGAACTACCGGACGTACTCGGAGGAAAATATTCTGCTGGGCCTTAGCGTCGGCGCCTATGCGGCGAAAGCGGAGGCGATGCACGACGCCGAAATGACCGCGGATGCGATGGACGCGGTCAGGACGATGTTCGGACGCGACGTGCCCGATCCGCAAGACGTGCGCCTCACCCGCTGGTCGCAGGACCCGTTCACGCGCGGCGCCTACTCCTTTGCCGCCTACGGCGCGAAGCCGGACGACTTCGACGCGCTCGCGCGACCTGTCGAAAAGACGCTGCTCTTCGCCGGCGAACACACCACCTTCCGCCACCACGGCACGGTCCACGGGGCGTACATGAGCGGACTGGAGGCCGCGCGGATCATCGACGAGGAGCTGTGGGACGGGTGAGTTCGGAGAGTGGGCTGCCTGCGGCGGAACGCTGAGATCTGCGGAGATATGGACGGCGCCGCGACGACGAGAGAATTGAAGCGCTCCGACGCCGCCTCTCCCTCGGCCGTCACCCCGGCCCCCGAGCCGGGGCCCATTGGCATCCGTATCGACGAAGGGTGACCGCTATGGCAGCGGCAGACGCCAGCGCGCCCTCGCCACCGCTCTGGGAACGAATGGGTCCCGGATCAAGTCCGGGATGACGGCGGAGGGTGGGGCTGCCTGCGGGATGGGTTGAGCGGGATCAGACGTCGTCGTTGTCTTCGGCTGGCGTGTCGCCGTCCTCAGAGACCAAGGCCTCGTCCGACTCGCGTGCGAGAATGCGCTCGATCTGCTCGCGGATCTGAGCGTAGCTCGGCAGAAGGTTCTCGAGTTCCCGGACGCCTGGCAACATAGTGCGCAGGATCGTACGTACTGACCACCGGATCGGCTTGCGGATGAGACCGTCGAGCGCTTCCTTCTTGAGTTCGGCCTTGGCGGTTTCAACCATCTCACGCTGAAAATCGCGCAAGACCTTGGTCGATGCCTTGGCGAGATTGCGGTCGACCTGCGCCTGATCGGCGGCGAGGTTCGCCTGGGTTTCCGGGTCGGTCTCCTCGGTCGTCGCCTCGGAGAGGTCGGCGAGCTTTTCGCGCGCCTCCTCGGTAAGGCGTCGGGCCGGGCCTCAAGCGTCTTGGTCATACGGTCGAGCGCCGCGACCACCCGGTCCTGATTGCGAGCGGTGATTTCGTTCCTCAGCCGGTCGCGCTCGATTTTGGTGATCTCGGGGTAGCAGGCTTTCAACTCGGCCAGCGCCTCTACCGCCTCGTTCAGCGGATCGTCCAGTTCGGTGAGCCCGGTGCCGCCCTCGCGGATCAACTCCGCAACACGCGTCACGAACCGACGGCTAGAATGGAGCACCGCGCCGCCCTGCTTGCCGTCTTCGCTTTCCAGGAACGCGATGAGCTTGCGAAGGGACTGCTCAAGTCGTGCCGGGAAATCGTGGTTGCGCTGCGCGTTGCGCGCCTTTTCGTCTTCTTTCAGCACCTCCCGCAGAAGCTCGATAAGCCCCTCGTGCAGCGCATCCCGCGTGGCCTCGGGAACGGATAGCACCGACGTGACGTGCGCAACGTCCATGGCGCTTTCGGCGGGTGCGAAGTGCAGAACGCCGGGGCCCTGCGCCAAGGCCTCGTCGGAGAGCGTATCGTTGTCGGCATCCGATTGGTCGGCTGCTTCCTCCGGTTCGCTCGCCGGGCTGCGCTTCGCCCGAAGCTCGTCCCGAATACGCGCCAATTCGGCGTTGACGGCTTTCGCACCCTTGTCCCAAAGCTCTTCTGGCAGATTGGCCCGCGCGATTTCGAACTCAAGATCCGCCGGCCGCCCGGCCAGCCGGTCATCGTAACAGTCGGTCCATACCGACCAATTGGGATCGAGAGCGAGAAGGTCTTTACTGAGGCGTTTCCAGTCCCACCCGAGCTCCTCAGAAATGCCGTTCAGCCATAAGGGCGTTCGCGCTAGGTCCAGCGCGGTCAAACCAGCATCAATAATTTCGCATTCCGATCTTAGAGCTACAGCGAAATCAGTATTGGGAACAGCGGATAACGCTGCAGTGTCAGTTGAAACCATGTTGGCACTCAATGCCGCTGCTGCAGCGTGGGCGGCAGCGGCAAAGATCGGGATGTCAGCGTTGGGAGAAGCAGCGTAAGCGGTGGTGGCAGCGTCAGAGGCGGCGTTGGCGATAAAGCCGGCGACGCGAGCGGAGGAACGAGAGTTAGCGGCACGCGCAAAATCTCGAGCAGCTCGCGCTGCTCGCGACGCGGCAGCGGCCGCATTGTCGGCAGCAGAACGTCTCACTCTGGTCTGGAGCCTGTAGTCGACAAATCCACATGCTAGGAAATTTGCACGAAACAACGATAGAAAAACGGCTTCGGAGGAAACGCTAGTTACCCTTACATGCCGCCTAACAATAGGAAACACACGAAGCGCTGCGCGCGACGCCAGCGCCACGGCCACCTCCGGCGGATGGCCTTTGAGCCACTCTTGAAATTCCTTGCGGTCAAAATCCGGTTCGGCCAATGCGCGCGCCTCGATTGAAAACGCAACGAGTTTCGCGTGTTCCAAGTGACCGCGCAAGAGGTCGATAAGAAACCGCCTCCCCTCCCGCTTCATACCCGCAAGGCGAAACCGCGAGCCCTTAATCGGGGAGCCATGCCCCGCCCGTCATCGGGACCCGCAAGACCATGCCTCTCCGATCCCGGCTCTCATTGCATTCGGCCGGGAGGACGCCGGGGGCGAGTTTCGGGACGGAAGCAAAGGGTGAGCTACCCGCGGCAGAACACCGACGAACGACGCTACGCACTCCGAAACCGCCGCCTCTCGGACGTCACCCCGGCCCCCGAGCCGGGGTCCATTGGCATCCGTTTCGGCAGCGGGTGTCCCCGCGCCTGTGGCATGCACCGGCGCGCCCTCGCGACGGCTCTGGAAACGAATGGGTCCCGGATCAGGTCCGGGACGACGACGGAGGGTCGGACTGCCTCACATCGCGTCGTAGTCGAGGACCACCGTCTTGCTGACGGGGCGGGACTGGCAGGTGAGGACGAAGCCGGCGTCGACTTCCCAGGGTTCCAGCGAATAGTTCACCGCCATGTCGACCTCGCCGCTTTCCACCTTGGCGCGGCAGGTGCAGCACATGCCGCCCTTGCAGGAGTATGGCGCCTCGATGCCGGCGCGGATCGCGGCGTCGACGATGGTCTCGCCCGCGTTGACCGGCACGGAGACGCGGGTGCCGTCGATGATGAGTTCGGCGGTCGCCGCGTGGTCGGTATCGGCGCCGTCGTGGGCGGGCTTCGGCGCATGGGGCGCGGAGCCGTCGGCGGGAGTGAAGAACTCGCGGTGGATGCGGCCCTCGTCGATGCCGAGCGCGGATAGCGCGCCTGTCGCCGTCTCGATCATCTCGCCCGGGCCACAGAGGAAAATCCCGTCGGCATCCTTTGCAGGAACGGCATGGGTCAGGAGCACCTGGAACTTGTCGGCGTCGAGGCGGCCCGACAGCATGTCGACGTCCTGCGTCTCGCGCGACAGCACGTGGAAGACGCCGAGCCTGGTCGGGAACAGGTCCTTCAGGTTCTCGATCTCTTCCTTGAAGATGATGCTCTGCGCGGTCTTGTTGCCGTAGAAGAGATAGAACTCGCTCTCCGGCTCGCGGGTCAGCACCGTGCGGATCATGGCAAGCACAGGCGTGATGCCGGAGCCGGCGGCAATGGCGATCAGCGTGCGCTTGCCGCCCTCGTGTGGCGGCAGCAGAAAGCGGCCCGAGGGCGTCATCACGTCGATCTCGTCGCCGGGGCTGACGTTCTCGTTGGCGAAGGAGGAAAAGGCGCCGCCGTCGATCTTCTTCACCGCGACGCGCAGCTCGCCGTCATCCTCGCCGGCGCAGATCGAATAGGACCGGCGCACGTCCTCGCCGCCGATCATCCTGCGGAGCGTCAGATATTGGCCGGCGGAAAAGCGATAGGCCTCGCGCAACTCCTCCGGCACCTCGAAGGAGATCGACACCGCCTCGGCGGTCTCGCGCCGGACATCCTTGACCTTCAACGCATGAAAACGCGGCGACATGCGGAGTTCCTCCCTCACAACCGGCGATCCGCGCCGGAATTTGCTGTCAGATTTCGATCAGTGACACTTGAAATAGTCGAAGGGCTCGGCGCAGGCCGTGCAACGCCACAGCGCCTTGCAGGCGGTGGAGCCGAACTCCGAGACCTTTTCGGTGGCAAGCGAGCCGCAGCGCGGACAGGCGACCTCGTCGTCGCCGAAGAGCGCCCGGCGCGAGGCCTTGCCGGCCGGCGGCGCGATGCCATAAGCGCGCAGCTTCTCGCGCGCCTCGTCGCTGAGCCAGTCGGTGGTCCAGGCCGGCGACAGCACGGTCTTGATGCGCACGGACGGGAAACCGGCCTTCAGCAGCGCGGTCTCGATGTCCATGGTGAAGACCGACATGGCCGGACAGCCGGTGTAGGTCGGCGTGATGTCGACCTCGACCGTGCCGTCCTCCATGAGCCGCACGTCCCGCAACACGCCGAGATCGCCGATGGTCAGCACCGGAACCTCGGGGTCCGGCACCTCGGCCGCGATCTCCCAGGCACGCATGCGGGCCGCAGCAGTGTCGATGGCGGCGATCCGCTGATCGGTGGCCATGGTCACCACCGCATCCCGGGATAGGCGCGCTGCATGTACTGCATCTCCGAAAGCAGATGCCCGAAGCTCTCCGAGTGCCGGCCCGAGCGTCCGCCGGACTGCATCCAGCCCACGGGCGGCAGCGTCAGCGTCGCCTCGTCGCACACCCGGCGCAAGGTCGCGTGCCATTCGTCGCGGATGGTCTCGGGGTCGACGGCAATGCCGTCCGCCACCAGCCGCTCGACCACGCCGTCGACCTCGAAGAGCTCGCCCGTATAAGGCCACAGCAGATCGATGGCGTCCTGCATGCGCGCCCGGCTTTCCGCCGTGCCGTCGCCGAGACGGATCGTCCACTCGCCGGAATGGCGCAGGTGATAGGCGGCTTCCTTCTCCGCCTTCGCGGCGATGGCGGCGAGCGTCTCGTCCCTGGAGCCGGTCAGCTTGCGCCAGAACGGCAACATGAAGGCGGAGAAGAACAGCTGGCGCGCGATGGTCTGCGCGAAATCGCCGTTCGGCTGTTCCACCAGCAGACAGTTGCCGAACTCGCGCTCCTTGCGCAGGAAGCAGAGCTGGTCCTCGTCGCGGCCCGCGCCCTCGACCTCGCCGGCATAAGAGTAAAGGTTGCGCGCCTGCCCGATGTGGTCGAGCGCGACATTGGCAAGGCCGATGTCTTCTTCAAGGGTCGGCGCATGGCCGCACCATTCGCCGAGCCGCTGGCCGAGGATGGCCGCATCGTCGGCAAGGCGAAGCGTGTAGGTGAAAAGGTCGCTGGTCATCGCGTCTCTCCCGCCGCTCACATGTTTCCGACTTCTTCGGGGATCTCGTAGAAGGTCGGATGACGGTAGATCTTGGAGGCGGTCGGCTCGAACAGCTCGTCCTTCTGCGCCGGATCGGAGGCAATGATCTCGGAGGACGGCACCACCCAGATCGACAGGCCCTCGCCGCGCCGCGTATAGACATCGCGCGCCGCCTGCAGCGCCATTTCCGCGTCAGCCGCATGCACGGAGCCGCAATGGCGATGCGCCATGCCGGTGCGCGAACGGATGAAGACTTCCCAAAGCGGTGTTGTTTTCTCGGTCATGTTCGTCTCTCCCTCAGGCATCTCTTCCGGCGGCTCACTCGGCCGCGTGGCGTGCGGCCTCGCGGCGGTCGGCCCGCTTCCTCGAATAGGCAATAGCTGCCTCGCGCACCCAGGCGCCGTCCGCATGCGCCTTCTTGCGCGCGGCGAGCCGCTCGCGGTTGCACGGTCCGTTGCCGGCAATCACCCGCATGAACTCGTCCCAGTCGATCTCGCCGAACTCCCAGTGGCCGGTCGCCTCGTTGAAGGAGAGCTTGTCGTCGGGAATGGTCAGGCCGAGGTAATGCGCCTGCGGCACCGTCGCGTCGACGAACTTCTGGCGCAGCTCGTCGTTGGTGAACCGCTTGATCTTCCACGCCATCGACTGGGCGGAATGCTGGCTGTCGGTGTCGGAGGGGCCGAACATCATCAGCGACGGCCACCACCAGCGGTTCAGCGCGTCCTGGACCATCTCCTTCTGCTCTTCCGACGAGCGCACCATCTCCAGCAGAAGCTCGTAGCCCTGGCGCTGGTGGAAGCTCTCTTCCTTGCAGACGCGGATCATGGCGCGCGAATAGGGCCCGAAGGAACAGCGGCACAGCGGGATCTGGTTCATGATCGCCGCGCCGTCGACCAGCCAGCCGATGGCGCCGATATCGGCCCAGGTCAGCGTCGGGTAGTTGAAGATCGAGGAATATTTCGCCTTGCCGGAAAGAAGCTGCTCGGTCAGCTCCTCGCGCGACACGCCCAACGTCTCGGCGGCGGAATAGAGATAGAGGCCGTGGCCGCCCTCGTCCTGCACCTTGGCAAGAAGCGCCGCCTTGCGCTTCAGGGTCGGCGCGCGGGAGATCCAGTTGCCCTCCGGCAGCATGCCGACGATCTCGGAATGGGCGTGCTGCGAGATCTGGCGCACCAGCGTCTTGCGGTAGCCCTCCGGCATCCAGTCGTTCGGCTCGATCTTTTCTTCCGCATCGACCCGCGCCTGAAACGCCGCGACGCGATCCGCGTCCTCGACGGCGCCTGCCTCGGTGTCGCGCGCATTGAGTGCCTGGGTATACATCCGCTGAAACCTCCTCGAACCGTCCGTCATCCGTTTCCGGAAAAAGACGCGCGGATCCATCCCGTTCCGCGCCGGCATGCAGGGACTATACGTGACGAATATTTCCAGCTTCAAGCATTTTTTGTCACATAATACGATGCACTGCGGCAAGTCTCTGAAATCACGAACCTAAGAGGAAAAGCGGGCGCTGTCCCCGGAGGCCCGGGCCGGCAGGTCGCCGCTGCTGGACCGGCCGTTTTCGGCAATCCAGCGCTCCGCGCCGGGACGCAGCGCAGCGTAAAGCCGGGCGGTCAGTGCATTGGCCTCCGCGCCCGGCCAGTTGGCCGGCAAGAGGTCGGCGGCGAGCATCGGATCGCGCAGGATCAGCCGGCGGTAGTCGTGAATGAGCAATGTGCGGGCAACCATCGCGGCGGCAACCGACGGGGCACCGTCCGCGGCAAGGGCGGCATCGAGGGGCGAAAAGGCGGCAATGAACCGCCGATAGCGCTCGGCGAGCGGCGGCAGGTCGAAGGCGCGCGCCGCAAGATCGGCAGCCGATCCGCCGATCACCTCGGCGGCAAGGTGGGTGCAACGGTCCGCGCCCGGACCCTCCAGCGGCGGGCTGGCGGAGGTGCCAAGGAGCACCGTCGGGCCCAGCGCGCCGTAGCCCGACTTCAACGCGCCGTCGCGAAGCGCGCCACGGTCCTCGCCCTCGGGAAGCACCACGATGCGCAAGGCGGCGGCGGCCCGCGCGTCGCCGCTCAGCCGGTAGACGCGCGCAAGCGCCGGCACGAAGGCTTTTTGCCCCTGCGCCGAAAGCCGGTAGTAGCTGAGCCGTCCGACCTTCATCCGGTCGACCCAACCGTCGCGGGCAAGGCGGGAAAGCGCGGCACGCACCGCAGCCGCGTCGATGCGCATTTCGGCGAGCAGATCGGAGAGCGTCCCGGCCCAGACCTCGCCGCCGCGCGGCGCGACCATGTCGCCGAAGATCGTGACGATCAGCGACCAGACACGCAACGGCTGCGTCGCCTGCAGCCGCTCGACAAGCGCCGCGACACAGGCGTCGGGATCTTTTCTGTCGTGAGACACGCCCGCCTCAGCCGGCGTGATGGGCATGCCAGTGCCAGGCGATGTCGATGCGGCGGGCGACCCAGGCGTCCTCGTAGCTGGCGACATAGTCGAGGAAGCGGGCCAGCCCCGCCGCACGGCCCGGACGCCCGACGAGGCGGCAATGCAGGCCGACGGACATCATTTTCGGCGCGCCGGCGACACCTTCGGCGTAGAGCGTGTCGAATGTGTCCTTGAGATAGCTGAAGAACTGGTCGCCCGCGTTGAAGCCCTGCGGCGTGGCGAAGCGCATGTCGTTGGCATCGAGCGTATAGGGAATGACCAGATGCGGCGCCGACGGCCCCTCGACCCAATAGGGCAGATCGTCGGCATAGCTGTCGGAATCATAGAGGAAACCGCCCTCCTCCATGACCAGATCGCGGGTGTGCTCCGACGAACGGCCCGTGTACCAGCCGAGCGGACGC
Source organism: Stappia stellulata (assembly GCF_020176715.1). GTDB lineage: Bacteria > Pseudomonadota > Alphaproteobacteria > Rhizobiales > Stappiaceae > Stappia. Next base: position 345,260 of record NZ_JAIVMF010000002.1, on the reverse strand, counting down.
GAGCCGGTCACCTCCTCGTGGATGCGGATCGCCTCTTCCATGTGACGGCGCTCGTCATCGCGCGAGAAATCCTTGTATTCGATCCACTTGAGGCCGTGCGAGGCGATTTCCCAGCCGGCCTCGTTCATCGCCTCGACCGCTTGCCGGTTGCGCTGCAGCGCGGTGGCGACGCCGTAGACGGTGAGCGGCATGGCGCGGCTCGTAAACATCCGCCACAGCCGCCAGAAACCGGCGCGCGAGCCGTATTCGTAGATTGATTCCATGTTCATGTGGCGCTGGCGCGTCCAGGCCGCCGCCCCGACGATCTCCGACAGGAAGGCCTCGGAGTGCGTGTCGCCATGCAGGATGCAGTTCTCACCGCCCTCTTCGTAGTTGAGAACGAACTGAACCGCGACCTTGGCGCCATTCGGCCATTGCGGGTCGGGCGTCTCGCGTCCGTAGCCGATCAGATCGCGCGGATAGGTGTCGCTCATGGAGATGGGTCCCGTGTTCGCCCCCGGCGGGAGCCTACGCATGCTGTTGCGAAGAAACCCAAAACCCGACCGCGATGCAAGACATTCCAACGACAGGGAGCGTTAGCGCGCGCGCACCCGCACCGGCTGAAGCGCGGGCCGGAGCCCGGACAGACCGGCAAATCCGTTGTCGGCGCGCTCGCGCGTGCCGCCGCTGTCGCCGCGATCCTCGCCGGGCAGCGCCATGACAGCGGCACCCATCGCCGCCGAACACAGCGTGATCATCAGCCCGAAGAGCAGCACGACCATCGGCAGGACCGGGTCCTCGGAATTGAGAATGAGGCTGCGCAGGTTCGCCGTGTCGAAAACCATCAGACCGCCGAGCACCATCACCGAGACGAAGGCGCCGATCAGCCAGTTGATTGCCAGAAGCCGAAAGAAGGGAGAGGCCCAAAGGCCGCGCAGGCCGCCGGGCGCCGTGCTCTCGGCAGCGTCTGCCGGTGCGTCTCGACCGGTTTCGTCATTCGCCATCGGTTTTCTCCGCCTGCTGCGCTGGAGCGTATCGCCGCTCGCGCCGTTTCACAAAACTGTAGCCGCTAACGGCTAAAAGTCCACGCGGCCCTTTGGCGCAGACCGTACCCGCAAAAAGGCGCCTCGTCCCCGCTACCCCGTTATCGGTCTATCTGCCCCCGCCTTCCCCGCCTTCAAGATGTCTGCGGAAAATTTACGCAGGGTCTTGCGCCATTCCAGCAGGGGTATATAAGACGGCAGTATATCGGGTCGATATATAACGACTTGCGAATATTGCCGAGCTTGCACGCCCGTCCGCCGCAGGCCGCGACGCAGATGCGGAGCGCGCGGGCTGCGGGCGCCCGTAGGCGGGGAGAGCCCCGGAAAGGATCACATCTCATGAGCGTACGGACCCTGTGTCTGGCGATTCTCAATTTCGGCGATGCCACGGGCTACGAGATCCGCAAGCTCTCCACCGAGGGCCGTTACAGCTATTTCGTCGACGCCAGCTTCGGCTCGATCTATCCCGCACTTGCCCGCCTTGAGGCCGACGGCCTGGTGACGGTGCGCGAGGAAGCGCAAAGCGGCAAGCCGTCGCGCAAGATCTATTCGATCACCGAGGCCGGCCGCGCCGCCTTCATCCAGGCGCTGAGCGAGACGCCCGGCCCCGATACCTTCCGCTCGCCGTTCCTGCTCGTTGCCATGTGCGCCGATCTTGTCGGCGCCGACACCATTCGCGCGGCGATCGACCACCGGCTGCAGAACCTGCATGACGAACTCGCCAAACTCGACGGCATCGCGCAGGAATGCGCCCATGAACCGACCAATTTCATTCTCGACTATGGACGCCACTGCATTCGCCAGGACATTGCCTTCCTGACCGAGAACCGCGCCCGCATCGAGACCCTCGACCCTGCTTCGGCCTCAGCCCTCCCCGCTGCGGCCGAATAAAGAACGACCCGGAGACTTCAGGTCATGACGATCCGCTTTTCCCACATTCTCGCGGTGGCGATCACCGCCGGCGTTGCCGGCTGGATGTGGACCGGCACCTACATCGAGGGCGGGCGCGCCGACGCCGAAAACGCAACGCCGCCGCCGGCCGAGCGCAGCAGCGCACAGGACGCGACTCCCTTTCGCGTCGCCGTCAGGGACATCGAGGCGCAGCAGCGCAGCTCCGTTCTGGTGATCCGGGGCCGCACCGAGGCCGATGCCGCCGTTGCCGTGCGCGCGGAAACCAGCGGCCGGGTGGCGGAGCGACGCGTCACCGAAGGGCACCGGGTGGAGCGCGGCGACGTGCTCTGCGTGCTCGACAAGGGCGCGCGACAGGCCAAGGTTCTGGAGGCGGAAGCACGCCTGGCCCAGGCCCGGCTCGACCATTCGGCCGCGACGCAGCTTCAGGACAAGGGGTTTACCGCACAGACCCGCGTCGCGGCACTCAAGGCGGCCATGGATGCCGCCGCCGCCATGCTTGAGGAACAGCAGCTCGAGCTGTCGCGCACCGTCATCACCGCGCCGATCGGCGGCGTGGTGGAAAGCCCGATGGCCGAGACCGGAACCATCCTGTCCACCGGCCAGGTCTGCGCGACGCTGATCGACGCCGATCCGATCCTGGCCATCGGCCAGGTCTCTGAACGCGATGTCGGAAAGCTGAAGCTCGGCCAGGCGGCTGAGGTGGAGCTGGTCACCGGCGAGACCGTCAACGGCGCGATCCGCTACATCGCGCCCGCCTCCGACGATGCTACCCGCACCTTCCGGGTGGAAATCGAGATCGCCAATCCCGACGGCGCGGTGCGCGACGGCATCACCGCCACGGCCCGCGTGCCGCTCGCCCTGCAAAAGGCCCATCGGCTGAGTTCCGGCATCCTCACGCTGGATGATGCCGGCAGTGTCGGCGTGCGCGCGGTCACCGGCGACAACACGGTCGCCTTTTATCCGGTCACGATCCTGGGCGGCGACACGGAAGGCATCTGGGTGTCCGGGCTGCCGGAAACGCTGGCGGTGATCACCACCGGTCAGGACTATGTAATCGAAGGCCAGACCGTTGACCCGGTCCGGCAGATGGTGGAGGCGCCGAAATGATCGACATGCTTGAAGGCGTCCTGCGCCGGCCGCGCACGGTCCTCACCCTGATGCTGGTGATGGTAACGGCCGGCATTCTCGCCTATGTCGCGATCCCCAAGGAAGCCGATCCGGACATCGATATCCCGGTGTTCTATGTCTCGGTGACCCAGCAGGGCATTTCCCCGGAGGACGCCGAGCGGCTTCTCGCGCGCCCGATGGAAACCGCGCTGCGCGGCCTTGACGGCCTGAAGGAAATCACGACCATTTCCGCCGAGAGCCATCTCGGCGTCATCCTCGAGTTCGACATCTCCTTCGACAAGGACAAGGCGCTCGCCGACGTCCGCGACAAGGTCGACCAGGCGAAGGCCAAACTGCCTGAAGAGGCGGAAGAGCCGACGATTTCCGAAACGAACTTCGCGCTGCAGCCGACGATCTACATCGCCCTGTCGGGCGCGGTCCCGGAACGCACGCTCTATCAGCACGCCCGGCGCCTGAAGGACGAGATCGAGGCGGTGTCCACCGTTCTGGAGGCGGAGCTGTCCGGCCACCGAGAGGAAATGCTCGAGGTGGTGATCGATTCCATGAAACTGGAATCCTACCGCGTCACCCAGCAGGAGCTGCTGACCTCGCTGGCGCAGAACAACCAGCTTGTGCCCGCCGGCTTCCTCGACAACGGCCAGGGCCGCTTCAACGTCAAGGTGCCCGGCCTCGTCGAAACCGCCGATGACGTCTATTCCCTGCCGATCAAGCAGTCCGGCGAAGGCGTCGTCACGCTGGGCGATATCGGCGAGATCCGCCGCACCTTCAAGGATCCGTCGAGCTTCACCCGGGTCAACGGCAAGCCCGCGATCACCATCAATGTGGTGAAGCGCAAGGGCACCAACATCATCGAGAACAACGCCGCCGTGCGCGAGGTCGTGGAAACCGCGACAGCCGACTGGCCGGATGCGGTCCGCGTCGACTATCTGCTCGACAAGTCGGAAAACATCTTCGAGATCCTGGGCTCGCTGCAATCCTCGATCATGACCGCGATCTTCCTGGTGATGATCCTCGTCATCTGGGCGCTCGGTCCGAAATCGGCGCTGCTCGTCGGCATCTCGATCCCGACCTCCTTCATGGTCGGCTTCCTGATCCTCTCCACCATCGGCATGACCGTGAACACCATGGTGATGTTCGGCCTGGTGCTGACCGTCGGTATGCTGGTCGACGGCGCCATCGTCATGGTGGAATACGCCGACCGCAAGATCGCGGAAGGCATGCCGGCGCAGGAGGCCTATATCCGCGCGTCCAGGCTGATGTTCTGGCCGATCGTCTCCTCCACGGCGACGACACTTGCCGCCTTCTTGCCGATGCTCTTGTGGCCGGGGGTTGCGGGCGAGTTCATGAGCTATCTGCCGATCATGGTGGTGATCGTGCTGTCGGCCTCGCTGTTGACCGCGCTCGTCTTCCTGCCGGTCACCGGCGCGGTGCTTTCGGGCGCGATTTCCTGGTCGGGACGCCACGCCGCCGGCATTCTGGCTGGCATGGTCGGACTCGCGGTCGCCTTTGCGGTCGCGCTCCTTCCCGTCGGGCTTTCGCAAACGATGCTCATCCCGCTCGGCGTCGCCGCCGGCCTCGGCATTGGAGCCCTCTCCTTCCGCCTGTTCAAGCCGGTAGTCGAACGCTCGCGGGCCCGCGCCGACCGGCTGGCGGAAAAAGAACGCGAGACCGCGCAGCAGCTCTCCGCCGACGCGCATTTCGATCCCAAGAAGGTCACGGGCGCGACCGGCGTCTATGTCCGCTTCCTAAGTTTTGCCGCCGGCACGGCGCTTGGCAACGTGGTGACGCTTGTCGCGGTCATCGCCATCGCCGGCGGCATCACGGTCTTCTTCCAGCAGAACATGCAAGGGATCGAGTTCTTCGTTGACGAGGAACCGGAGTCCGCCGTGATCCTGGTTTCGGGTCGCGGCAACTTCTCGGTGCGCGAGGCGCTCGACCTGGTCGACGACGTCGAGGCTGTCGTGCTCACGGTGCCCGGCATCGACAACGTGGTGATGAACGCGACCGCCGGCGGCGGCGGTGGCGGCGGCGACATGCTGGGCGGTGTCCAGGACAAGCCCGCCGACGTGATCGGCGAATTGAACATCGAGCTCGCCGACTATTGCTGCCGGCGCAAGGCGGAAGACATTTTCGCCGAAATCCGCGAGCGCACGGCCGCCCTTCCCGGCATCAAGGTCGAGGTTCGCAAGATCGAGGGCGGTCCGCCGACGGGCAAGGACGTCAACCTGCAGATCACCTCGACGAGCTACGACGACGTGGTGGCGGCGGTGGCGCGCGTGCGCGGCCATGTCGATGCAATGGACGACCTGCAGGACCGCGAGGACAGCCGCCCGCTGCCCGGCATCGAGTGGCAGATTTCCATCGACCGCGAACAGGCGGGCCGCTTTCAGGCGGGCATCGGCTCGGTCGGCGCGATGGTCCAGCTCGTTACCAACGGCGTGCTGATCGGCAAGTACCGGCCGGACGATTCCGAGGACGAGGTCGACATCCGCGTGCGCCTGCCGGAAGCCGAGCGCACGCTCGACCGCTTCGACAGCCTGCGGCTGCAGACCCCGCTCGGACAGGTGCCGCTGTCGAACTTCATCGACCGCCAGCCGCAGCAGAAGGTGACCTCGATCACCCGCCGCGACGGGCTCTATGCCATGGACGTGAAGGCCAATGTGGTGGAGACGGCGACGATCACCACCGCTGACGGTCTGACCCGTCCGGCGACGGGAGACGACAAGGTGAAGGAGCTCCAGGCCTGGCTCGACAGCCAGAGCTTCCCGGACAATGTGTTCCTGAAGTTCCGCGGCGCGGACGAGGACCAGAAGGAGTCCGGCGAATTCCTGCAAAAGGCGATGGTCGGATCGCTGTTCCTGATGTTCATCATCCTGGTGACCCAGTTCAACAGCTTCTACCAGACCATCCTGACGCTCTCGACGGTGATCATGTCGGTCTTCGGCGTGCTGCTCGGCATGGCGCTGATGGGGCAGAAATTCTCCATCATCATGACCGGCACGGGCGTCGTCGCGCTCGCCGGCATCGTGGTCAACAACGCCATCGTGCTGATCGACACCTACAACCGCTTCCGCGAGGACGGCATCGAGCCGGTCGAGGCGATCCTGAAGACGTCGGCCCAGCGCATCCGGCCTGTGCTCCTGACCACGACCACCACCATCGCCGGCCTGATCCCGATGATGACGATGGTCAATTTCGACTTCTTCAATCGGGTCATCGAGAAGGGGTCGATCACCGCCGTGTGGTGGGTGCAGCTGTCGACGGCGATCATCTTCGGCCTCGGGTTCTCCACGATCCTGACGCTGATCATGATCCCGACGATGCTGGCGGTGCCGACCGTGTGGATGCGTCTCTTCACCGAGCGCCGCGCGTCAAAGAGCGATGCGGACGCTCCCGCCGAGGCGGTCGCTGCGGCCCCATCGGGACCGCAGATGCAGCCGACGCCGGCGGACGCGGCCTTCGGCACCCGGGTGTCCACCACCCCTGCCCCGGCAAACGTCACGCCGATCGGCAAGAAGCCGGCAGCGGAGAAAGACGGGCAGAAGCACGGCAACCGGGACGACCTGCCGCAGGCGGCCGAATAGCAGCGGTCCGCAAGACGTCATGAATAGGCCGGCGAGGAGCAATCCCCGCCGGCCTTTTTTATCATGAGAGGAGCTGTCCCCGCTCCTAGCTGGCGGACGTCTTGCCATCGCCTGCGGAGGTGGCCGTCGGCCCGCACTCTTCCGGGACGGTCGGGTGGATTTCAGCCTCGGCCTTTTCCGCCGCCTCGCGTTCGGATTCGCGCAGCAGCCAGCGCTCGATGCGCACGTTGAGCACGCGCGTCTTTTCGTCGGTCATCGCCAGTTCCTGCGCGAGATCGCGGTAGAGCGAAACGGCGATCAGGATCATCAGCAGCATGAACGGAAAGGCCGCGACGATGGACGCCGCCTGCAGGCTTTCCAGCCCGCCGGTGAGCAGCAGCACCACCACCATCAGCAACTGCAACGTGCCCCACAACAGCCGCACGGCCCGGGTCGGGTTGAGCACGCCCTTCGACGTGAACATGCCGAGCACGAAGGTTGCCGAGTCGGCCGAGGTGACGAGAAACATGCCGACCAGCAGGATCGACGCCAGGGTCAGCACATCGCTGCCGGGCAATTGCTCCAGCAGAACGTAGAGACCGGCAGGGACCTCGGTTGCCACCGCGTCGGCGATGCCGGCCTGCCGGAAGATCTCGAAATGGATGGCCGCTCCGCCGAAGGTGGAGAACCACAACATGCTGAGCGCGACCGGCACGATCATCACGCCGAGCACGAATTCGCGGATGGTCCGGCCCCGCGAGATCCGCGCGATGAAACTGCCGACGAAGGGCGCCCAGCTCAGCCCCCAGGCCCAGTAGAACAGCGTCCATTGCTCGACCCACTCGCCGGAGGAATAGGGCGAGGTGACGAGGCTCATCTGCAAGATGGTGCCGAGGTATTCGCCCAGGGTCTGGGTCATCACGCCGAAGATGAAGGAGGTCGGCCCGAAGACCAGCACGACGCCGAGCAGCGCCGCGGCGAGCAGCATGTTGGCATTGCTGAGGAGCTTCACGCCCCGGTCGAGCGGGGTCATGGCCGAAAGCATGAACAATCCGCCGACCACGGCGACGATCGCCAGTTGCGCGGGAAAGCCGAATGGGATCCCCGCAAGCCGCGCAATACCGCTGTTGATCTGAAGTGCGCCGAGCCCGAGCGTCGTCGCCACGCCGAAGACGGTCGAGACGACGGTCAGCACATCGATCGCCTTGCCCCAGCCGCCATCGACGCGGTCGCCGATGAGCGGGCGAAGCGTCTCGCTGATCAGGCCGTGACTGTCATGCCGGAACCGGACATAGGCGATTGCTAGCCCCACCAGGGCGAAATTCGCCCACTGGTGCAGGCCCCAGTGGAAGAAGGCGTAGCGCATGCCGGTCTGCGCCGCCTCGGCGGTGCGCGGCAGTCCGTCGCCGAGCGGCGGGTCGTTGAAATGCATCATCGGCTCGGCGACGCCCCAAAACACCAGCCCGACACCCATGCCGCCGGAGAAGATCATCGCCAGCCAGCTTGGAAAGGAGAATTCGGGCGGCGCGTCCGCCGGGCCGAGCCTGATGGTGCCCATCCGCGACAGCCCGAGGACGAGCACGAAGACGACGAACCCTGTGGTGACGAGAAGATACATCCAGCCGACATTCGTCGCGGTCGCGTGCAACAGATCCTGCGCGACCCGCTGGACGGTGTCGGGCGCAAGACTGGTCGCGATCACGATGACCAGAACGATCCCGGCGGAGACGCGCAACACCGCGCCGACATCGCCCAGGCTGAAGGCCTCGAAACTGATGGGTCGTTTCACGTGCCGTCCTCTCTTCGCGTCGGTCGGCGACCACTCCGTCATGCCCGCCGGCCCGGCTGCGACGGTCCTGTCCCGTGTCGGCACGACCGGGTGCAGATGTCAGAATCGGCAAGGCGGCAAGCGCCCCATCATTGCGAAAACCCGTTCGGATTCAACATGCGCCATGGCATCCGCCCGTCCCGGCGATGCCAAACGCCCTCACGGACGGATGTAGTGCACGCCCTGTTCGGCCAGCAGAGCGTCGAAAAACGCCAGAAGATCGGCATCGATTTCCAGCGCGCGCGGATAGCGCGGCACCGTCCGGTCGGCGAGCATCGGCGCATGCCAGCCGTCGGTCGTGGCGATGAAGCGGCGCACGCCCTCGTCGCCCCAGAAAGCATGGAAGCCCGCCATCACGCAGTCGACATAGCTTTGCAGGATCGGGTGATCGTCATCGCCCCAGTGGCGGATTTCGGCATCGGCCTCATAGAGGAACGCACCTTCCGGCGCCGGTTTGCCGCGCGGATCGCAGCGAAAGGCGTCGGCGATGCCGTCGGTGACACGCACATAGCGCTTCTCGCGCGCATCGAGCACCGCAAGCCGCTCCGCAGGTTCGCTCACCATCACGCCCTGGATCGCGCTCTGCGGATCGCGCCTTGCCGTCAGCGTGCAATTGCCCGGCCGCTCGGCGCTGCCGTCGGCCCGCCACCAGGCGCGCCACTCCCGCCGCCAGCCGTCGAGCGTTCCCGCGACCGCCGACGCCTGCGGACCGAGCGTGCGGGTGTTGACCAGCGATCCATAGCCGAAATAGGTAATCTGCATTGCGTGTCTCACCTCATTCCCGTGCAGGGCGCATCCGCTGACCCTGCCGTTTCCACCTAAAGGATAGTTTCAGTCATGACCAGCGCACCGCCAACCCCGCGCCCCTGGAGCGAAGCGGATACGGCCGCGCTCAGGGCCGCGACGCCTGGATGCGAAACCCGCATCCATTTCAACAACGCCGGGGCGGGACTGATGCCCGCGCCCGTTCTCGACGCGGTGAAGGACCATCTCGACCTGGAGGCGACCATCGGCGGCTATGAGGCGGCGGAACGGGCCGAGGCGAAGGTCGCGGATTTCTATCCCGCCATCGCCGCCCTTCTCGGAGCGCGCCCGGAGGAAATCGCCTATATCGAAAACGCCACCCGCGCCTGGGACATGGCATTCTACGCGATCCCCTTCAAGCCCGGGGACCGGGTGGTCACCGGCCGCGCGGAATATGTCTCCAACTATGTCGCGATGTTGCAGCTGAAGACGCGCGCCGGCATCGAGATCGACCTGATCGACGATGACGCCAGCGGGCAGATCGATCTCGCGGCGCTGGAAGCGGCGATCACACCGCGCACGCGACTGATCGCGCTGACCCATGTTCCGACCTTTGGCGGGCTGGTCAATCCGGCGGAGGCCGTCGGCGCCATCGCCCGCCGGCACGGCCTGCTCTATCTGCTCGACGCCTGCCAGTCGGCCGGCCAGATCGACCTCGACGTGACGCGGATCGGCTGCCACATGCTCTCCGGCACCGGCCGGAAGTACCTGCGCGGGCCGCGCGGCACCGGGTTTCTCTATGTCGCAAATGAGATCGTCGACACGCTGGAGCCGCCCTTCGTCGACCTGGAATCGACCGACTGGCTGGACGCCGACGGCTACCGGCTGGTTGCCGGCGCGCACCGCTTCGAGAACTGGGAGAGGTTCTTCGCCGGCCAGATCGGCCTTGGCGTCGCCGCCCGGCTCGCCTGTGAGATCGGCACCGACCGGCTCGAGCGCCGCATCACAGAGCTTGGCGAGACACTGCGCACAGGGCTGGCGCGGCTTCCCGGCATTGCGGTGCACGACAAGGGGACCAAACGCTGCGGCATTGTCACCTTCCGGGTCGACGGCGAAACACCGGCAGAGACGAAGGCGCGACTGGCCCGGGCGGGGATCAACGTCTCCGTCTCCTCCGCCGCCTCGGCGCGCATCGACCTGCCGGAACGCGGCCTTGACGCGCTGGTACGCGCCTCCGTCCACGCCTACAACACGGACGGTGAAATCGACGCCGTGCTGAAGGCGCTGCGCGACGGCTGAGGCCGCCGCGCAGACCGCCGCGCGATCAGCGCGCGGGCTGGACCGGACGGCGGCGCAGGCGACCGGAGATCGCCAGGCCGTCGGCGATGTTGCGCCCGATCAGGACCAGATTGAGCGCGCCGGCGACAAGCTCCACCGCCTGAACCGTGTAGAAAGCGGTGTCGAATACCCCGGCCCGCGCCTTCATCGCCAGAAACACCGCGGACGGCACGAGTACGAGGATGCCGTTGGCCGCGATCAGCGGCATGCGCCGGCGTTTGGCGTCAAGCCGCGCGCCGCCGCGCCCCTTGCCGAGCGAAAAGCCGCTCGCACCGGTGATCGCCAGCGCCGGGACGAGCACGATCATCGCATAGAGGATCGCCTGTTTCACCGACGCGATGGCCTGCGGCGAGCCGAAGAGCTCGGACACGGCCGTCGACAGCCAGAAGGTCGCGATCATCGCGAAAGCCAGCAGGCCGGCCGTGCGATGGGCCAGTTTGCGCGGCGAGGCCGGCTGCGGTCCTGCGCCTCGCGGAGCCGACGTCGAAGGGGTGGCATGCGTCATCAACGGTCTCCTTCACACCGCGCCGAAAGCCGGCGCAAAACGTCGAGGCAGGCGGACAGCGCCTCCTCGCCAAGGCCCTCGGCCAGACCCTTCGCCCAGACGATCTGGCGACGGTCGGCTTCCGCATAGGCGGCCTCCCCCGCGCCCGTCATCACCACGAGCCGGGCGCGCTTGTGATCCGGGTTGTCCTGCAAGGCGACGAGACCGGCGGCACCGAGATCGTTGACGACCCGCTGCACCGCCTGGCGCGACAGCCCCATGCGCCGAGCAATCTGCGCAACCGACAGCGGCCGTCCTTCGAGCGCGACGGCGCCCAGCACCTGCCAGCGCGCGCTGGTCAGCCCCAGATCGCCGACCAGCGCATCACCGGCCGACAGCAATCCGCCGTTGAGGCGAAAGGTCTCCAGGATCACCTGCGTGAGGAGCCGGCTTTGCGACGAATGCCCGTCTGATGCGTCCGGGCGAGAGGACTGCGGATCTGATTTCATGGCAGCACATTTGCAATATGACAATATATTGTCAATATGGAGAAACCCGGATCCATCGCGACCGGGAAGAGCGGCGCCCGCGCGCCCTTGAATCAAAACTTCACCTGAAAAAACAAACGCCTGGCGCGAGGTCCGGATTCAAATCCTTCAGACCTCGCGCCAGGCGCAACAGACAATCGAACGTCCGACCTGTGAGGCCGGACCGGATCAGGCGGTCACGCGCTCCGTCGGCTCGCGCATGGTCACCAGCTCCTCGGCGGCGGTGGGGTGCACCGCCATCGTCGCGTCGAAATCCGCCTTGGTCGCGCCCATGCGCATCGCCACGCCGAGCACCTGCGCCAATTCGCCGGCATCATGGCCGAGAATATGCACGCCCAGCACCTTGTCGCTTGCCGGATCGACCAGAAGCTTCATCAGCATCTTCTCGTCGCGGCCGGAGAGCGTGTGCTTCATCGGACGGAAATGCGCGCGGTAGACATCGACGGTGCCGTGCTTGGCGACGGCCTCGGCCTGCGTCATGCCAACGGTGCCGATCTCCGGCTGGGAGAACACCGCCGTCGGGATCATCGAGTGATCGGCGCTCCAGGTCTTGCCGCCGAACAGCGTGTCGGCGAAGGCATGCCCCTCGCGGATCGCCACCGGCGTGAGATTGACCCGGTCGGTGACATCGCCGACGGCATAGATCGACGGCACGTTGGTGCGTGACTGGTCGTCGACGGCAATCGCGCCGGAGGCCGAGGTCACGACGCCGGCAGCGTCCAGTCCGAGACCGGCGGTGTTCGGCCGACGGCCGATGGCGAACATGATGCGGTCGGCCTCAAGGGCCTCGCCAAGCTTGGTATGGCCGACGTAATCGCCGCCCTCGCGCTTCTCGATCGAGGTGAAGACATCGCCGCAAAGGACTCTGATGCCTTTCTTTTCCATCTCTTCGTGAAGCGCCTTGCGCAGATCGTCGTCGAAGCCGCGCAGGATCTCCTCGCCCCGGTAGATCAGCGTCGTCTCGGCGCCAAGGCCGGCGAAGATGCCGGCGAATTCCACCGCGATATAGCCGCCGCCGGCGACCACCACCCGCTTGGGAAAGTCCGCTAGGTGGAAGGCTTCGTTGGACGTGATGACGTGCTCGCCGCCGGGAAGATCCGCATCGACGTTGGGCGTCGCGCCGGTGGCGATGAGGATGGTCTTCGCCCGCACCCGCCGGTCGTCGGACAGGATATGCACGGTGTGCTCATCCTCCAGCACCGCGCGGCTGTCGAACATCTCGACGCCGGAGCGCTCCAGGTTGCGGCGATAGACGGTTTCAAGGCGCGCGATCTCGCGGTCCTTGGCATCGATCAGCCGCTCCCAGTTGAAGCTGCTTGCTCCCACATCCCAGCCGAAGCCGGCCGCGTCCTCGAACTCCTCGGAGAACCTGGAGGCGTAGACAAAGAGCTTCTTGGGCACGCAGCCGCGGATCACGCAGGTACCGCCGTAGCGGTATTCCTCCGCGATCCCGACCCTGGCCCCGTGGCCGGCGGCGATCCGCGCCGCGCGCACCCCCCCCGACCCGCCGCCGATAACAAACAGGTCAAACTCAAAGTCGCTCATGCCATGCCTCGCTGTGTGCCTGTCCGGGCGCGGGCGCAACACGCATGCGTGCCGGCACCCCCCGCGCCTTCGCGCTGTCCGGGGAAAGCCGGGACGTTATTCCGTCTTCGGCTGTGCTTCCGGCGCCTGGCGCTTGTTCAGCTCCTCGCGCACCAGCGTGACCATCTCGGTGGAAATGGCATCGCCCCACTGCTTGGCGGCGCCGATCGACAGCGCCCGCAGCTCGGGCTCGACCTTGGAGTACTTCTGGCCGAGCGGGGACTTGTAGAACTCGGCGAGCTGGTTCAGCTCCTCGATGGTGAAGCGGCGCGCCCACACCTCATAGACCACCCGGTTCAGCTCGGGACGGCGTTCGGCGAGCTTGAGCGCGACCTCGTTGACCACCGCGTCGATCTCGCTGGTGTTGGCCGGGTTGCTCTGGATGAAGAGCGTGCGGGTGCGGTCGGCCATCAGCGGCAGCACATTGTCGAACGCGCGGATCGCATTGGCGGCGAGAACGGTCTCGCGCGCGGCGGCGATATGCTCGTCGGAAATGGACTCCTGCGCCGTCGCCGGGACGGCAACGGCCGCCAGCAGGAACAGCGCGGAGGCTGCGGATGTCAAATGGTGACGAAGGGTCGAAAACATCGAAAACTCCATGACAAGAGGCGGTCGCCGTGAGCGAAACGCGCCGCGGTCCTTCTGAGGGTCAGGGCACCGGAACGAGGCGGGTCACGCCTCCGGCGCCGGCAAGATAGGCGGCATCGGCGATGCCGATGAACAGTCCGTGATCGACAACGCCGGGAATATCGAGAAGGGCGCGCGACAGCGCATCCACGTCCTTGATCTGCCCGAGATCGATGTCGAGAATATGATGCTGCCCGTCGGTCACGAAGGGCGTGTCGCCGCCGCGCAGCCGGACCGGCGCGTCGTAACCGAGCGCGGCAATGGCCGCCTCGATGGCGTTGCGCGTCGCCCGCAGCCCGAAGGGCACGACCTCGACCGGCAGGGCAAAGGCGCCAAGGGTGGAGACCTGCTTGGTTTCATCGGCGATCACGACCATGCGCGCCGAGGCCCGCGCGACGATCTTCTCGCGCAACAGGGCTCCGCCCCCGCCCTTGATCAGGGTCAGCCGGGCGTCGAGCTCATCGGCGCCGTCGACGGTCAGATCCAGCTCCGGGCAGGTGTCGAGCGTCGCAAGCCGCACGCCCAGGCTCTCGCACAGCGCCGCCGTGCGCTCCGAGGTCGGCACGCCGATGACGTCGAGACCGTCGGCAACGCGCGCGGCAAGCGCGCGCACGAAATGTTCCGCCGTCGATCCGGTGCCGATGCCAAGGCGCATGCCGTTGCGGACTTCTTCCAGGGCCGCCTCGGCGGCAAGTCGCTTAAAGTCGTCGCTCATTCAATTCCGCTCATGATGCCGGACCCGTCACGGCCGGAAGCCGTTCGCGGGCCGGAGCCGTTGCAAATCGCCTCGTGCACGGATCCCGTGCGACGCAAGGCGGCGTGGGCGGGTGTAGCATGGCGCGCCGGCAAGGCAAAGGGACTGCGCACCCGCGCGGGCCTCGTCCAATCTGCGGATGCAGCCGCAAAAAAGCACACCAAGACGAAGGAGACGGCCCGTACGCCTTGAAAAGCGACGTTGCGTTAACCAGGAATTCAGCCTGGACACCTATCGTTTCGGCGGTTTGTTGCGCTGGCCAGTCCAGCATTATTCGCTGCCGGGAGGATCGTCATGCGCCTTTTTTCTCTAGCCCAGCGCAAGGACGTGGTGGAAAAACGCATTTCCGAGATCGCCGCCGAGACGGAGACCCCGGCGGACGCCGATGCCGCCGCGACATCGCTTGTCGGCGATCACCAGACCTCGCTGACGCTCGACCTGATGGAGACGGATCTCCAGGCCGCCGCCGCAAAGATCGGCAACGGCGCCCAGGCGCTCGGCCTGAGGGTCGGCGAACAGCTCATCGTGCTGTCCGACATTCGCGGCCAGTCGGAAGCCTTGCGCGCGGAATCGCAACAGGCCGACACCACCGCGCAAGACCTTTCCACGGCCATCGCCCATCTGGCGGAGGCGAGCAGCGAAATCGACGCGCAGGTGCGCAGCTCCTCGCAACTTGCCGAGGAGGCCCGCGAGGTGGCCGACACCGCCAATGCCGGCATCGAGGAGCTCAAGTCGGCGATCGACGACATCGCCAGCGTGGTGCGGCTGATTTCCGACGTCGCCAAACAGACCAACCTGCTGGCGCTGAATGCGACCATCGAGGCGGCGCGTGCGGGAGAAGCCGGCAAGGGCTTCGCGGTCGTCGCCAACGAGGTCAAGGCGCTGTCGGTGGAGACACAGACGGCCACCGACGAGATCGTCGCCAACATCGGCCGCCTGCAGCAATCCGCCGAAGGCAGCATCCATGCCGTCAACCGCATCATCGGCGTGATCGGCGAGATCCTGCCAAGCTTCGCCAAGGTGGCGGACCAGGTCGGCGACCAGCTCGAGACATCGCGCTCCGTCGGGGAAACCGCCCGTCGGACCGCCGACTTCGTGCGCGCCGTCAGCGAGAAGGTCGAGACCATCGCCACGGCGACCGACACCGCCGAACAGGCCGGCGAAGCGGCCCGCGCGGCGTCCGAGGGCATGGTGGCGCTCGGCGCCGGCCTCGGCCAGCGCTTCACCATGATGATCCGCCAGACCGCGATCGGCGACCGGCGCAGGCAGGACCGCCTGCCGGCGGAGCGGGAGGGAACGCTCTCGGCCGGCGGCACGCGGTTGCGCGTGAAGACCCGTGACATATCGCAGGGTGGCGCGCTTCTGGTGCCGCAGGACGGCGAGACAGCGATGCACACCGGCCCGGCCAAGGCGGAGATCGACGGACTCGGTACGGTCGACCTTGCGATCGTCGCGGTCTCCGAGAACGGTCTGCACTGCGCCTTCCAGACCCCGTCCGCGGCGTTTCAGGCCAATGTTGCAGCCCTCCTCGCCGAGGTTCGCGAGCAGCTCGATCCGCTGATTGCCTGCGCCCGCGGCGGTGCCGCGCGCGTCGAGGCGGCCATGAGCGAGGCGCTCGCGGCCGGACGGCTGACAATGCAGGACCTCTTCGACACGGACTACCGCCCGATTCCCGGAACCGATCCCGAGCAGGTGGAAAACCGGGCACTCGCCGTGCTGGAGACACTTTTGCCGCCGATCCAGGAGGAGATCCTCGCCGGATCGAACGGAATGGCCTTTTGCGCCGCGGTCGACCGCAACGGCTATCTGCCGGTCCACAATCTGATCTATTCGAAGGCGCAGCGCCCCGACGATCCGGCCTGGAACGCCGCCAACTGCCGCAACAAGCGCATCTTCGACGACCGCGCCGGCCTGAGTGCCGCGCGAAACACCCGGCCCTTCCTCGTGCAGACCTATCCCCGCGACATGGGCAACGGCACCATCGTGTGGATGCGCGAGGTCGATGCGCCGGTGGTGATCGACGGCCACCACTGGGGCGGCTTCCGCACCGCCTACAAACTCTAGGACGCGAAAGCCGGCCCCTTAAGGCGACGGTTTCGGAAACGGGGCTTTTGCGTCTATAAGGGCGCCGCCCCTGCAGCCGGAGCCACCCATGACCCCGACCGTCCTCGTGTTCGATCTCGACGGCACCCTCGTCGATACGAAACATGACCTGACCCACGCCCTGAACGCCGCGCTGGCGCAGGACGGGCACGCGCCGGTGTCGTCAGACAGCCTCGGCCATCTCTTCGGCCACGGCGCACGGGCACTCCTGGAAAAAGGCCTTTCGCTGAACGGCGTGAGCGCGCCCGACAGCGCCCTCCTCGACCGGCTGCAATCGATCTTCCTCGATCATTACAGGGCAAACATCGCCGTCGACAGCCGCCCCTTTCCCGGAGCCGTCGACGCGATGGCCGCACTCAGGGCGCGCGGCTTTCGCATCGCGATCTGCACCAACAAGAAGGAAGCGCTGGCGCGCCAGTTGCTGGACACGCTCGGCCTGAGCGGCGCCATCGATGCCTTCGTCGGTGGCGACACCTACGCGCTGTCCAAGCCGAACGCCGAGCCGGTGCTCGGCGCGATCAGCCGGGCCGGCGGGGCCCCCGCGCGCGCCGTGATGATCGGCGACAGCAAGACCGACATCGATGCCGCCCGCGCCGCCCGCATTCCGGCGATCGCCGTCACCTTCGGCTATACCGCAGTCCCGGTGGCAGAGCTCGCGCCCGACGCGATCATCTCGGCGTTCCAGACGCTGCCCGACACGCTCGCCGAGCTGGGCCTGACGCCCTGACCTGTATTCAGCGGCCGGAAACCGGTTATATCAACCAGAGGTCGCATGACCCCCCAGGAGAATGCGGCCGGGCAAACGTGATTTTCCTTCACGCGGCAAGAATTTCGCTTCACCTTCAACGAAAAAAACCCTGCCGTCAGTGTTTTTCGGATGTGTTCGACGATTCGAAACATTGATCGGTAACGCAATGACAGTAACAATATGTGAGTCGGGTGGAAGCGATGACGTCGAGTGTAGCCGGGTCGAGACCGGCGCGCCGAGCGCGAGGACCTGTTTTGACGACCGCCCCCCCCGTTTCCCCGACGGCTTCTCAGGAAGAACTCCAGGCTCTCTACACCGGCACGCCGGCCATGATGCACGTGATCGGCGTCGACGGGCGCCTCACGCGCGTGAGCGACAAATGGCTGTCGGTCCTTGGATATTCCAGGGACGAGGTGATCGGAAGGTCGCTTCTCGACTTCATGACGCCGGACTCGCAGCGCTATGCGACCACCGGACGGCTGCAGGAGTTTTTCGTCTCCGGATCCAGCGAGAAGATTCCCTACGATCTGGTCACGAAATCCGGGGCGATCGTCAACGTGCTGATGTCCGCGACGCTGCAACGCAATGCCGACGGAAGCCCCGGCCAGACCTTTGCCGTGCTTGAAGACCTGACGGAATCGCATGCAGTGTTTCGCACGCTCGCGGCGGAGCGGCGCCGGCTGCGGCAGATCATCAGCGGCACGGGGGCCGGCACCTGGGAATGGAACGTGCAGACCGGCGAGACCGTGTTCAACGCACGGTGGGCGGAAATCATCGGCTATGACCTCGCCGAGATCTCTCCGACCACCATCGAGACCTGGATGAATGCAGCACACCCCGACGATCTCGCGAATTCGGAACGCAAGCTCCTTGCCCATTTCGCCGGGGAAACCCCGACCTATGAATGCGAGGCGCGCATGCGCCACAAGGACGGCCACTGGGTCTGGGTGCTCGACCGCGGCCGCGTCTTCACCTGGACGGAAGACGGCAAGCCGGAGTGGATGTTCGGCACCCACATGGACGTCACATCGCTGAAACAGCAGCAGGAGGACTTGCGAAAGAGCCGCGAGATGCTCGACCGCACCAACCGCGTGGCCGGTATCGGCGGATGGGAAGTCTACCCCGAGACCGGGGCGATCCACTGGTCCGACGAGACCTGCCGCATCCATGGCGTGGAGCCCGGCCATGTGCCGACGATGGAGGAGGCGATCGAATTCTATGCGCCCGAGGCACGGCCGGTCATCACCGCCGCGGTGGAAAGGGGCGTGGCGACGGGCGAAAGCTGGGACCTGGAACTGCCCTTCATCAAGGCGGGCGGCGAACGGATCTGGGTGCGCGCCGTCGGGACGGTGGATGCGACGGACGGCAAGCCGCTGCGCATCACCGGCGCCTTCCAGGACATCACCGGACGCGTGGCGCAACGCCAGGCGATCGAGGAGGCGCGCGAGCGCATTTCCGTTGCGACCGAAGACGGCGGCGTCGGGATCTGGGACCTGGAGATCGACACCGGCAAGATAAGCTGGGACGGCAATGCCTCGACCATCCATGGCGCGCAGGCGGCTGAAACGACGTTGTCCGGCTGGCTTGAGCGGGTCCACCCCGAGGATCGCGAAAGGACTGCGGACACGATCGAGAGAGCCAGCACCTCCACCGGAAACATGGACATCGAATATCGCGTCTGCCGGTCCGACGGCCGGACCGGGCACGTGCGCGCCTCAGCGCACTATCGCAAGATCGGTCAGACAAACGTCAAACGCCTCATCGGCGTGTGCTGGGACGTCACCCGCGAACGGGAAATGGCCCGGGAGCTGGCGGAGCAGCACGAACTGATGCGCGTGACGCTCGATTCCATCGGCGACGCCGTCATCACCACCGACACGGAGGGCCATATCCTGTGGCTCAATCCGGTGGCGGAACGGATGACGGGCTGGCGCGCGGAGGACGCGCACGGGCGCCCGAGCAGCGAAGTGTTCGACATCGTCAGCGAGGACACGGGAAATCCGGCGCCGGACCCGATCAGGGCCTGCCTGTCGCTGCGCGAAACGGTTGGCCTCGACCACAACACCCTGCTCGTCGCTCGTGACGGCACCGAATACGGGATCGAGGATTCCGCCGCTCCGATCATCTCCGCGGACGGGGATGTGCTGGGCGCCGTTCTGGTGTTCCACGATGTCAGCGAGCAGCGCCGGCTGAGCCGGGAAATGCGCTACCGCGCAACCCATGACCCGCTGACCGGATTGCTCAACCGGGGCGAATTCGACCGCCGCCTCGAGGAGCTGACGGGACAGGCAAGCGCCCTTCCCGCCTCGACGCAGGACGACGCCGGCATTGCGCCTCCGGGACTGGTATTGCTTTACATCGACCTCGACCAGTTCAAGGTCGTCAACGACACCTGCGGCCATGCAGCCGGCGACGAGCTGCTCAAGCAGATTTCGGCGATCCTGAAGGCGGCCGTCGAACCGGCCGCGGTGGCCCGGCTTGGCGGCGACGAATTCGCCGTTCTTCTTGAAGACTGTCCCGTCGAGACGGCCTTCCAGCTCTCCAAGACGCTGTGCGCGACGATCGGCGACTACCGCTTCGAGGCGCCGCAAGGCCGCTTCCGCGTGGGTGCCAGCGTCGGCCTGGTCAGCATCGGCGACGAGACCAAATCGGCGTCGGCCGCGCTGAAGGCGGCGGACGCGGCTTGCTATGCCGCCAAGGAGGCCGGACGGAACCGGGTCCACATGTGGGATTCGGGCGACCGCACCCTTGCGGAACGCAGCGCGCAGATGCGCTGGGCGACGCGCATCGAACAGGCGCTCGACGAAGACCGTTTCATCATCTACGGCCAACGGATCGACAGTCTTTCCCGGAACGGCGATGACACACAGGTCGTCGAGCTGTTGTTGCGGATGGTCGATGCGGATGGACGCATCATCCCGCCCAATGCCTTCTTTCCGGCAGCGGAACGCTTCAGCCTCGCCTCGCGCATCGACGACTGGATGCTGGCGCGCACGCTGGAGCTGATCGACAACGATGGCCTGTCGGCCTTCCGCGGACTGATGTGCCTGAACCTGTCCGGTCAATCGATCGGCGACCCGGACTTTCACACGCGCAGCCTGGAGCTTCTGCGCCAGTCGACGCAGTCCGTTCGCGACCGTCTTTGCATCGAGATCACAGAAACGGCGGCGATTGCCAACATGATCGCCGCGTCCGAGTTCATCCGGAAACTCCGGAAGATGGGGGTGCGCGTTTCCCTCGACGACTTCGGTGCCGGCGCCTCCTCCTTCGGTTATCTCAAGCAGCTGTCGGTCGACTTCCTGAAAATCGACGGCTCCTATGTGCGCCACCTGCCGAGCGACGCCCTCAGCGAGGCCGCGATCCGCTGCTTCGTGGAAATCGCACAGATCGTCGGCGTCAAGACAATCGCCGAGTTCATCGAGGACGCTCCGACGCTGGCACTTTTGCGCAACATGCAGGTGGACTTCGGACAAGGCTTCCACCTGCACAAGCCCGAGCCGCTGGACCAGGTGCTGACAGCCCTGGCCCCCCTGCGGAACGAGATTTTCACGCCGCAGCCTGCAAAGGCCTCGTCCGCCGGCGGATAACGCCGCCGGCACGCTGCGGACCCTTCCGGCCGGTCCCCGCCACGCCGTCAATCGCCTGTCGTCGGGCGTGCGGGGAAACCTCCGATAAACCGTTTTGAACGATACAGCGGCCGAACGACAATCTTGAATTGCGCGCAAACCCCATCTGCACGTTATATACAGGAACCCACGTCACGCCTTGGCCTTTCGGATCTCACTCGGTTTTCCCGGAGATTTGTTGAGGGAATAAAGCTATGCATCGGTCGTAGCAGCTGGACAGGTCGCCGAAGCGCCGCACAGAGGACGCCATGAAACCCAGTACGAACTCTCGCATGTTCATTTCAACGGAGATCAACCGTTGCATGTTCGAAGGCGACGTCGACGGGGCGCTGCAGCTGATTGGCACCTACATGCGCGACAACGGCCTGCAGGCCTCGATCGAGACGGTCGCGGCGATCCCCATCAAATCCGTACCGAATTCCGGCCGCCGTTCCGTTCAGTAGGACGCAGGATGCGCGCGCCCTGTCCGCCACCCGAACGCCGTCTTGTTGATAAATCCCGCCGTCGCCCCAAAACCACCTTGCGCTGGCCCCTGACCTCCATTAGAAAGCCGCAACCAGCCGCACGAGGCGCGGGCGATTAGCTCAGCGGGAGAGCGTTCCGTTCACACCGGAAAGGTCACTGGTTCAATCCCAGTATCGCCCACCATTCCCCGCACGACCCATGGACTGATATCCACACACCGCGCGGTCTCCGCCAGGCGGCACCCGTGTGTCATGCGTTTGCGTCCCTCGCTCCCGGAGATGACGCCGCACAGCGCCCCTCGCCGATGCGGTGGAGCAGGATGCGGTAGGCGGCGTGGGTGTGGGGCGCGGCTGTCGCCACCAGAAACGACAAAAGCTCGGTGCCCGCCACAACATCGCTGACAAAGGCATTGGCGAAAGCCTCCGCCGCATGTCCGACGGTAAGGGAGGGCCCTGCGAGCCGCGGGAACGCGCGATAATAGGCGGGCGGATGCCCGCCGCCGCGCTCCCGGTCGTAGACCGCGCCGATGAAATCCCCGACCTTGGCAAGCGCATAGTGCTGAAGCCGGGCGTCTTCGCGTTGCGCGGGCGACGCCGCAGGACGCCGGCGCAGCCGGAGGACGCCGCCGATGGCCTCTTCCAGCCGACCGTGGGTCCATGCGACGGCGAAACGTCCCGCCGCACCGCGACCGGGAAGCCAGGCCATCAACACGGCCCGGGCAGCTTCGGGAAACGCATGCAGCGCCCGCTCCAGGTCCCTTTGCCGCGGCACCGAGGCGCCGGGCGCGGGCCGCGGGCGCGGCCGCATCTCCTTGCGGTCCTGCCGGATCGCCGGCGCAAGCCACACCGACCGGCCCCCGCGCGCATCGCGGCCGTAGAGGTCGATGGCATGCCCGCTCTCATGGGCGAAGACGCCGAGCCACAGCTTGCCTTCGGCCGTCCGCTCCCACCGCGCCGGCGCGACGATATAGTGATGACCGGCCCGATAGGCGCCGCGACTGCCGGAAAAGAACTTCCGCCGCACCGGCGGTGTCGCGTTGAACGCGCGCACGGCATCCGGATGGGCGCGCGCCGACAGATCCTTGACGTAGCGGCGTTCAAACGGCGTGCGCGCCGCAAACCCGGCGGCACAAACCCCCGACATGCCCCCTCATAGGCCCATGGAGCGCACCGCCGCATTGCGCGGCCGGAAACAGAGCTCCGGCCTGAATTAAGTGCGTGCGCGGGCTTACCAGAGACTTAAGGGCAAGGAACGCGCCAGCACAGGAGGGCGCCAACAGAAAAACTCCGCAACGAACAAATAGAAGCGGACCGGCGCGGAGCGACCCTTGGTCGTTTTCAACGGCATCAGAGAGTTTTTCGGCGTCCCGGCCCGACGCGCGAAATCCTCGCTTCCCGCCACCTGTGCATCACGCGCCATCGCGCCGGAACGAGGACAATCTGCTGCACCGCACCCAAGTTGCAAAACCGGAAGAAACGGTAAAAAATACAAGGGATCAAAATTATTTTCTGACGGAGTTACGTTTATTATCAAAAAAGAGACACAAGATACATGAAGGCATATGTATTGCCCTGAATTTTATTTGACAGCCAAAGCCATGGGGCACAGACTGACTGGAATTAAAAAGGGAATCCTTCCAGGTCACTTGAAAGCGGGCACACGGCATGTCGGCAATGAACAACAGCGAAATCCAGAGGGTCGCGCTCATTCTGCTCGACCAGTTTTCCCTCATTGCATACACGTCGACAATCGAGCCGATACGTTTGGCAAACCGGGTTCTGGGGAAGGATTTCTACTCCTGGAAGACCTATTCCCTTGACGGCGCCGGTGTGCAGGCAAGCAACGGCTGCACGGTTTCGGTCGACGGCAGCATCGCCGATCTGGACGATGCCGACATCACGCTGATCTGTTCCGGCGTCGACGTCGAGCGCACGCCGCTACCGCGCGAACTCGGCACCCGGCTGCGCAAGCTCAATTCGCGCGGCCGCACCTATGGCGCGGTCTGCACCGGGGCCTATGTGCTCGCCCGCTTCAATCTTCTGGACGGACGGCGCTGCACCATTCACTGGGAAAACCTGCGCTCCTTCCGGGAGGAATTCCCCGACATCGAGGTCTCCGGCGACCTCTTCGCCATCGACCGCAACTGCATCACCTGCGCCGGCGGCATGGCCGCGCTCGACATGATGCTGCGCGTGATCGCGATCCAGCACGGCGCCTATCTGGCGCATGAGGTCGCCGAGGTCGCGCTGTACCAGAACATGCGCTCCGGCGAGAGCGCCCAGCGCCACGACCTGGAAAGCCGCACCGGCATCTCCAACATCAAGATCCTCGACGCGATCCGCATCATGGACCTGCACATTGAGGATCCGCTCTCCTGCCAGCAGCTTGCCATGACGGTGAGCCTCAGCCCGCGCCAGCTCGAACGGTTGTTCCGCCGCCACTTCGACTGCACGCCCGGCCAGTATTATCTCAAGCTCCGGCTGGAAACCGCGCGCGACCTGCTGCGCCGGACCAACCGGGCCGTGCTCGACGTCGCCATCGCCTGCGGCTTCGCCTCCACCTCGCATTTCACCAAATGCTACCGGGAGCGCTACCATTGCACCCCGACGGAGGAGCGCCAGTCCTATTTCTGGGCGCAGGGCGGGCGCAAGCCGATCCGGGCGGCGGTCGCACCGGCCCGCGTCGTCACCGCGCCCTGAGAAAGCCCCCGCGACCGCCGGCACGCGCGCCGGCCCACTCTGCGAAAACGAAAAACGCGGGCCCCGGGGCCCGCGTCGCTTCGTGCGCTCGGCAAGGACGCCCGGTTGGGGCATCCGTTTGCCGTCAATGCAGGATCTGGCTGAGGAACAGCTTGGTGCGCTCGTGCTGCGGATTGGTGAAGAACTGCTCCGGCTCGTTCTGCTCCACGATCATGCCGGCATCCATGAAGATCACCCGGTTGGCCACCTGACGGGCAAAGCCCATCTCGTGGGTCACGCACAGCATGGTCATCCCCTCTTCGGCGAGGTTCACCATCACGTCGAGCACTTCCTTGATCATCTCCGGGTCGAGCGCCGAGGTCGGCTCGTCGAACAGCATGATCTTGGGGCTCATGCACAGCGAGCGGGCGATCGCCACGCGCTGCTGCTGGCCGCCCGACAACTGGCCCGGATACTTGCTGGCCTGCTCCGGGATCTTCACCCGCTCCAGATAGTGCATCGCGATTTCCTCGGCCTTGGCCTTGGGCATCTTGCGCACCCAGATCGGCGCGAGCGTGCAGTTTTCCAGGATCGTCAGATGCGGAAACAGGTTGAAGTGCTGGAAGCACATGCCGACCTCGCGGCGGATCTCGTCGATCTTCTTCAGATCGTCGGTCAGCTCGATCCCGTCGACGACGATGGACCCCTTCTGGTGTTCCTCAAGCCGGTTGATGCAGCGGATCATCGTCGACTTGCCGGAGCCGGACGGCCCGCAGATGACGATGCGCTCGCCGCGCATGACCTTGAGGTTGATGTCGCGCAGCACGTGGAAATCCCCGTACCACTTGTTCATGTTCTTGATCTCGATGGCGACGTCGGTCTCCGAGATATGCATCGTCGGACGGGTGACGGCGGCTGCAGTGTCGGTCATGTCTAGTTGCTCCAAACCTGAATAAGCGAGGCGATGTGCCGTGGATACCGGGTCGGCGGGGACCGCGCGCGGCTAGCGCGCGTGCCCCCTGTGCAGCCGCCGCTCCATGTACATGGAGTAGCGCGACATGCCGAAACAGAAGATCCAGAACACGAAGGCCGCGAAGATGAAGCCCGTCGCCGGAGTGTTCGGCGACGACCAGTTCGCATCCGAGAAGTTGAGGGTCACGATGCCCAGGAGATCGAACAGGCCGATGATCAGCACCAGGCTGGTGTCCTTGAACAGGCCGATGAAGGTGTTGACGATCCCCGGGATCACCAGCTTCAGCGCCTGCGGCAGGATGATCAGCCGCATGCCCTGCGAATAGGACAGGCCCATCGCGTCGGCCGCTTCGTATTGCCCCTTGGAGATCGCCTGAAGCCCGCCGCGCACCACTTCCGCCATATAGGCGGAGGCAAAGAGCGCGACGCCGATCAGCGCCCGCAGCAGCTTGTCGAAGTTCACGCCGTCCGGCAGGAACAGCGGCAGCATCACCGAGGACATGAACAGCACGGTGATCAGCGGCACGCCGCGCCAGAACTCGATGAAGATCACCGAGATCAGCCGCACCGCCGGCAGATGCGACCGCCGCCCCAACGCAAGCACGATGCCCACCGGGAAGGACGCGACGATGCCGACGATGGCCACCACCAGCGTCACCAGCAGACCGCCCCAGAGCTGCGTCTCGACATAGACCAGCCCGAAGTCGAAGGCGGCGATGGCAAAGACCAGCGCCACCGCGACGACGCCGAAGGCCACCCCGGCGAGCGGTCGCACCACCGGGATCTTGGCGTTGACGCAGACCGCCGCGACGATGGCGAGCAGGATCACCGAGAGCGCCGCATAGGTCATCCAGAAGCCGGCCGAGATGTCGACGTTGCCGCCGGTCAGCAGCACGAAGCCGGCAATCGGGAAGACCACGATCAGGTAAAGCACCGTCTCGCGCTTGAACGGCACCTGGGGAATGGCCGCCGGCACGAGGCCGGCGATCAGCAGGATGCCGGTGAGGTCGACGCGCCAGCGCTCCTCAAGCGGATAGCGGCCGTACATGAACTGGCCGAACTTGGCGTTGACGAAGGCCCAGCAGGCCCCCGCCCCTTCCACGACGCAGGCGTCGCGGCTGTCGCCGGTGTAGACCGCGTCGATGAACAGCCAGTTGATCACCGGCGGCACGATCAACGCCAGGATGGCGATGCCGACGATCGTCAGGATGGAGTTCGCGACGGAATCAAACAGATTGTCGCGAATCCAGCCGACGGCTCCCGTTTTTGTCGAAGGCGGCGCATATTGCGGCGCGTCTTCGGTGCGCACATAGGCGACTGAGCCCGTATCCATCGCCTCTACCTCTCCACCAGCGCCACACGGCGGTTGTACCAATTCATGAAGGCCGACGTGGACAACGAGATCGTCAGATAGACGAGCATGGTGATGATGATCACCTCGACCGCCTGGCCGGTCTGGTTCAGCACCGTGCCGGCAAAGACCGCGACGATGTCCGGATAGCCGATGGCCACCGCCAGCGACGAGTTCTTCGTCAGATTGAGATACTGGCTCGTCAGCGGCGGAATGATCACCCGCATCGCTTGCGGGATCACGACGAGTTGAAGGGTGCGCCGCGGACGAAGGCCGAGCGAGAAGGCGGCTTCCGTCTGGCCGTGGGAGACGGCCAGGATGCCCGCGCGCACGATTTCCGCGATGAAGGCGGCCGTGTAGAGCGACAGGCCGAGAAGCAGCGCCATGAACTCGGGATTGACGACCATGCCGCCGGCGAAGTTGAAGCCCTTCAGCTCCGCATAGGCGAGATCGACCGGCATGCCGGTGACGAAGAAGGTCAACAGCGGCAGCAGGACGATCAGGCAGAGGCCGACGATGAGGCTGGGAAACTGCTTTCCGGTGGCAAGCTGGCGCGCCCGCGCCCAGCGCGAGATGCCGAAGGCGGCGGCGATCGCCGCAAGCAGCGCGTAGCCGATCAGGCCGCTGCCGGGCTGTCCGATGACCTCGGGGAGGATGAGGCCGCGGTTGTTGAGAAAGACGCCCGACATCGGCTCCAGCGACTGGCGCGGCGACGGCAGCACCGAGAGCACCGCCTTGTACCAGAACAGGAGCTGCAGCAGCAGCGGCACATTGCGCAGGATCTCGACATAGAGCTGCGCGAGCTGACGGATCACGAAGTTCTTGGAAAGCCGTGCCACCCCGACGATGAAGCCGATCACCGTTGCGATGAGAATGCCGATGGAGGCAACGAGCAGCGTGTTGACCAGGCCGACCAGAAAGGCCCGGAAATAGGTGCTGTCGTTTGTGTAGGGCACCAGCGTCTGCGAAATGTCGAAGCCGGCGCGCTCGGAAAAGAAGCCGAGGCCGGAAGCGATGCCGGCCCGCTCGAGATTGGTCTTTGCATTATAGGCAAAGAATGCGACCACCCCAACAAGGGCGGCAACGACGAGAAACTGGAAAACCACCCCGCGCACGCGCGGATTGTAGAACCAGGAGGTCCCAGCTTCGTCGCCCGCATGCTCGCCAGAGGCAGAGCTCACAGGTGTCATGTCAGACTGTATCCCCTCGCCCGAACCGAACGAATGCCCGGCTCGAAACCCCTGCCCGTTTTCGGGCGATTGTCACCTGATTTTTCAGGTTTTCGGAAAGTGATGCAAATGGACCCGGCGCGATGCGCCGGGTCCGGGATCAAACCGCAATCAGCGGATCGGCGGCGCGTACTGCAGGCCACCCTTCGACCACAGCGCGTTCACGCCACGCTCGATGCCGAGCGGGGTGTCCGGGCCGACGTTCTTGTCGAACATCTCGCCGTAGTTGCCGACATGCTTGATGATGCGCGCGGCCCAGTCGTTGGACAGGCCGATCGACTCGCCGAACTGGCCATCGACGCCCAGCAGGCGCTTGATGCTCGGGTTGTCGGAGCTCATCATCTCGTCGACGTTGGCCGAGGTCACGCCCAGCTCTTCGGCATTGACCATGGCGAACAGCGTCCACTTGACGATGTTGAACCACTGGTCGTCGCCCTGACGCACCACCGGGCCAAGCGGCTCCTTGGAGATGATCTCCGGAAGCACGACATGGTCGGCCGGGTTGGTCAGCTGAAGGCGGATCGAATAGAGGCCCGAGGCGTCCGTGGTGTAGACGTCGCAACGGTTGGCGTCATAGGCCGCGTTGACCTCTTCCAGCTTCTCAAACACCACCGGCTGGTATTCCATGCCGTTGGCCTTGAAATAGTCGGTGAGGTTCAGCTCCGTGGTGGTGCCGGTCTGCACGCAGACCGAGGCGCCCGACAGCTCCAGCGCGGAGGTCACGTCGAGCGACTTGCGGACCATGAAGCCCTGGCCGTCGTAGTAGTTCACGCCGGTGAAGTTCAGGCCGAGCGTCGTGTCGCGGGTCATCGTCCAGGTGGTGTTGCGCACCAGCACGTCGACTTCGCCTGTCTGCAGCGCGGTGAAGCGCTCCTTGGCGGTCAGCGGGGTGAACTTGACGGCGTTCGGATCGTCGAAGATCGCGGCCGCAATGGCGCGGCAGGTGTCGACGTCGAGGCCGGTCCACTCGCCGGCGTCGTTCGGCGCGGCGAAACCGGCGAGGCCGGTGTTCGAACCGCACTGCAGGAAGCCCTTGGCCTTGACATCGTCAAGCGTCGCGGCGGAAGCGGCCGTGGCGCTCAAACCAAGCGCGGCGCCAAGCGCGATCGTCAGAAATTTGTTCGTCATGGATATGCAGCCTTCTCTTTTGCCCTGTCTGTATATCGGGTTCGTCCGAGATCACGTGCAAGGGATACAGCATGCAACCATGCGCAGCATTGGTGTCACTGGAATTCCCCTCCCGGCAATGCCGCGACCATTGTTGTTTTCTGGTCGTCAAACATGCCACCGTTATCTCACGGGTGCATTCGATGGCATTTATGGCTAAGGGTCAAGGGGCGCAACGTCATGCTGCCCGGGAATTGTGAAAATTTTTTCACATTCCGAAAATCCCAACAGTTGTTCCGAAAGGAAGATGATGTCCGCTTCACAGTCGAACGGCAGTGCCGGTCTCGCGACACGCCTGACCCACGCCGGCCGGGCGCCGAGCAGTTTTCACGGGTTCGTCAACCCGCCGGTCGCCCATGCCTCGACGGTGCTGTTTCCCGACACCGCGACGATGCTGTCCGGCAAACAGACCTACCATTACGCCCGTAGGGGAAACCCGACCACCGACGCCCTGGAAGAGGCCATCGCGGAACTGGAAGGTGCGGCCGGCGCGAAGCTCGCCTCCTGCGGCCTCAACGCCGTGGCGCTGGCGCTGCTGTCGTGCCTGTCGTCGGGCGACCACCTGCTGATCACCGACAGCGCCTACGGACCGACACGGCACCTGGCGGACACGACGCTAAAGCGGCTCGGCATCGAGATCGACTATTACGACCCCGCCATCGGCGCCGGCATTTCCGCGCTGATGAAGCCCAACACCAGGGCCGTCATGACCGAGGCGCCCGGCTCGCTCACCTTCGAGATGCAGGACATCCCGGCGATTGCCGAGGCCGCCCATGCCGCCGGCGCGCTTGTCGTGATGGACAACACCTGGGCCACGCCCTGCTACTTCCAGGCGATTGCCCATGGCGTCGACCTGTCGATCCAGGCCGGCACGAAATACATCGTCGGCCATTCCGACGCGATGCTGGGAACGGTCGCGGCAAGCCCGCGCGCCTGGGAGGCGCTCGACGCCACCGCCGGCGCGCTCGGCATCCACGTCGGCCCGGATGACGTCTTCCTCGGCCTGCGCGGCCTGCGCACCATGCATGTGCGGCTACGCCAGCACATGGAAGCGGGACTGGAGATCGCCCGCTGGCTGCAGACCCGCGAGGAGGTCGCCCGTGTGCGCCACCCCGCGCTCCCCGAAGATCCGGGCCATGCACTGTGGAGCCGCGATTTCTGCGGAGCGTCCGGCCTCTTCGCCTTCGACTTCCGCGACGACGTCACCTTCGAGCAAAGCTGCGCCTTCCTCGATGCACTGCGCCTGTTCGGGCTCGGCTATTCCTGGGGCGGGTTCGAGAGCCTTGCGATCCCCGTGCGGCTGAAGGGCATGCGCACCGCAACGCCGATGCCGGAGGGCGGCCCCGGCATTCGCCTGCATATCGGGCTGGAGGATGTGACCGACATCCGCGCCGATCTGGAAGCCGGGTTCAAGGCCCTCATGGGCTGATCCGCGCCACTGCGACCTGAACCAAAACGAAACCGCCCGCGTCCCGGCATGACTTGCCGCGACGCGGGCGGTTCGCGTTCAGGCTGCGGAGCGGCGACCTCAGATGCTCGGATCGCGGCGCTTCTCGCGGAAGATCAGCCAGAGATTGCGAAAATAGATGATCAGGCCAAGCCCCTGGCCGGCGATGAACACCGGATCGCCGACCTGGATCGCATAGACAAACAGCAGGCTGCCGCCGGCGATGGAAAAGAACCAGAAGGCCACCGGCACGATGGAGCGCCCGACCCGTTCGGAGGCGACCCATTGCACCACGAAGCGCATCATGAACATCGCCTGCGCGACAAATCCGAGCGCCACCCAGCCGTCGAACCGCTCGATGAAAACGCTGTAGAGCCAGGCTGTCAGATCGGCTAGCACCGCGATTCCTCCTTCGCCTCGTCGGCCGGCAGTCCGGCAATGATGGACAGCTGCGGGATGCGCTTGCGCCGGCGGCGCAGCCACCACACGCCGAAGAGATCGAGGATCCCGACGAACGCCCGGTCGAAAATCCCATACTTGGAGCTGCCGTGACGGCGGTGCCGGTCGACGATGTCGACATGGGTCACGCCGTAGCCCTCGCGCAGCACAAGTGCCGGCAGGAACCGGTGCCAGCTGTCGAAATACGGCAGGCGCAGGAACACATCGCGCCGCAGCGCCTTGAGCCCGCAGCCCGAATCGCGCGTCTGGTCCTTCAGGAGCCAGCCCCGCAACCGGTTGGCGAAGCGCGACGCCAGCCGCTTGGCCGCACTTGCCTTGCGCCCGGTGCGCTGGCCGGAGGCAAGCGCCACCGACGGCCCCGCCGCCTCGAGTGCTGCAAGCAACGCCGGGATGTAGGCCGGGTCGTTCTCGCCGTCGCCGTCGATGGTCACCACCACCGCACCGCGGGCGGCATAAAGCCCGGAGCGCACCGAGGCGCTCTGGCCGCAGGCGGAAGCGTGGCGCAACGCGCGCAGGAACGGCAGCTCGCGGGCGCGCGCGGCCAGCATCTCCGCGCTGCCGTCGCTGGAGCCGTCATCGACGACAATGATCTCGAAGGCCCGTCCGGCAAGCGCCGCGGCGATCTCCTCGATCAGTTCCCCAAGGTTCTCGCGTTCGTCCTTGGCCGGCACGATGACGGAAATCTCCGGCTCCTGTCCGGATGCCTGCGCGCTCATGAGGCGTCTCCCGTCGCCGGTCCTGCGGGCGCGGCCGGCCGCATCAGGCTGCGCCGGCCCGTGGCGGAACGCCACAGCGCACGGACGCAGGCGCGAAAGCTCACCCGCCCCATGATCGGGGTGATCGCGCCGAGCCGGTTGAAGCGGAACCCGATTCGCCGGTGTGCCATCCAGCGTGCCGCCACGACACCGACGCTCAGGCCGAGCAGCGTCCCGGCGATGACATCGCTCGGATAATGTGCGCCGACCATGATGCGGCTGAAGGCGATCCAGAACCCGCAGACGACGATCAGCCAGCGGTAGGTCGGGAAGATCAGCGCGAGCGTCGTCGCCAGAGCGGCAATCGTGGTGGAATGGCCGGAGGGAAAGCTGGTGTAGGCGCCCTTCAGCGCCAGGAAGTCGAAGTGCACCGGCCCGACCTCCTCATAGAGCTTGGGCCGTGCACGCCCCAGCACCCACTTGAGGAAGAGGACGATGATGCCGCTTGATGCCACCACGACGAAGATATAGGCGCAAAAGGTCCACAAGCTGGACAGCGCCATGCGCGCCCGCCAGGTCAGCCGGTCCCAGTCGAGCGCCAGCGTCGCCAGGCAGTAGATGCCGGTGGTCCACAGGATCCAGTGCCCCTTGCCGAGATCCGTGATGGCGATGAAGGCGTTCTTGTACTGCTGCGGCAGCGAGCGCAGCCAGGGATAGGTCGGAATATCCAGCACGATCACCGCAATGCCGACGGTCAGCAGCAGCACCGCCAGGATGTCCTGCGGCCGGTGTCCCGGCGGCAGCGGCGGGCGCTGTACGGCGACCCTGTGCTCGCGACCGGCCAGAAGCGCGCGGATAGCGAACGCATTGTCGCGCGCCCGCTCGAACCCGCGCCGCAACCGGCCGTCCGCCGCCGGCGCGGGGCCACGGCCGTTTCCGCTGTCGTCACTCACGCCCCGTCTCCTCTGCGCTGTAGAGACCGATGTCCATCTCGTCGCCACCGTTGATGTTCAGCCCCGTGACCCGCACCGTGCTTTTTTCGCGCGGCGCGCCCAGCTCCGCCAGGGCCGCCAGGAACGCCGCCTCGTGCAGGGCATCGACGACGGCGATGCGGCAGCGCGCCGTGGCGCCCTCTCCCGGCTCCGGGTCCGCCTCCACCAGGAAGCGCGCCGCACCCTCGACCGAGGTCGGCAACGTGTCGGTGCCTTGCAGGAAGATATAGCTCGGTTCGTTGAAGCCGACGTTGGCGACGCGCGGCGCGGGGCAGCTTGCCTCCTGCGCCACCGCGTCGGCCAGCCGCGGGCTGATCCAGATCGGCGACAGGCCCGGAAGCGTGAAGCCCCAGGTCGCGACGATCAGCAGGAAACCGGCCAGAAGCGCGCGCGGCAAGGCGCGCAGCGCCGCCCCCCGCGCCATGGCGCGCAGCGCCGCCACGCCCGGCACCAGCGCCAGCGCGGCGATTACCGCGCCGGGCGGCGACGGCCAGACGCCGACGACCGGGCCGGCGACGAAATTGGCGGCGGCGACACCCGCGATCGGCACGAACAGCAGACCGGCGGCGGCATAGCGCCAGCCCTTCGACGGCGGTTGTTCCTGCTTCGACAGCAGCACGGCGGCAAGCAGCGCGATGCCCGGAAGCAGCGGCAGCGTGTAATGCGGCAGTTTGGTCGCGGTGAACTCGAAGATCAGCCAGGTCGGCACCACCCAGCACAGGGCGAAGACCACCGCCGGCGCACGGCGCGCGGCAATCAGGCCCGGCAGGGCCAGCACCATGAAGGCCGACAGCGGCCAGAAGGTGCCAAGTGCTGCGGCCAGATGGGTGAGCGGCGGCGCGCCGTGGCTTTCCTGTCCCGTCGCGACCTTGCCGAGCAGGTCCTTGCCGACGGCCTCGGCGAAGAACGCGCCGTCCGTCTGCAGATAGATCGCCACGAACCACGGCAGGACCGCGAGAAGGAAGCCCAAGATGCCGCGCAAGGGATAGAGCAGCCGGATCCAGCCGACATCGCGCGTCGCAATGGACAGGAACACGACGGTCAGGCCGACCACCAGCGGCCCGACGGGCCCCTTGATCAGCACCGACACGGCCAGTGCGCCCCAGAACAGCGTTGCCAGCAGCGGACGCCCGCGCAGCGCGGCGCGGTCAAGCCAGATCCGGGCAAGCGCGCCCTGTGCGGCGAGGATCGAGGCAAGCAGCATCGCATCGGTCTTGGCAAGCCGCGCCTCCACCCCGACGATCAGCGAGGCGGCGACCAGCGCGCCGGCGACGAAAGCGACCGGTGGCGCGGCAAAGGCGCGCACGCACCAGTAGCTCAGCAGCACCGCGAGCACAGCGCCCAGTTGCGAGACCAGCCGGTAGACCCAGATCGGCGCGTCATGGCCGAGACCGCTCGCCTCGACGACCGCCGACTGCAGCCAGTAGATGCCCACGGGCTTCTTGTGCCGGGCCATGTCCTGGAAGCGGATATCGATGAAGTCGCGGCTTTCCACCATCTGCTTGGTGGCCTGGGCAAAGCGCGGCTCGTCGCGATCGAGCGGCGGCACCTGGGAAAGCCCCGGCGCGAAGAAGACGAGCGCCAGAAGAAGCAGAACGAGCGGGGCGAGCCCCCGCCTGCCGATGAGGCGCAGCCAGCGCGCTCCTGCCGTTTCGAAGCCTTCCGTTCCCCGCCCGGCGGATGTTTCGCTCATTGTCGTAAAGCCTATGCGACCGACTGGTAATGGCAACCGCGCCCGCGCGCGGTCCGGCCCCCGCGCGCTTCCTACATGAGCGCGCGCAAAAGGGAAACCGTTCACGCACAACTCTCTCGCCTTCCCCGCGCGCGGGCGCTAGCTTTCGGGCAGTCCCAGGCGGCCCGAGCCCCCTCCCCGATGCACCGACGGAGCACCTGAATGACCCTTATCGCGCAGATCACGGACCTGCACATCCGCCCCCGAGGCCTTGCCTGCTACCGGGTCAGCGAGACCAACATGCTGGCGGAGCGCGCCGTCGCGGCGCTGAACGCGCTCGACCCCCGGCCCGACGCCGTGGTGGTGACCGGCGACCTCGCGGACGCCCCCGACGACCGCGAGTACGCCGGCGTCCAGCGACTGCTCAGCCGCATCAAGGCTCCGGTCTACGTGATCCCCGGCAATCACGATTCGCCCGCGATGATGCGCGAGCTGCTGAGCGAAGTCGGCCCGATCGACCAGGGCAGCGCGGACAAGATCCACTACGCCGTGGACATTGGCGACGTGCGGCTCGTCGCCCTCGACAGTTCCGTCCCCGGCAAGCCCCACGGCAAGCTCGGCGAGGCGCAGCTCGCCTGGCTCGACCGCACGCTGGCGGAAAGCGACCGGCCGACGCTGATCGCGGTGCACCACCCGCCGGCGCCGACCGGCATCGCCCACATGGACCGGATCGGACTGGCGGATTCGGCGGCCTTCGCCGAGGTGCTCGGCCGGCACGCCCATGTCCAGCGGGTGATGTGCGGCCATATCCACCGCACCATCATCGCCTCCGTCGGCGGCACCGTGATGACGCTCGCCCCCAGCACCGGCCATCAGGTACATCTGGACCTCGGCGATGAAGAGGCGGGCAAGTTCATCATGGAGCCGCCCGGGTTCTTCCTGCACCACCATACGCCGGACGGCGGCGTGGTGACGCATCTGGCCTATGTCGAGGCCTTTCCCGGTCCCTTCCCCTTCTTCGCCGACGAGGGCGTGACCTGGTAGGACGCCTTACAGGCGGGCGAGATGATGCGAGATCCGCCAGAGGTGATAGGTGACGCGGTGCAGCCAGCGCACGGCCTCGAGCCGCAACAAGGTGGTCTCCGCGTCGATGGCGCCCGCGGCCGCCGCCTCGATGGTGCGTTCGCGGAAACTGGTGCGCTGGTGCCGCAGCATCCGCCTGAGCCGGTTGAACCGTGACGCCATGCGGCCGTCGTCGGCGCCGTCGCGCACCTCCGCCGCCATCGCGCGCAACAGCCCGGACAGCCGGCGCAGGCGCGGGCTGCCGCGCAGGGCGTCGATGCGCTCCCTCTGCGACGCGCGATGCGCCGCCCGCGCCAGATGGTCGAGCGCGTGGCGCAGGGCGAGATTGCGGCGATGCACCTCCGGGTCGCCGTCGTCCGGGGCAAGCCTTGAGAGATAGTCGCCAAGCGCCGCAATGCCCGCCTCCACATCCGCCACCGACCGCGCCGGCTCCGCCGCAGCCCCGCCCGGCGCCAGCAGTGCCTGAACGCTGCCGGCCAACTGGCGATGGAGATCGCGGGCATTGGCACCGGCGACATCCAGCGCCGCCGCCGGCTCCGACAGGAGTTTCGGATCGAGCCGGACCGCATGCGCGGCGGAGGGTTCTGGCACCAGTCGCTCCACCAGCCGCGAAAAGGGGCCGACAAAGGGAAGGATCACCAGGACGCCGATGATGTTGAAGGTGGTGTGAAAGGCCACCAGCGCCAGTTGCTCGTCCCCGAGTGCCGCGACGATATGCGGACCGAGCGCGGCAAAGGGCGTTAGCAGCGCAAAAGCCATCGCCGCCGTCATCACGTTGTAGACCACATGGGCGGCCGCCGTCCGGCGCATCGCCGTCGACCCGCCGAGGGCGGCCAGCACGGCGGTGGCCGTGGTGCCGACGTCCATGCCGATCACCAGCGCCGCGCCCTGCGCCAGCGAGATGGTTCCGGCCGCCATCGCCGCAAGCGCCGTCGCGACCCCCGCCCCGGACGACTGGGTGACCAGCGTGATCGCGAAGCCGATGCCGACGAGTTGCGCCCGCCCCCAAAAGGTGTCGTCGGGAAAGTCGCCGGGCGTGACCACGCCCTCGAAGGCGGCAAGACCGTCCTTCAGCGCATCGACGCCGAGGAACAGCACGCTGAACCCGGCCAGCGCCCAGCCGACATTGCGAAGCGACCCGCGCCCGAACAGCTTCAACAACGCCCCGAGGAGCAAGAGCGGCAGGACAAGCAACCCGACATCGAGCCGGAAGCCGATCAGCGCGACCAGCCATCCGGTGACCGTGGAGCCGATGTTGGCGCCGAGCACGATGCCGATCGCCTGCGGAAAGGTCAAAAGCCCCGAACCGACGAAGCCCACGGTGGTCACCGTGGTGGCGCTCGACGACTGCAGCATTGTGGTCGAGACCACGCCGGCCAAGGCGCCGCTCGCGGGGCTTCGGGTCATGCGCGCCAGCGTTCGCCGCAAGCCTCCGCCGGCGAGCGCCCGAAGGCCATCGGTCAAGACGGTCATGCCCACCAGAAACAGACCGACGCCACCGAGGCCGAGAAGAACACTGTCATTCATCTTGCGAACTTTTTTCAGCGTCTTCCGGCCGCGTCAATCCGGACTGACACCAAGGAGAGCGTAGCTTCGTTCACGGGGAAGATCTTCGCGCGATTTTTGCCAATTTCTTTTTGATCTTCGCCCCCTATAATGCCGTAGGTATTGTAATATTTAAGATTCCTGAAAAATAATGAATGCGCATGTCGCAAAAAGACAAGAAGAAAACCATGCCAGCGGTGCAAAGCGAAGACGGCACGACGCCGACCGCGCCTGACGCCCCTGCGGGCGGGACCCGCCAAGGCGCAGCCTCCGGGGACACCCGCGCCGAACAGGCCGCGCGACGCGACAGGAACCAGCCGGACGCGGTCGCCAGGGAGACGATATCGAGGTTCCAGCTTGGAGAGGCGCCGTCCTTCGTCGTGATGCGCGTGTCGCGCGGCCCGGGCGATGGCTTTTCGATCGATTTCATCAGCGAGAGCTGCGAGACCATCTGGGGCCTGACTCAGGCCGAGATCGGCGCGGATCTGGGTCAGCTTTGGAACCTCATCCACGTTGAAGACGAGCCGCAGGTGCGCGCAATCCTGCGACAGGCGAGCGAGCGCAAGCGCGAGTGGGTCAGCACCTTCCGGATTGTCCACCGGCACGGCGGCCTGAAATGGGTCGTGGCGCGCGGCATCCCGCGCAACGACATTCGCGAGACGGAAACCTGGAGCATCACGATCACGGATGTGACCGGCCAGATGCGCGCCTTTCACGACCTGCAGGCAAGCGAGATCCGGTTTCGCGCGCTGGCCGAGAATGTTCCGGGCGCGATCTTCCGCTATTGCCTTCATGCCGACGGAACCCACGAGATCCACGATCTCAGTCCGGGCTGCGAGGCGCTCTGGGAACTGAGCGCCGAGGAGATCGGCAAGGATCCGGCGCAGATCTGGGAGATGATCCACCCCGACGACGTCGGCGCCGTCCGCGCGTCGGTTGTAGACTCGGCCAACACGCTGGAGCCCTGGACGCAGACCTGGCGGCTCACCCCGCCGTCCGGGACGATGAAATGGCTGCAGGGACGCGGCCAGCCGTCGCGACTGGCCAATGGCACGACGGTTTGGCACAGCGTGATCTTCGACGTGACCGAGCAGCGGGCAAAGGACGACGAGATCCGCCGCCTTGCCGAGCAGGACGACCTGACCGGGCTCGCCAACCGCGCCGTGCTGCGCAACCGCATGCAGGATGCGCTGACGCTGCAACAGGACATCGGCGGCGGCGGCGCGCTGATCCTCATCGATCTCGATCATTTCAAGGACATCAACGACACGCTCGGCCACGAGGCAGGCGACAGCGTGCTGATCACCATCGCGGAGCGGTTGCGCGGCTGCGTCAACGACGGCGACGTCGTCGCCCGGCTCGGCGGGGACGAATTCGCCGTGTTTCTGCAGGAGGCGCCGACGGAAGCCTCGGTCGCCAAGGTGATCGAGCGGATCACCGTCAGGCTGTGCGACGACGTCCTCGTCGAGGGCCGGCAGACCGCCATCGGCATCTCGGCCGGAGCAGCACTTTATCCCCGCGACGGGCGCACGCCCGGCGAAGTGCTGAAACATGCCGATATCGCCCTGTTTGAGGCCAAGGCGGCCGGGCGCAACACCCATGTCTTCTTCTCGCCCCGGCACAGTGCCGTACGGGCGCGGCGCCAGACGCTGGCCGAGGCGCTTCGCATGGCGATCGGACACGGCGAGCCGGAAGTCGCCTTCCAGCCCATCGTCGAGACCGAAAGC
This sequence comes from Stappia stellulata, assembly GCF_020176715.1. Classification (GTDB taxonomy): domain Bacteria; phylum Pseudomonadota; class Alphaproteobacteria; order Rhizobiales; family Stappiaceae; genus Stappia. The sequence goes on along the minus strand of NZ_JAIVMF010000002.1, from coordinate 306,769 downwards.
GCCGCCCACAGCGGCTTCGAGAGCCTGGCCCGCTGGACGCACGCGGGAACGGCGATCCCGCCGGTGGAGTTCATCCCGCTGGCGGAGGAGACCGGCCTTGCAATGGCCCTCGGCGAGGTGCTGTTTGCCAAGGCCCTGGCGCGCACGTCGCAACTTCACAGCCTCGGGCTCGATCCGGGCACGCTGTCGGTCAATGTCTCGGCGCAGCAATTGCGCGATCCGGGCTTCGCGCGAACCGTCGGCGACGCACTCTCGCGCCACGGCCTTTCACCTCAGTCGCTGGAAATCGAGGTCACGGAAAACGTGATCTTCGGCCGCTGGGCGGATGCGATCGCCACCACGCTGCGTGAACTGCACCGGCTCGGCACGCGCATCGCGCTCGACGATTTCGGCACCGGCTACGCCTCGCTCATTCACCTGCGCCGCCTGCAGGTCCACCGGTTGAAGATCGACAAGTCCTTCACCGCCGCCTGCACGACGAACGCGGATGACGCAGCGATCGTGCGCACCATCATCTCCCTGGCGCAATCGCTCGGCCTCGATGTGGTCGCCGAAGGCATCGAAACCCAAGAGCAGCGCGCCTTCCTGCAGCGCAACGGCTGCGACTTCGCGCAGGGCTACCTGTTCGGCCGTCCCACGACCGAGACAGCGGCGATAGAGGCGTATCTGCGCGCAGCACCATCACCGGGCTGACGCGGAAGGCGCCGCGACCACAGTTGCGAAATCATTGGAATCCATTGAAAAAAATGGCGACCCCGGCAGGATTCGAACCTGCGACCATCGGCTTAGAAGGCCGGTGCTCTATCCACTGAGCTACGGGGCCACTTGGGCCGGGACAGTCGTTTCACCGGCCTTGCGCAGGAGCGCCGGACGCGCGGGGCCTCTCCGGCCCGATTGAGCCATGTGCGGACCGCTCAATGCGTCCAGGGCATGAACCGGTCGTAGCGGAAATTGTCCGAATAGGCGATCTTCGGAACCCGACGGGTCTGCTGCGTCTCGACGCGATAGGCAATGCCGTTGCGCTTGGCATAAGCGACCGCCTCATCCTGCGTCTCGAAGCGCAGGCGCACCTGCTGCTTCATGTCCGAGGACGACGTATAGCCCATCAGCGGCTCGATCGAGCGTGCGGTTTCCGGAACGAATTCCAGGATCCATTCGTGGGTCTTGCCCCGACCGGATTGCGTTGCCGTCTTTGCCGGCGAGTAGATGCGTGCGACCATCGGGCGTCTTCCGTCAACAAGAGCTTCGCCTGTCACCGGCGGAACCGGGACGGCTTCGTTTATTCCGTCCGCACGGCGCGAAGTCAATGGCGAGCTGCACACAACCCGCCGCATTCCCCCACGAGCGACGACCCGGACCGCAGGCCCGACCCTCACGGTTGCGGCAGGCGAAGGCCGAAGACCGGGCGCAGCCGGGTCATGTCCCAGACCGATGACGCGACGCGCGCGGCAACCGGCTCGCTGCCGATCTCCCCCAGGGTCTCGACAAGGGCCCGCAAGCCGCGATCCACGGCTGCGTTGAAGCCTTCGTGACGCGAGCCGCCCTTCAATCCGATCGAGGGATTGGTGTTGATCTCATAGACGGCGAGACGTCCGTCGCGAAACCCGAAATCCGCGCGGCCATAGTCGATGTTGGCGGCCTCGAACGCCGGCCGGAGACGTTCGGCATAGGGGTTGGATGCCATTTCCGCGACGATTTCCTCGAACTCGGCATCGGTTGAAAGGCCGCGTTGCCCGTATTTAACGAAAGGGCTGCCCTCGATCACGGAGTTTCCCGGCAACATGACGTCGCCGACCCGGTAGATGGTGTGACGCCGGTAGACGCCGTCGCGCACCGGCGTATTGGCGAATTCCGTCACCAGCATGCGCGTCAGCGGCGCGCCCGCTGCCTGGACCTCGTCCAGAGAGGCATCAAGCGCCGCCTGGTCCTCCAGCAAGCGGTCGAAGTGCTGGCTGTGCCCCTCCTCGCACTTCAGGAAGACCGGAAAGCGCTCCGGGCGCGGGCGCTGCGCCGCCGGGTAGACCCGGTAGTCGTTGATGCCGAGACGCTGCAGCGTGCTCAAGAGGTCGAAGCGCAGCAGCACCCGCGCGGGGTCGTTGAACACCCTCACCCCGGCAACGCGCAGCCGGCGATAGACCTTCGCGGCCTCCGCGAGCTCGAAATAGCGAAGCCGGTCGAGATCGGTGAACACACAGGCGCTCGCCACGATCCTGCGCTGGCGAAACAGCCAGTCGTAAGTGCGGCAGGCGACCGGAAAGCGGCGATAGGGAGACTTGCGGATCCCATTGAGGGTATAGGCATGGTCGGCAGTGGTGAAAAAATGGATCATGGGAAATACGACACTTTCCTTGCGGATGCGGCGGGTCCGATTGCAGGATTGCGAAACCGCAAGGACGGTTTGAATGCACGCATCCATTGTGCTAAGAATTTTTGTCAATTTTTACAAGGCAGGTACCATGAGCTTTCCCGTTTCTCTCGACAATTCAAGATTGCTTGGCAACCGGCTGACCGGAGATCGCATGGTCGGAACCGGAAAGGTCGGACAGGCCAAGCCGACCGTTACCGGACCGAGCGAGCAATTGCGTCTCGACGAGACCAAGGTCCTGGGCGCGCGCCTGAACGGCGCCAGCATGGTTGGAGCGGCCAAGCCCGTTATCGAGCCTGATCAAGGCTGACCGCGACGACACTCGCATGCAAACATCATGATACGAAGGCGGCGGACCGACAGTCCGGCGCCTTTTTCTTGACCGAGCTGCGAGCAACACATTTGTTGCGAGTCGCAATCCTTCCGCCTTGTGCCAGGGTCAGCCGATGTCGACATCTCTCTTTCTGCCGGGTAAAGACGCCGCCATAGAGCATCTCGACGCCCTGCATGCCCGCTTCCGGGAAAGCCTTGCCCATCTCTTCGAGCGCTGCAGCGGCCATGTCGCGTTTGACAATGCGCGGGCCGACGCGCTGGTGGCCCGGCTCGCGCAGCCCTTGCGCCTTCCGCCCGCTGTCTACGGCCATTATTTCGACGCGGTCGACGCCGTCTCCGCCCAGGATCTGACCGCCCTGCAGCGGGCGATCGACGCGCTGATGACCTACGACCCAGCCACGACGCCGCCGGCGCTTGAGCTGCGTCCGCTGAATCGCGAGACCTTCAGCGCCGAGGAAGAAGCGGCCCTTCGCCGGCAGTTCGTCTCGGATTCCCTCCACGACAAGCAACTGTCGCATCTGATGGGTGAGGACTGCGACGCGGCCCTCGCCAAACTGCGCGCGAGCCTCGATCTCCTGCGCGTGCATGCCCCGGTGACCTATGGCGAAATGGAAACGCTCGTCTCCGAGATCGTTCCGGTTCACGGCAAGGTCCATGACGACCTGGAGTTCGACGGCGCCAGCAGCCTGAGACGCTGGGGCACCGTGCTGATCAACATGACGCGAACGCGCGGCCCGATCGCTCTTGCCGAAACGCTGGTGCACGAAGCCGCGCACGGAACGCTGTTTGCCATGTCCCCGGTGGAATTCTATGTCTTCAATCCGGAAAACGAGCGCTATTCGTCGCCGCTGCGCCTCGATCCGCGGCCGCTGGACGGCATCTATCACGCGACCTTCGTCCTGGCGCGCATGCATGTCGCCATGCGCGAGCTGATCAGCTCGCCGAGCCTGGACGAGAACGCACGGGCGCAGGCGACGGCGCTTGCCCGGCACAGCCGCGCGAATTTCCAGGAAGGCTACGACGTGCTCGCCGTCCACGCGGACTACACGCCGACGGGACGCGCGATCATGGAGGCCGCCCACGCCTACATGCAGGCGCTTGAGCCGCTCCCGGCACCGGATCCTGCAGCAACTGTCTGAAAAAATTTCGGAAATGGTCGGGGCAGCAAGATTCGAACTTGCGACCCTCTGCTCCCAAAGCAGATGCGCTACCAGGCTGCGCTATACCCCGTCCGGTCTGCCGTGTATCGGGCTTCGGACCTCTCCGTCAAGCCGGAAATGCAGATCGTGCCCTGCGCCGGCGGCCCTCCGTCGGCGCCTTTGGCGAAGCCTGGCGGCATCACGCGAGCGGCGCCCGGCCGGATGCTGATCTAACCGCGACCGCCCGCCTATCCGGCGTGCCGCTTGTGCCGCTTCGCCAGATACATCGCCTCCTCCGCCTCATGCTGCAGCGCCTCGAGCGTCTGGCCGGCAACGGTCGCGCAGGAGATCCCGAAGGACGCCATCGGCTTGATCGTGCTCACCGCCGTTTGCCCCGGCGAGGACCAGGACAGCGGCCGGGAAATGCCGGTCGCAATCCTGAGGGCGATGGCCCCGGCCGCCTCCCGGTCGGCGTTGCGCAGGACAACCATGAACTCGTCGCCCCCCAGCCGCCCGGCAATGTCGCCTTCGCGAATGGCCCGGTGCAACACCCGCGCGGTGGAGCGGATCACCGTGTCGCCGGCCTGATGGCCAAAGGTGTCATTGACCCACTTGAAATTGTCGAGATCGAGATAGATGAGGGCCACCTGCGCCAGCCTGTCAGGCACCTCGGCAAGCAGGCGCTCCGCCTGATGGCGGAACGCGACCGGATTGAGCAGGCCGGTCATCGGGTCGGTCTCGTTCAGCCGCTTGAGCCGGGCCGCCTCGTGGCGAAGATCGCGCTGCTGCGCCAGACTGTCGGCCAGCCGGCGGTTGCTGCGCATCGCATCCTCGGCGGCCGACAGGAACTTTCCGACCAGGGTCTTCGTCTGGTCGAGCTGGAGGATCGCCAGCGGCCGGCCCAGTCCGGACACGTCGGACAGCCGCCAGCCGGAAAACGTCATCCTGTCTCCGGTCACGCCTTCCAGGCCGATGAACACCGGCGTCGACGATTTGAACGCCCGCGACAGGCGCGCGCGCACACGCTCCGGCCCTTCGGCGAAAAGCTCGGGAAACCGCATGTTCTCAACCTTGCCGTACTGGCGCTGCGCCGCGCGGTTGGACAACCACAGGCCGCCGTCCTCGTCGACGACGAAGGTGGCCTTCGGCATATTCTCGATGGCAATGGTCAAGCCGCGCAGCAAAAGCTGCGCATCAGGGGAAGAACTCATAGCCATTCGAATTTTCCTGAGGCGACAGGTGAACCCGCACCCGACACCCGGGATGACCCGTCGCGATGGCTTCCTCTATCTCGACATGGGCATAGCCATTGGCGGTGGCGACAATCCGCCCGAACACATTGGTGGTCATCATGCACAGCGACGGACGCCCCTTGACCTGTTCGGCGAAGGGGCATCGGGAGTTGACCAGAACGATCTCATCCTCATCGAAGGTCTCGATGCGAAAGGTGCCACCGATCCGCGATTTCATGTCGACCAGGATGGTGCCCAACACCTCGGCATTGGGCGGCTGCCCCTGCAATTCAGCGACATACTGGGACGCCAGATCGTCACCGATCTTGCCCCCGACAACGCCGACAAAGGACGCGGCATCCTCCAGCCCGACGACCTCCTCAAGTGTGCCGGCAAGCGTGCCGATCATGCCCTGAAAAAAACTGACGTCATCCAGCTCAATCTTGAAATCTCGAGTGGCCATGGAAGTCACCTTCGACATTCAACCAACCCTTTCGAACCAACGATCATGGATGATCGTCACAGAACGCTAGTTAAAAAGCAAACTGATCATGGGACTTGCTCGAAAGAATTCGGACGCGAAAGGGGATCTCCAAAAAAACAACAACCATCAATAGAAACGCGACTTCAAGTGGGTGTATCGGGCAACAACCCTGGGCGGTGGCCCGGCTCCGTCAACCCGGCTGTCCGGCGGAGCCGATCAGGTCGCTCTGCACGACGTCGCCCGGCACGATGCCCAGTTGCGCCGCCGTTCCGCCGGGCACCTCGAGAACGAAACGCACCACCGCGCGGGAGGGAACGAGGTCCTCCGACAGCGGCTCGGTCTCGCGCGCGATATGCGCAACCCGCCCCGACGCCTCGATGAAGATCATATCGAGCGGGATCAGCGTGTTCTTCATCCAGAAGGCGACCTCGCGCTCTTCCTGAAAGTCGAACAGCATGCCGGCATCGGGCGCCAGCGCCTCGCGATACATCAGTCCACGGGCGCGCGCCCGCGGCGTCTCCGCGATCTCGACCTCGAAACGGTGACGGCCGGACGCGGAAATCACGAACAGCGTCTCGCGGCGCAACTCCAGCGCCGCCTCGGCGCGCGCGCCCTGCGCAAACACGCCCTCCCCGGAGGCAACACCGACGACCGCCCCGGCGAGCAGCGCGACCAGAAGCGCAAACATCGCGAAGGGCGTCGGCTTCCGGGGCCTGCCCGGTGCGGCATGCGGGAGCATCAGTGCGACGACGGAATATGCACGCCCTCGCCGTCCGGGCGGATCTCGGCGGCCATGCGGCCCTTGGGGCCCTGTCCGAACCGGACCATCACGGTCTGGCCGGGCCGCAATTCGGTAATGCCGAAGCGGCGCAGGGTTTCCATATGCACGAAGATATCCTCCGTTCCCTCCCCTTGGGTCAGGAAGCCGAAGCCCTTCACGCGGTTGAACCATTTGACGGTGGCGCGTTCGTATCCGCTTTCCGGCACGACCTGTACATGGGTGCGCGACGGCGGAAGCTGGGACGGATGAACGGCCGTGCTCTCGTCCATCGACAGGATGCGGAAGGCCTGGAGACCGCGGGTGCCCGGCGTGACCTCGCAGACGATGCGGGCGCCCTCATAAGCGGTGCGGTAGCCGTCGCGGCGCAGGCAGGTCACATGCAAAAGCACATCGGGCGCGCCATTGTCCGGCACGATGAAGCCGTAGCCCTTCGCGACGTCGAACCACTTGATCGACCCGGCGAGCACATCCAGGTCGGCTCCGGGGTCATCCGCTGCCCCGTCCGGCACCGCCATGGCGTGTTTCGTTCCCACGTCCTTCATCGTCCACGCCCCTGATACGCCGTAAGCTGGATACGCCTTCGCGAGCATCGCAACACCAACGATTCCGCGTGGTGAGGATAACATCCCGCGCCGGCGGGACCACACCTAATTGCGAAAAAGTGTCAATGGTCCCACCGACGAAGTGTGAAACGCTTTTGATCGATTCGCAAAGCCCGGACTTTGGAACCGGCTGCGCAAATCGCGGGCACGGCCGGCAAAAATCGCCGCCCCGGCATGTCGGCCATTGATCTGGGCGTGCAACTCCATAGTGTTTCGGTCATCCCCGCCGCAGGCTGCCGCGCACCGTCGCCCGGCCGGCGGCGACCCCGCCAAGGCCGCTTGCAGCGGCATCAAGGAGGTATTCATGCGCTATCTGCACACAATGGTCCGCGTCCGCGACATCGACGAATCGCTGGATTTCTACTGCAACAAGTTCGGCCTTGAAGAGGTGCGCCGCCACGAGAGCGAGGCCGGCCGCTTCACGCTGATCTTCCTGACCGCGCCCGAAGACGTCGAGGCCTTCAAGAAGGGATCCGCGCCGGCGCTCGAACTGACCTACAACTGGGACCCGGAAGACTACGACGGCGGCCGCAACTTCGGCCATCTCGCCTATGAGGTCGATGACATCTACGCCACCTGCGAAAAGCTCCAGGCCGCCGGCGTGACCATCAACCGTCCGCCGCGCGACGGACGCATGGCCTTCGTCCGCTCGCCGGACAATATTTCCATCGAATTGCTGCAGAAGGGCGAGGCGCAGGCGCCGAAGGAACCCTGGGCCTCGATGGGCAACACCGGCACCTGGTAGCTCCGGCTGCCGGGCGGCGGGGTCCGGGTCACCGGACCCCGCGCACGGGCCTGCCCCCTGCCGGCCGCCGCCCCGCCCTCTTTTTTCGCGGCTGCGAAGACGGCTGTGGATTACGGTGCATCTACCCCCTTGCCTGTGCGAAAAATTCTGCCTATAACCCGCCCACATCGACGGACCGGGCGCCCATCGTCTAGCGGTCTAGGACGCCGCCCTTTCACGGCGGAAACACGGGTTCGAGTCCCGTTGGGCGTACCACTTTCCTTCCGGTCAAACCGTCGATCGTGAGCATGGCTCGCGACACCGCCTCCCCCCAAAAAATCAGACCGATGACCGCACCAGGCTCCGCCCGGGACGCTGCACGCTGATCCGCTGCAGATGCGGTGTCTTGACCGCACGGCGCGCACGCACGCTCGGCCGCGTCCCTCTCAAGGCCAGCTGGCGGTCGCGCGCGTCACACCGCGTATTTGTCGATCATCGCTTCCAGATATTCCGCCGCGTCCTTGCCCTTCAGCGCATCCTGCCAAAGCCCCTTGGCGATCTCCTCGTGCAAGGCCATGGCTTCCGGCGCGGCGGTGATCAGGGCGACGCCAAGCCGGATATTCGGTTGCTCGCCGAGCCGGAACGGACTGATCGCCACCAGCGAGCGTCCGTTCTGGCGGAAGATCTGGAAGCTCGTCGCCGGCACCGGTTCGCGCACGATGCCGATCTGAATGCCGATCGGTTCCTCCCGCAGCATCTCCAGGATCGATTCCGCTTCGCGACGGGCCTGAACGCGCCGGGCACGGACCACATCGGCCGGCAGGTCGTGGCGCCCGATCAACCCGTGCAGCAGAAAACGCTCCAGATCCGCAGAGGCGATCAGGCTGACGATCAGCGGCCGGCGCTGGTGAAAGGCCGTCTTGCGGGCCCGCAGGATCTCCAGCAGGGAGGCCACCAGATCGGCGGCCGCCGGCGCGCTCATCGCGCTTTCCGGGATCGATTCCAGCAACACCTCGCGCAGCATGTCGTCATAGGCGTCGGAGGTCAGAAGGTAGGAGACCGGACTAAACAGACCGATGATCTGTTCGCAGTTCTGCTCCAGCTGGCGCATGCGCTCGAAGAAGGCGACCGCACTGGAGACATATTCGACGCCGACCCCCATCAGGCTCGCGAGCGAGACGCCGAGTTCGGCGGCGATGCTGGTCAGCGCCTCGATCTTGCGAATCTCGCCCTTTTCCGCCCGGTACAGGGCGGCGCGGGACATCCCGAGCTTTTCGGCAAGCGTTTCCGGCGACAGGCCCTTGCCCAGACGATAGGCTCTCAATCTCGCGCCAATATCGGAGAAGCTGATGGTTTCCTCGTCCGGCACGCCCGATCCTTCCACTAAAATTTGTCTTGGCTTCACCGCACGGGCTTGTCAACGCGACCGGCGCCCGAACGGAAAGCATCGTACCAATTATTAGACTTAAAGAGCTAGTGTCTCAATTTTGAGATTTGTCGTTGACAGGAAAAATGTCCGCTCCTACGCTCTTCCCTTCCCGGATGTAAAAATTCCAGAGAGGGTCACAATGAACACGCGCATTCGTAATCTATCGGCTTCCTGCCTGCTTGTCGCCGCCACCATATCCGGTGTCTCCGGCGCCTATGCCGCAGAGTTCACCGCGAAGATCGGACATCTGGAGTCCGCGCAGCAGTCGCGCCACGTCCACCTCGAGAAGGTGGCCGAACTCGTGGCGGAGCGCACCGGCGGCGCCGTCGAGTTCCAGATTTTCCCGCAGGGCCAGCTCGGCTCGCAGCGCGAGATGACCGAAGGCGTCCAGCTCGGCTCGCTTGAGGGCACGGTCGCCCCGGCCGCCTTCCTCGGCGGCTTCAACCCGGCGGTGTCCATTCTCGACATTCCCTTCCTGCTGCCGAACGACGAACAGGTCTCCCAGGAAATCCGCGGCGGTGCCTTCGGCGACGCGCTCTGCAAGTCTTTCGACGAGCGCGGCGTGACCTGCATCGGCCTGTGGCCGAACGGACGCAAGAACTTCACCTCCTCCAAGCCGCTCGCCAGCCTCGACGACTTCGCCGGCCAGAAGTTCCGCGTGATGGATTCCAACATCCTGATCGAGCAGTTCAACTCGCTCGGCGCATCGGCCATCGCCCTACCCTTCGGCGAGCTCTACACCGCACTTCAGACCGGCGTCGTCGACGGCGAGGAAAACCCGCTCGACACCATCCAGCGCATGAAGTTCCACGAAGTACAGAAGCATCTCGTGGTTTCCAACCACGGTGCCATGGAAGACGTGATCCTGTTCAACCCGGCCTGGTGGTCGAGCCTGCCGCAGGAGCACAAGGACACGATCGTCGCCGCGTTCCAGGAAGTCATCCCGGAGCTGATCGCGCACAAGTCCGCGGCCGTCGACGCCGCGCTTGAGGAGATCAAGAAGTCCGACATCGAGATCCGCGTGATGAGCGATGAGGAAAAGGCGGCCTTCCGCGATGTGATGTACCCGCCCGCACGCGCCGCCTATCTGAACCGCGCCGGCGAGGAAGGCGAAGCCCTGATCGCCATCTACGAAAAGGAATACGAGGCCACCACGGCCAAGTAATTTCCGGCCGGTTCCGCGTGTCGGCATCGGTCTCTCTCCTGCCGGACCCTCAAAAGGGTCCGGCATCGGGGCCCGCAGCGTCGGGACGCGCGCGCAGACGACGCCCGCACCGCCCTGCCCATTGGCTCCGGCTTTGACGGGAGTGCGCTTCCCGCACGTTGCGAATGACGCGAAAATGGCCCCCGTTTCCGGCTCATTGGCGTGTTGACGAAAAGCGCTCCGCCTCGAACCGTTTCACCCTCGGTCATGGACCGGTCCCCCCGTGCTAAGGACAGTCCCTTGAAAATACTGACCGCCATAAGAACAGCCGAGCGTATCGCCGCTGTCTCCATCTTTCTGTCGATGGTTGTCCTCTACTTCTCCAACGTGCTTGCGCGTCAGGTCGGGGGCACCTTCGCGTCGGACTTCGCCTGGGTGGAAGAGGCGGTCCGGCTGATGAGCCTGTTCCTCGTCTTCTTCTCGGTCGGCCTCGCGCTGGAAAAGGGCCGCCACGCCGGCGTGCACACCTGGCGCGACCGCATCGCGCGGGCGAGCGGGCTGCCGCTGCGCAAGGTCATCGACGCGGTCGGCTTCGTCTTCTGCGTCTATCTCGTCTACCTCAGCTACCAGATGACCGCCTTCGTTTACGGCATGGGCCAAAAAAGCCCGACGCTGAACGTCCCCGTCTTCTGGATCTATCTCGCACCGACCACCGGTTTCGCTTTGATGGCGTTGCGTTACGCCCTCAGCTTCTTCGGTCGCATCGATCGTTTCGCCGGACAGGCGTCGGAGGACCTATGATCCTGATCGCACTCGTCGTTCTCGCAGCCGTCCTGCTGCTCGTTCTCGGCTTCGAGATGTTCCTCGTGCTGGGCGTTCCCGCGCTCATGATCAAGGAATTCTTCTACGGAAACCTCCCCGACCCGGTTCTCGCGCAGAAGATTCTCGGCGGCATCAACCACACCACGCTCCTGGCGATCCCCTTCTTCATCCTCGCCGCGGAACTGATGGGTGCGGGCCAGATCGCCAGCCGGTTGACCGGCCTCGTCAAGACGATGATCGGCCACCTGCGCGGCGGCATGGGCTACACCACCATCGGCGGGTCCATGGCCTTCGGCTCCGTCTCCGGCTCCGCGCCGGCGACCGTCGCCGCCATGGCGCGCATGGTCTATCCGGAATTGCGCAAGGCCGGCTTCAGCGACCGCTTCTCGCTCGGCCTCATCGTCTCCAGCGCGGAAACGGCCCTGCTCATTCCGCCCTCCATCACCTTCATCATCTACGGCTGGATGACCGGCACCTCGGTCGCCAAGCTGTTTGTCGGCGGCCTCGCGGTCGGTCTGGTGCTCGGTCTGGCCTTCGCCGTAATGGCGGCAATCGAGGCCCGCCGCAGCGGCGTCGAACGCGCGCCGCGCACAAGCTGGCGCGAGCGGCTCGTCGCGATCCGCCAGTCGGGCTGGGCGCTCGGCATGCCGTTCATCATCCTCGGCGGCATCTACAGCGGCTATTTCACACCCACGGAAGCGGCCGCCGTCAGCGTCATCTATGCCATCCTCGTCGAGGGACTGGTCTTTCGCGAGCTGACCTGGCGCAAGCTGTTCGACGTGACCGAACGCGCCGCGATCTCGACCGCGATCATCTTCATCCTGCTCGCGATGGGCAGCCTCCTGTCCTATTTCATCACCCTGGCGCAGGTGCCGACCGCGATCACCAACTTCCTGGAGGCGATCCACGCCGGGCCGGTGATGTTCCTGCTGATCGTCAACGTCTGCTTCCTGATCGCCGGCATGTTCATCGATCCGAACTCGGCGCTGCTGATCCTGGTGCCGCCGCTCTTTCCGGTGGCCATGGCGCTCGGCATCGACCCGGTCCACTTCGGCATGGTCGTCACGCTGAACATCTCCATCGGCATGATCACGCCGCCCTTCGGGCTCGATATCTTCGTCGCCTCCTCGACCCTGTCGAAACCGGTGATGACCATCATCTCGGGACTGTGGCCCTTCATCATCGCCAATCTAATCGTTCTCGCGATCATCACCTATGTGCCGGACATCTCCACGTTCCTGCCCCGGCTCGTGTTCGGATGAGTGCTATGCTGCAAACACCCAATGCAACCGCCGGTCGGGTCGCGCCTACCGCGTTCGACCTCGACCTTCGGGTCAAGAGCAACACCGCGGTCAACGGCGAATACCGCATGATGGTGCTGGACGCGCCCGCCCACGTTCTGGAGCAGTGCCAGGCGGGCCAGTTCTTCAACATCCTGTGCCCGCAGGCCGGCGGCGAGACCCCCTATCTGCGCCGGCCGATGAGCATCTACGGCTTCTATCCCGAAAAGAACGAGCTGCATTTCCTCTACAAGGTCGGCGGCGCGGGCACCCGCGCTATGGCAACGCTTGGGGAGAACGACAGTCTCACCGTCTTCGGACCGCTGGGAACGCCCTTCACCATCGAGGATGACTGGACGGATCTGGTTCTCGTCGCCCGCGGTGTCGGGCTCGCAACACTCGCCCCGCTGGCGCTGGAGGCGAAACGTCTCGGCCGCCGCCTGACGGCGGTCTGCAGCGCGCGCCATCCCGACTACCTGATGTCCATCGACCTGTTCGAAGGCCTCGGCGCGACGGTCGTCGCGCTGACCGATGCGGAGGGAACCTCGGCGCCGGACAACCTTGAAAAGGTGCTGGAAGGCCTGATCGCCGAGGGCCGCGCGGATGCCTTCTACACCTGCGGGTCGAACCGCATCCTGCGCCTGCTGCAAAAGCTCGGCGAGGCTCACGGCATTCCCGGCCAGGTGGCGCTGGAACAGCAGATGGCCTGCGGCATCGGCATGTGCCAGTGCTGCGTGCGCAAGTTCAACCGGGACGGCAAGGTCGTCAATCTGAGGGTCTGCCGGGAAGGCCCCGTCTTCGATATGGCAGAGGCCATCGCATGGTAGATCTTTCAGTCGATATCGCCGGGTTGAAGCTCAAGAACCCGATCATGCCGGCCTCCGGGACCTTCTCGGAGGAACTGGCCGAGGTCTTCGACCTCGAACGGCTTGGCGCCCATGTCACCAAGACGATCACGCGGGACTGGCGGGACGGCAATCCGACCCCGCGGGTTTGCGAGGTGAACGGCTCGATGCTCAATTCCATCGGCATTCCGAGCAAGGGCGTCGGCGCCTTTCTCGAGAAGGTCGTGCCCTTCTTCCAGCGCTACGAGACCCCGCTGGTGGTGAGCATCTCCGGCAACACGGCCGATGAGTTCGCGGCCCTGTGCGCGGAGGTCAGCGTCGCCGGCGTCGACGCCATCGAGGTCAATATCTCCTGCCCGAACATCGAGGAAGACGGCAAGGCCTTCGCCATCCGCCCGTCCTCAACCTTCGAGATCATGCAGCGCCTGCGCGCCGCAAGCCCCCTGCCGCTCTGGGCGAAGCTCACGCCGAACACCGGCGAGGTCCCCGACGTCGCACGGGCGGCCGAGGAAGGCGGCGCGGATGCGCTCGTCGTCTCCAACACCATCCTGTCGATGGCCATCGACATCCACACGCGCCAGCCCCGGCTCGGCAACCTGATGGGCGGCCTGTCGGGACCGGCGCTGAAGCCGATCGCCCTGCGCATGGCCTATCAGTGCGCCCGCGCGGCCAATATTCCGGTGATCGGCTGCGGCGGCATTTCCACCGCCGAGGACGTGATCGAATATCTGATCGCCGGCGCCACGGCCGTGCAGGTCGGCACGGCGACCTTCATCCATCCGACCGCCATGCTCACCATCCTTCACGATCTGGAAGCCTGGCTTGCCGCACAGGGCATCGCCTCGGTGTCCGAGCTGATCGGCTCGGTCGTCGACGGCGAGCAGGACATCCGGACCTCAGCCATCGCGGTGGCCCAATGACCCTTGCAAAGACACCCCCGAAAGCCGCCTCGCGGGAAGCCGACCACGCGCTCGCCGAGCGGCTGTTCGACGAGATCGCCGAGATGACCCCGGACGTCGAGGGGGTCAGCCGACCGGCGTTTTCCGATGTCGAGACCAAGACGCTTGCCTATCTGGAGGACTTCGCCCGCGCCGAAGGGCTCGACGTGTGGTACGACGACGGCTGCAACGCCAATTTCTGCCTGCCGCAGGACCGCGACGCGGAGCGCTTCATCGTCATCGGCTCGCATGTCGACAGCGTGCCTTTCGGCGGCAACTACGACGGTCTTGCCGGCGTGATCGCCGGGCTGATGTGCCTGGTGCGCGCGCGCCGCGCCGGCACCTCCTTCCGCCGTCCCGTCCATGTGCTCGCCATGCGCGGCGAGGAAAGCGCCTGGTTCGGCCCCTGCTACATCGGCTCCAAGGTGCTGACCGGCCAGCTGACGGAGACCGAGGCGAACGCCCGCCACAAGGGCGACGGCCGCACGCTCGCCGAGCACATGGCCGACGTCGGCCTGCCGACCGAGCGGATCGCCAAGGGCGAACCGCTGGTCGACTGCAGCCGGATCGAGGCCTATCTGGAACTCCATATCGAGCAGGGCCCGCTGCTGATCGGCAAGAACCTGCCGGCCGCCGTGGTCTCGGGCATTCGCGGCAACTTCCGCCATCGCGCGATCAACTGCATCGGCGAAGCCGGGCACTCCGGCGCCGTGCCGAAAGCCTATCGCCGCGATCCGGTGCTTGCCTTCGCCGACCTGATGGTGCGGCTGGATGAAAGCTGGACGACGATCCTGAACAAGGGCGCCGACCTGGTGCTCACCAGCGGCATGGTCTCCACCGACCGGGAAACCAACGCGCTGTCGCGCATTCCCGACCGGCTCACTTTCAGCCTCGACATCCGCAGCCAGAGCGCGGAAACGCTGGACGAGATGCGCAGCCTCGTCGCGACCGAAATGAAGCAGATCGAGAAGGACCGCAAGGTCCGCTTCGAGCTCGACGAGGGCATGTATTCCGCCCCGGCGGTCTGCGACCCCCAGGTGGTCGACGGTCTGCGCGAGGCCATGGCGCGCGCCGGGCTGGAGCCCTTCATCATGCCGAGCGGCGGCGGCCACGACGCGGCGGTCTTTTCCGCCGCAGGCGTTCCGGCCGGAATGGTGTTCGTGCGCAACCGAAACGGCTCGCACAATCCGGATGAAGCCATGGACGTTTCGGACTTCCTGCGGGCATGCGATATCTTCTCCGCCTATCTCGAGGAGCAAGCATGACCACACTCACGATTCGCCGGCCGGACGACTGGCACCTGCACCTGCGCGACGGCGACGTCCTGGAAGGTGTCCTCCCCCACACCTCCCGCAACTTCGCCCGTGCCATCATCATGCCCAACCTGGTGCCGCCGGTCGTCACCACGGCCCAGGCAGCCGCCTACCGCGACCGCATTCTCAAGGCGCTGCCCAAGGGCGACGACTTCACCCCGCTGATGACGCTCTATCTGACGGAAACGACCGATCCGGCGGATGTGGAAGCGGGCTTTCGTGACGGGCTGATTACCGCGGTGAAGCTCTATCCCGCCGGCGCCACCACCAATTCCCAAAGCGGCGTGCGCGATCTCGCCAAGGTCCATTCCGTTCTGGAGAAGATGGCCGAGATCGGCCTGCCGCTCTGCGTCCACGGCGAAGTGACGGACCCGGCCATCGACATCTTCGACCGCGAAGCGGTGTTCCTGGAAACGGTTCTCGCCCCCTTGCGCGAGCGGTTGCCGGGACTGCGCGTGGTGCTGGAGCATGTGACGACGGAAAACGGCGTCGACTACGTCAAGGCGCAGGACAAGAACGTCGGCGCGACGATCACCACGCATCACCTGATGATCAACCGCAACGCGATCCTCGCCGGCGGCATCAGGCCGCATTACTATTGCCTGCCGGTCGCCAAGCGCGAAAAGCACCGGCTGGCGCTGCGCGCCGCCGCGACCTCGGGTGACGCGCGGTTCTTCCTCGGCACCGATTCCGCACCGCATATCGATCCGCTGAAGGAAACGGCCTGCGGCTGCGCCGGCATCTTCACGTCCATCAACACGATGGCCTGTCTGGCGGAGGTTTTCGAACAGGAAAACGCGCTGGACAAGCTGGAGGCCTTCGCCTCGCTCAACGGGCCTGCCTTCTATGGCCTGCCCGCGAACGAAGCCACACTCACCCTCACCCGCCAGGACGAACCGGTCGTCTTTCCCAGGAAGGTCGCGGTCGGGCAGGACGAGGTGACGGTGTTCGATCCGATGATCCCGATCCACTGGAATGTGGGTAGCTAGACCGGTCCAGATTCAGTAAAGCACCTAGCGTAGAATCCGCTCGCAGCACAGGACCCAGCCCATGTTCCCCAACACCTTCCCCGACAAGGCCCTCGTTTCCGAGTTGGTCGCCAAAATGCTGCTCGAAATCGAAGCCGTCCATTTCCGGGCAGACCAGCCGTTCACCTTTACCTCGGGCCTTGCGAGCCCGGTCTACATCGATTGCCGCAAGCTGATTTCCTTCCCGCGGATCCGTTCCGCCGTGATGGATTTCGCGGCCGGCACGATCCTGCGGGACGCGGGCTTTGAACAGTTCGATTCCGTCGCCGGCGGGGAAACGGCCGGAATTCCCTTCGCCGCCTGGCTGTCGGAGCGCCTCGGCCTGCCGATGCAATATGTGCGCAAGAAGCCCAAGGGCTTCGGCCGCGACGCCCAGATCGAAGGCTATCTCAAGGAAGGCTCGCGCGTCCTCCTGGTCGAGGACCTGATCACCGACGGCGGCAGCAAGGTCAAGTTCGCCGAGGCGATCGCCAAGGCCGGCTCGAAGGCGACCGACACGTTCTCGGTGTTCTACTACGACGTCTTCCCGGGCACGCCGGAACGGCTAGAGGCCGCCGGCATGCGCCTGCACTATCTCGCGACGTGGTGGGACATTCTCGACGTCTGCAAGAAGCAGAAGCACCTGTCGCCCGAGGTTCTCAGGGAAGTCGAGAACTTCCTGCACAATCCGCTGGAGTGGTCGGCCAACCACGGCGGCATTGCCGAACTGTCCAGTCAATAGGATCGGAGTTGGAAATGTTTGAAAGTCTCGTCGAGATCGTTGTCGATGGTGGTCACGGGGTGCGCGCCTACAACTCCTGCGCAAAGGCCGCGCGGGCGCGGATCTCCAGCGAGCCGGACAATGCCGCCGCCCTGACCCTGATCATGTTCGCCGCCCAGGGCGTGGTGGAAGCCTATGACGACCAGCCGCTGCCGATCGATGCCGCCGATGCGCTGCTCGACAATTTCCGCGGCATGGTCGCGACCCTCGACGCGGCCTATGCGGACGGAACCGGCGAGGCGAAGCTCGCCGCGCTGAACGCCGTCTCGGTCCAGCTCGTGGAAGCCGCGAAGAACTGATCCCGAAACATGCCCTCCGGCAGCGCCGCTCGCGCTCTGCCGGAGGGCCTTGGCATACTTGGAAACACGGCCCCGACGCATGTCATCCCGGGGCCTGCGCTTTCCCGGTCCAGGCGCCGGACGACGGCAATTGTGGGCTGAAA
This sequence comes from Stappia stellulata, assembly GCF_020176715.1. Classification (GTDB taxonomy): domain Bacteria; phylum Pseudomonadota; class Alphaproteobacteria; order Rhizobiales; family Stappiaceae; genus Stappia. The sequence continues at coordinate 289,108 of NZ_JAIVMF010000002.1, read as the reverse complement.
CGCCTTCCGACCCGCAACCGACCTAGCGCCGCGCGGCCCGCCGGTGGCCCCCGCAACCACATCCGACCCATCCACCGCTCCCGACACAGGATTGCATCCATCCGGAACAGTTCCTATCGGAATTGCATACGTTTGCAATTTCGAAAGCGGAGATTTGCGTTTTGCAAAGGACGGCCGACCGAGCTCCAAGGCATTCGCAATACGCAAAGCTAAAATCCGCGGCTTCAGGAGAAAATGCAGTCAAAAGCTGAATTCCGTCACTTATCAAAAGTGGCATGCTTCTTGGATATATAGATCCGAGCCTGGCAGGCTACGCTTCGGAGGGTCAGCCCGAAGCCCGCAAGCCGGTCACAAAACCGCGATGCCCCATCGATCAAAATCGCGGAAACAAAAACTCCCGAGCGCTCGCCGCGGCACATGTCATCGTTTCCACCCCAGATGACTTCCCCCGGCGGGCGTTTTCTCTTTTTCCCCGATGTCCCTCTTCCGGTCTGCCGCGCTCACCCGCTTGGCGCGCGCCTGCACGCAGGCCATCCCCCTCCCCGCTTGCGACATGAAAAACGCGCCTTCACCGAAGACGCGCCGCCGGAGTGGTCGATTTTGCGTGCCGGCCCGCGACTTGAGCGCCGCGGGCCGGATGACGAGAGCCTGCGCCCTAGAAGCGCAGCTTCATGCGCGCATAACCGCCGATGTCGGTGGTGTTTTCGCTGAAGCCGGCCTGCCCGAGCAACGAGACCGAGAAGCGCTCGCTGATGTCCATGTCGAAACCGGCGGCGAAATCGGCCCGCACCCGGTCGGAACTCGTCATGCTCGACAGCGACCCGAAGGAGGCATCCGCCCCGGCGAGCACCGCCGTGGTCGATACGCTCGGATCGGTGAGCTGAGCGGTGATCCCGCCGCGCAGGAAGACGACGGTCGGCCGCTCCTGCAGATCGAAGGCATGCCCGACCTCGAGAATGGGCGCAGCCGCGACCGAGGTCTTCGAGACGCCGCGAACATTCCAGTTCAGCGGACCCGAACCCGTTTCCCGGAACGCATCCTGCCAGAAGCGCGTAATGGAAAGAGCCATCGCCGGCTTGGCATAGAACCCATGACGCTCAAACACCGCCGACACACGCCCCTCCGCCGTCAGGAAGCGGCCCTTGACGTCAGCCGAGGCGCTGTGGGCCGTTCCGCCGGAGACATAGCGCCGGGTCTGGTCGAGATCGTAGACGCCACCGCCCACGGTCGTGGAAAAGGTGAACATGCCCACTTCGCGCTTGAGCGCGATGCCGGCGCTGAAGCGGCTGCCGGACTGGGAATAGCTGCGCCCCGACACGTCGATGAACTCGATCTGGCCGCCGACCTCGACGAAAGTGTCGTCGAAGACTTCCTTCTGGAAGGCGCCGGCGACACCCGTCGTGACTTCGCGGAAGGATTCGGTATCCGCGGTCGCGCTTTGGTGATGACGATTGCCGATGGCCTGCACCCACACGCAATCACGCTGGCGGAAAAACGCATCGCCCATGTCGGGATCGAGAGTCGGACAGCTTTGCAGCAACCCGTGCAGCGCCTGGGAGGCTGCCACCGCCTTCATCGCGCCGTTCAGGCTTTCTTCCGGCGACAGCGAATTGAGATGCTGCTCCGTTTCCGCCGTCGTTCCGGAATTGAGCAGGGTCGCCCCGAATTCCCGCACCCCGCCGGAGGTATCATCGGTCATTCCGGCGTTCTTGATCTGGTTCATCGCGTTTTCGAAGTATTGCGCCGTATTCGACGCATTGCGCCCCATACCCGATGCACCGCCCTGGTAGTCGACGCTGTAGTCCAGAAACACCTCGTCGTCACTGCCGCTTAGCGTATAGGCAATGACGCCGTTGCTCGTGGCCTTTGCATCCGACCAGTCGATCGCCTCGCCGTTCGCCGATGTGAAGAACTTCAGGCTACCAGTGTCACCGGAAGTCAGCGTCGTCGTCTTCGACCAATGGGTTTCGACCGTGCCGCCAAGTTCGATGGCGTCGTCCTTGCCGTGGACATCGACAATGATGAGGTCGTTGGTGACGGTGCCGCCTGCATCCTGGTCGGCGTCGACGACCAGGAGATCGCTGCTGGTGAATCTGCCCGTCGTGATCGTGGAGGTATGAACCGTGCCCCACTTGCCGGCTGTCAGCACGGCCGAATTCTCGAACAGGCTGTCGGCATGGATGCCCATGTTGAAGCTTGTGCCCAGTTCGGTCATGCCGGACGCGATGTTGTAGAAGGCCTGCTTGTTCGCGTCATTCAGGTCGAGCGAGCCGGTGAACGTCCCGCCGTCATTGACGATTTTGAGCGAGGCTTCCCTGTCGTTGCGCACCACGACCGAATCGAGATCCGCACTGCGCAACGTTCCGCTGTTGGTGATCTGGTTGGTGACGATGAGATCACCTTCGGAATTCGACACGGACCGACCACCCATAACGGCAATCGTTTCATAAGCATCCGCCGACGTGGTTTCGACCAGACCGCCCTCTTTGATCGAGATTCTGACCACGCCCTCGGTTTTGTTCTTCCCCTCCACGTCATGCTCATAGAAGCTGGAGACCTGCGCGAGGATCGCACGACCCTTCGCGCCTTCGGCACGCACCGTGCCATCGACCGAGATATCGACGCCCTTGGAGTAGCTTTCGCCGCCGCCCGACACGCTTTGGGCGTAGACGCCCACCGCGCCCTCGCCACCGACATCGACCAGATAGTTCACGTCGACCGTAACCAGACCGCCGAGACCGTCGCGCCCCTCGCTGCCGATGGACCCGGTTCCGTCGCCGGCCTTCAGTTCGCCCTCGGCGCCGCCGCCGCCACCGATCGAATAGGCGAAGATGCCGTGGGCGTTTGCGCCGTATGTAACAATGGCGCCATCGGACCCGAGCGTGACCGTGACGTCACCGCCATCGCCGCCCTCGCCGCCATCGGCAACGCTGAAGATCTGGGCCCCGAGCGTTTCCCAGAGATTGTCGATCTCATGGACGATGGTGGTCTCGATATCGCCGGCGGCACCGCCGCCGCCGCCCTGCGACTGGGCCAGAATGCCGATGGCACCGTCGCCATTCGTCGAAATCGTGCCGTTGTGCGTGACATTGACCGTGCCGCCGTGGCCGCCGCCGCCAGAGCTGCCGGCAACCGACAGCGACGTTATCAGCCCTTGCGAACCGTCTCCACCGGTCCCGCCGCCACCGCCGACGGACTGGGCGTAGATCGCGGTCGCGGAATCTCCGGTCGTGGTAAGATCGCCGTCATTCATCACCGTGACGTCGCCGCCGTCGCTGGCCTCGCCTGCGCCGCCGCCGACATCGACCGAAAGGCTTTCATAGAGGCTTTCCGGGAACTCCTTGAACTGCTCGTAGATCTCCTTGGCGGTGTTGAGCTTCTCGTAGACGTCGTAGACATCGGCAAGCCAGCCCTCCAGTCCCGGCTCGCCATTGCCGCCGGTGCCGCCCGACCCGCCGACCGACTGCGCGAAAATCGCATAGGAGGCCTTGCCGGTCGTCGAGATCGTCGACTTGGCGTCATTACTTACCTTGACGGCGTCGCCATGACCGCCACCGCCGCCGCTACCGCCCATGGTGAAGGACAGGCTGACGCCCTTGCCTTCCGCGCCCTCGCCTTCGTCGTTCTTCGGCGCAAACGTGTAACCGATGGAATAGGCGCCGGCATTGCCGCCGTCGCCGCCGCCACCGCCGACCGACTGGGCATAGACACCATAGGACGTATCCTGCGCGGTGGAGATATCGCCGCTGTTGTCGATCGTGACGCTTCCGGCATGGTTGCCCGAACCGCCTCCACCGCCGACCTGAGCGTTGGCGGTGATCTTCATGTATTTATCGGTTTCGCGTTCGAAATTGCCGAGGAAGGCGATCCCCGACCCGCCGTCGCCACCGTCGCCACCGACCGATTGGGCGAAGATGCCGTGCGCGTTGCCCCCGGTTGTCGTCAACGTCTTGCTGTTGGTGACCTTCACATCGGAGCCGATGGCCCCCGACCCGCCGTTGCCGCCGACCTGAACATTGGACTCAAACTGATTGCCGGTGCTGATGTCGAGTGTTCCGGCATAGCTTGCGCCGCCCGCGCCGCCGTTGCCGCCAATCGACTGGGCGAAAATGGCATCGGCATAGTGGCCTTTGGTCGTGATATCGCCGTTGTTCACGATGGTCACGACGTTGCCCTTGCTGCCCCCGCCGCCGCTGCCGCCGACCGTGACGGCAACCGTCGCGCCACCATCCATCGACGCGTTATACGTGCCGGCATAGACCGCGCCGCCCATGCCGCCATCGCCGCCAACCGACTGGGCGGCAAGGCCAAAGGCGTTGTAGCCGGAGGTTTCGATTGTCGCGGAGTTGTCGATCTTGACCGCGTCCGCGATGCCGCCGTCGCCGCCGTCGCCGCCGACGCCGACATTGACCGACCCGGAGATCTCGCCGGCCGTGGCCGACCCCATGCCCAGCATGCCGGCGTTGCCGCCGGAGCCGCCAACCGACTGTGCCAATACCGCGGAGGAATAGTTGCCCTTGGTCGTCAGCTTGCCGGTGTTGCTGACGTTGACCGTGCCGCCGGTGCCGCCGGCGCCGCCATTGCCGCCGACCCCGATGTTCACGTCGACGATGCTGATCGCACCCGTCGCGGTCACCGCGCCGTTGCCGCCGCCGCCGCCCATCGACTGCGCGAAGATCGCGACCGATCCGTCGCCGTCGGTCTGCACCTCGGCATCGTTCTCGACGGTGACGTTGCCGGCATCGCCGCCCTCACCGCCGTTGCCGCCGTGCGTGTAGTTCATGCTGATGCCGAGATCGCCGTTGACCGTGGTGTTGGCCACGCCGCCGCCGCCGGCAACGCTTTGCGCCAGAATGCCGGTCGCGGATGCGCCCTTGGTCCAGATCCTCGCCTTGCTGGTAACGCTCACGTCGCCGCTGACGCCACCGTCGCCGCCCGACTGGCCAAGCGTCACGGCCCCGGCCGAAAGCCCCACATCGGCATTGATCGTCGATCCGGCCTTGCCGCCGCCGCCACCGACGGACTGCGCGAGGATACCGAGCGACATGTGACCGCCGGTCGTGATGGTGCCGTTGGAGACGACCGTCACCTTGCCGCCATCGCCGCCCGCACCGCCCTTGGCGCCCTGATTTCCGATATACTGGCTGAGGTTCAGTCCGCCGACGTTGCTGTCGAACACATTGCTGGAATGGCCGCCGCCGCCGCCGACCGACTGGGCGAAGATGCCATCGGAATCCATTTCATGGGTTATAATCGCGGCATTGCTGGTGAAATCGACCGTGCCGCCATCACCGCCTTTCTGTCCGTCCGCGCCCATGTCGTGATTGAACTCGATCGCGACGCCGGCCTGGACGCTGTTGCCGGCCGCACCGCCGCCGCCGCCCACCGACTGGATGAACGCACCGGCGGAATTGCGTCCGTCCGTTTCGATCGTGCCACCGATCGTACCGGAGACCGTTCCGCCGTGATGAGCGATATCGGAGGCCTGTTGGCCGGTGTTCGGATTAAACATGAGGCCGATGTTGATTTCGACCGTATTGCCGCCGACACCGCCGCCGCCGCCGATCGACTGTGCCACGAAGCCGCGCGAATGTTCGCCGGACGTCTTGATGACGTCCTTGTCCGACCCCGTGAAGGTCACGTCGCCGGCCGATCCGCCACCGCCGCCGCTGGTACCCGTCAGCGGCGTAAGCAGCGCGATCGCCTCGAAGGAACTGGCGCCCTTGCCGCCGCCGCCGCCGACGGACTGAAGCACGACGCCGTCCGCATGATCTCCCTCGGTCGTGACCGACACACCCTTGTTCTTGCTGGTGAAGGTGACCGTGCTGCCGTTGCCGCCGCCGCCGCCGTCCTGGCCGAATGCAAAGGCCCCGCTCGGCGAATAGGCGTCACCGCCACCCGCGCCGATGCTTTGCATGAGAATGCCGACGGAGGCGTGCCCCTTCGTGGAAACCGTTGCTCCATCGACCGTCAGGGACACGGCCCCGGCCGCGCCACCGAGCCCGCCCTCGCCGCCGACGGCATAAAAGCCGTCGGCCGCACCGGAGCTGCCACCGCCGCCGCCGATCGACTGGATCTTGATGGCGGCCGCGTTGATGCCCTCGGTCGAGAAGCTGCTGCCGGCAAGGCTCACGTTCACGGTTCCGCCGACACCACCGGCACCGGCCTCGGCCGCAAGCGCCGACAGGCCGGACGTCTTGCCCGCCTTGCCGCCGCCGCCGCCAATCGACTGGGCATGCAACGCGCTCGCATGGTCGCCCGTCGTGGAGACCGTCGACGTCGAGATGTTGGCGGAGACCTTTCCGCCGGCGCCACCGCTGCCACCCTTGCTGCCGTAGGAAAAGACGCCCGATACATCGCCGCCGTCGCCGCCCATGCCGCCGATGCTCTGGAGCAGGATACCGTCCGCGCCCTCATTGTCGGTCTTCACCGTCGATCCGGTGAGCGTCAGCGAGACAGTCCCGGCCTCCCCCGGCTCGCCCGGATTGCCGGAATGGTTCTTGATGCCGCCGTGATCGCCGCCGCTGTCGCCGGCCTGACCGCCGGCGCTCTTGAGATAGATTCCCGGCCCCGACGACCCTCCGGTTGTCGTCACATCGACCTTCAGGTCGGCGGTGACATCGCCGCCGTTGCCGGCATCGCCACCGTCACCGGCGTAGTCGTGGCCGCCCTTGCCGTCGCCGCCATCGCCGCCGCCGCCGCCGATGCTGGTGAGATATATTCCGACGGGACCGGACGTGATGATGGTGCTCAAAGCCGAGGCCGCTGAGACGTTCACCGTGCCGCCGTTGCCGCCCGTGCCGCCGTTGCCGCCATAGGCATCGTCGGCGTCCCAGCCATCGACCTCGCCGTAGCCGGCGCCGCCGCCATCGCCGCCCTGCGACGACACATGGATGCCGATCCCGCCGAGCGCCGTGCCGTCGGCATTGTAGTTCAGGTAGTGACCGTCCTTGAGGCTGAGCGTCGCGGAGCCGCCGTTGCCGCCCGTGCCGCCGATGCCGCCGTCCGCATCCTTCAGCCCGCCCTTGGATTCCGCCCAACCGCCATTGCCGCCGGCCCCGCCGGTGGTCAGGAGTTGAATGCCGCGCACCGCATCCTGAACCGACGCGGAGGTGTTCTGCGTTCCAACGGCCTCGATCGCGCCCGGCGCCTTGCCGCCGGACGCCTTCTGCGCGATGAAGGAGACCGTGCCTCCCGCGCCGCCGTCGCCGCCGCGCCCGCCGGTCGCGTGCTTGTCGGTGTGCTTGGCCTCGTGGCCGTAGCTGCCCTTCCAGCCCGTCGTCTCGATGACGACACCGCTCGTACCGGTGATTTTGAAGCCGTCGTCCAGACTGACAGTCGCACTGATGCCGGCACCGCTTGCGCCGTCGACACCCGACTGGCCGTTCCGGTTCGATCCGGACCAGTCACCGGGGGCGGGCGTCTCCCCGCCAGGATCGCGCAGATAAATCGCCGGACCGTCCTGCTTGGACGCGTCGGAGCTGTCGAAGGCATCGAGATCGTTGTCCATGCCCTTGAGCGACAAAGTGTGAACCGTATTCTCGGTATGAACGATGGCGCCGTACATCTGGCCGCTGCAGGTCTCCGTCGTTCCGCTGAAGGTACAAGCGGCCTGCGCCGGCGTCAGCGCCGTCGCCGAAAGCAGCGCCACCGCGAGCGGCAACGCCAGGGGGCGGAACGACAGGCGATCGCGGGGAAGGCAAACCGACGCAACAGAGGCAAAGCGGGTCATCAATGCAAAACCTGTATTGGCTTACGGACCGAAACGGCCCGCAGAGGCTGGAAAACCCGTCGAGACAAGACGCTCCACGGCCGGCCCCCGTCGCTCGCGAGAACGATGACGACCGGAAAACCCGGGAACGCAGGGAAGGATCAAGTCATGGAACCGTGTGAAGTGCCCGATGCCCCGACGGCCTCGCCCGGTTGCGAGACGATTCGTATGATTTGCCACAAATCTTAAACAACGACTAAATTTCGATTATTTTCAGATACTTATGCACTCACAGAAGCTGACTCTAAGGAAGCCTCCGCAACATCCGCAAGTCGAAATATGTCGAAACTCCGGAACCGGCGGCCGCGCGATCAGCAAAGGCGGTTTCCCGCAAGACCTCCGGAGCCGAACGCCAGCGCTCCTCCTCAAGGTTCAAAGACGACAGGAGACCGCGACTGTCCGTATTCACGAACTGACGCGGTGCGCGGCACCCTGAACGGAAGAAGAATCTTGCCGCAAGCCGAAAAATGCATGAAACACAGGAAAGGTCTGCGCCGGACCGCAGCGCTCGGATCACTCTCCGGGACAAAGCCGGAAAATGGTGGGCGGTGAGAGACTCGAACTCCCGACATCCTCGGTGTAAACGAGGCGCTCTACCAACTGAGCTAACCGCCCGCAGCGGGTGGAGGCAAAGCCCGCCCCGCGCGTATGCCTTTGCACAAGCCCTCCGGGAGGTGCTTGCGACGAGGCTGAGGTTCTCTTAAGCCGGCGCGGCGGCGATTTCAACACGCTCTTGCAGCTTGTCCCGTGCCATCGGGCAAAGAGACCCCGGCAGGTGCCCCCTCAAGCGCCCACAGCGCCTTCCTGCCCTTTGACGGGCCACGATGATACCCGCAAGGCAAACACCGCCCCTGCGCCTCTCAGGGCCGCGCTGACGCGCGTTTGCCGCAAGGACTGCGCCTCCACAGTCTGAAAACGCCAAATGGCCGTGGGACCCGCTTTCGACGGCGGAGAGGTCGGCAGGTTTGAAACCGCGGACGCCAAACGCGAAGCGGCCCCGCGTGCTTTCGCTCGCAGGGCCGTCACGCAAGTTTCGCGTCGCCGCGTCCTCAGACGTTGACGGCGTCCTTGAGGCCCTTGCCGGCCTTGAACTTCGGCGTCTTGGACGCCGGAATCTGGATCGTCTCGCCCGTGCGCGGGTTGCGGCCTTCGGAGGCTGCGCGCTCGGAAACCGAGAAGTTGCCGAAACCGATGATGCGGACTTCGCCGCCGCTCTTCAGCGTGGTGGTGACGGCGTCGAGCGCGGCGTCAACCGCTTCGCCAGCCTGCGCCTTGGTGAGACCGGTCTTTTCGGCAACAGCGGCGATCAGATCGTTTTTGTTCATGGCAGTCCCTTTCCTGGAAACAGCAGCCCGTCGATTCGTCACAGGCTTCGGCAGGGACACTCATGCGATTTCGGGCGCAAGGCAAGCCGAAAAGGGCAGAAATCCGCGATTTTGTCGCCTTTTTATATGACAAAGGGGCCCCGGCGCGAGCCGGGACCCCTTTTTTGTGCATAACCGGTGGAGTTAATGGGCGACCGGTTTGGCCGCTTCCGCCTGCGCGCGCACCGCTTCGCGGGCCGCATCGGCCGCCGCCTCGTCCCATTCGATGGGCTCCGGCGTGCGCTCCAGCGCCGTCTTGAGCACATCCTCCATACGGGACACGGGGATGATCTCCAGGCCGTTCTTGACGTTGTCAGGGATCTCCGCGAGGTCCTTGGCATTGTCTTCCGGGATCAGCACGGTGGTGATCCCGCCGCGCAGCGCCGCAAGCAGCTTTTCCTTCAGTCCGCCGATCGGCAGGATCCGCCCGCGCAGGGTGATCTCGCCGGTCATCGCCACATGGCGGCGCACGGGAATGCCCGTCACCACGGAAATCACCGCGGTGGCCATGGCAATACCCGCCGAGGGACCGTCCTTCGGGGTCGCACCCTCCGGCACGTGGACGTGGATGTCGCGCTTGTCGAACAACGGCGGCTCGATGCCGAAATCGACAGCCCGGGACCGCACATAGGAGGCGGCCGCGGAAATCGATTCCTTCATCACGTCGCGCAGGTTGCCGGTCACGGTCATCTTGCCCTTGCCCGGCATCATGGCGCCCTCGATGGTCAGCAGCTCGCCGCCCACCTCGGTCCACGCCAGCCCGGTGACGACACCGACCTGATCCTCAAGCTCGGCCTCGCCGTAGCGGTAGCGCGGGACGCCCAGGAACTCCTCGACGCACGCCTCGTCGACCGCGATGGTCGACTTCTCGCTCATCAGGATCTCCTTGACCGCCTTGCGCGCCAGGGTCGCCAGCTCCCGCTCGAGATTGCGCACGCCCGCCTCGCGGGTGTAGCGCCGGATCACCAGCCGCAGCGCCGCATCCTCGACCTCGAACTCGCCCTCGCGCAGACCGTGGTCCTTGACCGCCTTCGGCAGCAGGTGACGGCGCGCGATCTCGACCTTCTCATCCTCGGTGTAGCCGGCGATGCGGATGATCTCCATCCGGTCCATCAGCGGCGCGGGGATGTTCAGCGTGTTGGCCGTGGTCACGAACATAACGTCCGAGAGATCGTATTCGACCTCGAGGTAGTGATCCATGAAGGACGCGTTCTGCTCGGGATCCAGCACCTCCAGCAGGGCCGAGGACGGATCGCCGCGGAAATCCATGCCCATCTTGTCGATCTCGTCGAGCAGGAAGAGCGGATTGGATTTCTTCGCCTTCTTCATCGACTGGATGACCTTGCCGGGCATCGAACCGATGTAGGTCCGCCGGTGGCCGCGGATCTCGGCCTCGTCACGCACGCCGCCCAGCGACATGCGCACGAACTCGCGCCCCGTCGACTTGGCGATGGACTTGCCGAGCGAAGTCTTGCCCACGCCGGGAGGACCGACGAGGCACAGGATCGGCCCCTTGAGCTTGTTGGCGCGCTTCTGCACGGCCAGATACTCGACGATCCGCTCCTTGACCTTCTCCAGGCCATAGTGATCGGAATCGAGCACCGACTGGGCGTGCTTCAGGTCATGCTTGACCTTGCCCTTCTTGCCCCAGGGAATGCCCAGCAGCCAGTCGAGATAGTTGCGCACCACCGTCGCCTCGGCGGACATCGGGCTCATCTGCTTGAGCTTGCGCATCTCGGCGGTGGCCTTTTCCCGGGCCTCCTTGGACAGCTTGGTCTTGGCGATGCGCTCTTCCAGCTCGGCCACCTCGTCGCGGCCTTCCTCGCCGTCGCCGAGCTCCTTCTGGATCGCCTTCATCTGCTCGTTCAGATAGTACTCGCGCTGGGTCTTCTCCATCTGGCGCTTGACGCGCGAGCGGATGCGCTTTTCCACCTGAAGAACGGAAATCTCGCTCTCCATCAGGCCGAGCACGCGCTCAAGCCGTTCCGACACCGAGGTGATGCCGAGAATGTCCTGCTTCTCCGGGATCTTCACCGCAAGATGCGAGGCGATGGTGTCGGCAAGCTTGGAGTATTCCTCGATCTGGCCGACGGCGCCAAGCACCTCCGGCGAGACCTTCTTGTTCAGCTTGACGTAATTCTCGAACTCCGAGATCACCGACCGCGACAGGGCCTCGACCTCGACCGTGTCGCCCTCTTCCTCCTCCAGCGCAACCGCATGGGCCTCGAAGAGATCGCTGCGGTCGGTGTAGTCGGAAATACGCGCACGCGTGCCGCCCTCGACAAGCACCTTCACGGTGTTGTCGGGCAACTTGAGGAGCTGGAGCACCGTCGCCAGCGTACCGATCTCGTAGATGTCGGAGGGGGACGGGTCATCGTCGGAGGCATTCACCTGAGTGGCAAGCAGGATCTGCTTGTCGGCGGCCATCACCTCTTCCAGCGCACGGATGGATTTCTCGCGGCCGACGAACAGCGGCACGATCATGTGCGGGAAGACCACGATGTCGCGAAGGGGAAGCACCGGATACAACGTTCCCTCGCCCTCGGGCCGCGCATCGAACTCAGTCATTGGTTTTCCTTTCCTTGCGAACCCGCCGCCCCCAGAAGAGTAGCGGACACGGACGGGCGCATTGCCGGCTGCGTTGTCGTTCCGCCAGGCACAGCCTGTCGGTCCGATCCGGCCATCGACCGCCGCCCCGTCATGGGCACGCCGGGCGATGCCACGCCACCTGTTGTTTCCTTAGGTGGAGTCCTCCTCGCGCAGTGTCAAGGCGCGCAGGCATATGGTCACCGTGTGTCACGGCCGAGTCTAAGCCCAAAGCCGGCTGATTCGCCGAAAAACCGCGCCGAAACCGCAATCCTTCGGTGGAAATCGTCATTCTTGGTAAGTGTGGCGGGATCGAAGCCGGCAAACCGCCTGACGCTGCGTCTTCAAAGGCCGGCCGCATGCCTCCCGAAGGGGCGCCCCCCAAACCAAAAAGCCCCGGCAACGCGCCGGGGCTCCTTGAGACATGCCGGAGCGAACCCCGACCCGTCCAACGCTCAGGCGCTGGAAACGGATTCTTCCTGCCGGTCTTCGTAGATATAGAGCGGCCGCGCCTCGCCGGTGACGACCTCGGCGGAGATGACGACTTCCTTGACGCCCTTCAGGCCCGGAAGCTCGTACATCGTGTCGAGCAGGATCGTTTCGATGATGGACCGCAGGCCCCGCGCGCCGGTCTTGCGCTCGATAGCCTTGCGGGCGATCGCCTTCAGCGCCTCCTCGTGGAAGGTCAGCTCGACGTTTTCCATGTCGAACAGGCGCTGATACTGCTTCACCAGGGCGTTCTTCGGCTCGGTCAGGATCTTGACGAGGGCTTCCTCGTCGAGATCGCCAAGCGTTGCGATCACCGGGAGACGGCCGACGAACTCGGGGATGAGGCCGAACTTCAGCAGATCCTCGGGCTCGAGTTCGCCGAAGAGCTCGCCGGTCTTGCGATCCTCCGGCGCCTCGACATTGGCCTTGAAGCCGATCGAGGTCTTGCGACCGCGTTCCGAGATGATCTTGTCCAGGCCGGCAAAGGCGCCGCCGCAGATGAACAGGATGTTGGTCGTGTCGACCTGCAGGAACTCCTGCTGCGGATGCTTGCGACCGCCCTGCGGCGGAACCGAGGCAACCGTGCCTTCCATGATCTTCAGCAGGGCCTGCTGCACGCCCTCGCCCGACACGTCGCGGGTGATCGAGGGGTTGTCGGCCTTGCGGCTGATCTTGTCGACCTCGTCGATGTATACGATGCCGCGCTGCGCGCGCTCGACATTGTAGTCGGCCGACTGGAGCAGCTTCAGGATGATGTTTTCCACGTCCTCGCCGACATAGCCGGCTTCGGTCAGCGTGGTCGCATCGGCCATCGTGAAGGGCACGTCGAGAATGCGCGCCAGCGTCTGGGCCAGCAGCGTCTTGCCGCAACCGGTCGGGCCGGCGAGCAGGATGTTCGACTTCGCGAGTTCGACATCGTTGCTCTTGGACGCGTGGTTGAGGCGCTTGTAGTGATTGTGCACCGCGACCGACAGGACCTTCTTGGCAGGTCCCTGACCGATCACGTAGTCGTCGAGGACAGACCGGATTTCCTGCGGCGTCGGAATGCCGTCGCGCGACTTCACCAGCGAGGACTTGTTCTCCTCGCGAATGATGTCCATGCACAACTCGACGCATTCGTCGCAGATAAATACGGTCGGGCCGGCGATCAACTTGCGCACTTCGTGCTGGCTCTTGCCGCAGAAGGAGCAGTAAAGCGTGTTCTTCGAATCGCCGCCGCTGGCCTTGGTCATCAGGTAAACCCCGCGTGGTTCGGAAAATCCGGTGATCTTCCGGTCTGTCTTATAAAGGAAAACGCGCCCGCGCGCCTTCCTGTCCGGGCTTCGGGCCGTCGGCGAACCCGAAAACCTTCCCGAATGTCACCATGCTTCCACCTTAAAAATCAACATTCGTTTAAGGCAAACGCACGACCCCGGTTTTGCCCGGCATCCGGGCATCTTGCCCGGATGGTTGCTTTCCAACGCTTACTTGGACGCCTCGCCGCCCGCGCCAAGGCTGGCCCGGTCGGTGATCACCTCATCGACGATGCCGAACGACTTCGCCGTATCGGCCGTCATGAAGTTGTCGCGCTCAAGCGCGGCCTCGACCGCATCGAGCGACTGGCCAGTGTGCGTCACGTAGATTTCGTTCAGCCGCTGCTTCAGCTTCAGGATTTCCTGGGCATGCAGCATGATGTCGGCCGCCTGGCCACGGAAACCGCCGGAGGGCTGATGCACCATCACCCGGGCGTTGGGCAGCGAGAACCGCATCCCCTTGGCGCCGGCCGCAAGCAGCAGCGACCCCATGGAGGCCGCCTGGCCGATGCACAGCGTCGACACATCGGGGCGGATAAACTGCATCGTGTCGTAAATCGCCAGGCCCGATGTCACGAGCCCGCCGGGCGAATTGATGTAAAGCGAAATCTCCTTGGACGGGTTTTCCGCCTCCAGGTAGAGGAGCTGGGCGCAAATCAGCGTTGCCAGATGATCCTCGACCGGACCGGTCAGGAAAATGATCCGCTCCTTCAATAGCCGCGAGTAGATATCGAACGCGCGCTCGCCCCGGTTCGTCTGCTCGACGACCATCGGGACAAGAGAGTTCACGGCGAAATCGATAGGATCCTTCATGCCTCGTCCATGCTTTGGCGGAGCGCCCCTGCCCGTCGGTGCCGGCACATCGTGCCTTTCGCGATCGGACCCCGCGGCCGGTGTGCGACGGGTGGTGCGCTCTCGGTCTCGGTCTGAGTCGAAAAAAGCGACACCCATTCATAGGGGATGTCGCCTCGATCCGAAAGATAGGTGCTGATGAGACACCGACAAGGGTTAAGAACGCCTCTGCCCCTGCGCGACCGGTCCGCCCCGCTCCGCCCGAGCGGGCGAAGCGGAGCGACCGTGTCCTGACGTCCGCGAAACTTATGCCGCGGTGTCGTCCTCGTCCTCGGCCATCAGCTCTTCCTTGGTCACCGTCTTGTCGGTGACGTTGGCGAGCTCGAGGATATAGTCGACGACCTTCTCTTCGTAGATCGGCGCCTGGATGCTGGCGAGGGCCTGCGGGTTGCTCCGGTAATATTCGAAGACTTCCTTTTCCTGCCCCGGGAACTGGCGAACGCGCTCGTAGAGGGCCTTCTGGACCTCCTCGTCGCTCACCTTCACCTCGTTGCGGTCGCCAACCTCGGACAGCACCAGACCGAGACGCACGCGGCGCTCCGCGATCTTGCGGTATTCGGCGCGGCTCTCTTCTTCGGAAGCGCCCTCGTCCTCGAAGGTCTTGCCTTCGCGCTGCATGTCCGCCTCGACCTGGCGCCACACGCCGTCGAACTCGGACAGCACCAGCCGCTCGGGCAGGTCGAAGGTGTAGATCTCGTCGAGCTTGTCGAGAAGCTGACGCTTGACCTTTTGACGGGTCATCGCGCCGTACTGGCTCTCGATCTGGCCGCGGATGATCTCCTTGAGCTTGTCCAGCCCCTCAAGACCCAGACCCTTGGCGAACTCGTCGTCGATCTTCATCTCGCCCGGAGCCTGGACTTCCTTGACGACGATGTCGAAGGTCACCGGCTTGCCAGCGAGATGCTTGGCCGGATAGTCCTCCGGGAAGCTGACCTCGATGGTCTTCTCGTCGCCTGCCTTCAGGCCGACGAGCTGCTCCTCGAAGCCCGGAATGAACTGCTTGGAGCCGATCACCAGCTGGCCGTTCTCGTCGGCGCCGCCCTCGAAGGGCTCGCCGTCGAGCTTGCCGACATAGCTCATCTGCACGCGGTCGCCGTCAGCCGCCGCACCGTCCTTGGTCTCGAACGGCTTGTTGTTCTCGGCGATCTGCTTGATCTGCTCGTCGACTTCCGACTCGTCGATCTCGACGACCGGGCGCTCGATCTCGAGCGTCTTGAAGTCGATGATCTCGAATTCCGGCAGGATGTCGTAGCTCATCGTGTAGGCGATGTCCGACGATCCCGAGAGGATCGCTTCCGCGTCCTCTTCCGGCAAATCGATTTCGGGCTGCAGAGCCGGCTTCTCATTGCGTTCCTCGACCGCCTTGCGGGTGGTCTCGGTGATCATTTCATTGATGATCTCGGCGGTGGCCTGACGGCCGTACATCCGCTTCATGTGGCCCATCGGCACCTTGCCCGGCCGGAAGCCGTTGATGCGGACCTTGCCCTTGAGATCTTCGAGATATGTATCGAGGCGGCTTGCAAGCTCAGACGCCGGAATGACGACTTTCAGTTCGCGTTTCAGCCCCTCGGCCAGCGTTTCGGTTACCTGCATGGTCGTGTGCTTCGTCCTTGCTCGAGAACGTCTTTCCGACAGCTCGTTTGAAAATGGCGCCCAGTTATCGGGCTTGCTTCGGGTTCAGGCTCGACGTGGTGCGGGCGGAGGGACTTGAACCCCCACGGCTTGCGCCACCAGAACCTAAATCTGGCGTGTCTACCAGTTCCACCACGCCCGCGACGTGCAAAAGGCGCCCAAAACCGAGGCGCGGCCTCTATAGCACCCCGTTTGAGCGGGTCAAAGGAAAATCCGGGAGACAACGGCGCCATGTCGCCGGAGCAGTTCACATCGGCTGCGGCACCGGAAAACCGCCCTCATCGCGCGGCAAATCGGCGATCACCCCGCGAAGCGCCGGCTCAAGATCTTCCGCCGTCATGGCCACGCCGCAGGCCGTCCCCGCGGCCCCGTGCAGCCACACCGCCATCGCCGCCGCCTCGAAGGCCGGCATGCCCTGCGCCAGCAATCCCGTCACGATGCCGGCCAGAACATCGCCGGATCCCGCCGTCGCAAGCCAGGGCGGGGCATTGTCGTTGATCGCGGCCCGCCCGTCCGGCGCGGCAATCACCGTGTCGGCGCCCTTCAGGATGACCACGGCCCCGCTGCGCTGCGCGGCCCTGCGCGCCCGCTCCAGCTTTGACGGAACCTGTGCCGCAACGAGGTCGGGGAAAAGCCGGGCGAATTCGCCGTCATGCGGCGTCAGCACAACGCCGCTCGAACCGTCCCCGCCATCAGTCGCTCCCGCATGTGCGGCCAAAACGGCAAACAGCGCCGCCGGATCGTCGGCAAACACCGTCAGCGCATCGGCATCGAGCACCACGGACCGCTGCGCGGCGCCGGGGGTCGACAGGCAGGCCTCCACCAGCGCGCGGGTCTTCTCCCCCACCCCGGCGCCCGGCCCGATGGCCACCGCATTGAGCCGCGGATCGCGGAGAAGCTCGACGAGCCCCTCCGCCCCCTTGAAGGACCGGATCATCACGGCCGTCAGATGCATGGCATTGACCAGCGCCGCAGACGGCGGTGTCGCTACCGTCACCAGCCCCGCGCCCGCACGTAAGGCGGCACCGGCGGCAAGCCGCGCCGCGCCTGTGGACAACGCCGGCCCGGACACGACCACCGCATGGCCGCGGCCGTATTTGTGGCCCTCCGGCTGCGGCGGACGATGGGCCTGCGCCCAAAGCCCCGGACCATTGCGAAAGGTCTGTGCGCTGATCGTGGCCAGCACGTCCTCCGGGATGCCGATGTCGACGCATTCGACCGGCCCGCACAACAGCCGCCCCGGCAACAGCAGATGACCCGGCTTCAGCCGGAAGAAGGTGATGGTGCGCGTCGCCTTCAGCGCGCATCCCATGACCTGGCCGCTCGCTCCGTTGACCCCCGACGGCAGGTCGACCGCCAGCACCGGCACGCCGCTGTCGCCGAGCCGCCGAACCACGGTTTCGGCGAGGCCTGAAAGCGGACGGTCGAGCCCGGCCCCGAACAGCGCGTCGACCACCAGGCCCGCGCCGGAAAGTGCCGCCGCCAGCGCCTGTTCGTCGAGCGATTCGGCGCGCACGCCACCGGCCTCCATGCGCTCCAGCGCAAAGGCCGCGTCACCGGACACCCGCTCCCGCTCGCCGAGGAGCAAAACCGCGACCCGATAGCCGCGCTGGCGCAGGAAGCGCGCCGCGACAAAGCCGTCGCCGCCATTGTTGCCCGGCCCGGCGAGCACCAGAACGGTCGCCTCGTGGCGTACCATCCGGCAGGCGGTGTCGGCCACCGCCCGTCCGGCGCTGGTCATGAGGTCGATCCCGGCGATCCCGCCGTCGATCGTCAGCCGGTCGGCCTGGCCCATCTCGGCCGGGGTGAGAAGAACGCTCACGCAGCCTCCCCCGATCCGCCGGCCAGAACCACTTCCTGCGGCTCAGACAGTTCGATCAGGTTGCCGTCGGGATCGCGGATATAGACGGAGCGAAGCGGCGACCACGCCCCGGTGCGCGACACCGGCCCCTCCTCGATCGCCACCCCGGCCATTTCGAGCCGGGCAATCACCGCATCGAGCGCCTCCACGAGAAAACACAGGTCGCCCGAGCCGGGCGTCGGGCGGTGGGCGGCGGGCGAAAATTCCGCCCCCGCAACATGCAGGTTGATCTTCTGGGCACCGAAGCGCAGCGCCCGGCGTCCGCCGCCGAAGATCACCTCTTCCATGCCGAGCACGCCGCAATAAAAAGCGACCGTCGCGTCGAGATCCGACACGGTCAAAACGATATGGTCGAGGGACGAAATGCGCATGTCTTCCTCCTGCCGTCCTGCCCCCGCACGCCCGCCGCCCCGGGCGGAATGGCGGCCGCACGGCGAACCGCGGGCGCAAGCTTTCGGGTCTTGGCCGAAGTGTCGCCCCAAGCACCGGCTGAACGCAATACGCGGCCAGGAGATGCAACCGGCCGGCTGGCCTGATGGACAGCGGGTATGTCCAATTTTTATGCAGACTGCCTCTTTATGCGGCACAATTGACAGGCCACCTGTCGCAAGTCTCTGGAATCCGCGCGTCAATTGCCCGAAATGCGGGCTGTTTTTTCCGCAGGCGAGGTTGGCACGCCGCGTGCTAATCAGATGGCACCCGAACCGGTAAGGGTCGGCATTTCTTAAACGAGCGACGCGAAATGGCGGAGGCGATGAAGAAAATCGAGGCAATTATCAAGCCGTTCAAGCTTGATGAGGTCAAGGAGGCCCTCCAGGAGGTTGGCCTCCAGGGCATCACCGTGACCGAGGCCAAGGGCTTCGGTCGCCAGAAAGGCCACACCGAACTCTATCGCGGCGCCGAATACGTGGTGGACTTCCTTCCCAAGGTCAAAGTCGAGATCGTCCTGACCGACGATCTGGTCGACAAGGCCGTGGAAGCCATCCGCAACGCGGCACAGACGGGCCGCATCGGCGACGGAAAGATTTTCGTCTCCACGGTCGAGGAAGCCGTGCGCATTCGCACCGGCGAAACCGGCACCGACGCCATCTAGGACGGGTTCCGTCCGCCCTCCCTGCTGCCGGACTATGCGTCTCGGCGGCCACTTCACCCAACTGGTTACTCAAGAACGACAGGGAAGCACTACATGACGAGCGCCACTGACATTCTCAAGGAAATCAAGGAAAAGGACATCAAGTTCGTTGACCTTCGCTTTTCCGATCCGCGCGGCAAGATGCAGCATGTGACCATGGACGCAGGCCTTGTCGACGAAGACATGTTCGCCGAGGGCGTGGCGTTCGACGGCTCCTCCATCGCCGGCTGGAAGGCGATCAACGAGTCCGACATGATGCTGGTGCTCGATCCGGACTCGGCCCATGTCGACCCGTTCTTCGCGCAGTCCACGATGGCGATCATCTGCGACGTCGTCGATCCGATCTCGGGCGAGGCCTACAACCGCGACCCGCGCACGACCGCCAAGAAGGCCGAGGCCTACATGAAGTCGCTCGGCATCGGCGACACCGTGTTCGTCGGCCCGGAAGCGGAATTCTTCATCTTCGACGACGTCCGCTTCTCGTCTGATCCCTACAACACCGGCTTCCAGATCGACAGCACCGAACTGCCGTCGAACATGGGCTCGGAGTATGACACGGGCAACCTCGGCCACCGTCCGCGCACCAAGGGCGGCTACTTCCCGGTCCCGCCGATCGACAGCTGCCAGGACATCCGCTCCGAGATGCTGACGGTCCTCACCGAGATGGGCGTCACCGTCGAAAAGCACCACCACGAGGTGGCCGCGGCCCAGCACGAGCTCGGCATCAAGTTCGACACGCTGACCCGCAACGCCGACAAGATGCAGATCTACAAGTACGTCGTGCATCAGGTCGCCCATGCCTACGGCAAGACGGCAACCTTCATGCCCAAGCCCGTCTTTGGCGACAACGGCACCGGCATGCACGTCCACCAGTCGATCTGGAAGGACGGCGCCCCGGTCTTTGCCGGCAACCAGTATGCGGATCTCTCCGAGACCTGCCTCTACTATATCGGCGGCATCCTGAAGCACGCCAAGGCGCTGAACGCCTTCACCAACCCGTCGACCAACTCCTACAAGCGTCTGGTCCCGGGCTATGAGGCACCGGTTCTGCTGGCCTATTCGTCGCGCAACCGCTCGGCGTCCTGCCGCATTCCGTTCACCTCCTCGCCGAAGGCAAAGCGCGTCGAGGTCCGCTTCCCGGATCCGTCCGCGAACCCGTACCTGTGCTTCGCGGCACTTCTGATGGCCGGCCTCGACGGCATCAAGAACAAGATCCATCCGGGCGACGCGATGGACAAGAACCTCTACGACCTGCCGGCCGAAGAGCTGAAGGACATCCCGACCGTCTCCGCCTCGCTGCGCGAAGCACTGGAGTCGCTCGATGCCGACCGCGACTTCCTGAAGGCCGGCGGCGTCATGGACGACGACCAGATCGATGCCTACATCGAGCTGAAGATGGAAGAGAACATGCGGTACGAAATGACCCCGCATCCGGTCGAATACGACCTGTACTACTCCGTCTAAGACTTCTCCCCGCCCCTTGCGGGCGGGACCGGAAACACGAAACCCCCGGCGGGAAACCGCCGGGGGTTTTGTTTTGGGTGCGGCACCCAAGAAACGCGTGCATCAGCCGGATGATCGATCGCCCAGCCGCGCCGTCGCCTCACCTCAGGACGCGCCTTGATCCCTCGTCGAGGAGGCACGCACACCGCGCTCTCCCACGGGTTCGACCGTCTGCGGATCGATCTCGTTCAGTGCCAGTCGAGCGTTGATGCGCCGGGCGGGCGGGCCGGCTCGCAACCAGTTTGCGGCGCGCTCGACGTTGAGCCGCGGTCTGCGGCGCCCCTCGACCGGCTGCATCGCCTCTGCCAGAACCTGGGCAATCTCATCAATCCTGTACAAGCCGCCCTGCGTCGGCGGGGGCATCCTTCTCTGCTGGAGCGACTGACGCGTCACGCTCAGACGCTCGGCGACATCCGCCAGGCTGACAAGATCCGGACGGACCTCCCTCAATCGCGTGCCCCTCGGCAAGGTCGCAAGAAGGCGACG
The DNA here is from genome assembly GCF_020176715.1 of Stappia stellulata. Classification (GTDB taxonomy): domain Bacteria; phylum Pseudomonadota; class Alphaproteobacteria; order Rhizobiales; family Stappiaceae; genus Stappia. Next base: position 268,140 of record NZ_JAIVMF010000002.1, on the reverse strand, counting down.
CGCAGCATCCAGGATCGCATGCTCCCCGTCGCCGCCGTCCACCTCGAGTTCCACCGCAAGAAGTCCCGGAATGCCGGTCCCGACGAGCGCATCCTCAAAGCCTGCCGCGAACACCGCATCCGACAGCAAATAGGGATCGAACGCGTCTTCAGGGATCCCGAACACGAGCTCGAACTCGAGCGCCTCAGTCATCGCCATTTCTTTCGCTATCAAGCCTGGTGCAGGCCATCGCCTTTTGTCTCAACTGCCTCGCGTGCCGCCCGGGGTTTCTTGGCGTCGACCAGACCGACATCTGGCAGTAGGCGCCACACCGACAGTCGGAACTGTTTGCAGGACATCTCAGAAGGCCCCAGGCATGACCTTTGCCCTTCACAAGCTCCCAGCCCAAATCTTCAAGCTCACGCAAAACGAGCTCGACTTCCTTGGACGGATGCCTTCCACGCATAGGATGCGCCCCTTAAATAAACTTGTCAAAAGACAATTTAAAACACGATCAATTCGCTTGCCTTGGCGCAGCAACGACCCACGCAATCAAATGAGGCCGACGGACACGAAATGCGTCCGCCGGCGAAAATCCGTCCCCCTCAAACCAGCGCGATCACCCGGCTGGGGCCGCCGGTGGCGCCCTTGATCTTCGGCGCGCCGACGACCAGCGTCGCGCCGGTGGCGGGCACCTCGTCGAGGCCGGCGAGGCACTCGATGCCCCAACGCTCCGTCGGCAGCCAGGCGTAATGGGTGTCGAAGGTCTTGGAGGCGCCGAAGTCGAGCGACAGCGTGTCGACGGCCATGCCGACCACGCCCTTTTCCATCATGTACATCGCCGCTTCCTTGGAAAAGCCGGGGAAATGCATGACGCCGTCGGCGTCGGCATTGCGGAACTTGTCGCTCGCCACATGCGCGGCCCAGCCCGAATTCATCGCGACGCAACCGCCCTCGGGCAGCGGGCCATGGACCTCTTCATGGGCTTTCAGGTCCTCCACGCTCACCTGATAGTCCGGGTCGGCCGCCGCCTTTTCCCGCACATCGACCACGGCAAGCGGCACGACGAGCTGGTCGAGCGCAATCTCGTCCGACGCCTTGCCGTCGGCGGAAAAATGGATCGGCGCATCGAGATGCGTGCCGGTGTGTTCCACCAGATGCCACTTGTACATGTTGTAGCCGTCGGTCGCGAAGGACGACATGCGCTCCATTTCCAGCCCCGGCTTGCCGAAATAGGTCGGAAACTCCTCCATCAGATCATGGGTGAGGTCGACGGCCTTTGAAAAGCTCATCGCCTGCGCCTGGGCGGCACGCGGCGGCGGAAAGGCGGTGAACGCCGCCGCGCCGGCCGCAACTCCGGCAACCCCTTTCAGCAGACCGCGCCGGCTCAGGCGTTGCGCGACGGTTTCCTGACATCCTGGAACACACATGCTGCTCACTCCTCTGGTTTTCGTTCCCCATCATCCTAGGCTGCAAAGGAGCGCAGGCACAATCGCCGGCGCCACCTGGAGACAGCCGGAGACGTCATCCCCCCTTGCACCCCGGCGCATTTGACGCCATTGATCCGCCCATGTTGCAGATCACCGACCTCACCTATCGCATCGCCGGGCGCACGCTCCTCGAAAACGCCAGCGTCACGCTTCCCGCAGGCTCGAAAGCCGGCTTCGTCGGCCGCAATGGCGCGGGCAAGTCGACGCTGTTTCGCCTGATCACGGGAGAGGCAGCACCCGAAAGCGGCGAGATCCAGATGCCCCGCGGCATCCGCATCGGCCAGGTTGCCCAGGAGGCGCCGGGAACCGAGCAATCGCTGATGGAGGTGGTGCTGGCCGCCGACACGGAGCGCGCCCAACTGCTCGCCGAGGCCGAAACCGCGACCGATCCGCATCGCATCGCCGAGGTGCACACGCGGCTTGCCGACATCGATGCCCATACGGCCGAGGCGCGCGCGGCGCGCATCCTGTCGGGTCTCGGCTTCGATACGGAAGCGCAGATGCGCCCCTGCTCCGCCTTTTCCGGTGGCTGGCGCATGCGCGTCGCGCTCGCCGCGGTGCTGTTTTCAGAGCCCGACCTGCTGCTCCTCGACGAGCCGACCAACTATCTCGACCTGGAAGGCACCCTGTGGCTGGAGAACTATGTCTCCCGCTATCCGCATCAGGTGCTTTTGATCAGCCACGACCGCGACCTTCTCAACAAGGCGGTCGATTCCATCGTGCATCTCGACCAGCTCAAGCTGACGTTCTACCGCGGCGGCTTCGACAGCTTCGACCGCCAGCGCCGCGAAGCCTTGATGCTGCAGGAAAAGAGCCGCGAGAAGCAGGAAGCCCAGCGTAAGCACATGCAGGCCTTCGTCGACCGCTTCCGCGCCAAGGCCAGCAAGGCCCGCCAGGCGCAGTCGCGGCTGAAGATGCTGGAGAAGATGGAGCCGATCGCCGGCATTCGCGGCGCCGAGGCGCTGCCGATCTCCTTCCCCGCCCCCGTCGGTACCCTCGCCCCGCCGATCATCCGCCTCGACAACGTCTCGGCCGGCTATGGCGACACCACGGTGCTGTCGAACCTGGCGCTCAACATCGACAACGACGACCGCATCGCGCTTCTCGGCGCCAACGGCAACGGCAAGTCGACCTTCGCCAAGCTGATCGCCGGCCGGCTCAAGGAGCAGTCGGGCACGATCACCCGCGCCAAGAAGATGAATGTCGCCTTCTTCGCCCAGCACCAGCTCGACGATCTCGTTCCCGCCGACAGCCCCGTCGCCCATGTGCGCAAGCTGATGCCGGACGCGGCCGAATCCAAGGTCCGCTCGCGCGTCAACCGCTTCGGCCTGCCGACCAGCCGCATGGACACGCCCGCCCAGGATCTCTCCGGCGGCGAGAAGGCACGGCTTCTGCTCGGCCTTGCGACCTTCGAGGGGCCGCATCTGCTGATCCTCGACGAACCGACCAACCACCTCGACATCGAAAGCCGCGAGGCGCTGATCCAGGCGGTCAACGAATATGAAGGCGCGGTGATCCTGATCTCGCACGACCGGCATCTGGTGGAGGCCTGCGCCGACCGGCTCTGGCTCGTCGCCAATGGCGGCGTGTCGAGCTTCGAGGGCGACATGGAGGACTACCGCCGGCTGATCCTGCAAAAGGACCGGCCGAACAAGACCGGCAAGGCGAAACAGGCCGCCGCCGACGCTGCCGCAGCCGAGGAAGCGGCGAAACCGGAGGAGCCGGAAAACCCGCGCAGCGCCCAGGAGCGGCGCAAGGACGCCGCCGAACGCCGCTCGCGGCTTGCGCCCTTGCGCAAGGAGATCAAGGCAGCGGAAGCGGAAATCGCGCGAATCCAGTCGAAAATGGAGAAGCTCGACGCAGCACTCGCCGATCCGGACTTTTTCCTGAAGGACGCCGAGCGTGCCTCGAAGTTCGTCAAGGAACGCGCCTTCCTGGAAAAGAAACTCGCCAAGACGGAGCAAGGCTGGCTGGAGCTGTCCGCCGAATACGAAGGGGCGACAGCGGAAGGATAGCGGGACGCCTGCCTGACCGTGCGCCTTTGTTCTGGACGCAATCTACAGCTGCGCCTACTCTTGACCGCAACGGATTGGAGCGGTTTTCAGGGATGTCGGATCCGCAGCGCCAAATAGCCGATGTGCTTCTGGACAGCGCTATCGTGATAGCGCCTCTGGCCCTGGGTTATTTCGCCGGCATCGCTTATCTCGACGCTTTTCTGTCGGCTTTTTCGATTTCAATCCACGAAATCGAGGCGCCACTTGCAACGATCGTGGCGCATTCATACAACGTCTTCACGCACAGCGCTTTTCTCGCGAAACTCATTTTGATCGGTGCCGGCGTCGTTGCGATCTGTATCGCTTTCCTGACCCTGCGCAGAAATGAGACGATACCGAAAACGACCCGCCTCCGGACCATACTGGCGATCGCCCTGCCAACCGCCGCGTTTCTGACCTTTCTCGGCATCAAGTCCAGCGCCGAGGAGACCGCGCGAAACAACTCCCACCGCATATGGCACGAGCAAGGATCGATCTCGATTCCAAGATCCTCGTTGAGGGCCGTCGACAACAGATTGGGTGTGAGACAAGGCTTGCGCCTGGAGAGCTGTCTTTCGACGACAATCGTCAAGCATGTGATTGCGACCCCCCGCCGATCCTATTCGATCTGCGTGATCGGGAATGAGGGATTTCTCCTGACCCACGATACAAACAACGACCGTTATCTGCCTATTCGTTTCATATCACCGTGCTCCGAAACGACATGGCGCAGGAGCGAATTTTGTATATCCGCGCAGTAGTTGAAGAAAGGCAGCACAATGCTACGGGCAACATTGATCCTTTCGGTCGCTCTTTGGAGCGTCCCGGTAGCGGCGGAAATCGCCCTCACCTCACGAGACGCAATTGACCGCCTCAACGATGAAGTGGCGAATATTCTCAAGCAACTGGCAGACCCCACGGCCGGCAACTCATTCGCTACAGCTCCACGGATCGGCAATGGTGTTCGAACGGACGGAAACAATCCGCTCGGCCGGTATTTTCCGGTCGCCGGAACCGACAAGGTTAGCTTTTCCGAATGCGGTTCGGATGAGAGCGTGATCATTGATGCTTCCCTCGTTTTGCCGACTAGCGAAACCTGCAAATCTCTCCCGGGGACTGGCGCGCCCAGTTTCCCGAACTCGGCATCGGTACGCTGGGTCTATGATGCCGACAAGAACGGATTCTTCGTAACCGCAGAAGCAGACACGGACAACACCATGGCTGCTGGAGCACAATTCGTGGATTGTTCGACAGTACCCTCGTCGCTCTTACTTGCGGCAAGAAAGGCTAGGGAAGGTGTGGAAGGCGTTGTCGGTCCCAGCGATGCCCTCTCCGCCCTGAATGTAGCAAGCGACAAGAAAACCGAGGCATCGCCGACCGAAAGGGCAACAGTTCAACAATGCAAGACTGTCGACGAGTTCTGGACGCTGCAATCGGCACAGACGCTCGAACGCGCTGAAGATCGTTTGATCGGGGTCACGCGCGAGGCACCGCGGTCTATGTAGAGGGAGGGGGGCGCAGCCCTCTCACCCCGGCTTCACATAGACCGCGCGGATGTGCGGGATGATGCGGTCGCCCTTTTGCACGTCATAGGCAGTCGAGTCGATGAGGCGAAGACCGGCCCGCTCGAACCCCGCCAGTTCCGACGGCGACAAAGGCCACGGCGGTCCGGAGGTCTCCGCGCCGTCCGCGCCCGAGCGCGTAATGACGAGAAGCCGGCCGCCGGGTTTCACAAGATCGGCGAGCGCCTGATAGGAGGCTTCGCGCAAGTCGCCATGAAGCGCCTGCACCGTGTAGCACTCGTGAACGAGATCGAAGCCGCCCGGCCAACCGCGCGGCGGGGAGAAGAGATCGGCGGCGGTATAGCGCACCGGCGATCCGGGAAACCGCTGGCGTGCCCACTCCACGGCCTTTTCGGACAGGTCGAAGGCGGTTGTGTCATAGCCCGCCTCGGCCAGCGCCTCGGCGTTGTCGCCAAGCCCGCATCCGACGTCGAGCGCCCGCGCTCCCTCGCCCGGATTGGCGGAAAGCCAGTCGACAAGCGCGGGTTTGGGCGCCAGATCCGCCCAGGGAACGGCGGCCGCGTCATCTCCGGCCGTCTCGTAGACCGCCTCGAACCAGGACGCACGCTCGTCCCGGTCGCCGCCCTTGGCGCCGAAGAGCGCGTCGAGCCGGTCCCGCGCCGCGTCCCGCCGGCGGGCGAACTCCGCATCGGTGCCGGTCGCGGTCGGCCGGTCGCTCATGCCTTTTTCTGCCATCGTCCATCGTCCGTCTGCTGCCAGTAGGTCAACGCGTGACCGGCTGCCTTCAAGGCCTTCCACTGCTGCCGCGCGTCGGAGACCGCCGCCTCATCGTTGCCATCGAACAGGAAGACGCCGCGCGTATAGGGCGACAGGTCGGGCGCCGTCGCACGATCGACCAGAAAGCGGACGCTCGCGCCGTTCGGATTGTCCGGCCCGTCGGTGAGGAAAACCGGCTGGCGGTCGGCCTCGCCGTCATTCGCCGTGCCATGCGGTAGGAAGGAGTCGTCGCGGTAGCTCCACAGCAGCGAATCGAGCGCCGTCACCCGCTCCGCCGAGCCCGCCTGCACGACGACACGCCAGTCGCGTTGCAGACATGTCTCCAGCAGGCCGGGAAGGACATCTTCCAGCGGCTTGAGCGTCAGATGGTAAAAAAGCACTTCCGTCATAAGCACCTGGCCGTTGAGACACGACGCGGAGGCGGCCGCCGCGCGGCTGCGACTGTGCGCCAGGTGCGGCCAATGCGCAACAGGTGCCGAACCATGTGACGCGCGCCCGGACTACGGCTTTGCTTTCCGCTCAATTCCTCATTAACCGTTTCCCAACTTCGGGCCGGCACTCTGGCGGCCGGGACGAGATCGACGCGAAAGCGGCACGCCTGTGGCACGGATCACAGCCGGTGCACGGCGCGCGAGGCACGATAGACGAACGTTCGGGCACAAGCGTGCCGGACATGCGGGAGACGAGATTTATGGCCGTGCGGATTGCCCTGTTTTTCGGACTTGTTCTTGGCCTTGCCGGCGTGACGACGGCCATGGGCACGGTCGTGAGCGAACCCACCGGCAGCTGCGTCGCCTACAAGACCTGCTGAGACGCGCAACCCCGAAACAGGCCCGATACGGGCCGTTTCCCGAAGCAGATACCGAAAACCCGCCGAAACGGCGGGTTTTTTTGTGCATGCCGGAACAGGGAAACGCCCTGTATGGCGAAAGAGCGGGCGGCGGCACGCCATGCCGCCGCCGCCGCGGTCCCGGTTATTTTTCGTAGTGCTCGCGGACAAGACGGTCGAGCAGCCGCACGCCGAAGCCCGACGCCCAGCCCTTGCTGATCTCCGTCTTCGGGCTGCCCATTGCGGTGCCGGCGACATCGATATGCACCCACGGCACGTCGTTGACGAATCGCTGCAGGAATTGCGCCGCCGTGATCGACCCGGCGGTGCGCCCGCCGGTGTTCTTCATGTCGGCATTGGGCGTGTCGATGAGCTTGTCGTACTCCTTCGACAGCGGCAGACGCCAGACCTTCTCGTCGGTTGCCTCCCCCGCCTCGGCCAGACGGCCGACCAGTTCGTCGTTGTTGGAGAAGACGCCGGCATGCTGGTTGCCGAGCGCCACGATGATCGCGCCGGTCAGCGTTGCCAGGTTGATCATGAAGGCCGGCTTGAAGCGGTCCTGCGTATACCAGAGCGCATCGGCCAGCACGAGACGGCCTTCCGCGTCGGTGTTGATGATCTCGATGGTGGCGCCGGACATGGCGGTGACGATGTCGCCGGGCCGCTGGGCGCGCCCGTCCGGCATGTTTTCCACCAGGCCGATCACGCCGATGACATTGGCCTTGGCCTTGCGGGCGGCAAGCGCATGCATCAGGCCGGTCACGGCGGCAGCGCCGCCCATGTCGCCTTTCATGTCCTCCATGCCGCCGGCCGGCTTGATCGAGATGCCGCCGGTGTCGAAGACGACGCCCTTGCCGACGAAGGCGACCGGCTGGTCGTCCTTCTTGCCGCCGTTCCAGCGCATGATGACCAGACGCGGCGGATGTTCCGAGCCCTGGGCGACGCCGAGAAGCGCGTTCATCTTCAGCTTCTTCATCGCCTTTTCGTCGAGGATCTCGACCTCGACGCCGAGCTTGGACAGCTCTTCGGCACGGCTGGCGAACTCCAGCGTCGTCAGCACGTTGGCCGGCTCGTTGACGAGATCGCGGGCAAGCAGCGTGCCGTCGCTGACCGCGTCCGCCGTCTCCCAGGCCTTCTTCGCGGCCTTGGGATCGGCAATACCGATTGCAAGCTTCTTCGTCTTCGCCGGCGTGTCGTCGCTCGGCTTGGTCTTGTAGCGGTCGAAGCTGTAGGCGCGCAGCTTGGCGCCCATCGCGAAGGCGGCCGCCAGGTCGGCCTCGACATCGCCGCTGGGAAGCTCGAAGAGAACCTCCGCCGCCTCCGCGCTGCCGAGCGCGCCCATCACCACGCCGCCGAGCACGGACCAGTCGGTTTCGCCAAGATCGGCGACCGCGGAGGCCTTGCCGAGGCCGACAACGACCAGACGGTCGAGCTCGAGCCCGGCCGGGGCGATCAGGTCGAGCACCGTGTTGACCTTGCCGGTGAAGCCGCCGGTGGCCGCGGCGCGCGTCAGCAGGCCGTCGGCACCCGACAGCACGGCCGACGCCGTCGGTCCGACATTCAACGCATCATCGGCAAAAACGACGAGGGTTCCCTTGGATGGTGCGGAGAGCTTGGAAAAGGAAATTTTCGGAAGCAAGACGAAACCTCTTGGTTACACGATGCGTGAAGGCGCTCGGCAACCGGGCATCGCGTCCGCGACAGGCCCGAGCGCACTGGAATCCGCCGGTTCGTCCGGTCGCGCGGCGCGCCCGGTGATCCGAGGGTTGACGATACAATGGTGCCAGTTTCGGCCCACGGCAAGCGCGCGGGCACGGTAAGGAGCTGTTAACCCTTTTTCTTCTCGTAGTATTTACCTAAACTGCCGCTTAATCGAGAAGCTGCCCCCCCGGCGGTGCGCAAGGGTATGCACCGTCCCGGCTACGAAACCGAACGGCATCCGCAACCTGCCGACCACGTTCAACACGGACCTGATGACAACCTTCGAGCGCTATGTCCTGCGACGCCTCACGGCGGCTTTCGCGCTGACCCTCGCCGCCTTGGCAGGCGTGGTCTGGGCAACGCAGGCCTTGCGCCAGCTCGATCTCGTCACCTCCAAGGGCCAGACCATTATCCAGTTCGTCGGCATGACCTTGCTGGCCATGCCGTTCCTGCTGCTGGCGATCGCCCCCTTCGCGCTGCTGATCGCGCTGATCGTCGTGCTCAACACCCTGTCGAACGACAGCGAGCTGATCGTGATCAACGCCTCGGGCGCGTCCCGCACCGTGTTGATGCGCCCGGTCGTGGTCTTTGCCATTTTCGTCAGCCTGTTCTGCGCCACGCTGTCCCTGTCGCTCGCCCCGCTCGGGCTGAGTGCGCTGCGCGACGAGATCACGCGGGTCAGGGTCGACCTCGTCGCCAACATCGTGCGCCCGGGACGGTTCATCGGCATCGAGGACGGCCTGACCTTCCACATCCGCAACCGCAGCGGCGACGGCCAGCTCGACGGACTGCTGATGCATGACGACCGCGCCGAGGACACCGTCTTCACCTATGAGGCGGCCCGCGGCCGAATCGTCGAGGCGGCAGGACGCACCCTGCTGGTGATGCAGGACGGCACGATCCAGCGCCGCACCCGCGCCACCGGCGCGATCTCCATCGTGCGCTTCCAGTCCTATGCCTTCGACCTGTCGAACATGGTCCCCTCGGGTCGCGCCGCCGTCTACAAGGCGAGCGAGCGCTCGCTGGCGGATCTGGTCGCGCCCGCCGCCGACGATGCCTATGCGCGCGACAACCGCGCCCGGCTCGTGGCCGAACTGCACGACCGGCTGAGCCAGCCGCTCTATCCGCTTGCCTTCGCGCTGATCGTCTTCGTCTTCGCCGGCCAGCCCAAGACCACGCGCCAGAATCGCACGCTGGCAACGCTTGCCGCGCTTGTCCTGGCAATCCTGCTCAGAAGCGCCGGCTTCGGGGTTCTGACGCTGGTGCCGACCATGCCGTCGGCGCGCTTCGCGCTCTATGCCCTGCCGCTCGCCGCCATGGCCCTGTGCGCCTGGGCCATCGCCGCCGAACGCAAGCCGGCCTGGGTCCGCAAGCTGTCGGAGGCGCTCGAGCTTGCCGTCGAACGCGCCGAAATCCGCCTGCGAAAGCTGCGCGGCCACCATCCGAACGAGGCGGCCTGACATGGAACGGGGTCTCGTCGGACATACGCTCGCCGTCTATCTCTCGCGCAAGTTCCTGGGTGCGATCCTCGGACTGTTCGCGCTCGCGGCCATCCTGATCTTCCTGTTCGACGTGCTGGAGCTGCTGCGGCGCAGTTCGGGGCAGGACGGCGCGACGCTGGCGCGGATCGGCCTGATCTCGATCCTGCGCGTGCCGCAGCTGATGGAACAGGTGCTGCCCTTCGCCGTCCTGTTCGGCGCGATCGCCGCCTTCCTCGCCCTCAGCCGCAAGCTGGAGCTTGTCGTCGCACGCGCCGCCGGCGTGTCCGTCTGGCAGTTCACCGCGCCGGCGATTCTGGTGGGCCTTGGCCTCGGCATTGCGGCGGTGACGATCTACAATCCGCTCGCGGTGATCCTGCGCGAACAGTCCGACGAGATCGCCTCGGGGCTGTTCAGCAGCGAACAGAACTTCCTGCTGCAGACGACCGGGGAAATCTGGCTGCGGCAGGACGGCACGGACGGCGAATCGGTGCTCCACGCCAAACAGACGATGGACGGCGGCACCCGGCTTCTCGGCATCACCCTGTTCACCTTCGACCGCTCCGCCCGTTTTTCTGAGCGCGTCGAGGCGCGCGAGGCCCTGCTTGAGGACAAGCGCTGGCGTTTGAGCGACGCGACGGTCTATTCGACCACCGGCGATCCGAGCACCTACGCCACCTATTACGTCTCCACTTATCTCACCCCGACGGAGGTGCGCGAGAGCATTGCCGCGCCCGAATCCATCGGCTTCTGGGACCTGCCGCGTGTGATCGAATTGTCACAGCGCGCAGGTCTTCCGGCCTACCGGTATTCCTTGCAGTATCAGACACTTCTCGCGCGACCCGCACTTCTGGCCGCAATGATCCTGATTGCGGCCTGCGTTTCGCTTCGGGTTTCGCGGATGGGGGGCGTCGGCAGACTGATTCTGGGTGGAATCCTCGCCGGGTTCGTGCTTTACGTTCTGTCGGAACTGGGAAAGGATCTGGGCGGCGCGGGAATCGTGCCCCCGGTCGTTGCCGCTTGGGCGCCAGGAGTGTTTGGAGTTCTGATGGGGTTTACGATCCTCTTGCATCTGGAGGACGGCTGATGGCCGTGGCCAGTCCTTCGCAGACGGCTCGTAGCACCCGTGCAACCGCTGCCGGGCGCAGCGGACTGGCCGCGCGCATGCTGCGCGGCACGGCGCTCGCCGGTCTTAGCGCCCTCGCGCTCGCGATGTCCGCCGACCTGATCGCCGCGCCGGCCCGGGCGCAGGACAGCGTCCTCGATGCCCTCGGCACCCAGGTCGATCCGGCCGAGCCGCTGCTGCTGGAAGCGACGGAACTGCGCTACGACTTCGACCGGGACCGGATTTCCGCCATCGGCAACGTGCAGATCTACTATGGCGGCAATACCGTGGAAGCCGAGCGTGTCGTGTTCGACCGGCGCCGGAACCGCCTACGCGCGGAAGGCAATGTGCGCCTGACCGAGCCGAACGGCAACGTCCTGCGGGCGGAGACGATGGAGCTCTCGGAAGACCTGCGCGACGGTTTCGCCACCGCCCTGCAACTGGACACGCCGCAGCGCACCCGCTTCATCGCCGATGGCGCGCGCCGCGAAGACGGCAACCGGACGACCTTCGACAACGGCATCTACACGGTCTACACCAAGCCGACCAACCCGCCCGGCAAGCCGCCGCTGTGGCGCGTGCGCGCGGCGACGATCGTGCACAACGAGACCGAGCGCACCATCGAGTTCCAGAACGCCTCGCTGGAGTTCTTTGGACGCTCGCTGGTCTATCTGCCGTATTTTTCGATGGCGGATCCGACCGTCAAGCGCAAGACCGGCCTGCTGACACCGAGCGCCGTCGTCGGCGACCGCGTCGGCGTGGGCGTCACCGTACCCTATTACTTCGCGCTCGACCCGACCTACGACCTGCTCCTGTCCGCAACGCCCCTGTCGAAACAGGGCCTGCTCACCCAGGCGGAATGGCGCCAGAAGCTTATCGACGGCAGCTATTCGATCAACGTCGGCGGCCTGATCCAGGCGCGGCCCGGCGAATACGCGACGTCGAGCGGCAACCGCCGCTTCCGCGGCGTGGTCGCCACCGAAGGCGAGTTCAACATCAACCAGCGCTGGAAATGGGGCTGGGACGTCTCCTACCGCAGCGACCGCGCCTTCCTGAACGACTACAAGTTTGCCGATTTCGGCAACGCGAGCGACATTTCGCAGATCTATCTGACGGGGCAGAGCGAGCGCAACCGCTTCGACCTCAGGAGCTACGCCTTCCGCATCTCGCAGGAAGACTACACCGCAGCGAACAACGCGCCCGGCTACGCCCCGGTCGGCAGCCAGCTCCAGGACAAGCAGCCCTTCGTCCATCCGGTGCTGGATTACAACTACATCTTCGAGGACCCGATCGCGGGCGGCGAGCTCTCGCTGACCGGCAACCTGACGAGCCTGACGCGCGACCGGACCGACGCGATCCAGATCGGCGGCACGACGCGCTTCCGCGGCGTCGAGGGCACCTTCACACGCACCAGCCTGCAGGCCGACTGGCGCACGACCGTGATCGATCCCTTGGGTCAGGTGTTCACCCCCTTCGCCTATGTGAAGGGCGATCTGTTCTTCCTCGCCTCGCAGGACAAGACCGTCGGCGCGCTGACGGACGAATCCGTCGTTGGCCGGATCATGCCCGCCGTAGGCATCGACTACCGCTTTCCGATCCTTGCCACCTTCGACGGCGGCAACCAGGTGTTCGAACCGGTGGCGCAGCTGATCGTGCGCCCGAACGAGGGCCGCATCGGCGAGCTTCCCAACGAGGACGCGCAGAGCATCGTCTTCGATTCCACGACGCTGTTCGAATACGACAAGTTCTCCGGCTTCGACCGCAGCGAGGGCGGCACCCGCGCCAACATCGGCCTGAAGTACAGCCTGCAGTTCGACAATCATTTCAGCGTGAGCGCCCTCTTCGGCCGTTCCTTCCAGCTGGCGGGCACCAATTCGTTCCGGACGGCGGACATTCTGGACGCGACCCGCTCGTCCGGTCTTGCCACCGACCAGAGCGACTACGTCAGCAGCCTGTATTTCGACAGCCGCCAGGGTTTCCGCATCGGCGCACAGGCCCGCTTCGACAACGACAATTTCGCGGTTCGCCGCGGACAGATCGAGGCCTCCGGCATCTATGGCCCGGTGACCGGCAATCTCGCCTATGCCTATCTCTCGGCGCAGCCGAACATCGGCATTCCGACAGACCGCGAGGAAGTGATCGGCTCCGCAAGCCTGCGGTTGCAGGAGAACTGGCGCGTCTTCGGCTCCGTGCGTTACGACCTGCAAAGCAACAACATGGTTCGCGACAGCGTCGGCTTCGGCTACGACGACGAAGGATTTTCCGTATCCTTCGCCTATTCGGAAGACCGCAGCCGCAACAACGGCCAGACCACGGACCGGTTGTTCTTCCTGCGGTTCGGCCTGCGCACGCTTGGCGACACGCAATTCTCCACCAACGGCAACAATTGATGACCGGAACGGCGCACGGCCGTCCGCATCCGGAATTTGGCCTTTTTCCGGTGCAACGACACTGCGCATCGTAGGATACGGCCTACCGAAAACAGACCCGGACGGTGACAGTTGACACGACCGGGATCGCTGCCGGACCATCGCCGTCGACACAGGGGCGAGCCGGCAAGGCGAAAAGGGGAATGGAATGACTGTGAGGCGCTGGTTTTTCGCAGCCGTCGGTCTGTTGCTTATGGCGGGTCTGGCGATTGACCCGGTTGCGGCGCAGACCTCCATCAAGGTGGTGGTCAACAGCAAGCCGATCACCTCCTACGACATCAAACAGCGCGCCGGACTGCTGCGGTTGACGACGGGGCGCGGTGGCGCGGCCGCGCAGCGCGCGGCAATGGAAGAGCTGATCGACGAGCAACTGAAGATGCAGGAAGCCAGCCGCGCCGGCATCCGTGTGTCCAAGGCCGAAGTCGACGAGGCCTATGCCTCGCTCGCACGGCGCGTGAAACTGTCACCGAAACAGCTTGGCCAGGCGCTGCGCCAGGCCGGCGTTCGCCCGGAAACGCTCCGCGACCGGCTGGAGGCGGAAATCGGCTGGGGCCAGATCCTGCGCGCCCGCTTCCGCCAGGAGGTGCGCATTGCCGAATCCGATGTGCTCGCCGCCCTGCGCAAGAAGGATGACGAAGACACCAGCAAGAGCATGGAATATCGGCTGCAATCGGTGATTTTCGTCATTCCGGCAAAGGCTTCCTCCTCGCTCAAGAGCCAGCGCCGCCGGGATGCGGAAAAGTTCCGCGCAGCCTTCAATTCCTGCGACCAGGCGGAAGCGCTGGCGCAGCAATACCGCGAAGTGGTGGTGCGTCCCGCTCAGTTGCGGCTTGAGACGGAACTGCCTGACGACCTGCGCCAGCTTGTGGAAAAGACCGCCGCCGGCAAGACCACCGCGCCGCAAACCACGCCGAACGGTCTCGAGATCTTCGCGGTGTGTGAAAAGCGCGAGATCGACAGCAATGCCGCCGCCCGCATGGAAGTCGAGGAAGACCTGCGCCAGAAGGAAGGCCAGCAGCTAAGCCGCCGGTACCTGCGCGAGCTGCGCAGCCGCGCGATCATCGATTACCGCTGATGAACGCCATGCGCAGCAGCATCCTGCCCCTCGCCGTGACCATGGGCGACCCGGGCGGGATCGGGCCGGACGTGACCCTTAAAGCCTATAGCGAGCGGGTCGAGCGCGACCTGCCGCCATTCTATGTCCTTGCCGACCCGGCGCTGCTTTCGGCCCGCGCCGAGCGCATGGGCCTGAAGGTCAAACTGCGTGAGGCCACGCCCGAAACGGCCCTGGAAGTCTTTCCCAATGCCTTGCCGGTGGTTCCCCTTCCCGCATCGGTGGAGGACCGCCCCGGTGTCGCCGACAGTGCCAATGCCGAAGCGGTTCTCGCCTCGATCCGCATGGCCGTTGCCGACGCGCTCGCGGGCCGCGCCGGAGCGGTGGTGACAAATCCGATCAACAAGAAGGCGCTCTACGACGCGGGCTTCGCCCATCCCGGACATACGGAGTACCTCGGCGTGCTGGCCCGCGAGGCCGGCCACGACAGCGTGCGTCCCGTGATGCTCCTGGCCGGGCCGGACCTTCTGGCGGTGCCCGTGACCATCCATATCCCGCTAAGCGCTGTCCCCGGCGCGCTGACGCGCGAGCTGATCGTCGAGACCGCCCGTGTTGTCCACACCGATCTGGTGTCGCGCTTTTGCATCGAGACGCCACGGCTGGCCCTTGCCGGGCTCAATCCGCATGCGGGCGAGAACGGCTCCATCGGTCGGGAAGATGCCGACGTCATTGCGCCCGCCGTCGCGCAGTTGCAGGCCGAGGGAATCGATGCGCGCGGACCGCTTCCCGCCGACACGATGTTTCACGAAGAGGCACGGGCGACTTACGACTGCGCCCTTGCCATGTATCACGACCAGGCACTGATCCCGGCGAAGACGCTCGCCTTCCACGACGCGGTGAACGCGACCCTTGGCCTGCCCTTCGTGCGCACCTCGCCCGATCACGGCACGGCGCTGGAGATTGCCGGCTCCGGAACGGCGCGCGCCGACAGTTTCGCCGCCGCCGTGCGGCTGGCCGCCGTCATGGCCGACCCCGGCCTGGTGGAATGAGCCAGATCGACACGCTGCCGCCGCTGCGCGACGTCATCCGCACGCATGACCTGCAGGCGCGCAAGTCGCTCGGCCAAAACTTCCTGCTCGACCTCAACCTGACCCTGCGCATCGCGCGCACCGCGGGCGACCTGACGCAGGCGACCGTGCTGGAAGTGGGACCAGGTCCCGGCGGCCTGACGCGCGCCCTGCTCGTCGCCGGCGCCAGGCGCGTGGTCGCGGTGGAAAAGGACACCCGCTGCCTGCCGGCGCTGGAGGAGATCGCGGCGCATTACCCGGGCCGGCTCGAGATCCGCAATGCCGACGCGCTGACGCTGCGGCTCTCGGAGATCGCCGACGGCGGGCCGCTGAAGATCGTCTCCAACCTGCCCTACAATGTCGGAACCCAATTGCTGCTGGACTGGGTGGCGCAAGAGAGCTGGCCGCCGGCCTGGCAATCGCTGACGCTGATGTTCCAGAAGGAAGTGGCCGAGCGGATCGTCGCCACGCCGGGATCCAAGGCCTATGGCCGGCTCGGCGTTCTCGCCGGCTGGCGCTGCCATGCGACCATCGCCTTCGATGTCGGGCCCAAGGCCTTCACACCGCCGCCGAAGGTGACCTCCGCCGTCGTCCACCTGACCCCGCGCGCCACGCCCCTGCCCTGCGATCTGAAGGCGCTGGAGCGGGTTACCGCAGCCGCCTTCGGGCAGCGGCGCAAGATGCTGCGGGCGAGCCTGAAGACCCTTGCCAGCGACGCGCAAGACCGCCTCGAGGCCGCCGGGATCGAGCCGACCCGCCGGGCGGAGGAACTGGATATCGCGGAATTCGTGAAACTGGCGCAGGCTTTCGCATAAGCCGCAGGGCCGCTGTCTCGTACCGCCAGAGGCCCGTCAGGCCCCGTCGGTTTCGCGGCGCAGATCCTCGACCATGCCCTCGATGAACGTGCCGATGGCCGGGCAGCGCTCGCGCCGCAGCCGCTCGGCGCGCAGGATCGACCGCGCCCCGTCATAGGCCCGCTGCAGGTCCTCGTTGACGATGACATAGTCGTATTTCGACCAGTGCTTCATCTCGCCGACGGCGGTCTTGAGGCGGCGCTGGATCACGTCCGGCGTGTCTTCCGCCCGCCGGTGCAGCCGCGACTTCATCTCCGCGATCGACGGCGGAAGGATGAAGACCGATACGACGTCCGGCCGCACCGCCTCATAGAGCTGGAACGTGCCCTGGATGTCGATGTCGAACAGCACGTCCTGCCCCTGGGACAGCGCTTCCTCGACCGGATCGCTCGGCGTGCCGTAGTAGTTGCCGTGGACCTCGGCCCACTCCAGCAGCTCGTTGCGGTCGCGCATCTGCTCGAAGCGCTCGCGCGTGATGAAATGGTAGTGAACGCCGTCGATCTCGCTCGATCGGCGCGGGCGGGTCGTGACGGAGATGGAGAGCTTGAGATTGCTCTCCTGCTCCAGGAGCTGGCGCGCGATGGTGGATTTTCCGGCGCCCGAGGGCGACGACAGCACGAGCATCAACCCGCGCCGCTGCGCCTCGGCCTCGTCGGCTGTGACCACCGTTCCGGTTTGCGCTTCGCTCATTCGCCCCTACTCCAGGTTCTGTATCTGCTCGCGCATCTGGTCGATCACCGTCTTGAGCTCAAGACCGATGGCGGTCAATTCGGTTCCGTTCGACTTGGAACACAGCGTGTTGGCCTCGCGGTTGAACTCCTGCGCCAGAAAATCCAGCCGCCGCCCGACCGCGCCGCCGCCGTCGAGGAGCGACAGCGCCGCCTCGACATGGGCCTGCAGCCGGTCCAGTTCCTCGCGAATATCGGCCTTGGTCGCAAGCAGCACCGCTTCCTGGTGCAACCGCTCCGCGTCGAGCGGCGCGCCGGTGCCGAGCAAGGCCTCGACCTGGGCGGCAAGCCGGGCGCGAATGGCCTGCGGGCTGCGCGACGGCGCGGCTTCCGCGGCCTGCGTCAGCCGCGCAATTTCGGCAAGCTGCCCGCGCAGGACCGTTTCGATCGCCGCACCTTCGCTGCGGCGCATGTCGACGAGCGCCTGCAGCGCCTCCGCCAGACTGGCCTTGAGCGCGGAGAGCAGGCGCTCGCGCTCGGCCGGATCCTCTTCGGGTTCTTTCCACTCGATGATGCCGCGATGGGCGAGAATGCCTTCAAGCGCCACCGGGGCTGCATCCGGCACCCGGCGGTGAACCGTCTCGAGCGCGGCGAGAAAGGCGTTCAGCGCCGCTTCGTTGATCTGGGGAACGGCCTCGCCCTGGGCCCGCTGGAAGCTCAGCCCGACGGTGACATTGCCGCGCGAAAGCAGGCCCGCGACCGTGTCTCGGCAATGGCTTTCCAGCACCTCAAGACCGGTCGGCAGGCGCAGGCGCACATCGAGCCCCTTGCCGTTGACGGAGCGCAACTCCCAGGTCCAGCGCGCGCCGCCCTCGCCCGCATCGACGCGGCCGAAGCCGGTCATGCTGGACAGCACGGCCGCGCCGCCGGACCGGCCCGCTCCGGACCCCTGTGATGACGTATCGCCCATCGGCTTGCCCCGTTTGCACCCGCCTGGAGGAACCGGCACCCGCGTGCCGTCCGCCGGCCGCCTAGCCGTCGTTGCCGCTGCCGCCGGACGTTTCGCCGGAGGAGTTCTCGCGCTCCTGCTGGCGTCGTGCCCGTTCGATCTCGCGCCACTTGATCACGTTGCGCTGATGCTGCTCGTAGGTCTCGGCGAAGACGTGACCGCCCGTGCCGTCAGCGACGAAGAACAGGTCCTTGGTGCGCGACGGATTGGCAACGGCTTCCATAGCCGCACGGCCCGGATTGCCGATCGGCCCCGGCGGCAGTCCGTCGATCTGATAGGTGTTGTAGGGATTGCGTGCGTCGAGTTGCGAACGGGTGATCCCCGAGCGATCCTGGTTCCACGCATCGCCGCCATAAAGCCCGTAGAGAATGGTCGGATCGGACTGCAGCCGCATACCGCGGCGCAGCCGGTTGACGAAGACGCCGGCGACGCGGGGCCGTTCGTCGGCGCGCGCGGTTTCCTTTTCGACCACTGACGCCAGGATCACCAGATCCTCGGGCGTCTCGATCGGCAGACCCTCGACCCGCCGGTCCCAGATCTCGGCGAGCGCCTTCTTCTGGGCCGCCTGCATCTGGTTGATGATCTGCGCCCGCGTGGCGCCGCGCGTGAAGGTATAGGTTTCCGGCAGCAGCGCCCCTTCCGGCGGGATCTCGTCGAGCTGTCCGGTCAGAACCGGATGCTCGCGCACCCGCTCGACGATCTGCTGGCTCGTCCAGCCCTCCGGCACGGTGACCGTGTGATAGACGGCCTTGCCGCTCACCAGGTCTTCCATCACCTCGCGCATCGAGCTTCCCGGCGCGAAGGCATATTCGCCAGCCTTCAGCTTGCCGGCATTCTTGTAGGCGCGCACGCCCGCCCAGAACAGATAGGCATTGTCGATGACGCCCTGGTTCTCCAGCGTGTCGGCGATCTGCTGCAGGCTCGATCCCGAGGAGATGATCACCGTCTTTTCGGAAACGGAGGGCCCCGGCGCCTCGAACTCGGCCTTGCCCCAATAGAGCAGGCCGCCGGCGGCGATGACGCCAAGTACGGCCAGCGACAGCAGGAAGTTGATGACGATGACGACCGGATTGCGCACATGGCGCGAGCGCGCGGGCGGCTGTGGCGCCGGCTCGGGCTGGATCGCCTCGCGCGGGCTCTTCGGGTTCGGCCGATACAGCGGCGTTTCGCCATCGGTACCGCTGTCGGGATCTTCGGTCGGCTTGTCGCTCATAACCCCATCCGGTCAGTTTGATCGAAGGATTGGGTTCGCCACATGCCGTGAAATTATGGCCAAACCGCGAAGCCCGTTCGTGCTGTCAGTCAGCCGGCGCGCAAGGCGCCGGCGTCAGGCCGCAACCTTGCGGAAGACGAGGGACGCATTGGTCCCGCCAAACCCGAAGGAATTGGACAGGGCCGTGTCCACCGTCATGCGCTTGGCGGTGTTCGGAACCAGGTCGATCTCGGTCTCCACGGACGGGTTTTCGAGATTGATCGTCGGCGGCACGATGTTGTCGCGCATCGCCAGCAGCGAGAAGATCGCCTCGATCGCACCGGCAGCACCCAGAAGATGCCCGGTCGAGGATTTCGTCGAGGACATGGTGAGACGCGACGCGGCATCGCCGGCGAGCCGCTGGACCGCACCGAGCTCGATCTCGTCGCCGAGCGGCGTCGAGGTGCCATGGGCGTTGACGTAATCCACCTCGCCGAGCGTCATGCCGGCGCGCTTGAGCGCGGCCTGCATGCAGCGATAGGCGCCATCGCCGTCCGACGACGGTGCGGTGATGTGATAGGCGTCGCCCGACAGGCCGTAGCCGACCACTTCGCCATAGATCTTGGCGCCGCGGGCCTTGGCACGCTCGTATTCCTCGAGCACGACCACCCCGGCGCCCTCGCCCATGACGAAACCGTCGCGGTCCTTGTCGTAGGGACGCGACGCGCCCTTGGGATTTTCGTTGAAACCGGTGGAGAGCGCCCGCGCGGCGGCAAAGCCGGCAAGCGAGATCCGGCAGACGGGAGATTCCGTGCCGCCGGCCACCATCATGTCGGCATCGTCCAGCGCGATCAGACGGGCGGCATCGCCAATGGCGTGCGAGCCGGTCGAGCAGGCGGTGACGACCGCATGATTCGGCCCCTTGAGACCGTGGCGAATGGAAACATAGCCGCCGGCGAGATTGATCAGCCGGCCGGGAATGAAGAAGGGCGACACACGTCGCGGGCCCTTGTCACGCAGGACATGCGAGGTTGTCTCTATTCCCTGAAGTCCGCCGATACCCGAACCGATCAGAACGCCGGAGCGGATCTGTTCCTCGTAGGTCTTCGGCGCCCAGCCGCAATCGCGGATCGCCTGTTCGGCGGCCGCCATCGCGAAGACGATGAAATCGTCGACCTTGCGCTGCTCCTTGGGGTCCATCCAGTCGTCGGGATTGAACGTCCCGTTGGACCCGTCGCCGCGCGGAATCTGACAGGCGATCTTGCAGGCGAGATCCTCGACTTCGAAATGCTCGACGCGGGACGCCCCGCTTTCGCCATTCAGAATTCGAGTCCAGCTTTCCTCGACACCGCACGCCATCGGCGAGACCATGCCAAGGCCAGTAACGACAACTCGCCTCATTTCATACCCGTATGTAGGCGCGCCGGATGGAGGTTCCCCATCCGGCGCGGCATTCAAAACCGATTAGCTGGCGGCCTTTTCCAGGAACTTGACCGCGTCCCCGACCGTGAGGATCGTCTCGGCCGCATCGTCCGGGATTTCAACACCGAACTCTTCCTCGAAAGCCATGACCAGCTCAACGGTGTCCAGGCTGTCGGCGCCCAGATCGTCGATGAAGCTCGCCTCCAGGGTCACCTTGTCGGCATCGACGCCGAGATGTTCGATGACGATCTTCTTTACCCGATCCGCGATGTCGCTCATTTCTGAATTCCTCGATTGCTTCCAACAGTAGTTCGCTTGATTCAGCGCTCAGCGCCGTACCTCGTACCCGATCTTCGGAACGCGGTGAAAGGGGTACCAGCCCGCACCAGGCCCGTGTCGGTTGTTTCCCCGCCGGACCGGCCACGCCCGAGCGCCGAACCTTCGTGAACGGGTCTGCTGGCCGGCGGGTTCGTAACACACTTTCCAGGGCTTGACCAGTCGCCGGCCATCCCCTGAAAGCATGCGTGGAAAGGCCACCAAAACGGCGGCATTTCCCTTTTTAGATCATGGCCATGCCGCCATTCACATGCAGCGTCTCGCCGGTCACATAGGCCGCTTCGTCGCTTGCCAGATACAGGGCCGCGGCAGCGATTTCGTCCGCCCGTCCCAACCGCCCGGCCGGAACCGATCCGAGGATCGAATCCTTCTGCTTGTCATTCAGCGCGTCGGTCATCGGCGTTTCGATGAAGCCGGGCGCGATGGTGTTGACGGTCACATTGCGGGCCGCGACCTCGCGCGCCAGCGATTTCGCCATGCCGATCATGCCGGCCTTCGCCGCAGCATAATTGGCCTGGCCGGCGTTTCCGGTCACGCCCACGACGGAGGCAATGCCGACGATGCGGCCGGAGCGGCGCTTCATCATGCCCTTGACGGCGGCGCGGCAGAGGCGAAATCCGGCCGTCAGATTGACCTCCAGAACGTCGTCCCACTCTTCATCCTTCATGCGCATGAAGATGTTGTCGCGGGTGATACCGGCATTGTTGATCAGGATGTCGACCTGGCCCATGGCGCTTTCTGCGGCCGGCACCAGGGCGTCGACCTCGTCCCGCTTCGACAGGTTTGCCGGCAGCACGTGCACGCGCTCGCCCAGTTCGCCGGCAAGCGCCTGAAGCTTCTCCGCCCGGGTGCCCGA
The DNA here is from genome assembly GCF_020176715.1 of Stappia stellulata. Lineage (GTDB taxonomy): Bacteria > Pseudomonadota > Alphaproteobacteria > Rhizobiales > Stappiaceae > Stappia. The sequence goes on along the minus strand of NZ_JAIVMF010000002.1, from coordinate 246,338 downwards.
CAGCGCAACGGTCGCGCCCCTGGCATGAAGGGCACGGGCAATGGCGGCGCCAATGCCGCCGGTGGCTCCGGTCACGAGTGCGGTTTTCGAAGTCAGATCGAACATGCGCGCGAAATCCTCAAAGCTGGTTGTCTAGAACACACTGTGTCAGTTGGACTGCAAACGGTCCATCAGCGCGTCGATATCGGCGGCCGTATTCACCGGCGATCCGGTCATGTCCTTGGTGATGCGCTTGACCATGCCGCTCAGCACCTTGCCTGTGCCGATCTCGAAGGCCGTATCGACGCCCGCTTCCGCCATCCAGGAAACGGATTCGCGCCAGCGCACGGTTCCGGTCACCTGCTCGACGAGCCGCTGGCGGATGTCGGCCGGATCGCTGATCGGCGACGCCAGCACATTGGCGACGAGCGGCACCGCCGGCATCTTCATCTCCACGCCCGCCAGGGCCTCCGCCATCACGTCGGCGGCCGGCGCCATCAGCGCGCAATGGAACGGCGCGCTGACAGGCAAAAGCACGGCACGGCGCGCGCCATGGGCCTTGGCGATCTCGATCGCCCGCTCTACGGCCGACTTGTGGCCGGACACCACGACCTGCCCCGGGGCGTTGTCGTTGGCCGCCTGGCAGACCTCGCCGCCGGCCGCCTCGCGGGCAACCTCGACGGCGGCGTCGAAATCGAGGCCGAGCAGCGCCGCCATGGCGCCCTCGCCCACCGGAACCGCCTTTTGCATTGCGTCGCCGCGAATGCGCAGGAGGCGGGCAGCATCGGCAACGCTCAGCGCGCCGGCGGCGGCAAGCGCGGAATATTCTCCGAGCGAATGGCCGGCGACAAAGGCAACGGACGCCTTGAGGTCGAGACCGCGCGACTCGATCACGCGCATGGTCGCAAGGCTCACCGCCATCAGCGCCGGCTGCGCGTTGGCCGTCAGCGTGAGATCGCTTTCCGGGCCGTTCCACATCGTGTCGCTGAGCTTTTCTCCGAGCGCGTCGTCGACTTCCTGAAAGACCGCCCGTGCCTCGGCGAACTGCTCGGCCAGGTCGCGGCCCATGCCGACCGCCTGGCTTCCTTGCCCGGGGAACGTGAAAGCGATGCTCATGCCGCTGTCTCCACCTTGACTGCGCGGAGGCGGAGATGCTTCGTCTCCGGCTCCACCTTATGGGTTGGCCGCAAAGAGACGGTCACCCGCCTTTCTGTCAAGGTCGGGGGCGAAAAAAACCACACGCTTTTGCCCGCCCGGCTTGCACATGGACCGAACTGGTGTATAAGCGCCACTTCGTTCGGAACTCTGGCCGGGGGCTGAACGGAAGACCGATCGTCTAGCGGATTTCCGCCAGACTGTCGGCAGGACGGCGAAAGCGTCCGCCTTCCCGTGTCTCCGCCTTCGAAGTTGCTTCGATTTGCCTTTCTTGAAGGCTCGAAGAGGCTTAGCGCCGTGTTCCGGGGTTTATGAACCTGAAGAAAGGCACAATCCATGCCGCTTTACGAGCATGTGTTCCTGGCTCGCCAGGACGTCTCGGCCCAGCAGGTCGAGCAGATGGTCGAGCAGTACAAGGCTTTGATCGCAGAATATGAAGGCACCGTGGGCAAGGTCGAGGCCTGGGGCCTGCGCACCCTGACCTACCGCGTCAAGAAGAACCGCAAGGCGCATTACACGCTGATGAACCTCGACGCATCGCCGGCGGCGGTCGCGGAAATGGAACGTCAGATGCGCCTCAATGAGGACGTCCTGCGCTTCATGACCATCAAGGTCGACGAGCACGAGGAAGAGCCCTCCGCAATGATGCAGAAGCGCGACCGCGACGACCGCCGTGGCGGACGCGGCGGACGCGGTGAGCGTGGCGACCGCGGAGATCGCGGCGACCGCGGTGACCGTGGCGATCGCGGCCCCCGCCGCAACGACGACTAAGGAGAGAACGCAATGGTTGATATCGCTCAGCTCCCGACGCGGCGTCCCTTCTTCCGCCGTCGCAAGACCTGCCCGTTCTCCGGCGCCAATGCGCCGAAGATCGACTACAAGGACATCCGCCTGCTTCAGCGCTACATCTCGGAGCGCGGCAAGATCGTTCCGAGCCGCATCACCGCGGTGTCGGCGAAGAAGCAGCGTGAACTCGCCCGCGCCATCAAGCGCGCGCGCTTCCTCGGGCTCCTGCCCTTCGTGATCAAGTAAGATCGCGAACACCTGCAATCGGCTGGGGCCCGCCCGTTTCTAACGGGGGCCCCTAACCGCGCCGCCAGACGGTGCGGGACAGACGACAAGGACATTCGACATGCAAGTCATTCTTCTGGAGCGCGTCGCCAAGCTTGGCCAGATGGGCGAAGTGGTGAAGGTCAAGGACGGGTTCGCCCGCAACTACCTTCTGCCGCAGGGCAAGGCCCTTCGTGCCAACAAGGCCAACATGCAGCGCTTCGAAAACGAGCGCGCGCAGCTCGAGGCCCGCAACCTGGAGCGCAAGGCGGAAGCCGAAAGCGTCGCCAAGTCGCTCGACGGCACGACCTTCATCGCGATCCGCCAGGCCGGCGAAACCGGTCAGCTCTACGGTTCGGTCACCACCCGCGACATCGCCGACGCGATGACCGAGGGCGGCTTCTCCGCGTCGCGCGCCCAGGTGCGCCTCGACAAGCCGATCAAGACCATCGGCGTGCACAACGTCGTGATCGTCCTCCACCCGGAAGTGGAAGTCGAGATCAGCCTCAACATCGCCCGTTCGAACGACGAAGCCGAGCGCCAGGCGCGCGGTGAGGATCTGACGGAGCGCGACTTCGACACCTTCGAGTTCGAAGAAGAGGAAGACGAAGACGCCGAGGGCGAAGACGAGGGTGATGCCGAAGCCTCCGAGGAGCGCCCGGCCGAAGAGGAAACCCTCTGAGCCACGCCTCGCGCAACGCGCAGCGACATCAGGAAAGGCCCCGCCCGCGCGGGGCCTTTTTCGTTCAATCGCGCCTCGGGGCCTCGCCCGTCACGCCGGCGTCATCCGCCCTTGCTAGATCTCGCGGGTCGACGACGCGTCTTGCGTCCGACCACGACCCGCAAAACTCGAGCGGCCGGTTCTTCCGGCCGTTTTTTTTGCCCTGACGCCAGCGCCTGCCAGCCTGTCCCCCGGAACGAGCAATTCCCCCGTGATCTCGCCGACAACATCGGTTATGAGGAGCAGGCCTTCGCGGACCCTTGAGCGGATCCTGCAAGGCGTGGCGCCTGTGCGCGTCGCGACACGGGCGGCCACACCCAACCCCACAACGGACGAACAGACAAATGACCGTTTTCAAATCGGAGTTCTTGAAGACCCTCAGCGATCGGGGCTTCATCCATCAGATCTCGAACCCCCAGGGGCTCGACGATCTGTATCGGTCCGAGACGGTCACGGCCTATATCGGCTTCGACTGCACGGCCAAGAGCCTGCATGTCGGCTCCCTCGTCCAGATCATGATGCTACACTGGATGCAGCAGACCGGGCACCGCCCGATCGCGCTGATGGGCAGCGGCACCACGCGGATCGGCGACCCGTCGTTTCGCGACGACGCCCGCCCGCTGCTGGACGATGCCCAGATCGAGGAAAACAAGAACGGCATCCGCAAGGTGTTCGACCGCTTCCTGACCTTCGGCGACGGCCCGAAGGATGCCTTGATGCTGGACAATGCCGACTGGCTGATGGGCCTGCACTATGTCGACTTCCTGCGCGAGGTCGGGCGTCATTTCTCGGTCAACCAGATGATCCAGCGCGACGCCGTGCGGATGCGTCTGGAGCGCGAGCAGCACCTGTCGTTCCTGGAATTCAACTACATGCTGCTCCAGGGCTACGACTTCGTCGAGCTGTTCCGCCGCACCGGCTGTCGCGTCCAGATGGGCGGGTCCGACCAGTGGGGCAACATCCTGTCCGGCGTCGATCTCGGCCGGCGGATGGAGGAGGTCGAGCTCTTCGCCCTGACGACGCCGCTGCTGACCACCGCCTCGGGCGCGAAGATGGGCAAGACCGCGTCGGGCGCTGTCTGGCTCAACCCGGACATGCTGTCGGCCTATGACTACTGGCAGTTCTGGCGCAACACCGAGGACGGCGACGTGGAGCGATTCCTCAAGCTGTTCACGACGCTTCCGCTCGACGAAATCGCGCGGCTCGCAGCACTTGGCGGAGCCGAGATCAACGAGGCCAAGAAGGTCCTCGCCACCGAGGCAACCGCCATGGCGCATGGCCGCGAGGCAGCGGAAGCCGCCGGCGAAACCGCGCGCCGGGCGTTCGAGGAAGGCGCGCTGGCCGGCGGCCTGCCGACCGTCGAGATCCCGCGCGCCGATCTCGCTGAGGGCATCGGCCTGCTCGCCGCCTTCGTGACGGCCGGGCTATGCGCCTCCAACGGCGAGGTCCGCCGTCAGGTCAAGGGCGGCGGCACGCGGGTCAACGACCAGCCCGAGGGCGACGAGAAGCGCGTGCTCGGCGAAGGCGACCTGCTGGAGGACGGCGTGATCAAGCTGTCGCTCGGCAAGAAGCGGCACGTTCTGTTGAAGGCCGTCTGAGCTGCACCAGGGACCTGAAGCTGAAACGCAAACGGGCGCGAGGAACCTCCTCGCGCCCGTTCTCTTTCATGCATTGGCCCGGGAAGACCCCGGCGCCACCGACGCGCTGTCAGCCCCGCCTCTCCCGGCGATAGATCGTGTCGGTGGTGAAGATCGCCAGCGAGATCCAGATCAGCCCGAAGGTCGCGAGAAGCAGCGGCTGGATTTCCTCGCCATAGACAAAGATCGCCAGGATCAACTGCAGGCTCGGCGCCACATATTGCATCAGGCCGATCATCGACAGCGGCAACCGGCGGGCACCGGCGGCAAACAGCGCCAGCGGAAAGGCCGTGACGATGCCGGTTCCCATCAAGAGCAAAAGCAGGCCTGGATTGTCGAGCGGGAGCACATAGTTGCCTTCCCAGCCGCCGGAATAAAACAGATAGGCGAGCGCAAGCGGAGCCAGGAGCACCGATTCCACCATCAACCCCGGTGAGGCGCCGACCACCACCATCTTGCGCAGGAAGCCATAGCTCGCGAAGGTGAAGGCGAGCCCCACCGACACCCAGGGAAAGGCGTCGAGGGCCAGCGCCTGGATCGCGACCGCGAGCGCTGCAATCGCGATGGCCACCGCCTGCCAGCGGCTGATCTTCTCCTTCAGCACAATCAGCCCGAGGGCGACCGAGACGAGAGGATTGGCGAAATAGCCGAAGCTCACCTCGAGGATGCGATTGTCCGCCACCGCCCAGATGAAGATCAGCCAGTTCATGGAAATGATCGCAGCCGAAAGCGCGAGCATCGGCAGACGCTTGCGATCGCAAAGCGCGTCGCGCACCTCCCCCATCCGCCCGCGCAGGGTGAGGAAAAGCCCGAGAAACACCACCGACCAGACGATGCGATGCGCGACGACCACATCGGCTCCGACCCCGGATGTCCATTTGTAGTAGGCGGGCAGAATCCCCCAGAGACCGAAAGCCGTCAGCGCGAAAACGAGGCCGAGGCGGCGTTCGGCATCGTCCGCCTCGGTCGTGTGAGGAAGGCTCATTGCGGGTGACCTGTGCCGGCGCCGGCGGTCAACCCGCCGACTTGAGGAGCGTATAGGTGTGGGAATCGAGCAGCGCCTGGAACGACGCGTCGACGATGTTGCTTGAAACCCCGATCGTGAACCAGCGCTTATGCGTGCGCCGGTTCTGGCTCTCGATCAGGACGCGCGTGACCGCGCCGGTACCACCATTGAGGATACGCACCTTGAAATCAATCAATTCCATCTCGTCGATGCGATCCTGGAACCGTCCGAGGTCCTTGCGCAGCGCATTGTCGAGCGCGTTGACCGGGCCGTTTCCTTCCGCCACCGACATGCGGGAATCGCCATCGACATCGACTTTCACGACCGCTTCCGACACGGTGACGAGTTCGCCGAGCGCATTGTGGCGGCGCTCGACCATCACGCGGAAGGACTTTACGTCGAAATACTTCGGCACCTCGCCGAGCCGGCGGCGGGCGAGCAGTTCGAAGGAGGCATCCGCCGCTTCATAAGCGTAGCCCTGGGCCTCGCGCTCCTTGACGTCACTGAGCAGCACGTCGAGGCGCGGATCCGCCTTGTCGACGGTAATGCCGAGCCGCTTCAACTCGCCGAGCAGATTGGATTTTCCCGCCTGGTCGGACACAAGCACCCGGCGCCGGTTGCCGACGCTTTCCGGCGGCACATGCTCGTAGGTCTCCGGCTCCTTGAGGATCGCGGAGGCATGGATGCCCGCCTTGGTGGCGAAGGCATTGGCGCCGACATAGGGCGCATGGCGGTCGGGCGAGCGGTTGATGATCTCGTCAAAAGCGCGCGAGATAGCCGTTATTTCGGCCAGCGCATCGGGGGTAACGCCCAGCTCGAAGGCCTCCGAATAGGGCTTCTTCAGCATCAGCGTCGGCACGAGGGTGATGAGATTGGCGTTGCCGCAGCGTTCGCCGATGCCGTTCAGCGTGCCCTGGATCTGCCGAACGCCGGCATCGACGGCGGCCAGCGTGTTGGCAACCGCATGGCCGGTGTCGTCATGAGCGTGGATGCCGAGGTTTTCGCCCGGCACGACCTCGCGCACACTGGCGACGATCTCGCGGATTTCCGACGGCAAGGTGCCGCCGTTGGTGTCGCAAAGAACCACCCAGCGCGCCCCGGCCTCGTAGGCTGTGCGCGCACAGGCGAGCGCATAGTCGGGATTGGCCTTGTAGCCGTCGAAGAAGTGCTCGCAATCGATCAATGATTCGCGCCCCGAGGCCCGCACCGCCTCCACGCTTTCGCGGATCGACACGAGGTTGTCCTCGTTGGAACAGCCGAGCGCGACCTTGACGTGATAGTCCCAGGCCTTGGCAACGAGACAGACCGCATCCGCCTTGGAGCCGAGCACAAGCTGAAGCCCCGGATCGTTCGCCGCCGAGCGTCCGGCGCGCTTGGTCATGCCGAAGGCGGTGAAGGTTGCCGCCTGCGTGCGCTTTTCCGCGAAAAACGCCGTGTCGGTCGGGTTCGCGCCGGGGTAGCCGCCTTCCACATAATCGACCCCGAGCCGCTCCAGCAGCTCGGAAATCACGATCTTTTCCTCCACCGAGAAATCGATGCCCGCCGTCTGCGCGCCGTCGCGCAGGGTGGTGTCGAAGAGGGTGAGGCGCTCGCGTGTCATGTCTTCTTGTCCTTGGGGCCGCCGGTGTTTCATCAAAACCGGTCTTTCGGGATTTCAATCGTTGGAGGACGGGCCGGCCTTCGACCAGGCATCGCCCGCCCACTCCTTGGGCGGCCAGCTGTCGGTGTCGCGGTCGGGGTGCTGGTGGCTGACGATGCTGTCGAGAAAGGCGGCGGCCTCGAGATCGTCCAGCGTGCGTCGTGCCGGCAGGTCCGCCAGCGCGTCGACATAGCCAAGCTTGGCTTCGACGCCGTATTGGATCGTCGGCGAAATGGTTTCGGGATGGTCGAAGGCGCCGATCGCCAGAGCGACCGAGCCGTCCGGCTCCTCATAGGTCAGCGGGGTGCCGCAGGCGGGGCAAAACCCGCGCGACACATGGTTGGAGGAGCGGAATCTTGCCGGCGCGCCGCCGCGCGTCCACTCGAGCGTCCCCTTCGGAACACCGACGAGCGCGCCGAAGAACCCGCCGAACGCCTTTTGGCACATGCGGCAGTGGCAGATCGAGGCCGTGCCCAGCGGTCCCGTCACCCGGAACCGCAGCGCCCCGCACTGGCAGCCGCCGGTGTGGATCTGCGAAGTGCTCATGCCGTGTCTCCTGTTCCGCAGGCGTCCAGGATCTTTCGGCAGACGCCATCAAGCTCGTCGAGCACGTCCGCGTTCCAGAAGCGCAGCACGGTCCAGCCAAGCGCTGACAGCCGCGCGTCCCGCAGGCGGTCGGCATCGACGCCATCCGCCGCTCCATGCTGCGATCCGTCGAGCTCGACGATGAGTTTGTGTGACGGGGCGGCGAAATCGACGATGTAGCCGGCAATCGGCATCTGCCGGCGAAACGCGATGCCGTCGAGCCTGTGGCCCCGAAGGGCGTTCCACAGCTTCTTCTCGGCCGGGGTCATCGTCTTTCGAAGAGATCTCGCGTTCGCGCGCAGGGACCTGGACACGTCACGATGAGGCATGCCCGCACCTCCCGGCATTGAAGCGTTTTCCGAAACCCATTCCCGACCGCGGTTCGACACACCGCCAAGCCCCGCGCACCCCTCTTCCCCCTTGAGGGGAAGATGTCTTCGAAGGAGACAGAGGGGGGGCACGGAAGTCGCCTTCAAGCTCGGTCCCTGCGGAGAGGCTGCATACCCCCCTCTGTCGGCAAATGCCGACATCTCCCCCTCAGGGGGGGAGATTGGAGAGCGGGGCTTTCGCTCGGGCGAAGGAACCGAGGTCTTTGAACGGGGCTGATTGTGGAGCGGCGCAGACACGGCACCCCGCCACACGGAGACCGCCCGACCCGTCGCACGACGCTGCCCCAAGCACCCCTCTCCCCCCTTGAGGGGGAGATGTCTCCGAAGGAGACAGAGGGGGGTAACGGAGGTCCCCTGCAAGCTCAGTCCGCGCGGAGAGGCTGCATCCCCCCCTCTGTCGGCGAATGCCGACATCTCCCCCTCACGGGGGGAGATTGGAGAGCGGGGCTTTCGCTCGGGCAAAGGAACCCAAGTCTTTGAACGGGACTGATCCTGCACCTGCGCAGACCCGCCACCCCGCCGCCACGCAGACAACGCCCGACCCGACACACCGCCCATCCCCACGCGCCCCTCTCCCCCCTTGAGGGGGAGATGTCTCCGAAGGAGACAGAGGGGGGCAACGGAGGTCGCCTCCAAGCTCGGTCCGCGCGGAGAAGCTCCATCCCCCCCTCTGTCGGCAAAAGCCGACATCTCCCCCTCAGGGGGGGAGATTGGAGAGCGGGGCATGGTCACCGCTTCACCTCCCAGGTGGTGGTGCGCTTGCCGGTGTCCGGGTCCTTGCCGTCCTTGAGCAGAATGCCCTCGGCTGCCAGTTCGTCGCGAATGCGGTCGGCCTCGGCCCAGTTCTTTGCCTCGATCACGGCGAGACGGTCGGCCACGCGCTTGTCGATGGCGGAAGCATCGACACCATTGCTGACGCGGTCGGCGGTTGCCGCCTCATGGGCCTGCATTGCATCAAAGGAAACCACTCCCAGGAACGACAGTGCCGCGAACAGACGATGGGCAGCGCCAATGTCTCCGGCTGCCGCCTTCGAAAGTCCGTGCAGGACAGGGAGAACACCGGCGAAGGACAGGTCGTTGCACAGCCCCTCGACGACCTCGTCCGGGACCACAATCCCCTCGTAGTCGGCCCGGTTTGCATCCGAGAACACCATACCGCCGTCGAGCAGGCTGTCCTTCCATCCCGACAGGATGCCATGCGCCTCCTCCAGCCGCTTGACCGAGAAGTCGATCGGCTCGCGGTAGTGGGTCATCAGCATGGCGAGGCGCAGCACCTCGCCGGGCCATTTGCGCCCGCCGAAGGTCTCGGTCGCCAGCAGGTCGTGGATGGTGACGAAGTTGCCCTCGGACTTGGACATCTTCTTCCCCTCCACCTGGACGAAGCCGTTGTGGAGCCAGACGCTCGCCATCTTGTCCGTGCCATGGGCGCAGCAGGACTGGGCGATCTCGTTCTCGTGGTGCGGGAAGATCAGGTCGAGACCGCCCCCGTGAATGTCGAACGTCTCACCCAGATGCGCCTCGCTCATCACCGAGCACTCGATGTGCCAGCCGGGACGGCCACGCCCCCAGGGGCTCTCCCAGCCGGGCTCCGCGTCGGAGGAGAGCTTCCACAGCACAAAATCGCCCGGATTTTTCTTGTGTTCGTCGACAGCAATGCGCGCACCGGCGCGCTGGTCTTCGAGATTGCGCTTGGAGAGCCCGCCGTAGGTCGGCATGGAGGCGACGTCGAACAGCACCTCGCCTTGCGCCACATAGGCATGGCCCTTGGCGATCAGCGTCTCGATCATCGCGATCATGCCCGGAATATGCTGGGTCGCGCGCGGCTCCACGCTGGGCTCGAGGCAGCCGAGCGCCTTCACATCGGCGTGGAACTGGTCGGCGGTCTTTTTCGTGACGCGCGCAATCGCCTCGTTCAGCGGAAGATCGGGATAGTCGCGCAGCGCCCGCGCGTTGATCTTGTCGTCGACGTCGGTGATGTTGCGCACATAGGTGACATGCTCCGCGCCGTAAAGATGGCGCAGCAGCCGGAACAGCACGTCGAAGACGATCACCGGCCGGGCATTGCCGATATGGGCGAAGTCATAGACCGTCGGCCCGCAGACATATATGCGCACGTTCGACGGGTCCTCCGGCACGAAGAGGTCCTTCGAACGGGTCAAGGTGTTGGTGAGCTTCAAAGGATGCTTGGAATGCATGATCGGTCGTCTCCTGGCCGTCTGGCCGGGGCGTCCGTCTCATCTCCGGTGGGGAGGAGCATCGAGCATGAGGGGAACGGCCACAGCCAGCTTTGTCGCTAGCTGCAAATAATGAGGATCGAAATGAGGGTCCGCTTGGCCGTTGTCATGAAACGTGTTCTGACCCGTTTGCCCCGCGTGGTCAAGTCCGCAGTCCGTGCAAGCCTCGCGGAAGCAGGATGCGCGGGCGACTGCCGCCGGTGGAACGACCGCGGGTCAGGTCTCGTTCCCTCCCCAAAGCTCATGTAGAGTGACAATGCGTCCGGCTTGGGACAGGAGGAAACACATGCGCATGGCACCCACCACTGACCCCGGGCAACCGTCGTTGCCGCCCGTCGCCAATGCCGTCCCACGGCGCCGGTTTTCGCGTGCCCCGACGCATCAACTTGCGCTCGCGATCGCCGTTTTCACAGCCTTGGTCGCGGCCTCGCCCTTCACAGGCGCCAGCCTCGCGCAGGAAACCGGCGGTCAGGCGGAACCGGCCGCCGCCACCGGAACCCCGCCGGCAGCCGGCGCGCTGCCGGCCGCACAGGCCCCAGCCGCGGTCCTGCCGACCGATCCGCTGGCAATGGCGATCGCGCGCGAATTGTCCACCGCCGACACGCTGATGCTGGACGCCGCCTTCAACGCCGGCAGCGAGGAGGAACTGCAGCTCGGCGTTCAGGAGTTCTACGAAGGTCGCGTGTTCCAGCCGCTGTGGGTCTCGCAAGAAGGGCTCACGCCCCATGGCGAACTGCTGATCAAGGCCTTCGAGGACGCCCGCGCCCATGCGCTCGACCCCGCCGCCTATGATCCGGACCGGCTGTTCCAGATCGCCTTCAATGCAAGCGGCATCGACGAGATCGCCGCCGTCGAGGTGGCGCTGTCCAACAGCTACATCACCTATGCCAATGACATGGTCGCCGGCCGCGTCAAGCCGAACGAGGTGAATCCGTCGCTCAACCTTTTCCCGCAAGCTCCCGATCCGGCGTCGCTTCTGGAGATGGTGGAATCGAGCGAGGACTTCGCCCTCACCCTGGACGCCCTGTCGCCGAACACGCCCAACTACGCAAGGCTGAAAGAGCGGCTCGCCGACTACCGGGCCAAGGCCGCCGCCGGCGGCTTTACACTGATCCCTGCAGGCGAGACCCTGAAGCCCGGCATGAGCGACCCGCGCCTCGACGCCTTGCGCGAACGCCTTGCCCAGCAGGATCTCTTCACCGCCGGCAGCCACCAGGGCGATGTCTACGACGGCGCGCTGGTTGCGGCGGTGGAGCTGTTTCAGGAGCGTCACGGCCTCGACGTCGACGGCATCATCGGCAAGAACACGCTCGCGGAAATCAACGTGCCCATCGAGACGCGCATCGAGCAGATGGAGCTCAACATGGAGCGCCGCCGCTGGATGCCGGACGATCTCGGCGACCGCTATGTCTTCGTCAACCTCGCCGACCAGAATCTCAAGGTCGTGAAGAACGACAAGACCGTTCACACCGCCCGCGTCATCGTCGGCAAGCCGTATCACGCAACCCCGGTGTTTTCCGACCAGATCACCTATGCCGAGGTCAATCCGTTCTGGACGGTGCCCTACTCCATCGCCACCAAGGAATATCTGCCGCAGTTGCAACGCAATCCGGGCGCGCTTCTGTCGAAGGACATCCGCGTCTTCTCGGGCAACCGCGAGGTCGACCCCTATGCCGTGAACTGGCAGGCCTACGGGCGCGGCAACTTCCCCTTCACGCTGCGCCAGGATCCCGGCGACGGCAATGCGCTCGGCCGCATCAAGTTCATGTTTCCGAACAAGTTCAACATCTACATTCACGACACGCCGTCGAAATCGCTGTTTGCCCGGTCGCAGCGCTCCTTCAGCCATGGCTGCATCCGCACGGAAAATCCCTTCGATCTCGGCGAGGTGCTGCTGGGCGAGGACGGCTGGACGAAGGACAAGCTGCTGTCGGTCCGCTCGACCGGGAAACGCCGCGTGATCAAGCTGACCGAGCCGATCCCGGTGCATCTGACCTATCTGACAGCCTGGGTGAACAAGGACGGTTCGACCCATTTCCGCCGCGACATCTACGACCGCGACAAGGTCCTGAAAAAGGCGATTGCCGCGCTGGCGCCGGTGAAGCTCTGACCGGCGTTCGAGCGGGAAAAACAGCAGACAAAATAAAGGGTTGATCCGGTTTTCCGACTCAACCTTTCAAGGCAGTACCTTGCATGGCGCGTCGTCACGGCGCGCGCGTTAAGGATGCTGAACCGCAGATAAACGCCGCCCTCAGGACGGGTTCACGGCGCAACTGGCAGGATCTCACCACGATCAAGTCTCGCGTATCGGAGCCTGTCATGTTCCCTGTTCTTCGCCCCCTGCTTTGCCAGACCCTCACCGCCACCCTTCTCGGCGCACTTCTGCTTGTCCCCGTCGCGGCCTTCGTCCTCTCCGGGGACCGCGCCGACACGGCCCGCAGCCGGCTTGCGGCGGTCGAGTCGTGCGACTTCGCCTCCAACGGTTGCGCAGCCGCATCACACTGGCGTGAAACCCGTTTTCCTCGCAGGTGAACGCTTGCACCGGACCCCGGGTTGGATTCTAATGCGGCAGCGATTTGCGTGCCCGCGAGAAAGCCACATTCCCGCGCAAGGCTTCACAAAAGCCGCATCCGGACAAAAACCGCATCCGGGCCACGAGAGAACCACAGGGCCGCGCAAGCCGCAGCGGAAGGACAATGATGATCAACGCGCTTCAGGAAAAAGCCGAAGACGCAGCGGGCTTTCTCAAGATGCTCGCCTCCGGCCCCCGTCTCATGCTGCTGTGCCATATGGCGAACGGCGAAACCAACGTCGGCCAGCTTGCCGAGATGACCGGAATGCGCATGCCGACGGTCTCCCAGCAACTCGCGCTGTTGCGCGCGCAGGGACTTGTGCGCACCCGCCGTGACGGGACGACGATCTACTACAGCTTGGACAGCGAGATCGCGCAGGACGTTCTGGCGCTCTTGCAGAAGCACTTCTGCCCGCCGGAAACGGACGCAACGACCGCCACCGCGCGCGAGACCGAACACGCCGGGTGACCGGCCCCTCCAACTGACCGGCCCCGCCTCAGGCGCCGGTCAAGATCCTGTCCAGCGCCTCCAACCGGTGAGCATCAGTTCTCCATCCAGTCGGAACAGCGCGGCGCCTCGGCTTCGCCCCACGGCATGATCGGCACGGTGGACGTGGAGTTCTTCGGGCTGCCCTCGATGATCTTGTCGGAGTAGACCAGATAGACCAGCACGTTGCGCTTGGCATCGCAGCCGCGCACGATGCGCATCTTCTTGAACAGGAACGAGCGGCGCTGGCGGAACACCTCGTCGCCCTGTTCGAATTTCTCCGAAAAGCTCACCGGTCCGACCTGCCGGCAGGCGAGCGAGATGTCGGAGACCTCCTCGGCCACGCCGAGCCATCCCGAGACCCCGCCCTTTTCCGGCACCGTGAAATGACAGGCCACGCCCTTCACCAGCGGATCGTCGACCGCATAGGTGGCGAGCTTGTGGTCCGGCGTCAGCAGTTTCCAGACGGTCGATTTCTTGAAGATGAGATCCGGCTCTTCCTGCGCGAATGCGACAGACGACACGACGAGTGACGCCGAAATAACGAGGGGCGTGACCAGGGCACGGGCAAGGGATCGCATTCGCAGTCTCCAGATCTGTTTCAAACGCGGTTCGGCGTCCCCTCGATATGGGGGGCAAGACATCACAGCACCACCCCGACGAGGCGCGCCAGAACCAGAAGCGGCGCCGGTGTTCCAAGAAGGACAAGCGTCGCGAGGCTGACGAAGCCAAGGCCGGCAACGACCTGCGCCAGCCGCCTGCGCCCCTCGCCGCGCGCCATGCGCCAGATCACGCCATGAAGCACGACGATCAGGGCGGCGAAGAGGCCGGAGAGAAGAAACGGCGCGACGGCGGATGCCTCCGGCGCCCCCGTCAGTGCCGCCTGGGGCAGCAGCGCCGGCAGATACGATGCCGCGACCGGCAGAACGAGCACATGCGTGAGCACCGTCCAGACAAGGGCAACGCTTTGGGGCGGGGCGGCGGGTTTTGGCGTCGACATGGCGGGCGGGCGGTTCCTTGGGGTGACTGTCAGGGGTCGTGGTGCCATGCGCCGTGGCGATAGGCAAGCGCCCGTCTTGGCCGGCAAAGCCCCTTTCCCCGCGCGACGCGAAGCGGTTACACTTGCCACGATACACACGAACGATTGCGACTGCCCGACGGGCTGTTTTCCCGCCCGCTCCATTGGACCGCCTCATGACGCCTCCTTCTCCGCCGCTCGAGCTTGAGACCTTCCTGCCCTACCGGCTGAATATCCTGGCGGAAACGGTGAGCCAGTCGCTCGCCGGCGTCTATCGCCGCCGCTACGGCATCACGGTTCCCGAATGGCGCTTGCTCGCCACGCTCGGACAGTTCGGCACGGTTACGGCCAAGGGGGTCGGACAGCACAGCCGGATGCACAAGACCAAAGTCTCGCGCGCGGCCGCAGCGCTGGAGGCACGCGCGCTGATCCGGCGCGAGCCGAACAGCCAGGACATGCGCGAGAGCTTTCTCGCGCTGACGGACGAAGGGCGCCGGATCTACGAGACCCTCGCCCCGCAGGCGTGCGCATTTGCAAAGGCCCTCGTTGCCGATTTTTCGGCTTCCGACTGCGCGCTACTCGACGAGTTGCTGGACCGGCTGATGCTGCGCGCCCAGGCGCTGACGCGCGAAATGGCGGACTGACCGGGCCGTCCGGCTCCGGCCGTCTCCCGCGGTTTCCCCCGCCCCTCGCCGGCGAGCCATTAGGCCGCAGTTTACTAAAATCCGAGGCTTTTGTTGTGCCGCGCCCGGTGTTGTGGCGATAGTTAGGCGTGGAAGATCCCCAAAACGGGACACACGGCGCGGCAAACGCGCGGGCGACGGGATGGCAGGCGGGCGCGACGGGCGCCGCCGCAGCAAACGGATCAGGCATGACGGGACCGTATGCATTTGCACGCAACGCGAGCCTTGCCGTCCTGGCGGGCGTTGCGGTGCTTGTCGCTTCGTCACCGGCGCAGGCGGCGAGCTGCAGCGCGCTTCGCGCCGAAATCTCCCGCATATCCGCCGACAGCGCGCAATCGCCCGAGTACCGGAAATGGTCGAAGGCCGCCAAGCAGCAAAAAGCCGCCCTCGGCCTTGCCGAACGCGATGCCCGCCATCTGGGATGCAATGGCGCCGCGGCGGCGGGCTCCTGCAAGGCGCTGACCGGCAAGATCAAGCGCATGCGCGCCAATCTCGCCAAGATCGAGCGCCAGCGCGATCGTCGGGCACGTCCCGACCAGACGCGGCGCAAGCGACAGCTTGAGCGCACGCTCGCCAGCCAGGGATGCGACCGGCCGCGCGAAGCCAACAGCGGCGGCGGCCTGCTCGCCCTCTTCGGCATCGGTCGCCGGGACGATCCGGGCAACAGCGTGACAAGCGCATCTTCGACGCCGGCCGCAACGCGTTCCACGGTGACGATCACCAGCGCGCAGCCGGATTTCACCACGAGCCGTCCCTCGGGCCCGACCTATCGCACCATGTGCGTGCGCACCTGCGACGGCTTCTATTTTCCTGTGAGTTTTTCAACCGGCAGCGAGGGATTCGGCCGCGACACAGCGATCTGCCGGTCGATGTGCCCGGGTGCCGAGGCGCAGCTCTTCGTGCATCGCAATCCGGGCGAGACCGTCGACAATCTGGTCAGCGTCGACGGCCAGCCTTACACAGACCTGCCAAACGCCTACCGCTTTCGCGAAACCTATGTGTCGGGCTGCGGCTGCCAGCCGAAACCGGGCGGGCGACAGAGCATGGCGAGCCTGATCCGCAGCGGTGATGCGGTCGCCGCGCAAAGCACGGGCGGTCTCGGCATCGATGCGCTGCGCGACACGCTGGCGACCCTGACGCCGAGCGCGTCCGTTCCAGACGGCGCCGATCCGGACACGCGGATGAATGTCGAGCTTGGCTTCGCCCCCCAGCCGGCGACCATGCGCCTGCCGGTCCTGGGCGGAACGCCCGCGCCGTCGGAGAGCCCGGTCGCGACGGAAAACGAGCAGGAGGTGCAAACCGCACCCGCCGCCGTTCAGCCCAGGGAAAACGTCAGGATAGTCGGGCCGCGCTATTTCGTCGCCCAATAAGCGGCAGCAACGCCTTCATGTCCGGACCATGCGCCTCGCCGGTCAGCGCCTTGCGCAGCGGCAGGAACAGCGCCTTGCCCTTGCGCCCGGTCTCCGCCTTGAGCGCCCCGGTCCACGTCCCCCAGGTGGTATCGTCCCACGGGTCCGGCGGAAGCAGTTCGGCGGCGCGCGCGAGATAGTCGGCATCTTCCGGCTCGACCGCCATCGGCTGGGGATCGCTGACGGCGCGCCACCAGCGCGCGGCATCGCCGACGGTTTCGCAGTTCTCCCGCACCGCCTCCCAGAACGCTGCCCCTCCGGCAACACCCAGCGCCTGAAGGCGATCCGCCACGGCGTCGAAGGGCAACCGGTGCACCAGCCGCGCGTTGAGCGGGCGCAGGTCGTCCGGATTGAACTTGGCGGCCGAACGCGAGACATCGGCGAGCGACACCATGTCGGCCAACGCGGCCATCGTCTCCGCCGGCTCGATTACGTGGCTGGTGCCGCTGAGCACCGCAAGCGAGGCGACCGCCATCGGCTCGAAGCCCGCCTCGCGCAGGGAGCGCAGCGACAGCGCGCCCTTGCGCTTCGATAGCCCCTCGCCCGAGACGGTGGTCAGCAGGTTGTGATGCGCAAAGACCGGCGGCGTCGCCTCCAGCGCCGTGAAGATTGCAAGCTGCACGGCCGTGTTGGCGACATGGTCCTCGCCCCGGATCACATGGGTGATGCCGGAGGCGATGTCGTCGACGATCGAGGGCAGCATGTAGAGATAGGTGCCATCGGCGCGGATCAGCACCGGATCGGAGAGCGAGGCAAGATCGATGGTCTGCTCGCCCCGGCACAGGTCCGACCAGCTACACTCGGTGCGGCGCGTGACGAAGGGATCGCCGTCGTGGTTGGGCAGCAGGAAGCGCCAATGCGGCTTGCGCCCCTCGGCTTCAAGGGCGGCGCGGTCCTCGTCGGAAAGTTTCAGAGCTGCGCGATCATAGACCGGAGGACGACCGAGCGCGCGTGCGCGCCCGCGCCGGCGCTCCAGTTCGTCGGCCGTCTCGTAGCAGGGGTAAAGGAGCCCTGCGGCGCGCAGCCGCTCCGCCGCCGCATCATACTGCGCGATCCGCTCAGACTGGCGGAAGCTCTCATGCGGGTGGATGCCGAGCCAGGCGAGATCCTCGCCGATCGCCTGCGCGAATTCGGCGGTCGAGCGTTCGCGGTCGGTGTCGTCGTAGCGCAGCACGAAGCGGCCGCCCTCGCGCAACGCGAAGAGCCAGTTCATCAGCGCCGGACGAGCGTTGCCAATATGGAGAAAGCCGGTGGGAGAGGGAGCAAATCGAACGGTTACGGTCATGCGCCTGTCTTAGCGGGAGGACGAACGCCCGGCAATGCCGGGGATCGCGGTGGACACAAAACGCCGGCGAACGCGACTGGAGACGATGGCCATCGCAATCGCCGTGACGAAGCAGTATCCGGCCATGGCCAGGATCTGCGTTTCATAGGCAACGCCGAGATCGATCAGACTGCCGGTAAGCCCGGGACCGATGGCGGAGGCCAGCACCATCATCGCCACCGTGACGGAGCGAACCGCCCCCAGATGGCGCGTGCCGTAGATTTCCGGCCAGAGCGACCCGAACAAAGTGGAACTGAAGCCGTAGCTGACCCCGAGAAGCGCCATAAAGCCGAAGGCGGCCCAGGGCGCCGTCACCGTGGCGAGCAGCACGCAGGCCGCGCCGAGCGGCAGCAGGAAGACGGGCAGAACGCGCACCGCCGTAAACCTGTCGATCAGCCAGCCGGCCAGCAGCGCACAGGTGATCGTCATGGACGACATGGCAACGAAGGCGGAGGCGAACAGTTCCATCGTCCAGCCACGCAGCTCGACCAGATAGACCTGGTTGAAGAAAATCGTGGTGCCGATGAAGGGCGGTGCAAGTGTGCCGGCAGAGATGATCCAGAACGCGGGATCGCGCAGAACCTCGCGGCGGGTCCAGTGCCGCAGGATCTCCGGCCCATCGTCAGGGGTGCTCTGTCCGCGCGGAATGCGCTCGACCCGCAAGAGCAACAAGAGCGCCGGCAGGGCAACAACGACAAGGGCGGCCGCGCCGAGCCACCAGGCCCCGCGCCAGCCGACAACCGCCGACACGGCGACGAAAGCGAGCGGAAGAGACGCCTCTCCGCACTGGATGCCAAGAGCAGCAATGGAGACCGCCCGCCCCCGCTGCGCCGCATACCAGCGCCCCATTGCGGTCATCGCCACATGGGTCATCATGCCCTGCCCGAAAAGCCGCAGGCCGTAGAGCACAACGAAAAGCATCGCGACCGAGGAAACGCTGGCCATGCCGACGGAAAACAGCGCGAGCCCGATGACGATCGCCGCCGAGACCAGCGCCAGCGGCTGCGTGTCGACGACCTTGCCGATGACCGTCAGGGAAGCGGCCGACAGCAGCGTCGCCGCCATATAGAGCCCGCCGAACGCCCCGTGCGACAAGCCGAACGCGCTGCGCAGGTCGCCGGCGACGAGCGAGATGAAGAACGTCTGGCCGAAGCTGGAGAAAAACGTCAGCAGCAGCCCGGCAAGGAGCCAGCGCAGGTTCTCCCGAACGAAGGCGAAATAGGACATTGCACCGTCTTTCCGCACGAAAATGCGCCGGGGCACCGCAGGACTTGCAGGACCTTCGGGTCCGCCTAACTGCGATCGCGGAACCGGTTGGTAATCGGATAGCGTCGGTCGCGGCCGAAATTCTTGCGGGTGATCTTCACGCCGGGCGCCGACTGACGCCGCTTGTATTCCGCAACATAAAGCAGGTGCTCGATCCGGTGGATGAGCGCGCGGTCGTGGCCGCGCGCCTCGATGTCGCCGACCGACATCTCTTTTTCCACCAGACATTCGAGAATGTCGTCGAGAATCTCATAGTCGGGAAGCGAATCCTGGTCGGTCTGGTTTTCCCGCAACTCGGCCGAGGGCACCTTGGTGAGAATGTTGGTCGGGATGACCTCGCCGTCCGGTCCGAGCAAGCCGTCAGGGCGGTTGGCATTGCGCCAGGCGGCAAGCTTGTAGACCCGCGTCTTGTAGAGATCCTTGATCGGATTGAAGCCGCCGTTCATGTCGCCATACAGCGTGGCATAACCGACCGACATCTCCGACTTGTTGCCGGTGGTGGCGACCATGTGGCCGAACTTGTTGGAAATCGCCATCAGGACGACGCCGCGGGCACGCGACTGGATGTTTTCCTCCGTCACCCCGCTTTCGGTGCCGGCAAAGAGGTCCGACAGGGCCGCCTGGAAGCCCTCGACGGCCGGGGCGATGCCCACCGTGTCGTAGCGCAGTTTCAGCGCATCGGCGCAGGCCTTGGCATCGACGAGGCTTTCCTGCGATGTGTAGCGATAAGGCAGCATCACGCAATGCACCCGCTCGGGTCCCAGCGCATCCACCGCCATGGCGGCAACGACCGCGCTGTCGATCCCGCCGGACAGCCCGAGAACGACACCGGGAAAGCCGTTTTTCTCGACGTAGTCGCGAAACCCCAGCACGCAGGCGTGCCAGAGCGCTGCATCCGCGTCAGGCAGCGCGTGAGCCGGCCCTCGAACACAGGCCCAGACCCCGTCGCCGTCCCGCTGCCAGTCGGTGACCTCCAGCGCCTCGGCGAACTCAGGCATCTGGAACGCCAGGCTGCGGTCGGCCTGCAGCGCGAAGGATGCGCCGTCGAACACCAGTTCGTCCTGACCGCCGACCTGGTTGCAATAGACCAGCGGCAGGCCGGTCTCGACAACGCGCGACACCATCACCTGCAGCCGCACCTCCGGCTTGCCGGCATGGAACGGCGACCCGTTGGGCACCAGCAGAAGCTCCGCGCCGGTCTCCGCAAGACACTCGCAGACCTCGTCCGACCAGGCGTCTTCGCACACGGGAAGACCGAGACGGATGCCGCGAAATCCGACCGGCCCGGGAAGCGGCCCGGACTGGAAGACGCGCTTTTCATCGAATTCGCCGTAATTGGGCAGATCGACCTTGAAGCGCACGCCCTCGATCCGCCCGCCGTCGACAAGGGCCACCGCATTGTGCAGCTTGTCGCCCTCGCGCCAGGGCAGACCGACGATCACCCCCGGCCCGCCGTCGGCGGTGTCGGCAACCAGCGCATCGAGCGCGGCGCGGCAGGCGGCAACGAAGGCCGGCTTGAGGACGAGATCTTCCGGCGGATAACCGGACAGGAACAGCTCGGACAACAACACGAGATCCGCATTCGCGGCGGCGGCCTGCGCCCGCGCCCGGCGCGCAAGCGCGAGGTTTCCGTCGATGTCGCCCACCGTCGGATTGAACTGTGCAATGGCGAGGCGGAGCCGGTCGGCGCGAGGCGGGATGGAAGCGTCTGTCATGGCTTCGGTTTAGCCCGCTCTTGCACCACGGTCCAGTGCCCTGAACGGTTGATGCAAGGGTCGCGCGGTCCGCGCGGGACCGGGCGCAGACATCCTTCGTGATGCCACCCCTAAAGGAACACCATGTCCTGCTGCGCCGGACCCGACGGCGCTGCAGCGGCGGGCGGCGGCATGCTGCTGCGCGGCACCGGGCCGAAATAGCTGCCCTTGCGCACGAACGGCCGATGCTCGGTCAACACCCGGTAGAGACGTTGATACAGCATCGCGGGCGAAACGGGCTTGGCGAGAAACTCGTGGATGCCCAATTCGAGCGCGCGCAGGATCACCGGCTTGCGGGCGTCGGCGCTGACCATGATCACCGGCGTGGTGGCGACGAATTCGTCTGAATCCCCGCGCAGAATGGACAGGAATTCGCCTCCCGACAGCGGCGCCATCACCCAGTCGCAGATCACCACGTCGGGCTTGCGGTCGACGACAACGGCCAGGCCATCTGATCCGTCGCCGGCCTCGAAAATCTTGCGCGCGCCGAAACCGTTCAAGATCGCACGGAACAAAGAGCGCATATGGGAATTGTCGTCGATCACGAGAATCGACACGTCCGAAAGGTCAATATGCATGCCGTCTCGGTCCCCTCCCGATTGGCGTTGGAAAAGTCTAGACGAAAGAGCTTCAATATTTCCTTTAAAAATAGAGGCTTTGCCGCCGGATAAACTGCAGCTCACACAGATGTGACCGGCAGCCGGCGAAACTGCGGACCGACCAACGTCCGATGAGCGAACGGCCGGCAATGCCGACCGTTCAACAGATGCCGTGCGATGCGTGCCCGCAGGGACGTATCAGCTCGCGGCGGCCTGGCGCTCCGCGGACCGGGCGTCGCGCTCCTTGCGCACGTTCTCGGCAACCAGGAACGCAAGCTCGATCGCCTGTTCGGCATTGAGGCGCGGGTCGCAATAGGTGTGATAGCGATCGGCCAGATCGTCGGCGGTCAGGGCGCGCGCCCCGCCGGTGCACTCGGTGACGTTCTTGCCGGTCATCTCGACATGGATCCCGCCCGCATAGGTGCCTTCGGCGCGATGCACCGCGAAGAAAGCCTCGACCTCGCGCAGGATCCGGTCGAACGGACGCGTCTTGTAGCCGTTGGCGGTGATGGTATTGCCATGCATCGGATCGCACGACCAAACCACCTTGCGGCCTTCGCGTTCCACGGCCCGCACCAGAGCCGGCAGATGCTCGAACACCTTGTCCGCGCCGAAACGGCAGATCAGCGTCAGACGACCGGCCTGGTTGTCCGGGTTGAGCGTATCCATCAGCTCCAGCAGACCGTCCGGCGTCAGGCTCGGTCCGCACTTGAGCCCGATCGGGTTCTTGATGCCGCGGAAGAACTCGACATGCGCATGGTCGGGCTGGCGGGTGCGGTCGCCGATCCACAGCATGTGGCCGGAGGTCGCGTACCAGTCGCCGGAGGTGCTGTCGACACGCGTCAGCGCTTCTTCGTAGCCAAGCAGGAGCGCCTCGTGGCTGGTGAAGAAATCGGTCGAGCGCAACTGCGGCGCCGTGTCTGGATCGATGCCGCAGGCCCGCATGAAGTCGAGGCTTTCCGAAATGCGGTCGGCAAGCGCCTGATAGCGGTGGCTCTGCGGGCTGTCCTTGACGAAGGACAGCATCCAGCGATGCACATGGTCGAGATTGGCGAACCCGCCCTGGGCGAAGGCGCGAAGCAGGTTCAGCGTCGCCGCGGACTGGCGATAGGCCATGATCTGTCGCTGCGGGTCCGGCTCGCGCGTTTCCGGCGTGAACTCGATGTCATTGACGATATCGCCGCGGTAGCTGGGAAGCTCCACGTCGCCCTTCTTCTCCATCGGAGACGAGCGCGGCTTGGCGAACTGGCCGGCGATGCGCCCGACCTTCACCACCGGCTGCGACGAGGCATAGGTCAAAACAACCGCCATCTGCAGGAACACGCGGAAGAAATCGCGAATGTGATCGGCATGGTGTTCGGCGAAGCTCTCGGCGCAATCGCCGCCCTGCAGAAGGAACCCGCGCCCTTCACCGACTTCGGCGAGCTGACGGGTCAGCTTTCGCGCCTCACCTGCAAAAACCAGCGGCGGAAAGTCGGACAGGCGGCTTTCGACCGTCGCAAGCGCCTCGGCGTCGCGATAGTCGGGAACCTGCACGACCGGTTTCGACCGCCAGCTGTCAGGTGACCAATTCTGCGCCATAGTTCCAACTCCCGCACAATTCCGGCACCGGCGTGACGATGGCGCGCCGCTGCCCTGTTCAAAAATCCGCGTTGCGGTTCACCCGTCGACCGCACTGACCGGCGTGACGCAACCGCCCGCGCCAGACCGGCTGGGGTTATACACGCGACCACGCGGCGAGGCCATACCTAATGCCCATGCCATGACGTAAGGGAAGATTGCAACCCTTGCGCGAATTGCGTCGATCGTTTCAACGGTATTCGAAGATTTTCCGGAAGATCCCCGGCGCCATCGCCGAGGCCGGGTTCACCGTCAGCACCGGATCGGCAATCGGCCCGGTGAGCTTGAAGGTCACGCCGATCAGACCCTCATCCGTCCCCCCGCCCAGCGCGAAACCGAGGATCGGGATTTTCGCGAAGAGGTTGTTGAGCGCAAAAACGGGAACGAAGGTGCCGGTCAGGTCGAGCAGACGCCTCTCGAGATTGACCTGGCCGCTCACGGTGCCGCCAATGGTCGCGCCCGTGAGCGTGCCGTCGGTGATCGTGAGCATGTCACCCTGACGCTGGAACACCAGATCGAGCGCATTGAAGGACGCCTCGCCGCGCTGTGCCGAGCCCGTCAGCCCCGCCCGGCGCCGCCGGTCAGGATCGGACATGTCGGGCGCGCGCGCAAGCGCGCGGATCGCCGGATCCTCGGTGATCGACAGACGCTTGACCTTGAAGCGACCGTTCCAGGCTCCGTTCGACGGCATCGCTACCGACAGGACACCCGCGCCGCCGCGCATGCGCTCGTAGAGGTTGGCGAAGCGCAGCAGCGCCCCGGTGTCCTGCATCGACCCGGACAGGACCCGGTCGGCGTCTTTGCCGGACATTGTGAAATTGAACGCCGCCCTGCCGCCGGTCTGCCCGCTCAGCGACAAGGCCCGCATCTCTCCGCCGATGCTGGACAGGTTGAGCGACACATTGGTGACGTTGACGCCGTTGAACCCGGTCATCTGGTCGACCGTTGCCTGAACCCGGAGCGCGCCCCCCTCCCCGCCGCGCCTGGAGGCGTCACCATTGGCGAGACTGGAAAGCAGGCCGCGACCATCGAAACGCCGCGCGCGCAGGTCGGCAACCACCTGGTTGCCGCGCTTCGACACCCGCAAGGTGGCGTCATCGCTCGGCCGCAGGGAAAAACGCGAAAACTGGGCGCTGGTGAAGCCCCCCTTCGCGTCGAGTGCAATGGTGCCGGCAATGTCGACGCCCTCCGACGTCAACTGGAAGCCGCGCACCTCGCGACCGCCATCGACCTCGGCCAACGTGAAATTCGCCTTGGCGGCAACGCCCGGGCTCTTGCTCCAGCCGACCTGGGGCAGGCTGATCTTCGCCCGCGACAGGTCGATCTCGTATGTCTGCCCGCTGGCGGTCTCGTCGGAGGACAGCCGCATCTGGCCGGAGACGAAATCGCGCAGATCGATGCCGCGACTGGCAAGCTGCGCCGCGGTCGCGTCGATAACGACCCCCTGACGGGCGGCAACGGAGGATTCCTCCCCGTCGCCAAGCGGGACCACAAGGTCGATGTTGGCGGGCAGGCCGTCGAGCTCTCCGCGCCCGGTCAGTGCGATCCGGCCCGGATCGACCTCAAACGACAGGTCCGCGCGCCGCATCTTGTGGCCGCGGATCGCAACGGCATTGGAAAACCCCTTGAGTTCGCCTTTCAGCGTCCAGTCGACCTCTTCGAGGGGAACGTCCTTTTCGAGCGCAAAGCGGGCGGTCAGCGAGAGCGAGCCGCCTCCGCCGAGATCGTCTGGCGTGACGTCGTTCTTGGACAGGACCTCGAAGGGCTTGCTGTCGAGAACACCGCCGAGCGACGCGGCCGGTCCGGCAAGCGTCAACGCGAGATCGCCGGTCTTGACCCCGCTTTTACGCAGGTCCGGAATGGCGAAATCGATCTTCTCGATGCTAAGCTGCTCGTCAGGGCGCACCACCATCACGCCCTGGTCGGAGGTGACCGTGAGAATTTCGTTCGCCACCTCGAGTCGCCCTGCAAGGCCCTGCGCGACGGGCACCGTACCCACGGTCTTGAGGCTGAGATCGTCGAAGGCGATCTCGATCTGCATGTCGTCGCCCGACCAGCCCGGATCGGGATCGAGATGATCGAAGGCCGGCGGCTGCAACGCCACCGTCGCGCTGCCGCCAAGCACCCGCCCGTCGATCATGTGCTCGATCACCCAGGCGCGCGCAGGAGGCGCGACGGTGATCGGCCAGATCCGCTTCAAGGTGGCAAGCGGCATCGGTCCGCTTTCCATGGCCAGCGCGAGATAGGGCCCGTCCGCCGCGATCTTCAGTGATCCGGCGCCGTCGAGCTGCGCTGTGCCCGAGCGCAGGGCGATATTGTCGAAATGCAGCTCGCGCTGCATCAGGTCCGCACGCCCCTCGACCGCAAGCGCATTCATCGCAAACGGCGGCCCCGGCACATCGCTCGGGCCGATCCGCCCGTTGCGCGACACAAGCTGGAACGACCATAGCTCCTGCCAGGCGCGCGGCGGTTCGACCATCCCCTCAAAGGGGACGACGGTGTTTCCCCGCGCATAGACCGATGGCGCCACCCGGAAGCCGGGGCGCCCCGCCTCCCAGACCAGTTGGAGGTCGAAACGGTCGAAGCTGACGACGGTCCGGCCGGTGTTGATCCACCCCGGCGACACGGACAGGCCTGCGCGGCTTGAAATGAACCCGCCGTCCTTGTCGAGGCTGGTGTCCAGACGGATGCGCACGGGAATCCCGAGCCCCCGGCCGGCGCGCATTTGCGTTTCCAGCGGCATGAACTCGCCAAGGGTCACATCCTTGATGTCGAGACCGAGCAGCCGCTCGCCGGAGCCGGGGTCGACGCTCCGGCGCAGGTTCGCGCGCCACCGCCCCATGCGGCCGGCCACTTCCGTCTCCATCTGCAGCGTGTCCTGCCCCTCGCGGCGCAGGACCGCGTCGATCCCGCTGGTGCGATAGGTCTGCCCCGCATAGGCGACCACCTCCGCCGACACGATCTCGATCCGCTGGATGCCGCGTGCCGACAGTTGCGCAAGCGCCAGACGGGCGAGCCTGTCGGCTGCCTCTGCAAGGGCCGACATGTCGGGCACCTCGCCCGGCGTCGTGCCGGTCGGCTGGATCTGCAGCTTCGGCTGTTCAAGCACCACCTCTTCGAGAACGACCTCGCCGCGCATGGCGTCCGACAGGTCGAGCGGGGCCGAAATGCGCGGCAGGATCAGCGTGACGGGACTGGGGCCCGGCATCTCGATCGCGGCGTTCTCAAGCTCGATTCGCACCGGCAGTCCGCGCGACACATCCACCGTGGCGACGCCGATCGTCAGCTGCGCCTCGTCGGTGGACACACGTTCCTCGATCGCCCGCGCAAGCTGTGGAACCGACACCGGTCCCTGGGCGAGATAGAACGCTCCGCCTGCGAGCGAGACAGCGAGAAAGGCGAGCAGGATGATCGACGGCACAACCCATCTGGCGCGGCGCCGGCGCAGCGTCGCGCGCAAGGGTTTATCGCGGCGGATCAACCTTCTATACAGGGGTCTGGTCCTTGTTCGAGGCAGCCGTCAATGGCTCGAATCGCGCAGCAGCATACTACCTATTGGGGTCTGTCGAACGCGCTTTGCTCCGGTCGGCATCCGCTTTCGTGACGACCGCGTAACACGTTGACTGTTGTTCCCCCAACTCGTGACGAAAGGAAGGCAAATGAGCGAAATTGCAGTCGGAAGCCCGGCACCGGACTTCGATCTGGAAACCGACGGCGGCGGACATGTCAGCCTATCCGGCCTGAAGGGCGGCAAGGTGGTGCTCTACTTCTATCCCAAGGACGACACGCCGGGATGCACCAAGGAGGCCATCGCCTTCACAGGACTTGGCGCGGACTTCAAGGCCGCCGGCGCGACGGTCATCGGCGTCTCGCCCGACACGGCCACCAAACACGACAAGTTCAAGGCCAAGCATGACCTCGGCGTGATCCTGGCCGCCGATACCGAGACCGAGGTCGCGACCGCCTATGGCGTTTGGGTCGAAAAGAACATGTACGGCAAGAAGTACATGGGCGTGGAACGCTCCACATTCCTGATCGACGGCGATGGCAAGATCGCAAACGTCTGGCGCAAGGTGAAGGTGCCCGGCCACGCCGAAGCCGTGCTCGACGCGGTCAAGGCGCTCGGCTGAAGCCCCGTCGCGACTGACACCGTGTCGCGGATGCGCCATTCGGCGCGTCCGCCCTCCTCGTCCGCCCCGGACCCAGCCTCTTTCGGAGCCCGCTTGCCTATCTCACCGACACGTCAGACGTCGCTTGATGCTGCCCCCGCCTCGCTTGCCGAGGGCGCGCGTCGCATCGTGGCCACCCGCAATCTCGACGAAAAGATCCGCCTCTCACACGCTACGGCGCGAAGCTGGTTCGCGCGCGGGATGTCGCTGCGCGGGAGAACCGGCGGCGCAGCCATGCCCGACCAGCCCGGCCGGCCGGAGGAGCCGCGCCTGCTGCCGCCGCGCGACATGCCGAAACGCGCCGTTGGCGGCCAGTCCGGCCGCATCGCGCTGTTGCATTCGCTCGCCCATATCGAACTGAATGCCGTCGACCTCACTTGGGACCTGGTCGGACGCTTCGCCGGTCATTCCGTTCCCCGTTCCTTCTACGACGACTGGGTGCGCGTCGGGCTGGAAGAGGCGAAGCATTTCTCGCTGCTGCGCAAGCGTCTTGCCGACCTTGGGTCGTTCTACGGTGCGCTTCCCGCCCATCATGGCCTGTGGGAGGCAGCCGAAAGCACCGGGAACGACCTGACCGCGCGGCTGGCGGTGATTCCCCTGGTGCTGGAGGCGCGCGGCCTCGACATCTCGCCCAACATGATCGTCAAGGCCCGCAAGACGGGGGACGCGGAGACCGCCGATATTCTGGAAATCATCTACCGCGACGAAAAGCGTCACGTCGCATTCGGCGCAAAATGGTTCCGCTTCCTGTGCGACCGCGAGCGCAGCGATCCGGAAGTCCGGTTTCAGGACCTTGTGCGCCGGCACTTCAAGGGCGGGCTGAAGCCGCCGTTCAACGACCGGGCCCGCGCGGAGGCCGGATTGACGCCGGGATTCTATCGCCCGCTGGTCCGCTTGACCGGGTGAAATCCGTCACGCCGGCGCCAAAAACACCGCCCGAACGCCTAACCCTTAGCATTTGTTAACCTTAATCATCTCTAATCCATTCCAAGGATGTCCGGCCGAGTGTGTGGTCGGAGACGGCAGGAATGGGTCCGGAGAGTAATGACAGGACACGCAGCAAACGGCCAGAAGGTGTTTGGAAAGCGCAAGGAACCCCATCGGGTCATCATCGCCAGGGGCGATCATGTGCGCAGTTTCACAATATCGCCCTGGATCGCCGGTGCGGCGACCGCCGTCGGGGTTCTGCTTGCTGTCGGCTACGTCGGTGCAACCGCCTATCTCGTCCTGCGCGACGACATCATCCAGTCCTCTTCGGAACGCCAGGCCCAGATGCAGCTCTCCTACGAGGACCGCATCACCTCGCTGCGCGCCCGCATCGATCAACTGACAAGCCGCAGCGTGCTGGAGCGCCAGAGCCTGGAAGCGCAGCTGGAAGGCGTGGTCGCCCGCCAGCAGGACCTGGATACGCGCCAGTCCCGCGTCGCAGCCCTGCTTCAAAAGGCCGCCGAAAGCGGGATCCGCGTGGCGGTCGGCGGTCCGGTGCCGCAGACCAAACCCGATATTGCCGACCCGCTACTGGCGCTGGACGCGGACCTGACCGGAACCGGTATCGGCGGCACGCCCGAGCCGATCGACATTTCGCCGACCCTCAACCTGCGCGGATCGCAGAGCGACCCCCTGCCCGCCGCAACGGACCAGGCGCCCGCCGCGCCGGCCAATCAGGCCGCGCTCGAGGAGCAGGAAAACCTGATCGAAAGCGTGAACGGCAGCCTGCAGCGCATGGACCGGGAGGCGCATTTCGCCCTCGACGTGATCGCCGTGACCGCCGAGCGCGACGCACAGCGAATTGCCGAGACCGCGGACAAGCTGGGCCTGCAACTGGCAACCGCTCTCCCCAAGTCCGCGACCGATGCGAGCGGCGGGCCGTTCATTCCGCTTGACGCCACCGACTTCGAGACCCGCCTGGAGCGCGCGGAACGTGCACTTGCCGTGCTCGGAACCCTGAAGACCGCCGCCCGCGGCATTCCGCTCGACCGCCCGGTTGCCGGCGCGCCGATTTCCTCCTCCTTCGGCCCCCGCCTCGACCCGTTCCTCGGGCGCATGGCGATGCACACCGGCACCGACTTCAAGGCCCCGCGCGGCGCCAGCATTCGCGCTCCCGGACCGGGCACGGTGGTGTTCGCCGGTCGCAATGGCGGCTACGGCAAATCCGTTGAGATCGAACACCCGAGCGGCGTGGTGACACGCTTTGCGCATATGAGCCGGATCCTGGTTAAGAAGGGGCAGAAGGTCGCCGCGCGCGAACCGATCGGCCGGGTCGGCTCGACGGGGCGCTCGACGGGTCCGCATCTCCACTATGAGGTGCGCATGGACGACCGCCCGCTGAACCCGACGCGCTTCATGGAAGCCGGAGAGCAGATCAAGCCGTTGCTCGACAACTGAGCCATCCTGCGACTGTGCATCACAGCGGCGCCCGGCGGGCGCCGTTTTCGTTTGCGTCCGGGCAGGCGTCGGCGCTCCGAAGCGGTTTATTGAAACACCGCAAGGCTTGCGTCAGAACAGAAGAACCGTCCCACGTTTGTCCTCCTGCCAACGCGGTTCCATGCAACGCCCCTCCCGCTTCCTCGACAAGCTTCACGAGTTCCTGCTCGACGTGACGCCGAAAACGCGGTTCTTCGACAAGCAGCTCTCGACCCTTCAGTTCCTGAACGCACACGGGCGTCTGCCCGGAAACCGCGCATCGCTCAACGACGCGCTCTACCGCCTCAAGACGAGCGACGAGATCCTGCGCCCCGAGCGGGTGCTCACCTCCGACAAGGAACTGGTGAAGGGCTTTATCCGGCAGCGGATTGGGGAGACGCACGTCGTTCCCACACTGGCAGTGCTGCGTAGCAAGCAGAAGATCCGCGACTTCGTCTTTCCGAACCGCTGCGTCATCAAGCCGACCCACACCAGCGGCGATATCATCCTTCGGCGCAACGGCGAACCGGTCGACATGACGACGGTCCTGGGCTGGATGGACAAGAACTATTACCGCGACCTGCGCGAGGCGAATAATCGGGACCTTGCCCCGAAGATCATCGTCGAGCCCTTCGTGTTTGATGCCGACGCCGTCGATGACATGAAAGTCTTTTGCTACCGCGGCAAGGCGCGGATCATCCAATGGGACTTCGACCGTCACAGCGGGCTGACCCGTGCGCTCTACACCTGCGACTTGGAGCCGCTCGAGGCGTCCCTGCTCTATCCACGCGCCACGAAACGCAAGGAGCGCCCCCGCAACCTTGACGCCATGCTCGAGGCGGCAGAGCGCCTCGCATCGGCCTTCGATCTCGTGCGAATCGACATGTATACGAACGACCGCGACTTTCTGGTCGGAGAGATCACCCATATCGCCGGCAACGCGACCAACCCGTTCATCCCCGCAGACGCCGAAGAGCGGGTGTCGGCACTGCTCTTCGCCGGGGACCCTGCGGCGCAGACGCCCTGAAAGGCATGGACGGCCGCGCAGGTCGCTTGCGATCACAAAGGGTCGGACAAGAGCCGCACAAGCCTGCCCCCCCTTATTGGCTCTTGCGTTTGGCGCCGATTTCTCACCATAGACAGGGGCGGATTTCTCCCGCCCGCGCCGTTGGCGCGCACGCCCCTCCCCCTGTCAGAAAGACCGAACGAATTTCATGCTTGCGAAGTCGTTGATCGATGTCCTGATCCGCATCACGCCGGAAACGCGGTTTTTCGACAGGCTCCTGTCGCACGCGCATTTTCTTGCAAGCCATGGACGGCTGGCGCTGCGGAAGAATTCTCTCAACGACGCCATTTTCGCCGTCAAGGCATCGGACGAGGCGCTCGATCCGCTGCGGGTCATGACCACGGACAAGGAACTCGCCAAGAGCTTCCTGCGCACGCGGGTCGACGCGGGCCGGATCCTGCCGACCCTTGCCGTCCTGAAAACGGCGGAAGATGTCCGCAGCTTCGTCTTTCCCGAACGCTGCGTGATCAAGCCGACCCATATGAGCGGGCAGGTCATCCGGAGGCACAACGGCGAACCGTTGGATCTCGACCGGATCTCGCAATGGCTGAAGATGAATTACTACCGCGTCTGGCGGGAAGCGAACTACCGTGACCTGGAACCGAAGATCATCGTCGAGCCTTTTGCCTTCGATCAAAGCGAACCTCAGGAAGCGAAGTTTTTCTGCTACAAGGGCAAGGTCAAGATCATAAAATGGACGCATGACTGGCATTCGGATCCGCACAGAATGCTTTACGACCGCCAATGGACCGCCTTGAATGCGTCGATGAACTGTCGCCTGACAACCATCAAGACGGAACGGCCCGCAAATCTTTTCGCGATCCTCGAGGCGGTCGAACGCGTCGCCGAGCCCTTCGGCCTCGTGCGCGTCGACATCTACACGAACGGCACGGATTTCTACATCGGCGAGATCAGCCACACGTCGAACAATGCTGCGTTGAGGTTCATTCCGCCGGAGGCCGAGCAGCGGATTTCGGCGATCATCTTCGACGAACACGGCCAGAGTTGAACATGACCGCCAATGCCACTCCAGAACCCGAGGACAGGCGCATTCTGCCGAAGACGACGGGTCCGCTGTGGGCGATCCATCACTGGCTGAACGGGATCACGCCCAAGACGCGGCGGTTCGACAAGCTCATCTCCTGTCTGCAGTTCCGCCTTTCGCACGGCCGCTGGCCGGGACGCCGGCAAACCCTGCAGGATGCGCTGCTCGCCCTCAAGGTCGGTGACGAGATCCTCTCTCCCGACCGGGTGCGCACCACGGACAAGGAGCTCGCCAAGGGCTTCATCGAGGAGCACACGGGTCCGGGACTTGCCGTGCCGACCATCGCCGTGCTTCGCAGCAAGCAGGAGGCAAGCGCCTGTGCCTTTCCGCGACGCTGCGTGATCAAGCCGACCCATTCGAGCGGGTCGGTCATCATCCGGCGCGACGGCGAGCCGGTGAACATTGACCAGATCACGGGCTGGTTCGACCACAATTATTACCGGGTCTGGCGCGAAGCCAACTACCGCGACCTCGCGCCCAAGGTGATCGTCGAACCGGTGGTGTTCGATGCCGATCCGAACACCGAACTCAAGGTGTTCTGCCATCAAGGCCGGGTCAAAGCCATCAAATGCTACCTCGGCGCCCCCGACAACACGACGTCTATGCTCTACACGGCCGCGTGGCAGCCGCTGCATGCAACGCTCGGAACGCCCGTCTCGCCGAAGATTCGCGCCCGCCCTGAAATCCTGGAGAGGATCGTCGGGATCGCGGAGAAGCTCGCCGCCCCCTTCGGCCTGGTCCGCGTCGATTTCTACTGGAGGGGCAAGGAGCTGTTCGTCGGGGAACTGACCCACGTCGATCACAACGCCACCGGACAGATCTTTCCGCCCGAGGCAACGGACCGCGTGTCCCGCCTCATTCTCGATCCCGTGTGACCACGCAAAAACGGCGCCCGTCAAGGCGCCGCTTCTGTCAGTCGCGATCTGAAGCGAGGCGGTTGCCTACTCCACGTCGGCGATCTCTTCCGCCTGGCCGCCGAAGGCACGCTGCGCCAGCGTTGCCTCCATGAAGCCGTCGAGGTCACCGTTCAGCACATCCTGCGGGCTGGTGCTTTCCACGCCCGTGCGCAGGTCCTTCACCAACTGATACGGCTGCAGCACGTAGGAACGGATCTGGTGGCCCCAGCCGATTGACGTCTTCGACGACGCTTCGGCATTGGCCTTTTCCTCGCGCTTCTGCAGTTCCAGCTCGTAGAGACGCGCCTTCAGCATCGCCCAGGCGCTGGCCCGGTTCTTGTGCTGCGAGCGCTCGCTCTGGCATTGCACCACGATCCCGGTCGGCTGGTGGGTGATGCGCACGGCCGAGTCCGTCGTGTTCACATGCTGTCCGCCCGCGCCGGACGCGCGGTAGGTATCGATGCGGCAGTCGCTTTCGTTGATGTCCACCTCGATGGAATCATCGATCACGGGATAGACCCAGGCCGAGGCAAAGCTCGTGTGACGGCGCGCCTGGCTGTCATAGGGCGAAATCCGCACGAGCCGGTGGACGCCGGATTCGGTCTTGAGCCAGCCGTAGGCGTTCTCGCCCTTGATCTTGAGCGTCGCGGACTTGATGCCGGCCTCTTCGCCGTCGTGGATCTCGAGAACCTCGACCTTGTGTCCGTGCTGCTCGGCCCAGCGGGTGTACATGCGAAACAGCATGTTCGCCCAGTCCTGGCTTTCCGTGCCGCCGGCGCCGGCGTTGATCTCCAGATAGGCGTCATTGCCGTCGGCCTCGCCGGACAGCAGAGACGCGATCTGGCGGCGCTGGACATCGGTGCGCAGAGCCTTGAGCGCGGCCTCCGCCTCGGAGACCACGTCGGCATCGCCTTCCGCATCGCCAAGCTCGATCAGTTCGAGATTGTCGTTGAGGTCTGCCTCGAGCTGACGCACCCCGTTGATGCTGTCATCGAGATGCTGACGCTCGCGCATCAGCTTCTGGGCCTGCGTCGGGTCGTCCCAAAGGGTCGGATCCTCGGAGGCAGCGTTCAGTTCGTCGAGTCTGACAATCGCCTGATCCCAGTCAAAGATGCCTCCTCAGCAGGCTTATGGCCTGCTTGATTTCATCGACCACGGCCTCTGTTTCGGCGCGCATCGCAAGTCCTCGCGTTGGTGTTGAATCTGTCGCCATCCGGTTGGATGGAAAGAGCTATCCGGCGATCGCAGCCCGTGCGAACGCCGGAAGTGGGCGCGACCATAGTTGATCCGAAAGTGACGTGCAAACCATCCGGGGACGGATGGTTTGCACCTGTGGTGAAGGATCAGTAGAGCCCGCCGGTTCCCGTCATGACCGCTTGGCCGGCTTCCGGCGAAACCGTGCGCGGAATGCCGATATCGTCCTGGAACCCGATGATCGAATATTCGTCCGGCGGTGCCGTTCCCGGCTTGAAGGCTTCCAGGATGGTGCCCGGCGTTCCGGCGGCGGCGCGCAGGCCCGTGCGACGGTTGATCGGGATGAGCTGCAGCCCCTTGGGAACGCGGAACTCCACCGGCGGCTGGTCGGCCAGCGCATTCTTGACGAACTCGGTGAAGATCGGCGCCGCCACCTGGCCGCCCGTCGCGCCACGGCCCATCGGCTTGGGATTGTCGTAGCCGACGAAGACGCCGACGGTCAGGTCGGGCGTGAAGCCGACGAACCAGGCGTCCTTCTCGTCGTTGGTCGTACCGGTCTTGCCGGCGACCGGACGGTTGACGGCCTGCACCTTGGTCGCCGTGCCCCGCAGGACCACGCCTTCCATCATCGAGGTGATCTGATAGGCCGTCATCGGGTCGAGCACCTGCTCGCGGTTGTCGATCAGCTCCGGCTCGGCCTGGCCTTCCCAGTGATCGGTCGCGCAGGTTTCGCAAATGCGCTCCTCGTGGCGGAAGACGGTCTTGCCGTAGCGGTCCTGAATGCGGTCGATCAGCGTCGGCGTCACCTTGCGCCCGCCGTTGGCGATCATCGCATAGGCGGTCACCATGCGCATGACGGTGGTCTCGCCCGCGCCGAGCGACATCGACAGCACCGGCATCATGTCGTCGTAAATGCCGAAGCGCTTGGAATATTCCGCCACCAGCGGCATCCCCATGTCCTGCGCGAGACGCACGGTCATGACGTTTCGCGACAGCTCGATGCCGAGACGAAGCGTCGACGGTCCATAGAACTTGCCGCCGTAGTTCTGCGGCCGCCACACGGGCAGGCCCGGCCCCTGGGCGATCTCGACGGGCGCGTCCAGCACAACGCTCGAGGGCGTATAGCCATTGTCGAGCGCGGCCGCATAGATGAAGGGCTTGAAGGCCGATCCCGGCTGGCGATACGCCTGCGTCGCGCGGTTGAACTCGCTCTGCGCGAAGGAGAAGCCGCCGACCATCGCGAGCACGCGACCGGTAAAGGGGTCCATTGCGACCAGCGCGCCCGACACCTTCGGGAACTGGCGCAGCTCGTAGACCGGCCCGGCCGGACCATCGATGGCCTCCACGAAGATCACGTCGCCGGGGTTGAGCACATCGTTTGCGCTCTGCGGCGCCCGGCCGTTGACGCGGGCCCATTTCATGCCGGAAAACGGCAGGGTCACGCGCTTGCGCTCGGTCGACAATTCGCCGCTGACCAGCGTTTCCGGCTTCAGGCCGATCTCGGCCGCCTCGCCGGACACGGACAGAACGACGGCGGTCCGCCACTCGGGCACGTCGGAATAGTCGGGGATCTCGGCAAGGGCCGCGCCCCAGTCGCCGGCGCCGAGCTCGATGGTCTTTTCCGCACCGCGCCAGCCGCCGCGGCGGCGGTCGAACTCGATGAGCCCGTCCATCAGCGCCTTGCGCGCCTTGACCTGCAACTCCGGATCAAGCGTGGAGCGTACCGACAGCCCGCCCTCGTAGAGACGGCCCTCGCCATACATCTCGAGAATCCGGCGACGCACCTCCTCGGCGAAATACTCCGAGGCGAAGAGCTGCGACCCGCGGGTGCGCGGCGTCACATTGAGCGGCTTGGCCTTGGCTTCTTCGCCGGCCATGCTGTCGACAAAGCCGTTCTGCACCATCCGGTCGATCACCCAGTTGCGGCGTTCGATCGCGCGCTCGGTCTCGCGAAACGGATGGTAGTTGCTCGGGCCCTTGGGCAGGGCCGCGAGATAGGCGGCTTCCTCGAGCGTCAGCTCATGCACGGACTTGTCGAAATAGAGCAGCGACGCGGCCGCGACGCCATAGGCGCCGAGCCCCAGATAGATCTCGTTCAGATAGAGCTCGAGGATCTCGTCCTTGGTGTAGGCCTGCTCGATCCTGAGCGCCAGGATCGCTTCCTTCACCTTGCGCTCGATCGACACCTCGTTGGTCAGCAGGAAGTTCTTCGCAACCTGCTGCGTGATCGTCGAGGCGCCCTGGGGGCGGCGGCCGGTGCCGTAATTCTTGAGGTAGGCGAACGCCGCACGGGCGATGCCCTCGGGGTCGACGCCGAGATGGCTGTAGAAATTCTTGTCCTCGGCGGAGAGATACGCCTGCTTGAGCAATTCCGGCACGGCCTGGATCGGCAGGAACAGACGGCGTTCCTTGGCATATTCGGCCATCAGCTGGCCGTCGGCCGCGTGAACGCGGGTCATCACCGGCGGCTCGTAGTTCTTCAAGGTCGTGTAGTCCGGCAGGTCATCGGTCATTTCCTGCAGGTAGATCCACACGCCTCCCGCCACCAGAAACGCGAAGACGGCGCCGATGCCGAAGAGATAGCCGAACAGCTTGATCAGGACTTTCATGTAACCGGCTCGTTTGCCCCAATTAGAATTCCAAGGCACGAAGGGACGCATTTCCCGCGTGCAAAACGGCGCCAGGACGCGGGCGATGCGGCGGCATACAGGATTCGCCCCCTGCTCCGCCAGCCTCTTGCAGTCCCGTTCTTGCGGCACAGCCCGCCTGCGCCGGCCGCGCGGCCGTCACGACACGGACAGCCTAACGTTCAGCGCCCTCTGTCGGCGAGCAATATGGCGATGCTGAGGCGTCGCGGCATCATTGCTGCACCGCCGCGCCGGTGACGTCGCTCTCGGCGGCCTCGGCCGTCTGCGACAACGTCACATGCGCTGCCCCGAAGCGGCGGGCGAAATACCGGTCGATCGCCACGACAATGGCCTCCGCCATGCGATTGCGCCAGGCATCGGTCGCCATCAGTTTCTCGTCAAGTTTATGGGAGAGATACCCGAGCTCGACCAGCGCGGATGGCACGTCATGGGCGGTCAGCACCCGAAATCCGGCAGAACGGTGCGGGTTTTTCACCAGTTCGGCCGACCCGCGCAACTCGTCCACCAGCGTGCGCGCGAAGAAATAGGAGAATTTCTTCGTCTCCATGCGCGCAAGATCGATCAGGATGTCGGTGACGTCATCCGGCTCGTCGGCGAGGTCGATGCCGGCAATGACGTCCGAGCGGTTTTCCCGCTCCGCCAGCGCGGCGGCGATTTCGTCGCTGGCCGTTTCCGACAGCGTGTAGACGCCCGCGCCGCGCACCTGGCTGCGCCCGATGCGCACCGAATCGGCATGCACCGAAACCAGCAGATCGGCCTGATGCCCGCGCGCGATCTTCACCCGCTCGCGCAACGGGATGAACACATCCGTGTCGCGCGTCATGCGCACGTCATAACGTCCGGTTTCCGCAAGCTTGTCGCGAAGCAGCAGGGAAAAGTCGAGAACCACCGCCTTTTCGAGCGTGCCACCGGCACCGGTCGCGCCGGTGTCGAGCCCCCCGTGTCCGGGGTCGAGCACGATCAGCGGACGGGTCTCGTCGTCCTGCGGCTTCAGGCGGTCGCCCTTGCGCGCCACGGCCGCGCGTTCCGCGCGCGCCTGCTCGGCCGTTTCCGCCGCCTCGCTCAGGAAGGCCTCTCGCGTGGTCTTGACCAGATCGATCACGAACCGGGCCGGCTGGTCGGACACCGGAGGCAGCACAAACACCTTGTCGACCGAAACGGGCGCGGTGGCATCGAGAACGATGCGCGACTTGCCGGCCGCGAACAGGCCGAAGCGCCAGTCGGAAACCAGCCCCCGCCCCTCGCGCCCGGCGACCGGATCGAGATCGAACGAGACCTGCGGCAAATCGATGACCACCCGATAGGGATCGGACAGGGTGGAAACCGCAAAGTCCACCGGCTTCGACAGATCCATGACGAAGCGCGTGCGAAGCTCGTCGCCGGCGAGCCGCGCATCGCGCGCCGTCGCCGGCGCCGTGTCCTCAGCGTAGGAGGAGACGCCCGCCGTGCCGAGCCACGCGACGATCGCGGCAGCGACAAACCTGCAAGCCATGCGCGGAACCATTGCCATTCGTGTCCGTTTCCAAGAGCGTTTTTCGAAGCGCCACCCCACAACACCGCCCATCCAAGACTTACTCATAGGCAAGTTAACCTTTCATTGACAATAGACGGCTCGCCGCGATGTCGCCAAACGCGAAAGGTCGACGTGCGAGCATACTTGCCATCGCCGGCGCGCGCCCGTAAAAGGAAGTGAACGGGTCCCGGTCTCGGAATTGATTCCGGCCGGGATGTCTTGGTCCCCTTGAGCGGCGTCCCGTAAAGCCAACTGTCCTTGCGTCACCCGCGAAAGATCGATTGGCTGCGGAACCCGATCGGGTGAACGACCCGCGTGTCTGCATGCTGCAACCGCTCCCGACGCCGCAAGGATATCGCGGCGGCTGGACAGAGCGGCGAGGCGGTCACACGGGGCGGTGGATCGGGAGACAACCGTTCGCGTCTGCCAGTCGCAGACGCCCGTCAGCAGACGCAAAACGTCTGCCCTTTTCAATACCGGCCGGTCGTTTAGGCGGGCACGCGATACATATGGTCAGATAGGCGCTGCAATGAACCTTTGCGCGAAGACGATCCGCAACGGACAAGGACCTGCCCTCTCCGGCACGGGATCCTCCGTTCTGATCGCCGCGCGGCGCGCCATACCGTCAACATTCACAATGAAGAACAGAACGGCCGGTGTTTCGCACATCCGGGCGCGCACTCAGCGCCGCCCCGACGCGACGGTCGTGGAGATCCCCATCTATGGCAAACAAAATGCTGATCGACGCCGCGCACCCGGAGGAGACCCGGGTTGTCGTCGTGCGTGGCAACAGGGTCGAAGAATTTGATTTCGAGGCCGCCAATCGCAAACAGCTGCGCGGCAATATCTATCTGGCGAAGGTAACCCGGGTCGAGCCGTCGCTTCAGGCGGCGTTCGTGGATTACGGCGGAAACCGCCACGGCTTCCTCGCCTTCGGCGAAATCCATCCCGACTATTATCAGATCCCGGTCGCGGACCGTCAGGCGCTTCTGGAAGAAGAAGAGGCCGACGCCCGCCGCAACGACGCGGACGAGGCCCCCGAAAAGCCGGCAAAGCCGTCCCGCCGTCGCGGCAAGGCCGCCAAGGCCAAGTCCGAGGATGCAACCGTCTCCGGCGACGAGGCTCCGTCGGACGATGACGCGCCTGCCGACGAGGAGACCGTCTCCGACGCCGACAATGGCGCCGAGAGCGAAACCGACGTGGAATCGGTCGGTGCAGAAGACGCGATGGAGGAAGTGCCCCAGCGCGCGCGCCGCCACCGCAAGCAGTACAAGATCCAGGAAGTGATCAAGCGCCGGCAGGTTCTGCTGGTGCAGGTCGTCAAGGAAGAGCGCGGCAACAAGGGCGCGGCGCTGACGACCTATCTGTCGCTGGCCGGTCGCTATTCGGTGCTGATGCCGAACACCGCGCGCGGCGGCGGGATTTCCCGCAAGATCACCAATCCGACCGACCGCAAGCGGCTGAAGAAGATCGCCTCGGAACTGGAAGTGCCGCAGGGCATGGGCGTGATCCTGCGCACCGCCGGCGCAAGCCGCACCAAGGCCGAGATCAAGCGCGATTTCGAGTATCTGATGCGGCTGTGGGAGAATGTGCGCGACCTGACACTGCAATCCTCCGCCCCCTATCTCGTCTACGAGGAGGGATCGCTGATCAAGCGCTCGATCCGCGATCTCTACAACAAGGATATCGACCAGGTCCTTGTGGCCGGCGACGAGGGCTACCGCGAGGCGAAGGACTTCATGCGCATGCTCATGCCGAGCCATGCCAAGAACGTCCAGCCCTACAAGGACGCGACGCCGGTCTTCTCGCGCTTCATGGTCGAGTCCCAGCTGGACGCGATGTTCTCGCCGCAGGTCACCCTGAAATCCGGCGGCTACATCGTCATCAACCAGACGGAAGCGCTGGTGGCCATCGATGTGAACTCGGGCAAGTCGACGCGCGAGCACAACATCGAGGACACCGCCGTCCAGACCAATCTGGAGGCGGCCGAGGAAGTCGCTCGCCAGTTGCGCCTGCGCGATCTTGCCGGTCTCATCGTGATCGATTTCATCGACATGGAAGAGAACAAGAACAATCGCGCCGTCGAACGGAAGATGAAGGACTGCCTGAAGAACGACCGGGCGCGCATCCAGGTCGGGCGGATCTCGCACTTCGGCCTTCTGGAAATGTCGCGCCAGCGCATCCGCACGGGCGTGCTGGAAAGCTCCATGACCCCCTGCCCGCATTGCCACGGCACGGGCATGATCCGGTCGGTGGAATCGGTGGCGCTGCATGTGCTGCGCTCGCTTGAGGACCAGCTGCTGAAAGGCGCGACGCACAATCTCATCGTCCGCACGACGACGGAAGCCGCGCTCTACATCCTCAACCAGAAGCGCTCGCATCTGTCGGACCTCGAGGCCCGCTTCGGCCTGGAGATCGATGTCCAGGCCGGCGCCATGGACAACGGCCAGCATTACGCCCTGGAGCGTGGCGAGCTGATCGAAGCGCGTCCCGACGATACCCCGCCGATGGTCCAGCCCTCGAGCATCGAGCCGATCGTGATCGAGCACGAAGACGAGGACGAGGATCAGGAGGAAGCTCCGCGCGAGCGCTCCGCGCGCGAGGACACGCAGGACGAGGACGGCAACAACCGCAAGCGCCGCCGCCGGCGCCGGCGTCGCAAGCCTTCGGGCGATGAGGCGCAGCCGGGCGATGCCGATGCCGATGCCGATGCAAATGGCGACGACGACCAGTCGAACGGCGATTCCGGTCCTGCCTCCGAAGCCGCGGGCGAGGACGAAAGCGACGAGGATCGTGCACGCCGCAAGCGTCGCCGCGGCCGTCGCGGCGGACGTCGCAGCCGGCGCGACGGAGACGGCAACGAGACGTCCGCCGATGCGGAAGCCTCGGACGCCTCCGACAACGACAACGCCTCCAACGACGCAAAAGACACCGCGACAGCGGCAAGTGACGAGTCACCGGCTGCCGACGCGCAGGACGCATCGCAGGATGCGGCGGCCGAGGCGGCTTCCGCCGGCACTGCAGAAACGCCCGAAGCGGCATCTGCGGAGCCTGTAGCGGCGGAAGAGCCGGCGGCGACCGAAGTCGCGGCAGCGGCGGAAGACCCCGAAGCGGTGGCTGCCGACGAAGCGGCCGCGGAGCCTGAAGAGCTGGCAGCGCCTGCGGAGACGGACAAGGAAGACGCCGCCGTCGCCGAAAGCGCGCCCGCGGAACCGGCACGGCCGGTGGCACCGGCGGAGCCGGTCGTCGTTCGCGAGACCATCGCCGGTGACGGATCCACGGAAAAGGACGAAGACCCGGAGCCCAAGCGCTCGGGCTGGTGGCAGCGCCGCAGCTTCTTCTGAAAGGGCATCCGGCGTCTCTTCAAGAGCCGCGGGTAAAAACAGCCGACAGTGACAGCAAAAGGGGCGGATCGAGATCGATCCGCCCCTTTTCAGTCCAGCGCGAGGACTGGCAGGCGCAGCCCGCCCTACTTGAGGCCGGGCAACCAGTCTTCCAGCCGGGTCATGGCCTTATCAATGACCTGGGTGTCGCCGGCGAAGGAAAACCGGATGTAGGAGCGACCGTTGACCGGATCGAAATCCGGTCCAGGCGTCGCGGCGATCCCGGCCTCCTCGAGCATCCGTTCCGCGAAGGCGACGCTGTCGTTGGAAAACGGCCGAACGCTCGCATAGCAATAAAAGGCACCGTCGACGGGCAGCATCTCGGTGAAGCCGAGCGCCGGGAGCCGCTGCAGCAGAAGCTCCCTGTTCCGTGCATAGCCGGCCTTGATCGCTTCGAGCTCCTCGGTTGCCTTGAAGGCGACGGCCGCAGCACGCTGGGAGAGTTCGGGCGGCGAGATATAGAGGCTTTGGGCAATGCGCTCGACCGGGCGCACCAGCGCCTCCGGCAGCACCATCCAGCCGATCCGCCAGCCGGTCATGCAGTAGTACTTGGAAAAACTGTTGAGGATGATCGCCTTGTCGCTATAGGCGAGCGCGGTTTCCTGCCGGCCGTTGAACACCAGCCCGTGGTAGATCTCGTCGGATAGGAACCAGAGCCCCATGTCGTCGCAGGCGGAAACCAGCGCCTTGAGCGCATCGGGCGTCATCATCGTGCCGGTCGGATTGGCAGGCGATGCGACAAGCACGCCCTTCAGCGGCGCCTCGCGGTGCGCCGCCTCCAGCAGTTCGGGCGTCAGCGCCCAGCGGGTGTCGGCGCCGACCTCGATCTCGACCGGAATGATTCCGAGCGCTTTCAGGATGTTGCGATAGGCGGGATAGCCGGGCGCGGTGATGGCGATGCGGTCGCCTGGATCGAACGCCGCCAGAAAGGCGAGATTGAACCCGGCGGAGGATCCCGTCGTCGCCAGGATGTGCCCGTCGGGCACGTCGACGCCGTAGGTGTCGCGGTAATGGGCGGCGATCGCCGTGC
This sequence comes from Stappia stellulata, assembly GCF_020176715.1. Classification (GTDB taxonomy): domain Bacteria; phylum Pseudomonadota; class Alphaproteobacteria; order Rhizobiales; family Stappiaceae; genus Stappia. Next base: position 203,864 of record NZ_JAIVMF010000002.1, on the reverse strand, counting down.
GCAGCACCGGCAGTCCCCGCGCTTCCGTATAGCCAAGGCGCCCGCCGGAAAGCGCTGCCTGCGCCGCCGCGATCACGCGCGCCGGCGCATTGGCGCCGGGCTGGCCGACCTCCATATGCAGAATTTCCCGGCCCGCGGCCTCCAGCGCATTGGCGCGCGCCAGGACATCCATTGCGAGAAAGGGCTCGACGGCGGATCGTCTGGAAGGCTGGGGCATCCTGAAGGACCTTTCTGGAAACGAGGGTGCCGAGCGCGTCAAAGCCCTCACCCGGGTGCGATTGCCAAGGTAACGCCGCATTCCCGACGTCTAAAGGACGCAACGGCGATTGCGGGCGCTGGCGGTTCGGTTGACCGCCGGGATCCGGCTCCCTACCCTCCCGGACCGGTCCTGTCCAGATCCGCGGTCCGGCGGCAACGGGGCGGGAGTGGGACCGCTTCGCCAGACGATGGCGCCAGGACCCGCCGGCGGCCATGGACAGGCCAGGCCGGACTTTGTGCCAGTTGCAGACGAGGATACCCGATCGATGACCCGTTGCCCTCCCGCGTCCGGACCAGCCATCCTCCGCGCAAGCAACCAGGATAGCGTCTCGCAGCCGCGCCGGCCGGCGCTGCGCCCGTCGCTGGGGCGCCGCGTCGCCAGTGTCGCGGCCGCCGCGCTGATCGGCATCACCTCCGCGCTGCAGCCGGCCCAGGCGCAAGGCGGGCTGCCGCTGGTGCGCGACGCGGAAACCGAGGAGCTGATGCGCGACTATGCCGCGCCGATCTTCGACGCCGCCGGCATCTCGCGCCAGCAGGTCGAGATCATCCTGGTCAACCGCAACGACTTCAACGCCTTCGTCGCCGACGCCCGGCGCATCTTCATCAACGTCGGCGTGATTCTCGACGCCGAGACCCCGGGCGAGGTGATCGGCGTCCTGGCGCATGAGACCGGCCACATCACCGGCAATCACCTTGTCCGCCTCCGCCAGGCGCTGGCGAATGCCCAGATCATGGCCGCCATCGGCGTGCTCCTCGGCGCGGGCGCAGCCGCCGCCGGATCGGCGGGCGGTGGCGCCGGCGCGGTGACCGCCGGTGCCGGACTGGCGCAGCGCACGCTTCTCGCCTATCGCCGGGGCGAGGAAGCGGTTGCGGACCGGGCCGCGCTGACATTCCTGGAAAAGACCGGGCAATCGGCCAAGGGCATGCTGAAGACCTTCAGCCGCTTTGCCGATCAAAGCCTGTTTTCCGCGCAATACACCGATCCCTATTCCATCAGCCACCCGATGCCGCGCGAGCGCCTCAACGCGCTGGAAACGCTGGCGCGCCAGAGCCGCTACTTCAACAAGCCGGCGGATCCCGCGCTCCAGGCCCGCCATGACCTGGTGCGCGCAAAGCTCCTCGCCTTCACCAGCCACCCCAATGTGGTTGCCCGCGCCTATCCGCGCTCAGACCGCTCGCTTGCCGCCGACTACGCCCGTGCGGTCGCGACCATGCGCACCAGCAGCCGGCGCGAGGCGGTGGAGGCCATCGACGCCCTCATCCGCCGCCAGCCCAACAATCCCTATTTTCATGAACTGAAGGGACAGGCGCTGCTGGAATCGGGCAATCCCAAGGCGGCCGTCGAGCCCTTCCGCCGCGCCGTTGCGTTGCGCCCGCGCGAGGGCCAGCTCAACATCTGGCTGGGCTTCGCGCTTGTGGCCTCCAACAGCAACAGCCTGCTGCCGGAGGCGGAACGCATCCTCAAGGCCGGCCTGCAGATGGACCCGAACTCGCCGATCGGCTATTCGCAGCTCGCCATCGCCCAAGGGCGGCAGGGCAAGACCGCGGAGGCGGATCTGTCGACCGCCCGCGGGTTGATGGCCCGCGGCGATTTCCGGGCGGCGAAACGCTACGCGGCGCGTGCACAAAAAAAATTGAAGCGCGGCACGCCCGCATGGCTACAGGCGGATGATATCGTGTCCTACAGTCCGCCGGATTTCGCGAAACGGCGCTAGTCGTAACACCCCATCGTGCCTGCATCCGTGCAAACGGCCCGGCACGGCGTCCGACATCCGACCGACCCTGCCCTTTGCATCGGTCCGGCATCACACATCGGGTCCTTGAGGCCCACGGGCCAAGCGCCCGTTTTCTGGAGACGCAGATGAAGACCATTTTCGCAACCGCCCTGACCGCGTCCCTGCGGCTTGCCATCCTGTCGCTGGCGACGGTTGTCCTGCTGCAGGCACCTGTGCAGGCGCAGGACGGCGTTCTGAAGCGTGGCGACGTCGAAACCATCGTCCGGGAGTATCTGCTGGAGAACCCGGAGATCATCCGCCAGGCGTTCGAGGAGCTCGAGCGACGCGAACTGGCAGCCGCGGACGCCGCTCGTGCAGAAGCCGTCTCCACCGTCTCCGACGTGCTGTTCAACTCCACCCGGCAGGTGGAGCTCGGCAACCCGGACGGCGACGTCACGCTGGTCGAGTTCTTCGACTACAACTGCGGTTACTGCAAGCGCGCCATGGCCGACATGATGCAGCTGCTGCAAGAAGACGACAAGCTGCGCGTCGTTCTCAAGGAGTTCCCGGTGCTGGGCGAGGGATCCGTGCAGGCGGCGCAGGTCGCGGTTGCAGTCAACGCGATCGCGCCCGAGAAATACCTGGAGTTTCACCGCGAGCTGATGGCCGCGCGCGGCCAGGCCAACCGCGCCTCGGCGCTTGAAGCCGCCGTGAACACCGGCCTTAAGGCCGACGCCGTGGAAACCGCAATGAACGACCCCGAGGTCCGGGCGACCATCGAGGAGGTCTACACGCTGGCCCGCCGGCTCGGCCTCAACGGCACCCCGGCCTATGTCGTCGGCGACGAGGTGCTGATGGGCGCGGTCGGATACGACCGGCTGAAGCAGGGCATCGAGGCCGCCCGCAACTGCGGCGAAGCGACCTGCTGAGGCGTCAGGGCCCGGCATCGGCGGCGAGCGAATGGCGCTCCCGGCAATGTCGGGTCTTTTCCTTGCCACGCGGAGTGCCTATAAGGGGCCGTGATCCTTGCGGCGCGTCGACTGCGGCGCGGCCCTTTGCGGAGAAGGCATGTCCGCTTCAGTCTTCGTTCTCAACGGTCCGAACCTCAACAGGCTCGGCACACGCGAACCGTCGACCTACGGCTCGGCGACGCTCGGCGATATCGAGCGCCTGTGCCGCGATGTCGGCGAGGATCTCGATCTCGAGATCGATTTCCGCCAGACGAACCATGAAGGAGTGCTTGTCGACTGGATCCAGGAAGCCGGAGACCTTGCCCAGGGGCTCCTGATCAATCCGGCCGCCTTCACCCATACCTCCGTCGCGGTTCACGATGCGATCCGGGCGGCGGAAATACCAACCGTCGAAGTGCATCTGTCCAACGTCTTCGCGCGCGAGGCATTTCGGCACCATTCCTACGTCTCGCCGGTCGCCCTGGGGGTGATCTGCGGTTTCGGCGCCACGGGCTACCGGCTCGCGCTGGAAGCGCTGTCAACCGTCATCAGGCCGTGACGCCGGCGTTCGCCAACCGAGAAAAGTTCAAGAAAGCCAATGTCGGACAAGAAAAACAAATTCGATCAGGACCTGATTCGCCAGCTCGCCGTGCTGCTCGACGAAACCAACCTGAGTGAAATCGAGCTCGAGCGGGACGATTTCCGCGTCCGCGTGGCCCGTCAGATCACCATCGAGGCTCCGGTCGCAGCACGTGCCGCCGCAGCGCCGGCGCCGGCCGCAGCCGCCGCTCCGGCCGAGGCGACCTCGGATCCGGCCGGCCATCCGGGCGCCGTGCCCTCGCCGATGGTCGGGACGGCCTATATGGCGCCCGAGCCCGGCGCACGTAACTTCATCGAGGTCGGCGACACGGTCGCCGCCGGCGATCCGCTGCTGATCGTCGAGGCGATGAAGACGATGAACCAGATCCCTGCTCCGCGTGCGGGTCGCGTCACGGCCATTCTGGTCGAGGACGGGCAGCCGGTGGAATACGGCGAGCCGCTGGTCATCCTCGAGTGACGGGGAGCCAGGCCATGTTTTCAAAGATCCTGATTGCCAACCGCGGCGAGATCGCGCTGCGCGTGCTGCGCGCCTGCAAGGAGCTCGGCATCCAGACGGTCGCGGTGCATTCCACGGCCGACGCCGATGCGATGCATGTGCGCCTGGCCGACGAAAGCGTGTGCATCGGTCCGCCGGCCGCGCGCGACAGCTATCTGAACATTCCCCAGTTGCTGGCCGCCTGCGAGATCACCGGCGCCGATGCCGTGCATCCCGGCTACGGCTTCCTGTCGGAAAACGCCCGTTTCGCGGAGATCCTGGAGGCGCACAAGATCGCCTTCATCGGCCCGACAGCTGAACACATCCGCATCATGGGCGACAAGATCGAGGCCAAGCTGACGGCGAAGAGCCTCGGCATTCCGGTGGTTCCGGGGTCCGATGGCGCGGTCACGCCGAGCGACGACGCCCATGCCATCGCCGCGGAGATCGGCTATCCGGTTCTCGTCAAGGCCGCCGCCGGCGGCGGCGGACGTGGCATGAAGGTGGCGCTGAGCGCAGCCGATCTCGACACGGCGCTCTCCACGGCCCGGTCCGAGGCGAAGGCCGCCTTTGGCGACGACGCGCTCTACATGGAGAAATACCTCGGCAAGCCCCGCCACATCGAAATCCAGGTGCTGGGCGACGGGCGCGGCAATGCGATCCATCTGGGCGAGCGCGACTGCTCCCTGCAGCGCCGGCACCAGAAGGTCTGGGAGGAGGCTCCCTCCCCGGCCCTGAATGCCGAAAGCCGCAAGAAGATCGGCGAAGTCGTCGCCGCGGCGATGCGCAAGCTCAAGTACCGGGGCGTCGGCACCATCGAGTTCCTGTATGAAAACGGCGAGTTCTATTTCATCGAGATGAACACCCGTCTCCAGGTCGAGCATCCGGTGACCGAGATGATCACCGGCATCGACCTGGTCAACGAGCAGATCCGCATCGCCTCGGGCGCCGAGCTGCAGATCCGCCAGGAAGACGTCACCTTCGAAGGTCACGCGATCGAGTGCCGGATCAACGCGGAAAATCCGCGCACCTTCGCGCCGTCGCCGGGCCGGATCAGCTATTATCACCCGCCGGGCGGTCTGGGCGTGCGCGTCGATTCGGGCGTCTATCAGGGCTACAAGATCCCGCCGCACTACGACAGCCTGATCGGCAAGCTGATCGTGCACGGTCGCAACCGCGTGGAGTGCATGATGCGGCTGCGCCGCTGCCTCGACGAGTTCGTGGTGGACGGGATCGACAGCACGATCCCGCTGTTCCGCGATCTGGTGGACAATCAGGACATCGCCAACGGCATGTATGATATCCATTGGCTCGAGAAATACCTGTCGGAAGACGGCACGAACTGAGGCCGTCGCGAAAGGGTCCGGGTGGCCGGAGCCAATCCGCTCACCCGGGCGATCCCGGGACCGCCTGACGCGACCGGCTGTCCCGAACCTCCCGGCCGACGCGCGGCGCGCGCGTACGGCCGGGCGAAGATCTGCATGGCGGCGCCGGCCGCCGGGAAGGATCCAATGGCCGCCAACACGTCCGATCAACTGGTCATCACACCGCAAGTGCTGTTGAAGGCCTATGCCTGCGGGATCTTCCCCATGGCGGAATCGGCGGAGGATCCGAACCTCTTCTGGATCGAGCCAGAACACCGCGGCGTCCTGCCACTTGATGCGTTCCACCTGCCCAAGCGGTTGCGCCGGACCGTGCGTCAGGATGTCTTTGAGGTACGGATCGACACCGACTTCCAGCAGGTGATCGACGGATGCGCCGAGCCGCAGGACGACCGGACGAAGACCTGGATCAATTCCGAAATCCGCCGGCTCTACGGCGCGCTTTTCGACATGGGCCACTGCCACACCGTCGAGGTCTGGCGCGAGGGACGGCTGGTCGGCGGGCTGTATGGCGTATCGCTGGGCGCGGCCTTTTTCGGGGAAAGCATGTTCTCGCGGGAACGCGATGCCTCAAAGGTGGCACTGGTCCATCTGGTGGCGCGCCTGATCGCCGGACATTACACGCTGCTCGACACGCAGTTCGTGACCGGTCACCTGTCGCAATTCGGCACGCGCGAAGTTCCCAAGGCCCGCTACGACCGCATGCTTGAATCGGCGCTTCACCGGCATGCCGATTTCCTGGCGCTTCCCGACCGTGTGAGCGGCGAGAAAGCCCTCTCGGTCCTGGACGCCACGGCCCGGCACGCCTGATCTCTCCACGGCCGCCGACACGAAAGAGCGGCTCAGCCGATGCCCAGGATTTCGGCAATTTCCGCCGCAAGGGCCGTGGTTTCCTCAGCCCCCTTGCCGCGCGCGTCCGTTTCCAGAACCGTCAGCCCCCGCCCCATCGACGCGGCAAACGCCGTCCGGTTGCCGAGCCGGGCAACAGCCGTGTGAAATCCGTGTTCGGAAATGGCGTCCAGCATTTCGGACGTGAGCGCCGCGCGCGGCGGCACCCGGTTGAGCACCACCAGCGCGTCGGTCCCTTCGCGCCGCGCGATCTCCACCGTCTGTCCGGTGGCCCAGATGTCGACCGGCGTCGGCTGAACCGGGATGGCGACGAGATTGGCCGCCTCGATGGCCGGGCGCACGTCGGAATCGGTCTTTGGCGGTGTGTCGACGATCACCACCCCGTGGTCGCGGGCGAGCGAGCGGGCTTCGCGCCGCGCGCCCCATCCGCTGGAGGTGCGGAAGGTCAGCCCGGTCTGGCGCTCGCCGAGCGCCTCTTCGCGCGCCTCGAACCACGTGCCGAGCGATCCCTGCGGGTCGACATCGATCAACGCCACGGGAAAGTCGCCGCGCCGCGCAAGCGCAACAGCAAGATGGGCCGCCAGCGTCGTCTTGCCGGACCCGCCCTTTTGCTGTGCAACGGAAACAATAGAACCGCTCATTCCACCCACCCCTGCTGGAAGCGCCAGTGTTGCACCGCAACAGCGCGATTACAATGGGCCGTCGGAGGGTCGCACGGCCTTACGGCGCTGGACCGGCAGAGCGATCTCACCTAAGAAATCAGGCATCCTTCCTCGCGTCCGCCACCGTCCTTCCGGCGGACCGCCGGCCCCCGTTCATGGAGATTGCGGTGACCTCGTTCGTCTTCCCTCCGGCACCTCGCCCCAGCGTCGCCATTTCAGGCAGCACCGAGCGCTTTCCGGTGCGCCGCGTGTTCTGCGTCGGCCGCAATTACGCCGCCCACGCCCGCGAGATGGGCAAGGACCCGGACCGCGAGCCGCCGTTCTTCTTCACCAAACCGGCAGATGCGGTCTGCGATGCCGGCGGTGCAATCCCCTACCCGCCCCTGACGAACGACCTGCATTTCGAGATGGAACTGGTGGTCGCCATCGGACAGGGCGGCAAGGACATCGCGCCGGACGCTGCGGAGGCGCATATCTGGGGCTATGGCGCGGGCATCGACCTGACCCGCCGGGACCTGCAGCAGCAGGCCAAGGACATGGGCCGCCCATGGGACTGGGCAAAGGGCTTCGACCTCTCGGCGCCCGTATCGCCGCTTGTCCCGGCAGACAAGATCGGGCATCCGACGAGCGGCCGGATTTCCCTTTCGGTCAACGGCGAGATCCGCCAGGACGCGGACCTTGCCGACCAGATCTGGCCGGTCCGCGACGTGGTCTCGATCTGCAGCCGCTCCGTCACCCTGGCGCCGGGCGACCTGATCTTCACCGGCACGCCGGCCGGGGTCGGCGCCATTTTGCCAGGCGACCGGCTGACCGGCTCGATTGCCGGCATCGCCGAGATCGCCATCACCATCGCGGTGCGCGCCTGAGGCGCAACGGCGAAGGACGGACACCGGCGGAGCGGGAGCACCATGACGACACCTGAAAGGTCCGCAGACCTCTCGGCTCCCGCGCTGCCGCCCCGCCGGACCAGCCTGTCGGTCATGATCCGTTCGCTGGCGTTTCTGGCGCTCGTGCTGGCGACCCTGATAGTGGTCGCCCCCTTCACCGTGCTGCTGGTCCTGCCGCGCCGCATGTGCCTGGCTATCGTCGGGCGCATCCTGAAATTCTGGCTGTGGGCGCTCAAGCTGCTGACCGGCCTTTCCTACGAGGTGCGCGGTCGCAAAAACCTGCCGCAAGGTCCCTGCCTCATCGCCTCCAAGCACCAGTCTGCCTTCGAGACGATCGCGTTGCAGGTCATTCTCGACGACCCGGCGATCGTGCTCAAACGCGAACTCACCTTCATACCCATCGCAGGGTGGACGATGTGGCGGCTGGATCATATCCGGATCAACAGGGCCGCCGGCGCGGCCGCCCTGATGAACCTGTTGCGCGACGCAAAAAAGCGCCTCAGCGACGGACGCAGCGTGGTGATCTTTCCCGAAGGCACCCGTCGCGTCCCGCTTGCACCGCCGGACTACAAGCCCGGCCTCGTCGCCCTCTACCGCTCGCTCAAGGTCGCTTGCGTGCCCGTGGCGCTGAACTCCGGCGTCTTCTGGCCACGGCGCAGCCTGTGGCGCTATCCCGGGCGCATCGTCGTGGAAATCCTGCCGCCGATCGCGCCTGGCCTGAAAACGACGGAGTTCGAGGCACAGCTTCAGGACGCGATCGAAAGCCGCAGCGCGGATCTGGCCCTTGCCGCCAAAGTGCCGACTGCAAACGGCTGAACCGGTCCCCGGCGACGTCGGCTGGTGGCGGATCTATCGACCGGCCGCCTGCGGCGAGACGCGCAGCGCGTGGAGAGACCGCCCGATAGCAAAGATATCGGGCGCGAAAAGCGCGAGATAGATGATGAAGGAGGAGATCGTGAGGATCTCCTGAACGGTATAGACGTAATAGATCGTGTATTCCGGCACCGGCAGCTCGATGCCCTTGATGGCGAAGAGCACCATGTAGAGGGCCGCCATGCCCGCCACGACCTGCGCTGCCCGCTTGCGCACCCGGCTCATATGCGGCAGAAGCGCGAAGGGGGCGTCGGGCGCGATATGGGCGGCGCTGGCGATCCGGGCGCAGAGGAAGCCGCTCGTGGCGATGGCACCGGCTTGTCCGACGAAAAACACGTAGCTACCGAGCATGTGAAGGTCGTGATTGTTTGCGAAGGTGTATTGGGTGCAAACGACCATCCCGGCGCTGCCCATGACCTGCAGGCCGATCGCCAGCCACACGCGCGCGGTCAGCGACCGGCGCAGCGCCGGCTCCTGCGCGAACCGGGTTTCGATCGCCAGCCGGTATCCATGGAAGATCGGAACCAGCGCCAGCAGGATCACGACCGTCACCGCCAGGATCATCATCGCGAAAGGCCCGCCGATGGCCGGATCGGAAATTGCGCGGCTAATGGTTGGAGCGCTATGCTGGACGTAGTCGGGGTGGCGCTGATAAAAGGACCAGCGAGCCCAAAACATCATTGGAATTTGAAACAGGGGAATGGCGACGACCGGCACGCTGAGCAACAATCCGAGAAGCACACCTTCGCCCGCTCCGCCACGTCGTGACATTCTCGCTCCTTCCCCGCATCCGAGACAGCCTGCTGCACATGCCGCAACCCGCGACCGACCATCCGATCTTCACCGTGCCGCACCGTCCCGGGCGCGCAACGGCTCGATTGATTGTGAATAGCGGACGAAACAATGCCATGACAAGACCGCTCGGCACGGCGGGCAGCGGGCCGGCCTTCGGAAAATCGCCGGCGACCTGCGGTTTTGTGGAAATTCGTTCTGGAACCGGGGCGCGCGACCTTTTATGACAGCCGACAAGAATTCGGAACATCAGGGAACAAGGCACGAGATGGAACAGATGGCCGAAGGGATTGATCCCGCGACGCTTGATCGCTTGCTGGATCTCGTCGCGAAGGAAGGCATGGTCGAGCGCGAGAAGCTCAAGGCCGATGCGACATTCGAGGAACTCGGCATCCAGTCCGCCGACATGGTCGTCGTCCTGATGGCGATCGAAGAGGAATTCGGTGTCTATATCCCCGTCGATGGCGACCTGGCGGATGCGGAGACGGTCGGGGACTTCCTGAAGGTTCTCGCGGCTCGTATGAAGGAAGACGCCGCGTGACACATCAAACACGCCGCATCGTCGTCACCGGCATGGGGGCGATTACGGCTGCCGGACGTGGAGTGGAAAGTCTCTGGAGCGCCGCGCGCGATGGACGCAGCGGTGTCTCGGAACTGCTTTTCGACCGCTATCCACGCCAGAGAATCACCAAGACCGCACATATCAAGGACTTCGATCCCGCCGATCACCTTTCGGCCCAGGAGATCAAGACCACCGACCGTTTCGCGCAGCTTGCGCTTGTCGCCGCCGAAGAAGCGTTGAAAAACGCCGGCATCGACACGGCCGCGCCGCTGGGCCCGCGCACCGGCGCGATCATCGGCTCAGGCATCGGCGGTGCCTGGACGACCGACAACGGCAACTACAGTTTCTACGTCACGCACGAGCGGCCCGACCTTCTGACCATCGCCAAGGTCATGCCGAACGCGGCCGCCTCGCAGGTGAGCATGCGCTACGGCGTGCGCGGACCCTCGCTTGCCATCTCCAGCGCCTGCGCCTCCGGCACCCAGGCGGTCGGCTACGGCCTTCAGATGATTCGCGCCGGCATCATCGACGCGGCCCTCGTCGGTGGCAGCGAGGCCCTGCTGACGCCCTCGACCTTCCGCGCGTGGGAAGTCCTGCGGGTAATGGCGCCCGAAGCCTGCCGTCCGTTCTCCGACAAGCGCAACGGCATGGTGCTCGGCGAAGGGGCCGCCGTGCTGATGATCGAGGAACTGGAACACGCGCTTGCCCGCGGCGCGACGCCGCTTGCCGAGATCGCGGGCTATGGCACGACCAGCGACGCGGCGGACCTCTTGCGGCCCACGGTCGAAGGCCCGGCCGGATCGATGACCGCAGCGCTTCAGGACGCCGGACTTGCTCCGGACGAGATCGACTACGTCAATGCCCATGGCACCGGCACGATCCTCAACGACATTTCCGAAACCCGCGCTCTCCGGCAGGTGTTCGGCGACCGGCTGTCCTTGCTCTCGGTCTCCTCGACCAAGCCGATCCACGGTCACGCCCTCGGCGCGGCCGGGGCCATCGAACTGGTCGTGACCGTCGAGGCGATGCGCGCCCAGATCGCGCCGCCGACGATCAACTGGCTGGCGCCCGATCCCAAGTGCGATCTCGATCCCGTTCCGAACGAGGCGCGCGCGCACCGGATTTCGGCGGCGCTCAGTAATTCCTTCGCCTTCGGCGGCATCAATGCCACCCTGGCGTTGCGCGCCATCACCTGAGGAAACACCCGTGTCCGACGCGCGTGCCCCGCAGTGGACCTCCCTGCCCGACGCGGTGCTCGACACCGCCGCCGACAGGGTCGACGCCTTCGCGCGCGCGCTTGCCGGAGGAGCGACCGGAACGGAGCCGAGCGATCAGGTTCCGGCGACCTTTGCGTTCACGGTCTTCGCCGGCGCGGAATCGGGCGGGCTGATCGAGGAGATCGCGCGCGAGCGCGGCGCCATGCTCGTGCACCAGGCCCAGGCGTTTACCTTTCACGTGCCGCTTGAGCGCAACCGCCGCTATCCGGTTGCCCTCGACTGGCATGCCAATCCCGACCGCGACGACCGGCTGGTGCTGCGCGGGCGGGTGCGCGGTGACGACGGCACGCTGCTGCAGGAGTTTACCGCCGACATCGTCTTGTATGTGAACCGCAAGGGGGACACCGCGTGAGCGACGCGCCGTCTTCCTTCACCGTCGGCGATCGGCTGCCGGATGGCCGTCCGCGCCACCTTCCGGCCTCCGACATCAGCGCCTATGCAGAGGCGTCGGGAGACCGCAACCCGATCCATCTCGACGCGTCTGCCGCGCGCGGCGTCGGCCTGCCCGGCACCATCGTGCACGGCATGCTGGTGATGGGACAGTTCGAGGCGACGCTGCGCGCCTGGCGGCCCGGTTTGACGCTGCACACTCTGCAGACCCGGTTCCTGAGGCCGCTTCCAGTCGGCGCGACCATCCATGTCGAGGGGCGCATCGCCAAGGTGCTCGACGAGCGTTCGGCAATCGTCCGTCTCAGCGTGCGCGATGACGAAGGCCATGCGATCTGCGTCGGCGACGCCACCGTCTCGGACTGACCCCCGATCTCCTTGCGGCCAGGCGTCACACCGCCCGTGCCGAATGCGGTAGACGGGCGGCGCGCCGTCCCGCGCTTTGGGCGGCCAAGACGCTTGCGATCACCACCAGCGCCCCGGCGATCTGCGCGCTTGAAAGCGTCTCGCCCAGCACACCCCATCCCAGGACCACCGCCGTAGCCGGGCTGAGGAAGCCCAGCGCCGAGGCCGGCCCCGGCTCCAGCCGCGCAAGGCCGCGAAACCAGAGATAATAGGTCAGTGCCGCGCCGATCAGACCGAGATAGACGAGACCTGCCAGGTTTTGCCCGCTCAATGCCGGCAAGGGCGGTTCGACCAAGAGCGCCAACGGCAGAAGCAGAAGCCCGCCGGCGGTCAGTTGCCATGCGGTGAAGGTCAAGAGCGGCACCGGCGGCTGCCACTTGCGGCTGAAGACGGTGCCGCCAGCCATGGCCGCTGCCCCGCCGAGACCGGCGAAAACGCCGACCGGATCGAGCGCCGCCGCCGGTCCGGCGACGAGCAGCGCCACGCCGCAAAGCCCGGCGAGCGCCGCCGCGACCGACAAGAGCGTGACCGGGCTGCCAAGGGCCGCGCGGGCGAGGAAAAGCACCAGCAGGGGCTGAACCGCGCCAAGCGTCGCCGCCACGCCGCCGGGAAGCCGATAGGCGGCGACGAAGAGAAGCGACCAGAACACCGCGAAGTTGAGCGCGCCGAGCACGAGGATCCGTCCGATCCATTCCGGCGGCGGCAGTTGGCGGACGACCGCAAGCAGCAACAGCCCCGCCGGCAGCGCCCGCAGGACGGCGAGCGTCAGCGGATGACCGGGCGGCAGCAGCTCGGTGGTGACGATATAGGTGCTGCCCCAGATGGCCGGGGCGAGCGCCGTTGCGAGTATATCGATGGGGCGCGCCATGTCAGACCCCCTCCAGAACCTGCGTCCTGTCGGCAGCAGGACCGCCGTCGGCCCGGCCGTGCAGTCGTTTGGCAAGGGCCGCGACATGCGCGCCCTGGAACCGCGCGCCGTCCAGATCGGTCACGCCCGGGACCCGCGATCCGTCGCCGCCGGCGATGGTGCCAGCGCCATAGGGCGACCCGCCGACCAGCGCATCCATCCGCGTCTGTCCGGCAAAAGTGTAGGGCAGCCCGGCGATGACCATGCCGAAATGCAGCAGGGGCACATGGAAGGTGAGGATCGCCGCCTCATGACCGCCGTGCTGCGATCCTGTCGAGGTGAAGACCGACCCGACCTTGCCGACGAGCGCATTGGTGGCCCACAACCCGCCGGCCTGGTCGATGAACTGCTTCATCTGCGCGGCCATGTTGCCGAAGCGTGTCGGCGTGCCGAACAGGATCGCGTCATAGGCTGGAAGATCGGCGACGGCGGCAACCGGCGTCTCGGTGTCGGCGATATAGCCGGCCTGATCGCGGATGTCGGCCGGAACCGTTTCCGGCACGCGCTTGAGATCGACGCTCACTCCGTGGACGCTTCGAGCGCCCTCGACGACCGCGCGGGCCATCTCTCGGATGTGGCCATAGCTGGAATAATAAAGAACAAGCATTCGGGTCATGACGATCTCTCCGCTCGCAATGTGTGATCGAGCGGGAGGATGCGCCGCGCCGGCGCCCCGAAACAGGGCCGCACGCGCAACTGATTTTTTACGTGGGTTGAAAAATCAAGGGCGCGACGGCCCGGTGCCGGCAAGGGCTTCCTCGACGAAGGAGAGGAAGGCGCGGGTCTTCGCATCCGCGCCCAGGCGCGCGGCGAGCACGGCAAAGACATGCCGGTCCGGCAACGCGTGATCGGGAAGAACGCGCTCCAGCCGCTTCGCCGCGACGGCCTCCCGGGCCAGAAACCCGGGAAGCGCGCCGATCCCCTGCCCGGCCTCGAGCATGTCTCTCAAAAACAGGCTGTTGGACACCGTATGGCGCGGCTGGATCGCCAATCGCTGTTCGACCGCTCCGTCCGACAGCGCCCAAACCGTTGCATGATCGGCGAGCGTGAAGGCGCAGATCTCGTGGTCCTTGAGATCCTCGGGCGTTTGCGGCCGCCCCTGCGCATCGAGATAGGCGGGAGACGCGTAAAGACGCTGGTCGACCGTTGCCAGCCGCCGCGCGACCAGCGAGGAATCCGGCAGCTCGGCCCGCACACGGATCGAGACGTCGTGGCCGCCCTCCACCATGTCGATCACCCGGTCGTCGAGGGTCAGGGCGATGTCGATGTCCGGATAGCGTGCGAGGAATGCCGGCAGCATCGGCGAGAGCACGGAAAGCCCGAAGGAGAGCGGGGCATTGACCTTGAGGCGCCCGCGCACGACGCCCGCACCGGCCCGAAGGGCTGCATCGAGCGCCCCGACCTCCTCCAGGATGCGCCGACATTCGTCATAATAGAGCTTGCCGTTGTCGGTGAGCGTCATGCTGCGGGTGGTGCGCGACAGCAGCACGCAGCCGAGGCTTTCCTCCAGCAGCCTGGTTTCGCGGCTCAGGAGCGCCGTGGACAGGCCGAGATCCTCGGCAGCGCGCGAAAAGCTGTTCAGTTCGACAATCCGGCAAAACGCCCGCATGAAGCTCAAGCGGTCCATGATGCGATACAGCCCCTTGGCAATTGATCCCCTGTCGCCAAGCTAACCGCAGATGGCCGCTCGCGCATGCAAAACCGGGAGGCGTCCCGGTCTTGCATGGGGCGCAAAAGGAAGGCCGGCGCCTCAGCCAGCGGTCATGCGCTTGGGCGCGCCGGTCGACATGTCCGTTCCAACGTAGGGCTGCCCGGCAGCCTTCCACGCGCCCATGCCGCCGCCCAGATGGGCGATCCGCTCGAAGCCGGCCTCCAGGCAGGCGCGCGCGGCCTTTTCCGAGCGCATCCCGGACCCGCAATGCAGGACGATGCGCTGGTTTGTATCGCGCGGCAGGAAGCTTGGATCGAAGAAGGCGATGGGCGAGAGCAACGCGCCCTCGATGTGCTCGATCATGAACTCCTGCGGGCTGCGCACATCGACAAGGACGATATCGCGCTGCGCCAAGGCTTTGCTCACCTCGTCCACATCCCAGGTCTCGAGCGTGGCGCCATTGACGGTTTCGGATTTCATATCGCAAGTCCTTTCAGGCTTGAAAAAGCGTCGGCCAGCGCCCGCGAGGGACGGCTGGCCGTGGGAGTTCCGCATTCCGGGCGAACCCGGGATCGGAAAACTTCTGAAAACCTGAATGTTCAATGCGACGAGAATATGCCCGTCCGGCGGTTTATCCGGCGAGCGCCTTGCCCTCGGCCGCCCAGACCGCGCCGCGTCGGATGATCTCGGTGACCTGCGGCACCTTGAGGTCGTCCAGCGTATGGCCGATGGAACAATAAAACACCCGCCCCTTGTCCCAGCGCCGCTTCCATACGACAGGGATCACCGTTCCCTCGATCCACCACAGGTGATCGCCGGAAAACGTCGTGGTCGCCAACACCTCGTTGGACGGGTCGACCAGCATGTAATATTGCTCCGAATGCAGGCGGAAGCTCTTGATGCCCTGAACGATCGGATCGCCGGGACGGGTGATCGTCACGTCATAGTCGACGAAATCGTCCGACGGCACCGGATTGTCGGGCCAGCCGGGGGGATGCGCCACGAATTGCCCGCCGATCAGGAAGTGATAGGTCGGCCGGTCGCGAAAGGCATCGCCCATATGCCCGTGCCATCCGGCGATGCCGCAGCCATTGGCGACGAGCTGCAGGAGGCCATCCTCCTCCGCCTTGGTCATATTGCCAAACTCGGGCCGATGCGCCGAGCGCGCCGACGACCAGATCGGGACGATCAGGTCGACATCGCCAAGGCTTTCCGGATCGGCCAGCGGCGCAAGCGTCTGGTGGACCGCGACCTCGAACCCCTCCTTGCGCAACAGGTCCTCGCACCAGTCGGAAAATGTGGTGGGCGCATGCCCTTCCCAACCGCCGACGAACAAAACCGCCTTCATGATTTTTCCCCCCGCATGAAACTCACCATTGCCGCCATGTCGCGACCCGAATAGCCTTGCGTCTCCGCCGCGCGCAGCTTCTCGAGCGTGACCCGTCCCTGCGGCATGGCGACGCCAAGCGTCTCGGCGAGCGTCGCCGTCACCTCCATGTCCTTGCGCGCCAGTGCTACGGTGAAGGTGACAGCATGGGCCGCCTCGTCGAGATAGAGCGGCCGGCGGTAGGTGAGCATCGGTGCGCAGGCGGCCGAGGCCTCGATGGCGTCGAAGGCAAGCTCCGGCGCGATGCCGGAGGCTCCCGTGAGGCTCAGCGCCTCGGCAAGGGTCTGGTTGAGGCCGTGAATGAGCGAATTGACGGCAAGCTTCATCACCGCCCCCGCCCCCGGCCGACCCAGCCAGACGGTCTTGCGGCCGAGCACGTCGAACAGCGGCTGAAGATCGCCGGCCTCCGCCTCACGGCATCCCGCCATGATCATCAGCGTGGCATCGGCGGCGGCCTGCGTCGCACCGGACACCGGCGCATCGATCACGCGTGTCCCCGCCGGCGCCGCCGCGCCCAGCGCTTCGATATGCGCCGGGCTCATCGTGCCCATTTCCACGAACCAGCGTGCGCCGCGCCCAGCGAAAAGCCCGTCCGGCGCCGCATGCACGGCCAGCGAGGCCGCATCGTCGGCCAGCATCGTCACGACGACCTCCACCACTTCTGCAAGCTCGCGCGGGGTCGCCGCAACCGCGCATCCGATCTCAGCTGCCAGTGCCTCCGCCTTGTCGCGCGAGCGGTTCCACAGCGTCACGTCATGGCCGGCGCGCGCGAGATTGCGCGCCATATGCGCCCCCATTCGGCCGAGGCCGGCAATCCCGACGCGCATCACGCCACCTTGTCGGCGCGAATGCCCGAGATCGCCTGGACGAGATTGTCTTCCGTCACTTCGGCCGCGGTAAATTCACGGATGATCTCGCCGCTGTACATGGCGATCACCCGGTCGGAGACATGCAGCACCTCCGGCATTTCCGACGAGATCACGATCACCGCATAGCCACTGCGGGCAAGCTCGCGGATCAGGTTGTGGATCTCCGCCTTGGAGCCGACATCGATGCCGCGCGTCGGTTCGTCGACAATCAGCACATTGGGCCGCATCGCCAGCCACTTGCCGATGACGATCTTCTGCTGGTTGCCGCCGGAGAGATTGCCCACCGCCTGGCGCCAGCTCGGCGTCTTGATCTCCAGCCGGTCACGGTACTGTTCGAAGATCGCCAGTTCCGCGCCGTCCGACACGAACGGTCCGGCGGTGAGATCATCGACCTGCGGCAGGGTGATGTTGTCGCGGCAGTTCATGCCGAGCACCAGCCCCTGCTCCTTGCGGCTTTCCGGGACCAGCGAAATGCCGTTGGCGATCGCATCGACGGGCGAGGAAATGCGCACCTCCTTGCCTTCCAGCAGGATCGTTCCGGCACTTGGCGTGCGCAGGCCGAACAGCGTTTCGGCGATCTCCGTCCGCCCCGCGCCGACAAGGCCGTAGAAGCCGACCACCTCCCCGGAGCGAACGTTGAAGGTGATGTCACGGTAGAGCGACCCGCAGGACAGTCCGCGCACCTCCAGCGCCACATCGCCGAACTCGACCTGCGCTTCATTGCGGGAGAGATCGAGGCTGCGCCCGATCATCAGCTGGGTGACCTCGTCCTCACTGGTTTCCGCCGTCACCAGCGTTCCGCGATAGGTGCCGTCGCGCAGCACGCTGATGCGGTCGGAGATCGTGAAGATCTCCTCCATCCGGTGCGAGATGTAGACAATGCCGACGCCGCGCGCCTTGAGGTCGCGGATGATGTCGAAGAGCACCACCTTTTCCGCATCCGTGAGCGAGGCCGTCGGCTCGTCGAAGATCACCGCCTTGGCATTGACGGTCAGCGCGCGGGCGATCTCCACCATCTGCTTGTTGGCGATCGACAGGTCGCTGACGCGGGTTTGCGGACCGAACTTGCAATTGAGCCGTTTCAGGATCTCGCCGGCCTTGGCGTAGAGTGTCTTCCAGTCGACGCGACCGAAACTCTTGGTCGGCAACTCGCCGAGGTAGATGTTTTCCGCCGCCGACATTTCCTCCGCCAGGCTGAGCTCCTGGTGGATCAGCACCACGCCCTTGGCCTTGGCCTCCAGCGGCGTGCGCATCACCACCTCGTTTTCCTCGATGAAGATGCGCCCCTCGTTCGGCTGATGCATGCCGGCGAGCGTTTTCATCAGGGTCGACTTGCCGGCGCCGTTCTCGCCGAGAAGCGCGTGAACCTCGCCGGGCAGCACCTCGAAGCTGACGCCATCGAGCGCGCGCACGCCGGGAAACGTCTTGACGATGCCCTCGAGCCGCAGGGCCGGGATCGGCGCCATCATATCTTCAACTCCTGTTTGCCGCGACGGTTGAGCTGCTTGTCGAGGAACAGCACCGCGATCAGGATCACGCCGAGAATGACGAGAACGTAGAAGGCCGGCACCTGCATCAGGTTCATGCCGTTGCGCAGGATGCCGATGGCAAGCACGCCGCCGAAGGTGCCGATGATATTGCCGGCGCCGCCGGTGAGTTTGGTGCCGCCGAGCACGGTCGCGGTGATCACCCAAAGCTCGTAGTCGCGCCCGAGATTGGGCGTCGCCGCGCCCATCTGCGACGACAGCGTGACCCCGGCAAGGGCGGCGAAGAAGCCGACGATCATGAAGTTGATCATCATGTGCGGCCCGACGCGAATGCCGGCATTGACCGCCGCTTCCCGGTTGCCGCCGACCGCATAAGTGTTGCGCCCGTGCACCGTGCGCGACAGCAGCAGGTGGGTCACCACGGTAAAGACCAAAAAGAGCACGGCGAGCGTCGGCAACGGGCCGACCGAGCTTGAGCCGAAGTCGGAATAGGCGAAATTCGAGGCGAAGAAGGATTCCTCGCGGGTGTAGATGAAGACCAGCCCGCGCACGCCGATCATCGCCCCCAGCGTGACGATGAAGGCATCGACGCCCGTCTTCCAGACGATGAAGCCGTTGAGCGCGCCGAGCGCGATGCCGGCCGCCAGGGCCGTCGCCACGGCGGGAAGGATCGCCCAGTTGCCCCAGGTCGCGAAAACACCCCAGCTTTGCAGGTCGACGGCGAGGCTCGCGGCCAGCGCGACGACGGCCCCGACGCTCAGGTCGATGTTGCCGTTGATCATGACGAGCGTCATGCCCAGCGCGATCAGCCCGATGGTCGACGTCTGGACGAGGATGTTCCGGAAGTTCTGCAGGTCGAAGAAGTACTCGTTCGAGACACTGAAGAACACGAAGATGATGACGATGAACCCCCAGATCGGATTGCGCATCAGCCATGTCGCGAAAGCGTTTTTCGAGGTATCGGCCATGGGTTCCTCCTCAGGCGATCGGCGACAGCAGCCGGCCGCGTTTCGCCGCGATGTCGAGCCAGACCGCAAGAATGATGACCACCCAGGTCACGAGCCACTGGGCGTAGTAGGGAAAGCCCATGAGCAGAAGTCCATTCTGGATGAAACCGAGAATGAGCACGCCGATCACGGTCTTCAGGATGTTGCCCGACCCGCCGAGAAGCGAGGTGCCGCCGAGAATCACGCCGGCGAGCACCAGCAGCTCATAGCCCTGGCCGACGTTGTTCTGGCTGCCCATCACCCGGCTGCCCAGGATCAGCGCGGCAAGTCCGGTGGTGAAGGCGGAAATCAGATAGGTGGAAAACACCAGTCGGGAGCGGCGGATACCGGAGAAGACGGCGGCCGTGGGATTGCCGCCGACGGCATAGACCCGGCGCCCGAAGGGCGTATAGGCCATCACCACATGCATGAAGAGCGCAAGGCCCAGGAACATCAGGATGGGGGTTGCGATGCCGAGGATGTGGCCGCGCCCGAAAATGGCGAACCACGTCGTTTCCTGATCGAGAATGTCGACGTTCTTGCCGCCGGTGTAGATCAGGGTGAGCCCCTGGATCGCCGACAGCATGCCGAGCGTGACGATCAGCGAGTTGAGCCGCGCCACCCCGACGAGAAACCCGTTGATCGCCCCGAGCACGAGCGTCGCGGCCAGCATCACGACAATGGCCAGTTCCGGGCCGATCTTGTCGTGCAGGTCGACGACCAGAACGGTCGAGAACGACAGCATCGATCCGACCGACAGGTCGAGGTTTCCCCCGATCACCACCACCGTGACGCCGATGGCCATGACGCCGATGATGGCCGCCTGACGGATGACGGTCTCGAGATTCTCAGGTGTCAGGAAACGATCGCTGAACACCGCGAAGCCGACAAGGAATATGGCAAAGGCGATCAGGATGCCCTGCCGGGCGAGCAGATCGCCGATGGATTTCAGGCGTGGGTCCGCCATCCGGTTTTCCTCCCCATAGGTCCCGCCGGTCTTTGCGGCGGTTTCGGCGTCAGACCAATGTCATGCCGCCGTCAATCATGACGATTTGGCCCGTCATATAGTCGCTGTCGCGCGACGCCAGAAATGTCGTCGTTCCGGTGATGTCGGCCGGGGTCGCGACCCGCCCCTTGAGGATCTCGGAGGAAAACTCCTCCATCGCCTGGCCGGGGCGCTCCGATGCGCCGATCGCCATGAGATCGCGGTCGACCTCCTCCCACATCTCGGTCGCGACCACGCCGGGGGCAAACCCCGTCACCGTAATATCGTGTCGCGCAAGATCCCGGGCCCCCGACTGGGTCAGCGAGACCACCGCCCATTTGGACGCGCAGTAGGGCGCCACATTGTCGAACCCCTGGCGGCTGGCGATCGAGGCGGTGTTGACGATCTTGCCGCCCCCGCCCTGGGCGATCATCTGCCGCGCGGCCTCCTGCATGCCGATGAGAACGCCGAGACCGTTCACATCCATGATGAACCGCCAGTTCTCCTCGGTCACATCCAGGAAGTTCATCGGCCGGTTGACGCCGGCATTGTTGAACTTCACATCGACGCGGCCGAACGCATCGGCGACGCGCGCGATCATGTCGCGCACCTGGTCGCGCTTCGACACGTCGACTACGGCGGCCATAACCTTGCCACCGCCTGCAGCCGCCCGTTCGGCGTTTTCCCCCGCCACATGCGCGGCCTTTTCGCCGTTGATGTCGGCGAAACAGACGTCCGCCCCTTCGTCCAGCAGCGCCTCGCCGATCGCCCGGCCGATGCCCTGCGCTGCGCCCGTCACCAGACAGGCGCGCCCCGAGACACGTCCCATGACGCCTCCCCCGTTTGTTCGCTCGAAAGGAAAAGGCGCGGACCCGAACGGGGCCCGCGCCAAAGGTGGGAGGGTCAGAAGACGGGCTTGTCGAACTCGTCCATGTTCGCCTTGGTGATCTTCGGCGTGTCGAAGTAGTTGAGGGCCGGAACGTCTTTGCCGGCGAGCACGTCGAGCGCGGTCTTCAGCGCGGCTTCGGCATCATCGACCGGGGACTGGTAGATCGAGCCGTAATATTCGCCACGGGCCATCGCCTCGTAGCCGACGGCGAAGTTGGTCGCGCCCACGAAGGCGATGTCGCCGGCCCGTCCGGCCGCCTTGGCCGCATTCAGCGCGCCGACGCCCATGTTGTCGTCGCCGGCATAGACGCCGTCGATCTCGTCGTACTTCACGAGGAAGCTTTCCATCACGCGCTGGGACTTCTCGCGGTTCCAGTCGCCCGGCTGGGTTTCCATCAGTTCGACATCCGGGCAGACCTCCGGAAGACGGTCCTCGAAACCCTTGGCCCGCTCGATGGCGGTCGTATAGCCCGGCTGGCCGGAGATCTGGACGATCTTGCCCTTGCCGTCGAGCCCCTCGCACATCAGTTCGGCCGACCGGGCGCCCTGCGTGATGTTGTCGGGACCGGAGAAGGAGGCGATGAACTGAAGGCCTTCCTCGGCGATGTTGGAGTTGGTGACGATCACCGGAATGCCGGCCTGATGCGCCTTGCGGACCGCCGGGACGACGGCCTTGCCGTTGGTCGGCCAGATGATGATGGCGTCGACGTTCTGCTGGATCAGGTCCTGAATCTGGGCGATCTGGCGGGCGACGTCGCCGCCGGCATCGAGCACGACCGCCTCGACGTTCTCGTTTTCATCGGCGGCGGCGATGAACGCCTTCTCGTAGGTCGTCTGATAGCTGTCGACCCCGACGTTGTTCTGCGTGATGCCGATCTTGTAGGTCTCGGCCTGTGCGACACCGGAAGCGCCGATGAGAGCGGTGGTCGCGACGAGCGCGGCTGCGAGCTTGAGCGTCATAAGGTGTTTCCTCCCTTGGAAAATCTGTCGTGCTGATTGCGCCTCGTCCTCCAGGGCCAGGGATTTTCGTCCCGTGCAATCAGATACCAAGATCATTCTCCCGACGTCGTTCTCATACCGCACAATTTTTGTCCATTATGGATGTTTTTATGTCCAAAATGGATGGATTGGCGGTAACGCCCCCTCCCTCGAAATGACCATTTTGAAGGAACCTCAAGATGACCAGACGTTCACGCACTGGCTCCAACGCGACAACGGACCTCAAAGTGACCGCCCAGCCTGCCACGAACATCCAAAGCGGATATTCAGCTGACGCCCTCGCGGCGGGGCAGCCGGGCGACAACCGTGCCGAAATGCTGGACGTGATCGGGTTCCTCGAAGCCTTTGCGGGCGAGGTGGAGACCAGCATAGAGCCGAGCGCGCCAAACCCCTATTTCAACATGGCGATGCATCTGATGCGCAGCCATCTCGAGGGACGGATCGTCACCGCCTCGGCGCTCGTGGCCGCCTCCGGCGTGCCCTATGCCACCGCCATGCGCAAGCTCGGCGAGATGCAGAAGAGCGGCCTGATCGAACAGCGCCCGCGCACCCGCAGCGGGCGCAGCTTCTCGCTCCATCCAAGCGCCGAGCTGATCCAGAAGTGGAGCCAGTTGTCCGACCGCCTCCAGCGCATCGCGCAACAGACCTTCGGCGGCGGCCCCGCAACGACCGCGGAGGCCGACTATTATTTCGGCGGGTCCTACATGGCCGGCCATTCGATCCAGCCGCCGCAGGTCCTGCCCGAACCGCTGGCGCTTCCCGGCGGATTGCGGATCCTGGTTCACGGCGATCCGACCTTCATGGTCATGGAGAACCTGAAGCGCCAGTTCGAGCAACTGGTCGGCAGCAAGATCAACCAGCGCGCCTTCTCCATCGACCGGCTGCACGAGGAAGCCCTGCGCAACGCCGAAAGGGCAACCAGCCGCTACGATCTGATCGCCGTCGACCTGCCCTGGATCGGCGAGTTCGTGAAAAAGGGCGTCCTGCTTCCGCTCGACGAGGTGCTGGACGTCGAGCGCCTCGATCCGAGCGACTTCCACACCGCCGGCTGGCGCGCCGCCCACTGGAACGGGCGCCCCTACGGCGTTCCGAGCCAGACCACGCCGGAGCTGTTCTTCTACCGCCGCGACCTCTTCGCCGAGGCCGGCCTGGAACCGCCGACGACGACCGACGCGGTTCTGGACGCGGCGCGCGCCCTGCACGACCCGACGCAAGGGCGATACGGCATCGCCTGGAACGCCGCGCGTGGCACAGCGCTTGGCCACACCTTCATCATGACCTGCGCCGACTTCGGCCAGCCGATCATCAACATGAAGCGGATCGCCGGCGGCTATGACGCCGACCATCTCGACCGGAGCGATCTCGAACCCACCATCGACACGCCCCGGGCGCTCGAGGCCGCGGAATATCTCAAGGCGCTGCTGGACTTCTCGCCGCCCGACATCCTGTCGATGTCCTGGTACGAGCGCGTCCGGCCCTATGCGTCGGGCCGGGTTGCCATGGCCTATGGCTACACGCTGCTCGCCCCCTATTTTGAGCAGGATCCGAGTTCGCCCGCCTGCGGGCAGACCGGCTATCTGCCCCACCCGCCCGGACCGAAGGGATCTCCGGTCGCACCGGTCGGCGGCTATGTGCTTGCCGTGCCCGCGAACCTTCCCGAGGAGCGCCGGGCGGCGGCGGGAGAGGCCCTGATCGCCTTCACCTCGCCGGAAGCGCAGAAACTCTATGTCGTCAACGGCAGCCGCACCGCACCGCGCTATTCGGTCGGCGCGGACCCGGAGGTCCGGCGGCTCTCGACCATCTTCGAAGCCGTGGACGCCATGTCCTGGCGCGACGAGCTGCAGTTCTGGCCGCGCCCGCCGATCCCGGAAATCTCGAAGATCATCAGCATCTGCGGACAGGAGATGCACGACATGCTGCGAGGGGTCATTCCCCCGCGCGACGCGCTGGAGCGGGCCCAGGCACGGGCCGCCCAGGTGATGAGACAATAAGCCACTCAAGGGAGGGAAAAATGGACCCCAATCGTCTCAAGGGAAAGAACATCATGATCACCGGTGCGGCCCAGGGCATGGGTGCGGCCAATGCGGAATATTTCGCAGCCCAGGGTGCGAATGTCTGCATCGGTGACATCAATGTCGACGGGGTCCGCGAGGTCGCGGAGCGCATCAACGCCGCCGGCAACGGCAAGGCCGTGGCAGTGAAACTCGACGTGACGAAACGCGAGGACAACACCGCCGCCGTGGCGAAGACGGTCGAGGCCTTCGGCTCGATCAACGTGGCGCTTCTGAATGCCGGCGTGAACAAGCCCAAGATGTTCCTCGATATCGACGAGGAAAACTGGGACATGATCATGAACATCAATGCCAAGGGCCAGCTCTTCGGCATGCAGGAAGCCGCAAAGCAGATGATCGCCCAGGGCAAGGAGCACGGCCCCTACAAGATCGTCAACGTCGGCAGCATCGTCTCGCGCACCGCCTTTCTCGATGTGATCCCCTATTCCTGCTCCAAATACTGCACGCTCGCGCTGATCATCGGCGGCGCCAAGGCGCTGGCGGAGCACAATATCACCGTGAACGGCTACGGGCCGGGCGTGGTGCGCACCGAGCTGTGGGAGCAGCTCGACAAGGACCTCGTCGAGATCGGCATGTTCGAGGAAGAGGGCCAGTCGATGGACCATCTCGCCAAGACCATGATCACGATGAAGCGCTATTCCTATCCCGACGACGTCAAGGGAACCGCCGCGTTCCTGTGCTCTGACGAGAGCGACTACATGACCGGCCAGCTCATCATGATCGACGGCGGCATGATCATGCAGTGACGCCTGGCGCGACCGGGCACCCCGTATCGCCCGCGCATCCGCTCGATTTTCTTTCCAAGGACAGACCGGCCGGCCCGCGCGTCATCGCGTGCGCCGCCAAGGGAGGCTTCAAACCATGACCAATGCCCTCAACCCGCGCATCCTGCAGCCGGGCGACATCGACCCCAACTGGCGCTGGGACAAGCATATCCCGGCCCTTGGCCACACCGCCGTCGACTTCGAGCGCCGCGTCGACCACGACCGGCTGCGCCGCTACCGGCTGTCGCGCACCAAGGACGCGCTAAAGAAGTCCGGCCTCGGCTCGCTGCTGACCTTCGACGTCAACAACATCCGCTACATCACCGGCACCAAGATCGGCGAATGGGAGCGTGACAAGATGTGCCGCTTCGCGCTGCTCACCGGCGACGAGGAGCCCTACGTCTGGGACTTCGGATCGGCCGCCGTCCACCACAAGGAATATTGCGACTGGCTCGACCCGGAGCGCTGCCGCGCCGGCGTCGTCGGCATGCGCGGCACCATCCCGCCGAGCTTCGGACTGATGAAGCGCTATGCGGAAGAGATCGCATCGCTGATCAAGAAGGCCGGCATGGCCGGCATGCCGGTCGGCGTCGATTATGCCGAGACCGCGATGTTCTTTGCGCTTCAGGAGGCAGGCTTGAACGTCGTCGACGGCCAGCAGGTGATGCTGGGCGCGCGCGAGATCAAAAACATCGACGAGATCCAGCTGCTCAACCAGGCCGCCAGCATGGTGGACGGCGTCTACGACATGATCTGGCACGAACTCAGGCCCGGCATCCGCGAGAACGACATCGTCGCCATGGCCAACAAGATGCTCTACGAAATGGGCTCCGACGATGTGGAGGCGATCAACGCGATTGCCGGCGAGCGCTGCAATCCGCACCCGCACAACTTCACGGACCGGCTGTTCCGCCCTGGCGACCAGGCCTTCTTCGACATCCTGCAGAGCTATCAGGGCTACCGCACCTGCTACTACCGCACGTTCAACATCGGCCGGGCGACACCGGCGCAGAATGACGCCTACGTCCGCTGCCGCGAGTGGCTCGACAATGCCATTGCGCTGATCAAGCCGGGCGTCTCCACCGATACGGTCGCCAAGGCCTTTCCCAAGGCAGAGGAATTCGGCTTCCCGGACGAGCTCTCGGCCTTCGGCCTGCAGTTCGGCCACGGCCTCGGCCTTGCCCTGCACGAGCGTCCGATCATCAGCCGTGCGGTCTCGCTCGACAATCCGATGGAAATTCAGACCGGCATGGTCTTCGCGCTGGAGACCTACTGCCCGGCGGCCGACGGCTATTCGGCCGCCCGCATCGAGGAAGAGGTCGTCGTCACCGACAAGGGCTGCACGGTGATCAGCCTGTTCCCGGCCGAGGATCTTCCGATCGCCAACCGCTACTGACGACCACAGGCGCCGGCCCCGTGCCGGCGCCGGCCAGGGAGGAGGCCAGACATGAGTGCCGCACGAAAGAAGAAGACGAATGCCGAGGATTATCTGCGCATGTACCGGCAGATGGTGCGCATTCGCGCCTTCGAGGACAGGGCCAACCAGCTCTATCTCTCCGCCAAGATGCCCGGCCTGACCCACATGTATTCCGGCCAGGAGGCCGTGGCGGTGGGCATTTGCGAGGCCCTGACGGCGACCGACAGGATCACCTCAACCCATCGCGGCCACGGACACTGCGTGGCCAAGGGCGCGAACTTCAAGGAGATGTTCTGCGAGCTTCTGGGCAAGGAGGAAGGCTACTGCCGCGGCAAGGGCGGGTCGATGCATATCGCCGACCAGAGCAACGGCAACCTCGGCGCAAACGCCATCGTCGGCGGCTCCATGGGGATCGCCACGGGTGCTGCGCTCAGCGCCAAGCGGCTCGGCACCGACGACGTCGCGGTCTGCTTCTTCGGTGACGGCGCGACCGCGCAGGGGCTCTGGTACGAGGTGATGAACATGGCCGCCCTGTGGGGCCTGCCGGTCATCTACGCCTGCGAGAACAACGGCTACTCCGAATACACAAAGACCGACGAGATCGCCGCCGGCTCGCTCACCGCGCGCGCCGAGGCCTTCGGCATCGAGGCGCATGTCGTCGACGGACAGGACGTGCTTGCCGTCAACGACCTGACGCAGAAACTGGTGGCGCGGGCGCGCAAGGGCGAAGGCCCCTTCTTCATCCAGCTCGACACCTACCGCTACCACGGCCACCACGTCGGCGACATCAATCGCGAATACTACCGCTCCAAGGACGAG
Organism: Stappia stellulata; assembly: GCF_020176715.1. Taxonomy (GTDB): domain Bacteria; phylum Pseudomonadota; class Alphaproteobacteria; order Rhizobiales; family Stappiaceae; genus Stappia. The sequence continues at coordinate 176,559 of NZ_JAIVMF010000002.1, read as the reverse complement.
GAGGCGCTGTGGAAGTCCGAGCGCGACCCGATCGTCAATTTCGGCAAGTGGCTGGTCGACCAGGGCATCTCGTCCTCCGACGACCTCGACAAGGTGAAGAGCGAGGTCGAAACGGACGCCGATGCGGCCGTCGCCTATGCGGAAGCCGCCCCCTATCCCGATACGCGCGAAGTGGACATGCATGTCTACGCGCCCAGTGCTGCTTGAGGAGGCGCGAGATGAGAGAGATCACCCTGTCGAAGGCGGTGAACGAAGCCATCGCCGAGGAAATGCGCCGCGACGAGACCATTTTCCTGCTCGGCGAGGATGTCGCGGAAGCGGGCACGCCCTTCAAGGTGCTGTCGGGCCTCGTGGAGGAATTCGGCACCGAGCGCGTGATCGACACGCCGATTTCCGAGCCGGGCTTCACCGGCATTGCGGTGGGCGCGGCATTGACCGGCTCGCGCCCGATCGTCGACCTGATGTTCGGCGACTTCCTGTTCCTGATCATGGACCAGCTCTGCAACCAGGCAGCCAAGGCCTATTACATGTCCGGCGGCAAGCTGAACGTGCCGATGGTGCTGCGCACCAACCTTGGCGCAACGCGCCGCTCCGCCGCCCAGCACTCGCAGTCGCTCCATGCGCTGGTCGCGCATATCCCGGGCCTGAAGGTCGCGCTCCCCTCCTCCGCCTATGAGGCCAAGGGGCTGATGAAGACCGCGATCCGCGACAACAACCCGGTCGTCATCTTCGAAGACAAGCTGATGTACCAGGACAAGGCGCCCGTGCCGGAGGAGGAGTATCTGATCCCCTTCGGCGAGGCCAACGTGAAGCGCCAGGGCAAGGACATCACGCTGATCGGCACCTCCTCCATGGTGCAGGTTGCCGAGGCCGCCGCCGAAGCGCTGGCAAAAGAGGGCATCGAGGCGGAGGTGATCGACCCGCGCACCATCGTGCCGCTCGACGAGGAGACGCTGCTGCGCTCGGTCAAGAAGACCTCGCGCGCGATCGTCATCGACGAGGGCCACCAGAGCTACGGGATCACCGGCGAGATCGCCAGCCGGCTGAACGAAAAGGCCTTCTATCATCTCGACGCGCCGGTGGTGCGCATGGGCGCGATGGATGTGCCGGTGCCCTTCTCGCCGGCGCTTGAGGATCTCACCGTCCCGACGGTGGAAAAGGTGACGGCCATGGCCCGCAGGCTGGTCGCCGGGGAGATGATCCATGCCGCATGACGTCATCATGCCGGCTCTCGGCATGGCGCAGGACTCAGGCCTGATCGTCTCCTGGCTGAAGAGCCCCGGCGACGCCATCAAGGCCGGCGATGCGCTGATGGAGGTGGAGACCGACAAGGCGACCATGGAGGTCGAGGCGCAGGCCGACGGCTTTCTGACCAGGGTCACGGCCGCTGCCGGCGACAATGTGCCGGTCGGCAATGTGGTCGCGGTGATCGCCGAGACCGCCGATGCGGCCGAGGAAGACGCGCCGGCGCCGGCTACGGCAGCCGAAAGCCCGTCGCAGGCCGAAGACGAGCCTGCGCCGGCGGATATACCCGAAGGAAAATCGGTGATCATGCCGGCACTTGGCATGGCCCAGGACACCGGCCTGCTTGTCGCATGGGCCAAGGCGCCCGGCGATACGGTTGCAGCCGACGACGTGCTCTTCGAGGTGGAGACCGACAAGAGCACGATGGAGGTTCCCGCCGGGCACGACGGCTTCGTCGCGGCGCTTCTGGCGGAAGCCGGCGACACTGTGCCGGTTGGCGAGAGCGTGGCGATCATTTCGGCGGGAAAGCCCGCCGACCCGCAACGCCGAAGCGCCCCGACAAACGCAAAGCCCGCGACAGCGTCAAAGGACCAGGCTCCGAAGACAGAGGCCGCGGCACCCGCCAAACCTGCGCCCGCACCGGTCAAGGCGGCCTCCGTCGAGGGCGTCATTCTCGCCTCGCCGAAGGCGCGGCGGCTGGCACTGGCGGAAGGTCTCGACCTGACCCGACTGGCGGACGCGGGACACCAGCAGCCCTATCATGTCCGCGATCTCGAGACGCTCCGGGCAATGCCGGCGCGCGGGACGCAAGCGGCGGCCTCCCCCGAAGCGGCGGCGGCCCGGCATCTGTCGGCACGCCTGCCCGCCGAGGGGCTTTCCCGTTTCCTCGCATGGGCGCGAGAGGAAGCGGACGGGGCGCTCGATCAATCGGCGCTGCTGGCGGGTTTCGCCGGCGCAAGCCTGCGCGCAACCGGAGGCCCGGCAGCGCCCGTCGTCGATGTGGAAACGCTCCACGGCCTGAAACGCTTCCCCGAGGCGGCTGAGGACGATGCGACGACCGGCGAACCGGACCTGATCCTTCGCGATCTCCGCAGTTCGTCGCTCAGCGGATTGCGCATGGGCGCGGAGGCGGCACCCGTTCTCACGCTTGTGCAGGCGGATGAAACGCTGACGCTGACGCTCGAATGCGCCGCCGGCCACCTCGACGCACGCGCGGCGATCCTGCTCGTCTCCGGTTTTGCCGGGCGGCTTGAGGATCCCTTGCGTCACCTTCTCTGATTTCTGGTTCCGACCTTTGGAGGTCCCGATGGACTACACCGATCTCTACATCAACGGCGACTGGCGCCCCGGCGCCGAAAACGTCCGTTTCGACGTCATCAATCCGGCGACCGAGGAGGTTCTGGCCTCCGTTGCCTCGGCCGAGATCGCGGATGCGGATGCCGCGCTCGATGCAGCCGAAGCCGCTTTCGCGGAATGGGCCGGCTACACGCCGCGCCAGCGCTCCGAAGTCCTGCGCAAGGCCTGGGAGCTGATGACCGCGCGCATCGAGGATTTCGCGCGGCTGATCACGCTGGAAAACGGCAAAGCGCGCGGCGACGCCATCGGCGAGGCGACCTATGCGGCGGAGTTCTTCCGCTGGTTCGCGGAAGAAGCCGTGCGCGCCGACGGGATGATCACCCATGCGCCGGCGTCCGGCGCGCGCATTCTCGTGCAGCACAAGCCGGCCGGAATCGCTGTGCTGGTCACGCCATGGAACTACCCGGCCGCGATGGGGACCCGCAAGATCGCCCCGGCACTTGCCGCCGGCTGCCCGGTGATCATCAAGCCGGCCTCCGAAACGCCGCTGACGATGCTGGCGCTGATGCCGCTTCTGGAGGAGGCCGGCGTGCCCAAGGGGCTCGTGAACGTGCTGCCCTCGCGCCGCACCGGCGCGCTGGTCGACCACATGCTGCACGACCCGCGCGTGCGGGTGATCTCCTTCACCGGTTCGACTCAGGTCGGGCGCAAGCTGCTGCATTCCGCCGCCGACCAGGTGCTGAAGCCGGCGATGGAGCTTGGCGGAAACGCCCCGCTCATCGTCTTCGAGGATGCCGATCTCGACGTTGCGGTGGAAGGCGCGATGCTCGCCAAGATGCGCAATCTCGGCGAGGCCTGCACGGCCGCAAACCGCTTCTACGTTCACGAGAGTGTCGCCAAGGCCTTCACCGACAAATACGTCGCGGCCATGCGCAAGCTGAAGCTCGGCAACGGCATCGAGGACGGCGTGGATGTCGGCCCGCTGGTCAACGCGGAAACCCGCGACAAGGTGGCGGAATTCGTCGAGGACGCGGTGAGGAAGGGCGCAACGCTCGAGCTTGGCGGCAAGGCGCCGGAGGGCAAGGGCTTCTTCTATCCGCCGACGGTCCTGTCCAATGTGCCTGAAACCGCCGACTGCGTGCATGACGAGATCTTCGGTCCCGTGGCGGCGATCCAGACTTTCACCGACCAGGAGGATGTCATCCGACGCGCCAATGCGACCGAATACGGCCTTGTCGCCTATGTGTTCTCAGAAGACATGAAGCGGGCGCTGCAGGTCTGCGAACGGCTGGAATACGGCATGGTCGGCCTCAACCGCGGGCTGGTCTCCGACCCGGCCGCCCCCTTTGGCGGCGTGAAGCAATCCGGTCTCGGCCGCGAGGGCGGCCACGAGGGCATGCTGGAGTTCATGGAAACCCAATATATTTCCGCAAGCTGGTAGGAGGCCCAAATGTCCGTCAATGCCTCTCCCTCGACCCGCGCCTACGCCCGCCAGCAGGGGGTCGATCTCGACGCCCTGGGGGCCGCGACCGGCCGCAACACGCTCGCACGCGAGGATGTCGACTGGCATCTGAGCGGCGAGACCGCTGCACCCGCGACCGACCACAGCCGATATTGGAACGTCGACCACGCGGCCTATGGCCCGGTGAGCGAGGAACCGCTTTCGCGCATGGCGCAGGTGGCCGCCGGAAACCTGGGTGCCGCCAACGCGATGATCCCGCAGGTGACCCATCACGACCGTGCCGACATGCGCGCGCTCGAGGCCTTCCGCTCAAGCCTCAAGGCGGAGGCGCAGGAGCGCGGCACCCGGCTCACCGCACTAGCCTTCCACGTCAAGGCGCTGGCGCACTGCCTGCGGGAATTCCCGCGTTTCAACGCATCGCTCTCGGCAGACGGCGAAACGCTGATTTCCAAGCACTTCGTGCATATCGGCATCGCCGTCGACACGCCGCACGGGCTGATGGTCCCCGTCATCCGCGATGCCGACCGCAAGGGCCTGTGGCGGATCGCGGAGGAGATCTCCGATCTCGCGGCACGTGCGCAGGCGCGAAAGATCCGCTCGGAGGAAATGGGGGGCGCGTCGATGTCGATCTCCAGCCTCGGCGGGATCGGCGGCACGGCCTTCACCCCGATCGTCAACCCGCCGGAACTCGCGATCCTCGGCCTGACGCGGATGGAGACGGTGCCGGTCTGGGAAGACGGCGACTGGACGCCCGTTGCCATGGTCCCGCTTGATCTGAGCTACGATCACCGCGTGCTCAACGGCGCGGACGCAGCCCGTTTCCTGACCCGTTATGCGGCCCTACTCGGCGATCCGCGCCGGCTGGTGCTGGCAAGCCTTCTCGCCGGGGCAAGCTGATCATGACGGACCCAGCCGCTGCCTTCGACCTTTCGGGACGCACCGCGCTTGTCACCGGGTGCAGCCGGGGGATCGGGCGCGCCATTTCCGTGGCGCTCGCGCGAGCCGGATCGGATGTCGTCGGTGTCAGCACCAGTCTTCCAGACGACGGCGGCGAAACGGGCGAAGCCGTGCGCGCGCACGGACGACGCTTTCGCCACTACCGCGCGGATCTCGCGGAGCACGATGCCGTTGCGGGCCTGATTGCCAGACTGGATGAGGCGGGCGAGAAAATCGACATTCTGGTGAACAACGCCGGCATCATCCGCCGCGCCCCGCTTGGCGATCACTCCGACGCCGACTGGGACGACGTGCTCGCCGTCAATCTCACCGCCCCGTTCCAGCTCGCCCGGGACCTCGGCGCAAAGATGGTGGCGCGCGGGCACGGCAAGATCGTCTTTCTCGGCTCCGTGCTCAGCTTTCAGGGCGGGCTCACCGTTCCGGGCTATGCCGCCACCAAGGGCGCGGTCGCCAATCTGGTGAGGTCCTTCGCCAACGAATGGGCGGCCTCCGGCGTCAACGTCAATGCCGTCGCGCCGGGCTATGTCCAGACCGACAACACCGCAGCCCTCAGGGACGACCGGGACCGCGAAGCCGCGATCCTTGCCCGCGTGCCGGCCGGGCGTTGGGGCACGCCGGAAGAGATCGCCGACCCGGTCGTGTTTCTTGCAAGTCGCGCCGCACGGTTCATCCACGGCACCACATTGATCGTCGATGGCGGCTGGCTGGCGCGCTGACGGCGTCCTCTCCCACGGGTTGCTCCCCTCCGTCGAAGCGCCGATAAGGGGGACGGCCTGCGCGCACAGCATGCATGGGTCGAGACCGTCAGGGAGCCCAAGCGTGAGCGCATTGTTTGAAGAACTGGATTACCGGCCCACCCCCATCGGCGCGCTGGCGCTGCGCCGGCGGCGCCTGCTTGCGCTCGACGTCGACGTCTTCGAGATCATCCTCGGCGACGAGCACCTGATGTCGAGCCTGTTCACCGCGTCGGAGATCGCGCTGGCGCAACTGGGGCTCGACGCCTGCACCGGCGAGGCGCTCGATGTCGTGGTCGGCGGCTTGGGCCTCGGCTACACCGCCAAGGCCGCCCTCGACCATCCGCGCCTCGGCTCGCTCGCCGTCGTGGAAATGCTCGAACCCGTGCTCGACTGGCACCGCGAAGGGCTGCTGCCGCTCGGCGCGGAGTTGACCGCTGACGCCCGCTGCCGGCTGGTGCAGGGCGATTTCTTCGCCCTTGCACAGGGAGCGACCGGGTTCGAGGGCGAACGCCCTGCCCGCCAACTCGACGCGATCCTGGTCGACATCGATCACACGCCCGATGCCTTGCTCGACGAGCGCAGCACCTCCTTCTACGCGACGCCCGGCCTCACCGCCCTCGCCGGCCATTTGAAGCCCGGCGGCATCTTCGGCCTGTGGTCGGACGCGCGCGAGGACGATGGCTTCACGGAGCGGCTGAAGAGCGTCTTCGCCGAGGCCTGGGCGGAGCCGGTGACCTTCCACAACCCGCTGCAGGACAAGCCCTTCACCCAGACCGTCTATCTGGCGCGCAAAGGCGGATGACAGCACACATGCAGCCTGACGCCTGCCCGGTGTGCCGGAACGCCGCCGTTCACGCGCTCGCCCCCATCGACGGACTGACCTATTGGCGCTGCGCCACCTGCGAGGCGACCTTTCTCGATCCCCGGCACTTCTTGTCGGCAGACGCGGAACGCGCCCACTACCTGACCCATGAAAACGCCCCCGACGATCCGGGCTACCGGCGGTTCATGATGCGGCTCGCAGCCCCGCTGATGGCGCGGCTTTCGCCCGGCTCCAGCGGCCTCGACTACGGCAGCGGGCCGGGGTCGGCGCTGGCGGCAATCCTGCGCGAGGCGGGACATGAGGTGGCGCTCTACGATCCCTTCTTTCACGACGATCCGGCGGTCCTGCAAACGACCTATGATTTCGTGACCTGCACGGAAACGGCGGAACACTTCCACGCGCCCTTCGCGGAATTCGACCGCATGGGCAAACTCCTGCGTCCGGACGGGCTGCTTGGCGTCATGACGCTGTTTCAAACCGACGACGCGAAGTTTGCCGGCTGGCGCTACCGGCGCGACCCGACCCATGTGGTCTTCTACCGGGAGACGACCCTGCGCCACATCGCCGCCACGCGCGGCTGGTCCTGCGACATCCCGGACAAGGACATCGCGCTGATGCAGCTTCCGGCGCCCGCCTCACGCAACCTCTGACAGCCGCCCGAACCCCGGCACCATCCGTGCGCCGGAAAGCCGGCACAAGTGCCAGGCCAGCACCAGATTGCTGGAGAAGACCGGCTTTGCGATCCGCGTCTCCACCTCTTCCAGCAGACCGAGCGTGCGCAGGTTGGTGCAGGACAGGAACACCGCCTCCACCGACGGATCGGCGCCAAGCAGGGTGGCCGCATCGATCACCGAGGCCGGCGCGATGCGCGCGACCTTGGCCTCTTCCGCCACGTTGAAGGAGCCGAAGACGGGCGTCTCAACCCCGCCCTCCGCAAGCCGTTGACGCAACATGTCGGAGACGTCCTCGACGTAGGGAGACAGCAGGGCGAGCCGCGTGACGCCGCAGGCCCGGCAGGCGGCGATCAGCGCCTGCACCGGATCGGTGATCGCCTCCGCCTGCGCGCCCTCACGCACCAGTTCGGCGACACGCGCGCTGCCGATCACCGAGGCGCCGGAGGTGCAGGCGTAGCCGATCGCGTCGAAGCGAAGCGCGTCGGGGAAGAGACGCGCCGCGCTCGGCAGATGCGCCCGCATGGCAAGCAGCGTCTCCTGCGTCACCTCAAGTCCACTCGGCACCCGCGAGACGTGGCATGCAGTCTCCACGGGCAGGAGCCGCCGGAAATCGCGCTCGATGGTCTCGTCGGCCTGAAGGATGATCAGCCCCAGCCGCACCGGATCGGGCGTCTCTAGCTCGAAGGAAAACACGGTCACGCCGATCTCTCCAGGCAGAGAATCTCCGGATCGGCGCGGGTGGACAGAAACCGTGCGCCGTCGGCCTCGATCACGATGTTTTCCTCATGGACGAGGATGCGTCCCGGCGAGACCTCGATGCCGGGTTCCAGCGTCAGCACCATGCCGGCCTCGATCCGCGTGCGATCCTGCGGGATCAGCGAGGGCCATTCGGTGAGCTGGGTCCCGAGACCATGGCCGAGCCGCCCGGTGTCGCTGCCGCCCTGCCCGCCGGTGACGATCGCGTCCATCGCGTGGAAGAGATCCGCAGCGCTCACACCCGGACGGGCGATCTCCATCGCGGCATCGACGGCCTCGAGAAGCCGACGATGCGCGGCGCGCACGTCGCGAGACGGCGCGCTGATGGAGAAGTTGCGGTCGAAATCGCAGAAATAGCCGTCGTGCACCAGGCCGGTGTCGAGCATCAGCACATCGCCCGGCGCGAAGACGTGGCCGTCGGCCGGCGAGATCACGTCGAAATATCCGTCCGGCCCGCAGGGGCAGGCAAGATAGGGCACCCAGTCGGCCCCCTCTTCCAGACAGAGCATCTGGAAACGCCGCGCCACCTCGTCGAGCCGCGCGCCCGCACCGGCGATCTCTCCGACCCGGGCAAAGGCGCGGTCCGCGATCCGGCAGGCAGTCTCGATCTTTGCGATCTCCGCCGGCGACTTGACGATGCGAAGCGCGCGCAGGATGCCGGCGTCGCCGACAAGCGCGACCGGCGAGAGCGCCGCTTCCAGCCGCTTGAAGTCGGCCAAAGGCATACGCAGCGAGGTCTCCGCCCCCATCGGCAGTCCGATCCGCGCCCTTTCCCCCGCCACCTCGCGCAGGGTGTCGGCCAGCAGCGAGACGCCGTCGTCCTCCAGGTCGGGCGAACGCCAGCTTCGGATATCCTGGATCCAGGTTTGCGCCATCAGGCTGGCGCCGATGGAGGGGATCACGGCAACCGGATCGCCGCTTGCCGGGACCACCAGGAACCAGGGCCGCGTCGGGCTTTCCCAGAAGCGCGTCAGAAAACCTGAGAAATAGCGCACGTCCGGTTCGCTGGTGAGAAGCAGCGCATCCAGTCCGGCAGCGGCCATCGCCGTCTGCGCCCGCGCGACGCGAGTGCGGTATTCCTGCAAGGGAAAGCCGCGCGTACCCGCGCTCATGCCTCGGCCTCCTCGCTGAGAATGGCAAGGATCCGGCTTTGCGGACCAAGGCCGAGCGCCGATTTCTGCGCCGCGCTTGCCGTAAGCGGAACCGCCAGTCCGGCGGCGCCGGACGGCGTCGTCGCCAGCCCCGCATCGGCGAGGCGCGGTAGGACGGCTTCGACATCGCCGTCGTCGATGGTGACGAAGACATCCGCATCGCGCGACAGCCCCTTCAGCGCGATCAGCGAGGGCATCTTGCAATCGAGCCGCCCCATTGAGGACACGCCACCGCGTGCCTGCACTGCCGCTCCGGCGCGAATGGATCCCTGAAGGGCGGCGGCCTGCGACGGTTCGACGACGACAATCGCCGGCCCGTCGCGCCAGACGCTGCGGGCAAGCGCGGCAGCGGCGGCCGCGAGCCCGCCGACACCGGCCTGCAGGAAGACATGGGTCGGAGGGGCCGGCATCTGCGCGAAGACTTCTTCCATCAACGCCAGATAGCCTTCCATCAAGCGCCACGGACGCACCATGTAGCCGGACCAGGAACTGTCGGACAGCAACCGCCAGCCGTTGGCCTCCGCCGCCGCCTGTGCGGCTGCCATGCTCGCCTCGTAATCCGCGCCCGCGCGCATCACCTCCGCGCCCTTGGCACGCAAGCGGTCGGCAAACCCTTCCGGCACCGTCTCGGCGATATAGACCGCGGCCCGCGCGCCGAAGATCCTGGCGCCGGCGGCGACCGACAGGCCGTGATTGCCGGCGCTTGCGGTGACATAGGTCACGCCCTCAAGCGCCCGTGCCGGCTCGTCGCTGCCGGTCTCCATGGCCTCGCGGGCAACCACATAGGCCGCGCCCAGCGCCTTGAAGCTGCCAAGCCCCATACGCGTCCGCTCGTCCTTGACGTGAAGGCTCTGTACACCCGCGCTACGGGCGAGACCGGTCGCCTCGCGCAGGGGCGTGGGTTCAGCCGCCGGGCACTGGCCGAGAAGCGAAAGCACCGCGTCGACATCGACGCTCGGTGCGGGCACGTCCTCCAGCCCGGCAATCGCATCCTCGCGGCCCCGCCCCGCATTCGTCAGGATCTCCACCAGCGCCTCCCCCTTCGCATGGTTTCGCAATCGAGGAGGGTACGGTCGCGCGTCCGGGCGCGAATGTCGAGCCTTGGAACGGCGGCACCGCGCCTCAGCACGCCGGCTGGCAGACCTCGCAGGCAAAGGCCCGCCGCGTGTCGATCTCCATGCGGACAATCGCCCCGTCGCATTTGGGGCAGCGATCCTTGTTGAAGATATTGACCCGCTCGCGGTAGCGGCTGCGGCCCGGCGGCGCATTGTCGACGGTGACAATCGCATTCTTGCGGACGCCGATCTGGAGCAGATGCACCGCGTCGGTCCAGATCGCGTCGAACTCCGCGCGCGAAATCTCGCGTCCGGGCCGGTCGGGGTGGATCCCCTGCCGCCAGAGGATTTCGGTGCGATAGATGTTGCCGATCCCGGCCATCACCGCCTGGTTCATGATCAGCCGGCCGATGCTGGTCCGGCTGCGCGAAATCCGGTGAAAGGCGCGTTCGGGATCGGCATCGTCGCGCAGCACATCCGGACCAATGCGGCCCGTGAGGGCCTGAAAGCCGTTGCCGTCGAGGGTCTCGCAGATCGCCGGCCCGTTGATGTCGACCAGATGCGTGTCGCCCTCAAGTCTCACGCGCACCGCGCCGACCGGTTCGGGCGCGGGGAGCTTGCGCTTTTTGATCCGCCCGAAGAGCCCGAGGTGGACATGCAGATAGCTCTCCCCGTCGAACCGGTAGACCAGATGCTTGCCATAGGCCTCGACGTCGAGACAGACGCGCCCGTCGAGATGGTCCGCGCCGGCGGCGAACCGTCCCTGCGGCGAGGAAACCCGCAAGGACCGCCCAGCAAGGATGCGCCGGTGGTCGCGCGCCGCGCGGTGGATCGTATGCCCCTCGGGCATGGTATCTCCTTGCAAAATAGAGGAAAGATGCGCGCGTGCCGCGCCCGAACCTCTACGCACACGGAACGGAAACCGGATCAGTGGCGCGATGAGCGGTCCGGGATTGGCCCTCGCCGCCACCGTCGGGCGGTTCAAAAGGCACGATTGCTACAACGGACAATTGCAATCCTGAGTGTAAATTGTAGGATCGCACAACCAGCCCAATGGCAAAGGATGCGCGATCATGGATCACATCGGATTTCATCTCGGGCCGCTCGGCTACCGGATCCTGGAAATGCCGCCGCTTTCCCAGGAGGCCCGCGCCAATTTCGACCGGCTGCCGGAGGATCCCTACTACAAGGAGCGCTGGCGCCAGTTCTCCCAGTACATCCTGTTTCACGAACACGACCGCTGGGCCTGTCGCGTCCTGACCCACCGCCCCTTCATCCAGGCCAAAGCCTACAACCAGAAGGTCGGCGGCGTGCGCCGGGCGTTCGAACCGATCGCGGGCGTCGACCCGACCCCGCAGTTCGCGACGATTGCAGAGGCGCTGCGCTTCGACACGCGTGCGGTGTTCCAGGTCAATCTCCACCAGTGGCGCACCCGCGTTGACGAGGTGTTTCAGGGCAAGACCATCCCGGAAGGCCCGCATCGCGACGGTCACCACATCACCAGCGTGACGGTCTGGGCACGTTCCAACGTCACCGGAGGAGAATCCACCCTCTACCAGATCGGCAAGACCGAACCCTTCTTCGAGCAGGTGCTGGAGCCGGGGCAATGTCTGATCATGCGCGACGAGGACATGGTTCACGGCGCCCGCGACATTCGCGCCGCCTCCTCAGACGGCGGGTATCGCGACATCTGGGTGATCTCCATCAACCCCTGGGCCGACCGGCGCTACGGGCAGGAGTTCGAGGAATTCGCGACGGCCGACGCCTCGCCGGCGAATTCCGTGGCCGCCGAATGACAGCGCGGGACGCCAGACCATGCTCGCGCTGACGTCTCCCGAACCGTTCACCGACCTTGGCGCGGAGGAGATTGAGGCGCTGGCCGAGCGCCACGGAACGCCGCTGTTCGTCTATGACGACGCCTATTTTCGCGCGAGCGTTTCCGCCTTCCTGAAGACATGGCAATCCGCCTTCGCGCACCCGAAGGCCTATCTCTCCTACAAGACCAACTATATGCCCGCGCTCTGCCGCTCCGCCCATGCGCTCGGCATGGGCGCGGATGTGGTCTCCGGCTTCGAGATGGAGCACGCCCTACGTCTGTGCGCCGCCCGCGACATCGTCTTCAACGGTCCGCTGAAACGCGCCGGGGAACTCGAGCGGGCCGCCCGCGACGGCATCACCATCAACATCGACCTGGCGGAAGAGCTCGAAACGCTTGAGGCCCTGCGTTCGAGCGGACGGATCACGACGGCACGCCTCGGACTTCGGGTCAATCCGGGCCTGCCCGTCTTCGCGGCACACGACCGGAGCTTCGTCCAGGCGCATGCCGCGAAACAGCGGTCGGCGAAATTCGGCTGGCCGCTCGACGACGGTCTGGCCGGGCACATGGCCGAGCGGATATCCGCCTCCGGCTTTTCCTTCGAGACCGTGCACGCGCATCTGAACTCCCAGATCACCGACGCGACGCTCTTTCTTGCGGCACTGGACCCGGTGCTCGGCTTCGTGGCCGGCTTGCGCGCATCCGGCACGCAAATCCGCGAACTCAATGTCGGCGGCGGGTTCGGCGTTCCCGGCATGCAGCGCAGCAAGCGCGGCTGGTGGAGCGCGCTCAAGGCCACGATGGGCGAACGTCTCGAAGACGCCCCCGACGAGACCTTCGACATGGCCGCCTTCACCCAGGGGCTTGCCCGGCGTCTTCACGAACACGGCCTGGACGACCTTTGCATCGGCTGCGAGCCCGGCCGCTACCTGATGTCGGCCGGCATGGTGCTCGTTGCCCGCGTTGCCGGCTTGAAGGTCTTGCCGGAGAAACGATGGGTGGTGATCGACGCCGGCCTGAACATCCTCCCCACGGCGGCCTTCGGCGAGCGCCGTCGGCTGCGCTTCTTTCGCGCCGGCGAGGAATTGCCGGTCAGGGACGGCGATCCCGACTGCACCATCGGCGGGCCGCTCTGCTTCGAAGGCGACATCGTGATGGACCACGCAAGGGTGCCGGCCTCGCTTGCGGCCGGGGATCTCGTCGTCCTCTCCGATGCCGGTGCCTACACGGTTTCACGCTCCACCAATTTCAACCAGTTGCGCGCTGCGGTCGCCATGCGCGACGGCCGCGACGGGACCCTCGTCTGGCGAAGGGAAACCTACGATGACGTCTTCTGCTTTTCGGATTGAGACGCGCCCCCTTGCCGGGGACAAGCGCGAGACGGACGCGCGCATCTTCCTGTGGGCCACCCCCCGCTCGATCTCCACGGCACTGGAACGGGTGATGAAGAATGCCGATGGCCTCGACGTCCTGCACGAGCCCTTCACCGACACCTACTATTTCAGCTCCAAGCGCCGCTCGCGGCGCTATGGCGATCCGGCCGTCCCGGCACAGGATCCCGTCGAGGCGGATGCAGTCAACGCCCGGCTGGAAGAGGCCGGCCGGCGTGGACCGGTTTTCATCAAGGATCTGGCGTTTCAGGCCGAGCCCTATGTCACCGACGCATTGCTGGCGACCGCCCGGAACATCTTCCTGACCCGCGACCCGCTCAAGGTCTATGCCTCTCTCATCCGCATCAAGCCGGACTTCACCGAGGACGAGTTCGGCTTCACGGCGCTGGAACGGATATGGAACCGCGTCCACGCCCTGCAAGGCGCTGCAATCGCCCTCGACGGGGAGGAATTTCGCGCCGACCCGCATGCAATCGCATACAAGCTTTGCGTGTGGAGCGATATCCGCTATTCTACCGACATGTTGACGTGGGAAGACGGTCGCATCCGGGATTGGGCGCCTCACGAGGAACTGTCCCAGGCGAAATGGCATGAGACCCTGGAGAAAAGCCGCAGGATTCTGCCGCCTGCGGCAGAAACCCCGGTGCGGGTCGACCCGGCCCACCGCGAGATGGTGACACGGGCGCAAGAGATCTACCGCCGGTTGACGGCCGACAGGATAAGGCCTGACCCGATATGACGGACGCACGGCGAACCCTCGTTCTGTTTCCCGATGCCCACGGCATTGCCCGCGGCAAGCTGCTCAACCGGGGTCTTGACGAGATGCAGAGGGTGGGTTTCTCGTCAGGCGTCTTTTCAAAGGACGTCTACGGCCACCCGGTCCTCTTCCCGGTCCTGGCGAAACCGTTTGGCGCTGCCGATATCAAAGTCGCGGTCACGGAACAGGATGCGCGGCCGCTGGAGGGGGGCACGGCCGGCGTGCTCGGCGCCTCGGAAATCGCCATCGGTGCGGTTACCGACCCGCGCGGTGATCCGCATCCTCTCGACTTTCGCATGCATCTCCGGAGCTTTCTCAACCGCACGAGCGACCTTCGTGGCGTGCGGATTGGAGCTGAGCTTGAATTCTATCTCATCGACGGCGCCAACCGGGCACATCTGGCCCCCGACGGCCAGGCCTATGCCTTCGGCGGGATCGGCATTCGGCAGCACTGCCTGAGGGAGATGCTGAAAGCACTCGATCACGCCGGGCTCGGCTGGCGCGACGTCTCCCAGGAAAACGAGCGCGACCAGTATGAAATCGCCCTCGACCACAGCGACCCTCTGGAGCAGGCCGACCGGATCTTCCTCGCGCGCCTGATCTGCCGCACGGTCGCCGCGTCGCACGGCCTTCGCTGCACCTTTATCGCCGTTGAGGACCAGAACCGCTCGCCGAGCAACCTGCACCTTCATGTGTCCGCACGCTCTGACGGGGCAGACGCGGCGACAGGGTCAAAGCGGATCGCGAGCGGGATGGTGCGCGTGCTCGACGAGGCGCTCCTCGCGATCAGCCCGACCTGCAACAGCCGCTATGCGCGGCACATCGCCTCCTTTCGCTCCGGCATGAACGACATCAGCGACGGCGGCCGTTTCTCCGCCCTGCGCCGTCTGGAGGAAGACGGCACGCCGCGCGTGGAACTGCGCACGCCGACGGCGGACGCCAATCCCTATCTCGCGATCCTGATGATCCTTGCCGGCATGAGCATGGCCTCCGAAGGCGACGAGATCCCCGCGCCCCGGCCGCTCGACTTCGTCTTCGCCAACAGCATCGCGGACTTCGAGGAAAGCCGGCTTGCCCGCGCCGCGCTGCCGCAGGAGACGATCTCGCTTTTCGCGTCGATGAAACGCCACGAAGCGCAAAAGGCCACCGAATTCGCCACCTTCGACGCAGAACGCGGCGCCTTGCTGAAGGTCCTTTGAATGGTTCCCTCAGTCGAACTTGCGACCGCCCTCGCCATTCAGGCCGTCGCAATGCTCGTCCCCGGACCCAACCAGTTCCTGCTGCTCACACTGTCGCAAGGAAGCCCGGCAACCCGGATGTCCGCCGTCGTCGGCATCGCCACGGCGGGGCTGGTGTTTTCCTCCGGCGCCTGCGCGGCGATCTATTTCGCCGGAGAAGCCACGAGCGAGCGCTCCTTCCTGCTGCTGAATGTCCTGGGCAGCCTGTTTTTGATCTATCTGGGTGCAAGGATCTTGTTCGGCATGGCCGCCGGCGCAGGCGAGCCAGGCGATGCCCCCCGGCCGGACGCCGTGCCCGCCGATCGCTGGCAGGCGTTTCCGAGCGGCTTCCTCGTCAACATCGCCAATCCGAAATCGGCCGTCTTTTTCGGCTCGGTGTTTGCGACCACCCTGCCGCTCGCGTCAATGACCCCGCCGGACTATGTGCTCGTGGTCCTGCTGTTCTTCGTGAACTCCGTGATTGTTCACGGCGCGGTCTCCGAAGCTTTCGCGCTGCCCGGCCTCCAGCACATCATGCGGGTGCGGCGCCGGCTGATTGCCGCAAGCTCCGCGCTGGTGTTCCTCGCCTTCGGCATGGCGACGCTCGTCCATGTCGCCGTCACGATCGCCCGGTAAGCGCCGCCCGCGCTCGCTATCCGATCACCAGTTGCGGAAAGAGGGCGATCAGCACCAGCACGCCGAGCATCACCCCGACGAAGGGCAGCGCACCGGCAAAGATCGATTCCAGCGAGGTGCGACGGTCTCCCAGCGTGGAATGCACGGTGAAGATCGAGATCCCGAACGGAGGCGTCAGCAGGCCGACCTCCACCGCGATCACGGTGATGATGCCGAAGTGCACGAGATCGAAGCCGAGCCCCTGGGCGATGGGGGCTGCGATCGGCACGACGATCAGCAGGATGGAACTGCTGTCGAGGATCATGCCGAGCAGCAGCACCAGCAGGACATAGACCACCAGGAAGCCCGTCGCCCCGAACCCGCTGTTCTGGACGAAGGACCCGATCGCATTGGGGATGCCGGCAACGGCCAGCATCTGGCTGTAGAAGCCGGCGGCGACAAGAAGCACCAGGATGCCGACGGAAATCGACCCGGTCTGCGTGAGCACGCTCCAGGTCCGCCGCAGGTTCAGGCTCCGGCGCAGGACCGCGATCACCAGCGCGGCGAAGGCGCCGACACCCCCGGCCTCGGTCGGGGTGAAGAAGCCCGAGTAGAGCCCGCCGAGCACAAAGGCGACGAGGATGACGATCGGCAACGACTTGAGAAGGATCTCCCGGCCGGACAGTTTCGGCGCGTCTTCCGTCCGGCGGCTTTTTTGTTCCAGGTGCTCGCGGGTGAAGACGAAGCCCGGCGCGAATTTCGCCAGCATCAGGATCATCACCACGAAGCCGCCGGCAAGAAGCGCGCCCGGCACCAGCCCGGCGATGAACATGCGCCCGATCGACTGTTCGGCGAGCACGCCGTAGATGATCAAGAGCAGACTTGGCGGCACCAGCATGCCAAGGACCGAACTGCCGGCAACGGTGCCAGCGGAGAACGACGGCCGGTAGCCGTGGCGCGTCATTTCCGGCACTGCCACCTTGGTGAAAACGGCGGCAGACGCGATGGACACGCCCGTGACCGCGGCAAACACGGTGTTGGCCGTGACGGTGGCGATCCCCAGTCCGCCGAGCAGCTTGCGCAACAGCGTTTCGGCCACGTCGAACGTGTCCTTGCCGACATTGGAGATGCTGACGAGATGGCCCATCAGCACGAACAGCGGAATGGTCGCGAACAGATAGTTGGCAACGCCATTGTAGGCGGCGATCGACATGAGTTTCATCGCCAGATCGAAATTGCCGCGAATGATCCACACGCCGGCAAAGCCGACGGCAAGAAGCGCGACGGCGATGCGCATGCCCATAACGACAAGCACGAACAGGACGCCGATCAGCATCAGTCCGATTGAAATATTGCTCATGTCAAAGCGCCCTGTCGGGTGGAAGGGTCGTCAGCCTGCCGAGGGCCTCGACGAGGAATGCAAGCGCCGTTGCGGCGGAGCCGCCGACGACGATCAACCGGAACGGCAGCGTCGGGAGGGTCCACACGCCGCGAACGCCGAAGAACTCGTCGCTGGTCCAGGCCCGTAGGGTGTCGGGCCAGGACGCGAGCGCGACGAGCGCAAACAGGACGGCGCCGGTCAGCCCGAACAGCACCTCAAGCGTCACGACGGACTTCGGTGCGAGCCGGTTGAGACCGCGCTGCAGAAAATCGGCGCGGATCAGCGTGCCGTTGAGCGCGGCCGCCGGGAGCATCAGGAAGACAATCGCGACCACGGAGCGGGCCGCGATTTCCGCGACACCGATGATCGGCATCGCGAAGAAATTGCGGCCGACGACGTCGGCCACGATCAACAGCATGATCGCGACAATCCAGAGCGTCCCCACCGCGGCGACGGCGTTCAGCACGCCCTGCAGGGACCGCCACGCCCAGCCTCGGTCAGATGACATAGACTTGCCCTGCTGCATGTTTCACCCCGTCGTCGCGCTATTGGACACAAATGTACCGGTGGCTCAGGCTTCCGCCGCCCAGTCGCGGGCCGGCGTGATGCCACGCTCCTTGAGCGCCGCGAAATAGGCCTTCAGCACCTTCGCCGCAGCCGGGCCGTTGGCGTCGAGCCAGGGCTTGGCGACATTCGGCAAGGTTGCCGCCCAGCGTTCGCGCTCGGCCTGCGCCATCTCATTGACCTGGAGACCGGCCGCGACCATCTCCTTCATCGCGCTGGTCGCCCGCTCGGTTACATAGTCGCCGTGGCTGCGCGACGTGATGCGGCCGGCCTCGCGAAGCGCCGTCTGCACCTCGGCCGGAAGCGCATCGAAGAAGGTCTTGTTGACCGCGATGCCGCCGAAATACATCGAGCCGAAACCGACCCGCGCGAGCTTCGGCGCGACCTCATAGACCCGCGTCGGCTGGATGCCGCTGGCAAAGGACAGCGTTCCTTCCGAAACGCCGGTCTGGATGTCCGTGTAGTAAGTGGTCAGCGCCCCGTCGACAGGCGTGGCGCCAGTGCCGGCCAGCCAGTTGGCCGAGGTGCCCGGCGCGTTCAGCCGACGGTTCTTGATGTCGTCGACCGAATTGATGTCGAAATTGGCGTAGACATCGTAGTTGTCGGTCACCAGCGACGACAGATGCACCATGTTCTGGTCGGTCCATCCGGCCTTGAGCTCCGGCAGTTCCTCGGTCAACCGGTCGAAGACGTCGATGACGACGTTGTGGTCGGAATTGGCGAAGGGCGTGAAATAGGTCACGTTCTGCAAGGGCATGGACGATCCCTCCCAGACGGTGCCAACCATGCCGATATCGACGATGCCGTCGCGCACGGCCGCGCGCGTGTCCTTGAACTTGTACAGCGTGCCGCCGTAGTTCTCGCCCCAGTTGACGACATAGTTGCCGCCGGCATCCGCCAGGAGCTTGTCGAGCGCCGGCTGCAATGCGGTCTGCATCGCATAGACCCAGATGTTGTTGGTCGGATGGCTCGAGCCGATCTGGATGCTGATGGTCTCCGCCGCGATCGAACGGGTGTTGAGATAGGGCATGGCGAGAAGCGCGGATGTGCCGGCCAGAAAATGTCTGCGTGTCGGGTTCATGTGAGTTCCTCCCAGGTATGTCCCGCGCCTTGCACGGGTTTTTCGTTGCACAGTCACAAAACACCGGCGGTTGCCCCGCCGGGGCGTTATCGCGTCACTCCGCCGGCTCGGGAACCGGCGCCGGTTCCGCCTGCTCCGCCAGGATCGCCTCGAAATTGGCGAAGAATTCCCCGGCGAGCTTTTGCGCCGTCGACTTGATCAGTCGGTTGCCGAGCGAGGCGAGCTTGCCGCCGACCGCGGCATCCGCGCTGTAGGTGAGACGCGTCGTTTCCCCCAGATCCTCGAGCGTGACCCGCGCCGCGCCCTTGGCGAAGCCGGCAATGCCGCCGGACCCCTTGCCGGACAGCGTGCAGGAGACGAGCGGAACGATGTCGCTGAGTTCGACGCCGCCCTTGAACCGGGCCGACACCGGCCCGACCTTGAGCTTCACGGTCGCCGCGAATTCCGTCTCGGCCGTCTGCTCCAGCGTCTCGCAGCCCGGGATCGCGCGTTCCAGCACGTCGCGGTCGAAGAGCGCCGCCCAGACGGTTTGCGGATCGGCCTGCAATTCCTGTGTGCCCTCAAGCTCCATCTCGGGTTCCTTCTTGAAACGGATGATCAGACGTGGCCAAGCGCGGCGAGAATGCGCAAGGGCGTCATCGGGGTCTGGCGGATCTCGGCCTTGAACGGGCTGAGCGCATCATTGACGGCATTGAGTGCGGCCACACCGGCTGCCGCCGTTCCCGCCTCGCCGACGCCTTTCGCGCCGAGAATCGTGTCGTTGGTCGGCGTCTCCACATGGCCGATCACGATGTCGGGCATCTCGCAGGCCATCGGCACGAGATAGTCGGCGAGCGAGGCATTGGTCATCTGGCCGGTCTCGTCGTAGAGACATTCCTCGAAGAGAGCCGGACCCAGCCCCTGCACGACACCGCCGCGGATCTGTTCGTCGACCAACAGCGGATTGATGATCCGGCCGCAATCCTCCACCACCCAGTGCTTGAGCAAACGCACGATGCCGGTCTCGACGTCGACCTCGACAAGGCTCGCCTGGATGCCGTTGGTGAAATCGAACGGATAGCCGGAGGGCGCGAAATGCTCCGCCGCCGTCAGGGAGTTGTCCGCGGCCTCCGGCAGCGTGTCCGGACGGTAGGTCGCAATCCGCCCGATCTCGGCAAGCGGCATGCGGCGGGTTCCGCTTTGCGCATCGACCACATGGCCGTCCGCCAGCGCCAGGTCGGCCGGGTCGCTTTGCAGGATCTGCCCGGCGAGCGCAAGGATCTGGCCCTGAAGCTTGCGTCCGGCACGCAGGGCCGTCTCGCCGCCGATGCCCGCTCCCCGGCATGCCCAGGTCGCGCCGCCGCTCGGTGTGGTGTCGGTATCTCCGGTCGTGACCTTCACCTGCTCGGGCGCCACACCGAGCTGGTCTGCCACGATCTGGGAGATGATCGTCTCCGTCCCCTGCCCCTGCTCGGTGACAGAGATCGCGCATTGCACCTCGCCGGAGGGCGTCAGGCGCACGACCGCGCCGTCCTGCGCGGAAATCCGCGCGCCGCCGACGCCATAAAAGGCGGCACCCGGATTGGTGATCTCGACGAACGGGGCAATGCCGATGCCGCGATAAATGCCCCGCTCGCGAAGCGCGGCCTGCTCGGCGCGCAGCGCGTCATAGTCCATCAGGTCGCGCAGCTTGGCGAGGCAAGCTTCATGCGACAGTTTCTCGAAGCTGTAGCCAGTCGCGGAGACAAACGGATAGGCATCGTCCGGAACCACGTTCCGGGCGCGGATCTCGAAGGGATCGACGCCGAGCCTGGCGGCGGCCTTGTCGACCAGCGCCTCGGTGACCGCGCAGGCAATCGGGTGACCGACGGCGCGGTACTGGCTGGTCTGCACCTTGTTCTGGAAGACGACGGACAGGCGCCCGCGATAGTCGGGCATCCTGTAGGGCGCGCCCATCAGGCGCACGACCTGATTGCCCTCCGCGACACTGGTGCGGGGATAGGTCGAAAAGGCGCCGATCTGCGTCATGTCGTCGACCTCCATCGCCAGGATGGTGCCCTCCGCGTCGAGCGCCATGCGGGCGGAGACCTTGTGGTCGCGGGCATGGATGTCGGAGACGAAGCTTTCCAGCCGGTCCGCCACGAATTTCACCGGCCGGCCAAGCTTCAGGCTCGCCGCAACCGCCGCCATTTCCTCGTTGTAGAGATGCAGCTTCATGCCGAAGGAGCCGCCGACATCGGGCGCGATCACCCGGACGCGGCTTTCGGAAAGCCCGAAGTGGCGGGCATAGATGTCCTGGAACTGATAGGGCGTCTGGGTGCCATGATGAACGGTCAGTTGCTCGCTCGCCGCATCGAAATCGGCGACGACCGAGCGCGGCTCGAGCGTCACGGCGGTATGGCGTCCGAAGGTGAAATCGCCCTCGACCACATGAGCGGCACCCGCGAAGGCGGCGTCCACCGCCATGGTTTCCAGCACCGTTTGAAAACACAGGTTGCTGTCGAGACCCGGAGCCGCGCGCGGAGCATCGCCGGAAAGCGCCGCGTGACCGTCGACGCAGGCCTCGCCCTCCTCGATGTCGAGCATCACCAGCTCGCAGGCGTCTTCCGCCTCCGCACGCGTGCGCGCCAGCACCATCGCGACCGGATGACCAGCCCACAGCACCTCCTCCTCGGCGAGGATGTTCTGCGGTGCACTCACCATCGAGGCGAAGTGATCGAGCGTGCCCGTCCAGGGCTTGCACGACGGATTGAGATCGCGGGCCGTGAACACGCGCACGACACCCGGCGATTGCTCGGCGTCGCGCGTGTCGATCTCGACGATCCGTCCGCGTGCCATCGGCGAGCGCACGAAGGCGGCATGAAGCATCCGCGGCAGCACGATGTCGCTGACGAACCGCCCCCGCCCGGCAAGGTGGCGGCGTGCGGTCTGGCGTCGGTGCGCCTGACCGATATGCGGCGCGCGCGCGGCTGCGGTATTCGTGTCCTGCAGCGTCATGCCGGCGCCTCCACGTCGCTTGCACGTTTGCGCGCCGTCGCGTCGATGGCATCGACAATCGCCTCATAGCCGGTGCAGCGGCAGTAGTTCCCCGAGAGCGCATCGCGGATCTCCGCGCGCTCGGGTGCCGGATTGTCGCCGAGCAACGCGTGGGCGTTGACCATCATGCCGGTGGTGCAGAAGCCGCATTGCAGCGCGTTGCGGTCGTGAAAGGCTGCCTGGAGATCGGCAATCGCGCCGCTTTCGCTCAGGCCCTCGATGGTCTCCACCGTCTCGCCCGCCGCCTGGACCGCCAGAACGAGGCAGGCGTGCACCGGCTTGCCGCCGAGCAGAACGAGACAGGCCCCGCAAGCGCCCATTTCACAGCCCAGATGGGTGCCGGTCAGCTGCAGCCGCTCGCGCAGGAAATCCGCAAGGCTCATGCGCGGCTCGACGCTCTCGCGCACATGCTCGCCGTTGACGGTGAGTTCGATGTCCATGGTCATGCCGTCGTTCCCAGATGTCCCAAAAGCCGCCCGAGCAGCACACGCGCCAGATGTCGCCGCACCGAGGCCGGCATCTGCGGCTCGTCGGACGGATCGAGGTCCGCGTCCAGCGCGGACTGCGCCGCCGCGATGGTGGCATCGTCCAGCCGGGCGCCGCGCAACGCGCTTTCCGCCGCGCCCGCGCGGGTCGGTTTGTTGCCGACGGAGAAGAACGCAATGCTGATGTCCGCGACGCGCCCCGCGTCGACCATGGCCTGCACCGCGGCGCCGACCATCGCGTAATCGCCCCGGCGGCGTGCCAGTTCATCGAAGACCGCGACGTCCCCCGCCCGCACCGGCGGGACAAGAATGGCCTGGAGGATTTCGCCAGGATCCATCGCCGTCTCGTAGATATCGAGAAAGAAGTCATCCGCCTTGACCCGGCGGACACCGTCATGGCCCGCGACCTCCATCTCCGCACGCAGCGCCAGCGCGACGGCGGGAAACTCCGACGCCGGGTCGGCGAGCGAGAGACTGCCGCCGATGGTGCCCCGGTTGCGGATCGCGGGATGCGCGACATGAGGGGCCGCCAGATGGAAGAGATGCGCATGGTCGCGGATCATCGGGTCGGCAGCGACCTCGGCATGGCGGGTCATCGCGCCGATGCGCAACCAGCCGTCGTCGAGAGAGATCCCTGTGAGCGCGTCGATGCCGGACAGATCGATCAGCGCCGCCGGCGCCTGCAGGCGCAGCGTCAGCGAGGGCACGACGCTGTGGCCGCCAGCGAGATAGACCCCCTCGCCGTCCAGCGAGCGATAGGTCTCCAGCGCATGGGCAACGGACCTGGCCCGAATGTAATCGAAAGCCGGTGATTTCATGCAAATCCCCCCGGGTGCGGTCTTGTGGCCGCATTAGTAACCAACTGGTCACTTTTGTAGTCCCACATCGGCTTGCGGATCAAGCAAAAAATGACCACTTGGTCACTTCCTGTGGACTTGCTAAAACACGGCCAACCGCAAGAGAGACCGATGCCGCCTGCCAAAGACGACCGCCCGCCCGCCGCACCGCGCCGCAAGAACATGCGCGCGCAAGATCGCGAAAAACTGATTGTCGAGGAAGCCGTCCGGTTTTTCGCCGAATGCGGGTTCGAGGGCCAGACCCGCGAACTGGCGAAGCGGATGGGGATCTCTCATGCGGTGATCTACAAGCATTTCGACAGCAAGGACGCCCTGATCGAGCGGGTCTACGAGCACATCTACCTGCGCCGCTGGAACCCGGCCTGGGAAACGCTGATCGTCAATCGCGAGCGCCCCCTGAAGGACCGGCTGACCCAGTTCTATCGCGAGTATGCGGAGCGGGTGTTCGATTACGACTGGGTCCGCATTTTCGTGTCGTCCGGCCTGAAATCCTACGACCTCACCCAGCGCTACCTGTCCCTGATCCGCGACAAGGTGATCCTGCCGGCCGCGCTGGAGCTGCGTCACGATCTTGGCCAGGACATCGCGAAAAGCCCGCCGAGCGATCAGGAACTGGAGCTGCTCTGGGGCCTTCACGGCGGCATCTTCTACATCGCGATCCGCCGCTTCGTGTACAACGTGACGACGGACATCGATCTTGGCGCGGCCGCGGAAAACGCCGTGGAGGTCTTTTTCAACGGCGTCGAGGCCGCCCACCGAAAGGCGGGCTTCCAGGACCCGAAGACGTAGGACGCCAAGCGCCGGCGCGCCCCGTCAGTCCGTGTCGCGCTGGACCTCCGACAATCCGAAGGCGGTGGCGCACGACAGCAGGCTCATGGCGGCGAGCACGGCGAGGACGGTCTCCGGTCCGGCCCAGTCGGCGAGCAGGCCAAACGCCCCGCCCGCGAGCAAGAGCAGCCCGATCACCGAATTCGACAAGGCGGTATAGATCGACTTGCGGTCGCGGGTATCCATGTCCGTGAGATGCGTCTTTCGACCGCCACGCGCGCCCTGATAGGCGATCTGGGCCAGGAAGACGAAGCCGGCGACCGCCAGGCCTGCGACCGTGGACGAGGAAGCAAAGGCGGTCAGCGACGCGGCCGCCAGGGTCAGGCCCGACAGCAAGCCCGCCAGCATCAGCGTCTGCCGGCTCGACCGGTCGGAAAGCGCGCCCCACACATAGGACGACACGATTGCGGCGATGGAGGACGCCAGAATCAACAGCCCGAGGTTGCCGAATGCGGCCTCGCCGGCGTTCCCCAGCATGACCAGGAACGGCGGGGCGAGCGCGGTCGAGATCAAAAGCCCGCGCGTGGCGATATAGGTCCGCAGTTCCCCGTCCTCGCGCAACGGCCGCAGCATGGCAGCCAGCGCGTCGCCGGACGCTTTGTCCTCGCCATTCGGCGTTTCCTCCAGCAGGCAGAACACGGCGGCAGCAAACACCCAAAGCCCCCCGGCAAGCGCGATGGCTCCCGCGATCACCCGAGGCTCGCGCGGAAGCAGTCCGGTCGACAACAGGATCGCGAATGCGAAAACGGCAATTGCCGAGGCCGTGCCGGCGAGGCCGGAGACACGGCCGCGCTGCCCCTTCTCGACGGTGCGCGCCAGAACGTCCTTGTAGCTGACGGAGCAGGCGGAGCGCGCCACCGCGAGGAGCGCGAGCGAGGCGACAATGGCCCAGCCCGCGGCGCTGCCGGTCAGCAGCAACGCGCTCGCCGCGATCGCGAAGGCGGCCAGGCCCTGCACGGCCGATCCCGCCGCCCACCAGTATTTTTTCCGTGCCGTGCGCTGAACGCTCTTCGCAATGAGGAGCTGCGGGAGCAACGAGCCTGCCTCGCGGATGGGAACGAGCAGGCCGATCAGAAAGCCCGGCGCGCCGAGCGAACTCATCAACCAGGCAAGCACAAGCTTCGGGTCGATCAGGCCGTCCGCCGTCTTGGTCGCCGTCAGCGCGCTGACATGCACGCCGATCTGCCTGTTCAGGGTCGAAAGCGGCCCGGCCTTCATGATGGCGTCTCTCCCGTTGCCGCGATGCGCTCGCACATGTCTCGTCTTCCTTCGATCTGTCGCACTCTCAATATCCCGGCTTGCGTCCGCGAAAGGCGTTACCACACCTTTGAAACTCCGATCCGTGGAAAAACAACCCTTTGTGAAACTGGAACGGTTGCCGCCGACAGCAAGGGCGCGCACACCGGACGCCCGCTAGCTGCAATCCTGCTGCACTGCAAAAAAGAATTGCCGGAGGTTTGGAACCGCATATATAACCATCCGGTCGGAAATAATTCCTGGAAACCAATGGGACGCAAACGCACCATCGAACCCGATGCGGTTCTCGATGCAGCCGAGCAGGTTGTGATGCGCGACGGCGCCGCCCGGCTGACGCTGGATGCGGTCGCCTGCGCTGCCGGAATCAGCAAGGCGAGCGTCCTCTACGACTACAAGACCAAACAGGCCCTGATCAAAGCGGTTCTCGAACGGCGCCTGGCGGCCCATCGCACTTGTGAGAGCGAGGCGGCGAAAGAGTTTGGTGAAGAGGCGGATGCGGCGATCCGCGCGCGCATTTCCGTCGCCTCCCACTCGCTCACCGACGAGGATCGCGCCATTGCGCTCGGCCTTCTCGCGTCGCTTGCCCAGGACGCGGACCTGCGCAAACCCGTTGCCCTGGCCTATCGCGAACGCATTGCCGAGGTGGAGGAGACGTCGCGCAAGCCGCGCGGCGCGCTGCTCGCCTTTCTCGCCCTTGAGGGACTGATGTCCCTGGAGTGGCTCGGTCTGCACACCTGGGCGCCCGAGGAGCGCGCCCGTTTCATTGCGGAGATTGGCTGGCTGGTGGATCAGGATCCGGCCCCTGCCTCTCCCCCCGAAAGGTCGACGACATGTACCGGAAACTGACAGCCATTTTCCTCAGCGCAGCCTTTCTCGCCGGTTGCAATGATGCCTCCGACAAGAGCGCCTCGAGCGCTCCCAGGGCGATGCCGCCCACCGCCGTGAGCTTCGTGGAAGTCGCGGCCGAGACCATCCCGATCACCAACGAGCTGCCGGGTCGCATTGCACCGACGCGGATCGCCGAGGTGCGCCCGCGCGTCTCCGGCATCCTGGTCGAACGCGTCTTCGAGCAAGGATCGGTGGTGAAGGAGGGAGACGTTCTCTATCGCATCGACCCCCGCACCTTCCGCGTGCAGGTGGCAAGTGCCAAGGCGACGCTGCAACGCGCCGAGGCCACACAGCTTCAGGCCCGCCAGCAGGCGGAGCGGCAGGAAGAGCTGCGCAATCGCAAGGTGACCAGCGCACAGGCCTTCGAAAGCGCCACCGCGCAGCTTGCCCAGGCCGATGCCGACGTGGCGCTGGCGCGGGCCGGTCTCGACGCGGCCGAGCTGAACCTGCAGTTTTCCGAAGTGCGCGCCCCGATTTCAGGCCGCATCGGCCGGGCGCTGCTCACCGAGGGCGCCCTGGTCGACCCCTCCGGCGAGGTGCTGGCGACGATCCAGCAGCTCGATCCGGTCTATGCGGACTTCACCCAGTCGGCCAACCAGACGCTGCGCCTGCGCCGCGCGCTTGATGTCGGCGCCCTGAACGGACCGCGGTCCGGTCAGGCGACGGTGCGCCTGCTTCTCGACGACGGTCAGAAATATTCGCATCCCGGCCTGCTGCTGTTTTCCGAAGCGACGGTCGATACGACCACCGGGCAGATCACCCTGCGCGGCCAGTTCCCCAACCCCGACGGCGATCTTCTGCCGGGGATGTATGTGCGCGTCCTGATCGAACAGGGCGAGGAGAAGAACGCGATCGCCGTTCCTCAGCAGGCGGTGCAGCGCAATGCCGGCGGACAGGCGCAGATCTATCTGGTCGGCGCCGACGACAAGGCGGAACTGCGTTCCGTGGAAACCGGGCGGGTTGTCGGAACACGCTGGATCATCTCGAAAGGCCTCGCGCCCGGCGACAAGGTAATCGTCGAGGGCTTCCAGAAGCTGAGGCCCGGCGCGCCGCTGGCCCCGACCCCCTGGAAGGCCGAGGCGGAAACGGCGGATCTCGCCGCAAAGTGAACCCCGGACGGGACCGCGCCAGTTTCCCCGGCAGCTCCCTTCCACCATGACACACGGACCGGATGACGGCGCATCGGCGCCATGTCTGCCCCCGGTCCAGCAGGATGTGATCGCATGCCGTCCTTTTTCATCGACCGGCCGGTCTTCGCCTGGGTTATCGCGATTTTCATCACGCTCGCCGGCGTGATCGCGATCCCCTTCATGCCGGTGGCCCAATATCCGACCGTCGCCCCGCCGCAGATCTCGATCCAGACCAACTATCCGGGCGTGTCGCCCGAAGACGCCTATCTGAGCGTCACCCGGCCGATCGAGGAGGAGCTCAACGGCGTCGAGGGGCTGATCTATTTCGAATCCACCTCCGAGAGCTCGGGGCGGATCTCGATCACCGCCACCTTCGCGCCCGGCACGGAGATTTCGCAGGCGGCCGTCGACGTGCAGAACAGCATCCGCCGCGTCGAGCCGCGCCTGCCGCGGACGGTGACGCAGCAGGGCATCCGCATCGAACAGGCCGGCGCCGGCTTCCTGATGGTGGTCTCCGTCACCTCGACGGACGGCAGCCTCGACGTGGTCGACCTCGGCGACTACCTCAGCCGGAACGTGGTCGGCGAGATCCGCCGCGTCGACGGCGTCGGCAGCGCCCAGCTCTTCGCCACCCAGCGCTCGATGCGGGTCTGGATGGATCCGGACAAGATGCTCGGCCTCAATCTGACGGCGAGCGACGTGATCGCGGCGATCCAGTCCCAGAATGCGCAGGTCGCCGCCGGACGTATCGGCGCCCAGCCCAATCCGGTGACCCAGCAGATCTCCGCCACGGTTCTGGTCAAGGGGCAGCTGACCTCGGCCGAGGAGTTCGGCGCCGTGGTGCTGCGCGCCAATCCGGACGGCTCCACCGTGCGGCTCTCGGATGTCGCAAGGGTCGAGATCGGCGGCGAGAGCTACAATTTCTCCACCCGGCTGAACGGCCGGCCGAGCGCCGCCATCGGCGTCCAGCTGTCGTCGACCGGCAACGCGCTGGCGACCTCGGAAGCGGTCCGCGCCAAGATGGAGGAACTCGCGCAGTTCTTCCCGCCCGGCATCGCCTACGAGATCCCCTATGACACCTCGCCCTTTGTCGAGGCGTCGATCGAGAAGGTGATCTACACGCTGCTCGAGGCGGTCGCCCTTGTCTTCGTGGTGATGTTCCTCTTCCTGCAGAGTTTCCGCTACACGGTGATTCCGACCCTGGTGGTTCCGGTCGCCCTGCTCGGCACCTGCGCGGTGATGCTCGCCGCCGGGTTCTCGATCAACGTGCTGACGATGTTTGCCATGGTGCTCGCCATCGGCATTCTGGTGGACGACGCCATCGTCGTGGTCGAAAACGTCGAGCGCATCATGGCCGAGGAAGGCCTCTCCCCGCGCGCGGCCACCCGCAAGGCGATGACGCAAATTTCCGGCGCGATCATCGGCATCACCCTGGTGCTGACCGCCGTCTTCGTGCCGATGGCCTTTTTCCCCGGCGCCGTCGGCATCATCTACCAGCAGTTCAGCCTGACCATGGTCGTGTCGATCCTGTTCTCCGGCTTCCTGGCGCTCTCCTTCACGCCGGCGCTTTGCGCCAGCATGCTGAAACCGATTCCCGAGGGACACCACGAGAAGAAGGGCTTCTTCGGCTGGTTCAACCGGGGCTTTGCCCGCACCACAAGCGGCTACAGCGCATCCGTGGGCTGGCTGTCACGCCGCGCCGGGCGGATGATGGTCATCTATCTGGCCCTGCTGGTCGGTCTCGGCTGGGCCTACACCCGCCTTCCGTCGTCCTTCCTGCCGAACGAGGACCAGGGCTACCTGCTGGTCAATATCCAGGCGCCGCCCGAGGCGAGCGCCAACCGGACGCTGGAGGTGATCCAGCAGGTCGAGGAGATTTTCGGCAAGGAAAGCGCGGTGTCGCGCATCGTCGGCATTCTCGGCTTCAGCTTCTCGGGAACCGGCCAGAACGCCGGCCTCGCCTTCGTGACCCTGAAGGACTGGGCGGAACGCGGTCCCGAGGATTCCGCAAGCGCGATCGCAGGGCGGGCGAACGGCCAGCTCTTCGGATTGAAGGACGCGATCTCCTTTGCCCTGTCGCCGCCAGCGATCCAGGGGCTCGGCACGTCCAACGGCTTTTCGTTCCGTCTCCAGGACCGGGGCGGACGCGGCACCGACGCGCTTGCCGCTGCCCGCGACCAGTTGATGGCGGCGGCGCGCGAGAATCCGGTCCTGACCGGCCTTCGCATCGACGGCCTGCCGGATGCCGCGCAGGTGGACCTTGAGGTCGACCGCGAGAAGGCCAATGCCTTCGGCGTCGCCTTCGCCGACATCAACGCCACCGTCTCGGCCCATCTCGGCTCGAGCTATGTCAACGACTTCCCCAACTCGGGCCGCATGCAGCGGGTCACCGTACAGGCCGATCAGGACGCCCGGATGCAGACGGACGACCTGCTGGACCTGACCGTGCGCAACACCAATGGCGGCATGGTTCCGCTGTCGGCCTTTGCCACGGTGAACTGGGTGAAGGGCCCGTCGCAGATCGTCGGCTACAACGGCTATCCCTCGATCCGCATCTCCGGTCAGGCAGCGCCCGGCTATTCCTCGGGCGACGCGATCGCCGAGATGGAGCGGATCGCGGCCTCGCTGCCCGCCGGTTTCGGTTACGAATGGACCGGCCAGTCGCTGCAGGAGATCCAGTCGGGCTCTCAGGCGCCCTTCCTGATCGGCCTCAGCATCCTGTTCGTGTTCCTTTTGCTCGCGGCGCTTTACGAGAGCTGGTCGATCCCCTTTGCGGTCATGCTGGTCGTACCGCTCGGCGTCATCGGCTCGGTGGCTGCGGTGACGCTCAGGGGCATGCCGAACGACGTCTATTTCACCGTCGGCCTGATCGCCATTGTCGGCCTTTCGGCCAAGAACGCGATCCTGATCATCGAGTTCGCCAAGGACCTGATGGCGGAAGGCAAGACCATGTACGAGGCGACCGTGGAGGCCGCGCATCTGCGCTTCCGGCCGATCCTGATGACCTCGCTCGCCTTCACTCTCGGCGTCACCCCGCTGGCAATCGCCAACGGCGCCAGTGCCGGCAGCCAGAACGCCATCGGCACCGGCGTGATGGGCGGCATGATCTCCGGCACGGTGCTCGCGATCTTCTTCGTTCCGGTGTTCTACGTCTTCGTGATGCGCGCCTTCGCCCGCGTCCCGCTTGACGGCAAGCGACCGGCCAAGGATGCGGACGTAAGCGTCGACGAGGCTCCGGCCAAGACGCCGGCGGAATAGTCACCTGCTCGAAAACGCCAAGACGGAGAAACGGCCGCCGGGATCGCTCCCGGCGGCCGCTGCCTATCAACTGGCGGAATCGCGCGCCGACGCCTCCGCCTGAAAGGCGCGCTCCCGCTCCGGCCAATGCGTCTTGATCCAGGCGAGCACGTCCCGCAATTCCTCATCCGAGTAAACGTCGCCGAACCCCGGCATGTCGCTTGCGTATCCACCGCCGACAACGGCCGCGGTGCCCCGTCGCATGATGTCGAGAAGCAGACGATCGGAATGATGCCAGGTGTGCCCGGTCTCGTCGTGCGGCGGCGCGGGAAGCCGACCGTCCGGACCCGGCGTCTGCCAGTCCCCCTGCCCTTGGAGGCTCGCCCCATGGCAGGACGTGCAAGCCTCGGCATAGATCGCCGCCCCGCGCGACAGATCGCGCCCCTCGCCCGACGCCGCATCGCCGTACCATCCCGCTCCCAACCCCGCGACGACAAGGGCTGTCCCGCCAAGAACAGCCGCACCGGCAACAAGGCCGCCCTTGCCGGAGATCATCTGTGTGCCCCCTCCTCTCTGAAACGGCTTCGGCGGAGACCGCTCTCGGGCGGATGCGACTCACTCACAGCTTCAGGCGCCGCAGCCGCAGCGCATTGGTGATCACCGACACGGAGGAGAGCGACATGGCGGCGGCCGCGATCATCGGCGACAGCACCAGACCGAAGACGGGATAGAGCACGCCGGCCGCGATCGGAACGCCGGCGGCATTGTAGATGAAGGCGAAGAACAGGTTCTGCTTGATGTTCCTGAGCGTTGCCTTCGCCAGAACGCGGGCGCGCACGATGCCCGACAGATCGCCGCCGAGCAGCGTCAGCCCGGCACTTTCGACGGCGACATCCGCGCCGGTTCCCATAGCGATCCCGACATCCGCCGCCGCCAGGGCGGGCGCGTCGTTCACACCGTCACCGGCCATGGCAATGCGCGCGCCCTTCGCGCGCAATTCGTCCACCAGCGTCTTCTTGTCCTCCGGCAAGACGCCAGCGCGCACCTCGTCGATGCCGAGCCGGGAGGCCACAGCCTCGGCGGTGCGCTGGTTGTCGCCGGTCGCCATGATGACACGCAGGCCCTGACGGTGCAGCTCGCGGATCGCCGCCTCCGTCGTCTCCTTGATCGGATCGGCAACCGCGACCAGTCCGGCCAGTTGACCGTCCAGCGCGATATACATCGCGGTCTTTCCCTCCGTGCGCAACGCATCGGCCTGGTCGTCGGCTGCGGCCGTGTCGATCCCCAGCGCCTGCATCAGCGCGGCGTTGCCGAGGGCCACCTCGCGCTCCTCCACCTGGCCGGTGACGCCCTTGCCGGTCACCGCCTCGAAGTCGGATGTCTTGGCCATCGGCACGCCGCGGTGACGCGCGCCCTCGATGATCGCATCGGCCAGAGGGTGCTCCGAGCCACGCTCGAGCGCCGCCGCATTGGCGAGAACCTCCTCTTGCGAAAAGCCAGCAAGCGCCACCACGTCGGTCAGCTTCGGCTTGCCCTCCGTCAGCGTCCCGGTCTTGTCGACGACGAGCGTGTCGACGCGGGCCATGCGTTCGAGCGCCTCCGCATCCTTGATCAGGACGCCGGCCTGGGCGCCGCGACCGGCCGCGGTGGTGATCGAGATCGGCGTGGCCAGTCCGAGCGCGCAGGGACAGGCGATGATCAGCACCGAAACGGCGGCGGCAATCGCGAAGACGAAGGCCGGATCCGGACCGACGACAAGCCAGGTCACGAAGGAGACGATGGCGATGACAACGACGGTGGGAACGAAGACTTCGGAAACGCGGTCGGCGAGACCCTGGATCGGCGCCTTGGAGCGCCGCGCGCCGGCAACCATCTCGACGATCTGCGCCAACACGGTGTCGGCGCCGACGTCGGTCGCGCGGATCGCAAGCGTCCCGTTCTTGTTGATCGTGCCACCGGTGACCCGGTCGCCCTCGGTTTTCTCGATCGGGACGGATTCGCCGGTGATCATGCTCTCGTCGATTGCGGAGCGTCCCTCCACGACCTCCCCGTCCACCGGCACGCTGTCGCCAGGACGCACCCGCAAGAGATCGCCGGCGACGATGTTCTCCAGCGGGGCATCATATTCCGACCCGTCGGGCAGGATGCGTCGGGCGGTCTTGGGCGCCAGATCCATCAGCGCCTTGATCGCGTCCCCGGTGCGCTCGCGGGCGCGCAGCTCCAGGACCTGGCCGACAAAGACCAGCGCGATGATCACCACCGCGGCCTCGAAATAGGTGCCGACCATCCCTCCGGTCATCCGGTACTGGTCCGGAAACACGCCGGGCAGGAAGGTGGCGACCAGCGAATAGAGATAGGCCGCGCCGACGCCGAGCGAAATCAGCGTCCACATGTTGGGCGAGCGGTTGACGATGGAGCTCACCCCGCGCTGGAAGAACGGCAGGGCCGCCCACAGCACGATGGGCGTGGCAAGCACGAATTCCAGATAGACGGAGAACTGATGGCCGATCCAGTCGCGCACGGGCAGTCCGAAAGTCTCGCCCATCGTCAGGATCACCAGCGGCACGGCGGCAACGGAGCTGATCCACATCCGCCTCGTGAAATCCGTCAGTTCCTCGCTCGGCTCGTCGGTGGGAACCATCGGCTCCAGCGCCATGCCGCAGATCGGGCAGGACCCGGGTTCGTCGCGGATAATCTCCGGATGCATCGGGCAGGTCCATTGCGATCCCGGAGCGGCCGCCTTCTCTACCTTTCCAGCATTGCCGGAGGCATAGAAATACGGATCCGCGTCGAACTTGGTCTGGCAGCCGTGGGAACAGAAGTAAAAGGTCTGGCTATCATAGTCGCGCGAGCGGGCCTGCGGCCCGGGGGTGACCGACATGCCGCAGACCGGGTCCGTCACGCTGCCCTCGCCCGATTCCGCGTGCGTCTGCGTGTGCCCGCAATTCCCATCGGCGTGGTCGCCGTGGTGATGGTGGGTATGGGCATCTTGCGTCATTTCAGGCTCCTAGCTGATTTGACGGCCACGCTGCACCCTCCAGTCACAGGAAGGTCAAGGCTCGCCCCGCTCTCCATCGCGAGACGCAAGCGCCCGACGTCTACCGGTGGCCGTGATGCTCCCCGGACGGCGGATGGAGCCGCAGGAACACTCCCACGAACAGGAAAACCGCCGCCATGCCGCCGACCGCAATCGCGACGATCACCGGATCCGTCTGCCATTTCAGCGCGGCGAAGGCCGACAGCACGAGCACATCGAGCGCGATCGCCGTCAGCAGGATTTCCGCCCGCGCACCGATCTCTTCGCGCAGGCTGCGGAAAACGCCCCAGTGAACCAGCATGTCCATCACCAGATAGAAGAACACGCCGAGCGACGCGATCCGGCTGAGGTCGAAGAAGACCGTCAGCAGCCCGGCAATCACGACCGTATAGACCAGCGTGTGGTCCTGGACGCCGCCGGGCATCTTGAAGTGGCGGTGCGGGATCAGCTCCATGTCGGTGAGCATCGCCAGCATGCGCGATACGGCGAAGACGCTGGCGATGAGCCCGGAAGCCGTGGCGACGACGGCCAGCGCGACCGTGAGATAAAAGCCGGTCCGGCCGAGCGCCGGTTCCGCCGCTTCGGCCAGCGCATAATCCTTGGCGGCAATGATGCGCTCCAGCGGCAGGCTTGCACCGACCGCAAGGGCGACAAGCAGGTAGACCACCACGCAGATCGCGATGGAAAGGATGATCGCGCGCCCGACGTTGCGGTGCGGCCGGGTGATCTCCGCGCCGCTGTTGGTGATCGTGGTGAACCCCTTGAACGCCAGAACCGCAAGCGCGACCGAGGCGAGAAATCCGCCGGCCCCCGCGTCCCCTCCCGCTGGCTCGAAGCTCAAACCGCCGGCCCAGAGCGCCGCCACGCCGAACAGGGCGATGCCGCCGACCTTCAGGACCGCCATCAGCACGGAGAAGATGCTGACCGAGCGGTTGCCCGAAACATTGACCAGCCAGGCGAAAACGATCACCGCGACGCCGAGCGCGGCCGCCGGCCAGCCGCCGGGCTCCACACCGAACCCCCGCAGCGTGTAGGACGCGAAGGTCCGCGCCACCAGGCTTTCGTTGATGACCATCGACAGCGCCATCAGCAGCGCGGCCCCGGCCGCGACCGTCGTCGGCCCATAGGCCTTGACGAGGATCATCGCGATGCCGCCGGCGGACGGAAAGGCGTTCGACACCTTGATGTAGCTATAAGCGCTGAAGGCCGTAACGAACGCGCCGGCGAGGAAGGACAGCGGAAACAGCGGCCCCGCCAGTTCCGCCATCTGCCCGGTGAGGGCGAGAATGCCGGCGCCGATCATCACGCCCGTTCCCATCGCCACGGCACCCGGCAGGGTGATGCTGTCTTTCCGGTACTCCGTCATGCCTGCTCCAAACGACGACGGCTGCGGATTTCCTCATGAAACCTGTTGCTGGAAGGAGGCGCCGCCCTTCCATGCACCCTGGCGACGTCCAGCAGGGGGAAGGTCAAGCCCGGAGGCCGGGTTCAAAGCAGAAATGCCCGCACCGGCATCCACAGCCCCATCGCCATCATCATCAGGCTTTCCGTCAGCGAGACGAACCCAAGTGGCACCGATGTATTGCCGCCGGCGCAGGCGCACTTGAGCTCGCGCCTGTCGATATAGACCGCCTTGAAGATACTCACCGCCCCCACCGTGCCAATGACCAGGGCAACCGGCGCGGAAATCCAGACAAACACACCCGCGGTCATCAGGATGCCGGCAAGCGCCTCGCCGAAGGGATAGACCTTTGCGTAAGGAACGAAGCGGCGCGCCAGCAGGTCGTAGTTCAGGAACATGGTGGAGAAACTCTCCACATCCTGCAGCTTCTGCACCGCCAGGATCGTCATCGACAGCGAGATGAACCATTCGACCGCCCGCAAGCTGAGCACGGTTCCATACTGGTGAAACGACAGGCCCAGCGCGAGCAGGGCCGCGACGGAAAAGATCGCGACGACCGGCTGGTAGCTCGTATCGCTCTGCTCTTCCGGCGGCGGGTCGAGCCCCAGGTGCACCCGCAACTCCTCATAGCCGCCGATCCGCGCGTCGCCGATGAAGACCTGGGGCGTCGTCTCGACGCCCTCCGCCTCCAGAAAGGCATCGGTCTCATCGCGGGTGGTGAGCGGGTGATCCTCCACCTTGAACCCCTGCCGTTGCAGCAGGTCCTTCGTTTTCAGGCCGAACGGGCAGAGGTGATCCGGCATCACCATCCGGTAAAGCCGTGCGGTTTGGGGTGTGTCCTTCGTCATGGTGCTCTCCTATTGGCCCGCGCAGACATACTGGCCCCGGAACCCGGCCCGGTACTCCGACCCCGCACTTACGACCAAGTCGAACAGGCCTCCGTCTCCGGTCGGGCGGAGCGTGGCGGCAAGCGGCCCGGCCTCGAAACCGGCACCGCTCGTCCCGGCAGCGTCGCCACCGGACAGACGGACGAGATCCCCGCTGATCTTGACGAGTGCGGCCGGTCCCTCGGTGTTCTCCGCGACGACCAGCACGGGAGGGCTGTCCTCGGTGTAGGTGAAGCGGCAGGCGATGTTGCCGTCGGGAAAGGCTGCGGCGATTTCCGCATCGCTCAGGAATTCCGGATCCACCGTCGATACGCTCTCGCTGGCAAGCGCCTCCTCGGCAGTGACGAGCGAGGCCGGTTCGCGCTCGCCTGCGAAGGTCTTTCGGCCATTGGCGTCGATATCCGCGATGAGATACCGCATCTCGGCAATCTCCTTGTCCTGGGCGTAAATGATGTCATCGGCCAGGGTGCGAACACGCGCATCGCGGATATCGGCGCGGCTTGAGGTCATGATCGCGATGGAGTGATGCGGGATCATCGCGCTCATGTAGCTGCGGTCCCCGACGGTTATCTGGCTGCGGACGAGCCACAGCGCGACAGCGAAGACCACCACAGACCCCGTGAAGATCGCGATGTTCAAACGCCGGTCCGTATACATCGACAGCATGTAGGCGAGCATGATGATCGCCATCGTCGCCCCCATGACCAGTGCCATATAGGCGCGGGTCTCAGACCAGAACGCGTGGCCGACGAGATAGGTGTTCAGATACATCAGCCCGAACATCACCACCGTCGATGTGGCGATCATTGCAAAAAAGCGACCGTAATTCATGGTTCCCTCCTGGTGGCACCTTGTGGATTGCAAACGGGACTTCGGTGTCTGAGTTCCGCGTTTGGCGAGGCAGACCCGCTGGACGGGACGGCGGCGGCGAACCGCCGAGGTCGCGGCACGCAAACACTTCCAGCAACTGGAGGGTCAACATCTGGAGGGCCAAAATCGGGGAGGAACGCAACCGTTCACCCGGTCACCGTGACCGTCGAGATCGCGAGGGGCATTCGGGACAACGCGGACGCAGGCCGGCGCCAGACCTGACTCAGGCAGCGCCCCGCAAGCTGGCTGCGGCGTGGCAGGCGGCACGGCCCTTCGCGACGGTCGTCCCGCGGGGCGTCGGCGCCGCCCGGCAACGGCCTGACGCCGACCGGTTGCAAGTTCTTGACGCTGCGTCAGGAATTGTATTATCTGGATCCTACAATTTCTGCGAGATCCCACCTGTGAGGTTGCCCGATGTCCCTGCGTTCGCTCGTCCGAGGCTGGGTCCGGGTCATGACGACCGGCAGCCTCGCCCTTGCCGCCCCATTTGTTCTGTCGGTCGCCCTCTCAGGTGCCGTGACGGTCGCACTGTCGATCACATTGCCGGGCGCGGTCCGGGCCGAGACGGCCTCCCCGCTCAAGGCCGTGACCTTCCTGCCGCCGGGATCCGCCTTCATCGCCCCGTTCCAGGATCTGGTGGCCGGGATCAATGCATCGGCCGGGGAGACCGGTCCCCGGATCACGGTGATCGGCGGGCCCGAGGCCGTGCCGCCATTCGAGCTCGGCCGGGCGGTCGCCCTTGGCGCGGTCGAGATCGGCGTTCTCCCGGTCAACTACTATCGCGACCTGGCGGTGGAAGCAGAAGCCCTGCAGCTTCTGCCCGGTCGCTATCACGAGATGCGCGCCACTCCCGCATGGGAGATCCTCGAGGAGGTGCACGAAAAGGCCGGACTGAAGCTCCTGGGGGTTTATGGCGACACCGTTCCGTTTTTTACCTATCTGGTCGATCCCGTCGAAACGCTCGATTTCTCCGGCCTTCGCCTGCGGGTGACCCCGGTCTATGACGCTTTCTACGAAAGCCTCGGGGCGACCACCCTCACCCTGCCGCCGGGCGAGCTCCACGCGGCCCTGAGCGCCGGCGCCGTCGACGGGTTCGGCTGGCCGGCGTGGGACGTCACCACCTTCGGCTGGGATGCCTTCGTGCGCCACCGGGTGGAGCCCGGCTTCTACAAGACGGCCATCGCCATCGTGATGAACGCGCGCATCTGGAACGACCTTGCGCAGGCGGATCGCCAGGCGCTCGAACGCGCGGTGCAGCAGTTCGAGCCCCGGGCGAGCGAACGGATGGCGGAGACGACCCGCCAGGAACTCGACAAACAGGACGAGGCCGGCATCGCCACGATCGATCTCGGCGCCGATCTCGTGGCGCGGGCGGAATCCGCCTATTGGGCCGATCTTGCCGCCCGAAGCCCCGAGATCGTCGCGCGGCTGCGGGCACTTGCCGGCGAGTGAGGCAGAGGCATGCGTCTGCTCACATCGCTCGTCCGCATCTCCACCGTTCTCTCCGCCGGCCTTCTGCTCGCGATCATTGCCGCGATCCTGGCCGATTTCGCGCTTCGCCATCTGGGACTGTCGGTGGTCATCGGACTGGAGCGGATCGAATATCTGCTGCTCGCCTCGGTGCTCGCCGCCCTGCCCGGCCTGTCGCGGGCGGGCGGACATATCGCGCTGCAATGGGGCGGCAGCGCATCTCCGCTGCGGACCCGCGCGATCGCGGCGCTCACCGCCGGGCTCTGCCTCGCGCTCAGCCTCCGCTATGCCGGCCTCGCGCGCGACGCCTGGCACGAGGACGCCCATTTTCGCCAGGGTCTCGACGTGCCGGAAGCTCCGGTCTGGGCGGCAGCCGCACTCGCGTTCGGGGTTGCCGGCCTCGCCGCCCTTGCCCGAAACCGGGCCTGACCGGCCTTGGATTGGCTCGTTCCCCTCGCCCTGATCCTTGCCTGCCAGATCGGACTGATCCTTGCCGGCGTGCCGGTGTTCTTCGCCTTTCTGGCGGTGGTGTTCGGTGCCGCGCTTTTTGTCTTTCCGGGCACGGTCGGCGTGACATTGCTGTCGCGCTCGCTGGTGGAAGGCCTATCGCGCTTCGTGCTGCTGCCGATCCCGCTCTTTCTCATGATCGGCCATCTGCTGGTCGAAAGCGGCGCCGGCGCCCGGGCCATCGACGCCGTCCGCGGCCGGCTCGGAGCGGCCGGAAACCGCCAGGGCTTCGTCGCACTTGGCAGCGGCGTGCTGCTCTCCGCCGTCTCCGGCTCCTCTCTCGCCGCCGCCGCCCTCATCCTCAACACTCTGAAGCCGGCAACGGACGCGGGCCGCACCGATCCCGGCCCGCTCACCGGCGCCGCACTCGCCAGCGGCGGCATCGCCATCTTCGTTCCGCCGTCG
The DNA here is from genome assembly GCF_020176715.1 of Stappia stellulata. Taxonomy (GTDB): domain Bacteria; phylum Pseudomonadota; class Alphaproteobacteria; order Rhizobiales; family Stappiaceae; genus Stappia. Next base: position 137,306 of record NZ_JAIVMF010000002.1, on the reverse strand, counting down.
GCACTCGCCGTGCTCGTTGCCTCCATCGCCCAGGTCGACGTCGGCGCGATGCTGATCGCCATCCTGCCGCTGGGCGCCTGCCTCGCCCTTGCCCATGCGACGGTGATCCGCTTCACCGAACCCGCGATCCCCGGTAAAAGCGATGCACCACCGGACACCCCGGCCCCGCTCCTCCCCCACGTGCTGCGCGCCGGGGCGATCTTTGCCGTCATGGTCGCCGGCATCGGTTTTGGAATTGCCACCCCGACGGAAGCCGCCGCCCTCGGGCTCCTGACCACGGTTCTGCTTCTCGGCGCATCGGGCGAACTCGACCGCCAGGCCATCTTGCGCGCGGCGACACGCGCCGCAACCGAGGGAGCCGGCCTGCTTCTCGTCATCGCCGCGGCCGGCATCTTTTCCCAGGTTCTTGTCTTTCTCGGCATCGCGCAAGGCGTGCGCGACATGCTGCAGGTGCTCGCCGGGGCGCCGCTCGCCCTTCTTCTCGCCTGCGCCCTTGCCGCAATCCTTCTCGGTTGCTTCGTCGACGGCGTGAGCATGGCGCTGATCCTCGTGCCGCTCGTCCTGCCGGTCCTGACGACGGCGGGCGTTTCCCCGCTCCAGGCCTGTCTGGTGATCCTGCTGTGCATGGAAATCGGCCTGATCACCCCGCCCTTCGGCCTGTTGCTGATCGTGGCAAGCGGGGTCATGAAGGATCGCATGACGCTTCCCGCGATCATTCGCGCGGTGCTGCCGTTTCTCGCCGCCAAACTCGTGGTTCTGGGCGGTCTATGCGTCCTTGCCGCCACGCTCGCCCGCTAGGCGCCCGGCTTTCTGCTCCATACGGATGCCGGCAAGGCCGATGATCAGGAAAACCCCGCCGGCGCAGGCGATGGCGAGCGGCACGCCGGCGCGCTCGGAGATCTGGCCGATCGCGTAAAACAGCAGGATGGAGATGATGTTGGAGGCAAACCCCAGGATCGATGCGGCGGTTGCCCGAACGGACCCTTCGACCCGGTCGTGCAAGAGACCGGAATTCGCGGTCACCGCGCATTGATAGAGCATGGCGAAAACGACAACCGCCGGCAGGGCCACATAGAGGGTTCCGAATGCGACGCCGAAGAGAAGCAGGGCCCCCGCGCCGGCGACCGCCGCGCCGACGAAGAGAGGCCTCTGCGCGGCAAGGCGGTGGGCCAGCAGATCGCCAAGCGCCTGCGCGCCCATGATGGCGCCGAGAAACAGGCCGAGCGCCGTTTCCGGAACGCCGAGATCGGTCCCGAGCAGCGGCCAATATTCATCGACCGCCCCGGTGCCGAGCAGCGCTCCGCCGAAAAGGACCACCCGCAAGACGGAGGGCTCGCGCAGCACATGGCTGTTCAGGGCCCGGAAAAACCCGCCGAAGCCTGCCGTGTCGTCATCGGCAACAGGCGATGCCTTGCGCTCCACGAGAAGAAGCGCGGCGAGCGCGATGACGGCTGCGGTGGCCGTCAGGGCGAGAACCAGGGTAAAGCCGAAGGTCATCAGCGCCGGGCCGACCGAATAGGCCACCAGCATGGCCGTCCATTTCAGCGCATTGATCTGCCCGAGCACCTGGACGAATGCGTTGCGGGTGCCGCGCGCCTCCATCTCCTCATAAAGGAAGGAGCGGAAGGCCCCGGAGGAAAGCGCCCCGCGCATGCCCCAAAGGGCAAGTCCGATCCCGAAGCCGGTGAAGGTGGGCAGGACATGCCAGACGGCGAAACAGCCGAGATAGGCGACATGCCCGACCACGAGAATGGTCTTCTTGGAGAAGCGGTCGGCGAGATAGCCCGATGGCAATTCGAACAGCAGCGAGGAAATCGGCCACAGCATCAACAGCGTGGCGATTTCCGTCTCGCTCAGGCCCTGATCGCGGAAATACAGCAGATAGACCGGATAGATCAGGATCAGCCCGTCGAAAAAACCGTAGCCATAGAGGAGGATGCGGGTCCGCCAGTCCAGCCGGGCCGGGCGCGCGATCTGATCCTCCGTCACATCAGCTCCAATCTGTCTTGGCGAGAAGATCCATGAACCATGCCCTGTCATGGCCATGCGCGGACGACGTCATGACGAGGGCGCGGGTGCCGGCGCGCTCAAAGACCGCGGCCCAGGGGCCGACCGCCTCGTCGATAAAGCGGATATGCGCCTCCGCCCCGTTCAGGGTTGTCGTCTCGCCATTGGCAGGGTGGGAGGAAGCAACGGGCGGCCAGGCGATGCGCCCCCTGTCGCCGGCCTGCAGGATGAAGCGGACCTCGCGGCCCCGTCCAGGCGGTGCGGTGAAAATCAGTTCCACCTCGCGGGTTTCCGCGTCGCCGAACAGGCCGGTGCTGTCGAGCGCGAAACCCGATGCCGGATCGAGCCGGGGCTGGCGAATGCCAGGCGTCTCGAGCGCACCGCTCGCCCAGGCGCTTCGCTCGGCGTCGTCGCTGCGGCCGAAGCGGAACAGACCGTAGGGCACGTTGACGACCGGCAGGTCGTGGCGCGACCAATAGGTCAGCTTCGCGAAGGACTGGGACTCCAGCACGCGGGCGGCCTGCCCGTCGACCGGCTCGAGACCGCTGAAGATCGCGGCGATCTCCTCGTCCGTATAGGCGCCCTCGGCGATCGACATCTCCACCGAGGTCCGGTTGATGCGCGACGTGGCCCCGGCCCGCTCCATGAAGTCCGTGCCGATCCAGGTCACATAGGGCGGAACCGAGGGCACGGGCCGGACGGCGCCGGCCCACAATGGCGGATGGTCGCAGGCCGGCGGCGCCCAGTCATAGAAAAACTGCTTCAGGCGGAAGCGCCGCCTCGCCCCTGCAAACCGCATCAGGTAGGAACAGGTGTTGGCGCTCGTCCAGTCGGGCGGGCGGGCACCGCGCTCGACGGCGTCATCCTCCGTCGGCGGCGCCTCGACACGCAAAAGCGCCTCGGTCATCCTTGTGTCCGGCGGCAGGTAACGGGGCCGCAGGACCGGGAAATTCAGCATGGGCTGTGCGGCCTCGGCCGCGACCGGCCGGATGCGGGTGCCGGCGTCCTCAAGCGAAACCACAAAAGGCTCGTATGTCGCAGTCCACATGGCTTGCTCCCCCTCTTTCGTGTTCGACGATCCTCAGGCGCTGCGACGGGTGGCCTGCACCGAGGTCAGCGCGCCCACCACGTCATCGAGAATGGCCTCGGCCCGCGATGCGCCCAGGAGTTGTGTGGAACAGGTTACCTCAACGATCCAGCCTTGCGGATCGATTTCGACATTGAGCGCGAGCGGGAAGACGGTCTTCGTGTCCTCCCGCCGCAGCGCGCCGTTGACCTCGCGAAGCCAGCGGCCGCGTCGCCCGCCGATGACCGGCACGGCCATGGGCTGTTCGACCGAAAGCGTCACGAAGGCGGCCCGCTCCCGTTCGGTGAGCCGGCCGCTCTCCCGCAGCCCCTCTTCCAGCATGCTGAGCGTGAAAGGATAACCGTCGATTGCCGTGTCGAGACCGTGCTGAATGGCGGCAAGGTCTCCCCTGCGCCCGGCGTCGACCACCAGCGGCAGGGTTGCCGCCATCGGCGCGAAGACGCCGCCGAAGCCGGCCGCCTCGCGCCCGTCGACAAGAACGCCGAGCAGCCCGGCTCGCGCCTCCGGCAAGTCCTGCAGGATGCGGGCAAGCCCGGCCGCCACCGTCACGCCCGCCGCCCGCATGGCCTCGACAAACCCGGCCTCGGCGCCTTCGGGCAGGATCGCGACGCGATGATCGACCGGATTGACCTCAGCCGCCTCATAGACCGGCCAGTCGCGGACCGCCGCGCAGCGATCGATCCAGGTCCGCCGTGCGGCCGCCCTGCGATCCCGCTCCCAACCGGCGCGCCAGGCAACGAGATGCGGAAAATCGGTCTCGCGCGGACGAACCATATCCGCGTCGCCCGATGCCGTCTCCATCACCGCGGTGAAATAGTCGTTCGCCTGCCCCGATACCATGATGTTGTGCGAGACGAAGGCAAGCCAGGACGCGCCATCTGGGAGATCCACCTGAACAACACGAAACAACGGCTCGCGGGTCACGTCGAAGGGCCGCCAGGATTCCTCGGCAATCGCCACCTGCGCCTCCGCCTGGTCGCGAACGGCGCGGCGGACATGCGCCGGCCACCCCTTTCCCCGCCGCCACAGCCCGGCGTCGCCGTCCCATACGGCGGAGAGCGGGAAATGCTCGATGGCGAGACGCTCGAGTGCCGCCTGCAGGCGGTCGGCGTCGATCCCGTCATCGAAGGCGGCAACATAGGGCTGGTTCCAGGCGCCGCCGTCGCCCTGCTCCACCATGACCTTGAGCTTCGCCGCCTGGATCGGCAGCGGCGGCGCGCTGTCGGTCGCGACAGGCACGGCCGCCGGATCGCGCACCGGCCGGGTCGGACCGCGCGCCTCCACCAGGGCGGCAAGCCGCTTCGGCGTCGGATGGGCCCGAAACTCGGAATAGAGAAGACCGGCCCCGAAGCGGCGCCCGATCTCGCCCAGCAACCGCATCGCAAGCAGCGAATTGCCGCCGCCGAGGAAAAAGTCGGCATCCGCCGGCAAACCCGCATCCCCCAGCGCGGCGCGGAAGCGCGCGAGGATCCAGCCTTGCGTCGACCCGCCCTCCGGATCCGCGTCGGAGCTCGCCAGTGTGGCGGCGTCCGCGGCATCGCGCGCCTGCTTTGCGGCAAGGGCGCGCAAGGACCGCCGGTCGATCTTGTTGGCGGTCGTCAACGGAATGCGGTCGAGAACCAGCAGGCGCTGCGGCACGGCCACGGCCGGCAGATACCGGGCGATGTGGGCGCGAAACGCTTTCGGATCGAACACCTCGGGATCGCGCGGGACAATCGCCATCAGCAGATGGTCGGCGAAGGGCTCGGTCCCGGGGAGGAAGGCGGCGGCATCGGCAAGGCCGGAATGACGGCGGGCAACGACCTCCACATCGCCGAGTTCAAGCCGCTGCGAGCGGATCTTCACCATCTCGTCCTGACGGCCGCTGACATGGATGGTTCCGTCGGCCAAAAGCATCGCCCGGTCGCCGGTGACATAGAGCCGGCTTCCGGCCTCCCCGTAGGGATCCGGCACGAAGCGCTCCGCCGTCCGCTCCGGCGCGCCGACATAGCCTTCCGCCAGACACAATCCGCCGAAACAAAGTTCGCCATAGGTCCCGAAGGGAAGCGGCCGGCGGCGCCGATCAAGGATTCGGCAATAGGTGTTGGGCGCCGCAACACCGACGCTGACGGGACGGTCGGGATCGCGCAAATCGCCATAGGTGCAGGAGATCGTGCACTCCGTCGGGCCATAGACATTGACGAGCCGGCAGGAAGGCGCGACCGCCGCGCGCCAGGCGTCGACCGCATCGGGGCGCGCGGCCTCGCCGCTGAAAATAACCGTATGGACAGGGCGCAAGGCGGCCCGCGCCTCGTTCGTGTCGAGGCCGGCGGCAATGAAATGGAACCAGGCCGTCGGCAGGTCGAGGATGGTCACGCCCTGCTCGCGGATGCGGTCGAAGAAGCGGGCCGGAGATCCCATCATGGCGTCGTCGCGAATGACCAACGCCGCGCCATGGGTCCAGGCATAGACGACCTCCTCGATGTAGGCGTCGAAGCTTGGCGAGGCGAACTGCAGAACCCGGTCCTCCGGCCGGATATCGCTGACGAATTCGGCGAGCAGCGAATGGTTGCGCGCCGCCCGATGGGCCACGGCGACCCCCTTCGGCACGCCCGTCGAGCCGGAGGTGAAGTAGATCCAGGCAATCCCGTCCGGATCGGCAAGGCTCGGGCCTGACAGCGGCCGCGCGTGGCGGTCGAGTGTCTCGGTGTCGAGGGCAAGCACAGAACCGTCGGCCGGCCAGGATGCGCCATCGGCCGCGACGATCAGCCGTGGCTCCGCCACCCCGGCGATCTGGCGGATCAGCGCCTCGGGCGCGGCCGGGTCGATCGGCACGAAGGCCGCGCCGCGACGCCAGATTGCAAGCATTGCGACAACGCAAACGATCGACGGCCCGGACAGAACCGCGACACGGTCGCCGGGTCCGACATCATGCGCGCGCATCAAGGCCTCCGCCCCCCCGACAAGGGTCAGAACCTCGCCCGCCGACAACGTCCGCTCGTCCCGGACAAGACCCGGCGCATCCGCCCGGGCGGAAAGATCCGCCTCGATGCCGTGCGACACGGTCAGAAACGGCGGCTGCGGCCGGACAGCCCCGGCGCCGGCGGCAAAGACACGCTCCGCCTCGCCATCAAGCAGGACAGGGCAATCCGCCAGCGCAAGCTCCGGCGAGCAGCACATCCAGTCGAGAACACGGCGCAACCGCTTGAGAAACAGGCGCAGCTCCGCGGCCGGAACCGCGGCCTCGCCAACGAGCCGGAGCGCGCCTTGCGCATCCTCCATCAGCGTCACGGAAAGCGGAAACTTGGCGAAGGGCGACGGACGGTGGCTGGCGGCAACCAGCCCTGCGCCGGACAGGTCCGGATCCTGCTCGTGGCTGAAGGTCGCAACGGCGGCCACATCCATGCCACGCTCGGCAAAGGCCGTAGCGAGCCGGGCAATGCCCGCGCGCGAGGCATCGATCCCGGCAGCCAGGGCCGGACCGGTCCCTGCAAGGTTTGCCGCGACCGTTGCCTCCTCGTCGATGCGCAGCGGCAGCACCGCCGTCTGCGTCATCAGGCCGACCGTCTCGAAGTCGGCTGCCTCGCGGCGCGCGCTGACAAAAGCACCGACCAGGCTGCGGTCGCGGTCGCCGAGCCGGCAGAGAAGCGTCGCGAAAGCCAGAAGCCCGATGCGAAAAAGCGTCGTGGTCTGCGCCCGCGCAAAGGCGACAATCCGCGCCCGGTCGTCCGCCGCAAGTGGCAGCGTCTCGACGACCAGCCGCCCGTCGGGGTTGTCGCAAAAGGGAGCCGGCGCCTGCTCCATGCCGCTTTCAAAGCCCGCATAGCAGCCATCTGCGCCAAAGGCGGCCCCGTGCCCGGCCTCGTCGGCCTCCGCGTCGCGAGAGGCAGCCTGCCTGCGCGCAATCCAGGCCCGGAAGGCCGGTGGCGCGGACGCATCTGCCGCATCGCCCGCCGCAAGCCGGTGGGCGAATTCACGGGCGAGGACGGCGAGCGACCAGCCGTCGCAAATCGCATGATGAAGCACGAGAACGAGCACGCTGCGGCCGTCGGGTGCCGCGACAAGCCGGGCGCGGAACAAGGGGCCGGTGTCCAAATCGAACGGATCGGCCATCAGGGTTGCAGCGACGGCATCCGGGTCGAAGGTCCCGTCGTCAACCGCAAGCGCGGCAAGCGCCTCCTCGACCCGGAGCGGATCGGCCGGCACGATCCGGAGTGCGCCGGCGCTCTCGCGCATCGTCAGCGCCAGCGCATCGCAGGACGCCAGAACGGCACGCACGGCACCGGCCACCTGTTCGCGCCCAAGCGCGGCGTCGAAGCTGAACAGAAAGGCTTCATTGTAGCGCGGATGGCCCTGCGATCCCTGCTCGGCGAACCAGATGCCGACCTGTTCCGGCAGGGCGGGTAACTGGCTTCCCTCCTCCGCGCCCTCGAATACGGTCGTCTCCAACCGGCCTGCCGCACCGATCCGCTCAGCGATAAAACACAGACGGTCATCGGCAAACAGGTCACCGAGTTCGAGCCAAACGCCGACCATCCGCGCGATGCCGCCCAGCAGGCGCATGGCATCGAGCGAGGTTGCGCCAGTGGCAAAAAACCGGTCCTCCGGCCCGCGCGGAGCAAGACCGGTGATCTCCTGCCAGAGCCGCCCGACGCGGGCTTCAGCGTCGGTCAGGGCGCGCGTTCCCGACCAGTCGGGAAGCGGCCAGGCGGCAATCGCGGTTCGGTCGATCTTGCCATGGGCATTGAGCGGAAGACCCGGCGCGGTGGCATAGACATCGGGGCAGGCCGCGACCGGAAGCTTCTCCCGCAAGGCACGCCGCAGCGCGGCTTCGGGCAAGGTCCAGGCGGTCTCCGCAAGCCAGGCGACAAGCCGGGGCCGGGCCTCAACGCCACGGTCGACGACGCAGAGATCCGGCCGTCGGAGAAGTCCCGCAACCGCCTGCTCGATCTCTTCCACCGAAATGCGTTCGCCGCCGAACTTGGCATCGTTTTCCGCCCGACCGGAGAGAAAGATCCGCCCCGTCTCGGGATCGATCCGGCCGAGATCGCCGGTGCGATAGACCCGCGCGCCGCCGGAAAAAGCGGGCCGGACGAACCGCTCCGCCGTCGCCTCCGGCCGGTCGAGATAGCCAATGGCAAGCCCGGTCCCGCCGACATGGATCTCACCGGTCTCGCCCGGCCCGGCCAAACGGCCATCGGCCCGCACCACGTAAAATGCGGTATTGGCGATGGGAAAGCCGATGGCGCCATCCGGGGCCGCCCCCTGCGTCAGCGGCTCGACGCTGCGCACGCTGGACGCCTCGGTGATGCCGAAGGCGTTTATGAGGGCGCAGGTCTCGGGCACCTCTGGCACCGCGCGCAGCACATCGCCCCCGACGATCAGGAGCCGCAACCGGCACCGGTGGGTGAAATCCGCCCGCCGCAGCATGCCGGCCCGCGCCGTCGCCAGAAAGGTGACCGCGACGCCCGTTCTCTCAAGCCAGCGGGCAAAGGCCGGCCCGTCGGCAAGATCGGCGTCGGCGGCGACATGGATTTCCGCACCGGCGAGAAGCGCCGACCAGACCTCCCAGCGGCTGACGGCAAAGGCAGAGGACGCGGTCCATCCCGTTCGCGTTCCAGGCTCCAGCGCGAAGGCCCGCGCCGTCCAGGTCGCTTCGTTGAGGATCCCGTCCTGGGCCGTGAGAACGCCCTTGGGGCGGCCGGTCGAGCCGGAGGTGAAATAGACCACCGCCGGGATGTCGGGATCATCTGAAAGCCATTGCTCGCCGTCCACCGCCGGCAGGGCGAAGGGCTCAAGCGCTTGGATCGTCCCCTCCACCGGATCGACGCCCGGATCGGTTGCAAGGGTAAGGCGGGGCCTTGCCTCCTCATGCAGCATCCGCAGCCGGTCGCGCGGATGCGCCGGATCGAGCGGCACGGGGACGGCACCGGCAAACAGGCAGCCGATCTGCGCGGCGACAAGCGCCGCCGACCGGCCGCCGACAAGCGCGATCCGGTCCCCCGGAGCGATCCCCTTGTCGTGCAGATAGGCGGCCACGGCATGGCCGGCCCGGCGCAGATCGGCGTAGGAGCGCGCGCCGCCGGCATCGACCAGCGCGATGCCGGCGCCATGCAGGGCCAGGGTGGTGTCGAGCGCGGCGGCCAGCGATCGGCGCTCCACGGCCTGAACCGGACCGCACGCGGGATTGCGCGGCGAAACCTGCAAGCCGTCACGCATCCGCATGGACCGGGCGCCTGCCGATACAGGCAATGCGGGAGGACTCTGGACGCAGCGGCCCGAAGCTCGGCGCCGCGTCGGGATCGGTTCGCAGCCCCTCCATGCAGGCGATATCGACGAAGCCGGCGGCGTCCAGAAGTTCCGTCAGGCGTTGTCGCGAATAGATCCGCAGCCGCGTTGCAAAGACGCGCGGCGCCGCATCCGGCCCTTCCACCGTCACGACTTGATCAAGCGTGCCGGTTTCCCAGTCCAGTTCCCAGTCCAGCCGGTTCCGCTCGCGCACCGTGATCGACGGCCCGAGGGGATAGGCCTTGTCGGCCGGCCAGGAGCGCGCGGCCGCCCCTGCGTGGATCGTCTCCAGGATGAGCCATCCGCCGGGCCGCAGCGAGCGCCGGAAGGCCGTGAGTGCCGTGAGGTCCTGGGCCGGATCATCGAAAAACCCGAAGGCGGTATAGAGGCTCGCCACCACATCGAAGCTTTCATCGGGAAAGGGGGGACGCCGGATGTCGCCCTGCACGAGGGACGTTTCGGGGAGACCGCTCCGACGGGCGGCTCTCAGCATGTCGCCGGAGAAGTCGAGGCCGATCGCCTCCAGACCGCGGGCGAGAAACTGGCGCAGATGCCGCCCCTGTCCGCAGCCGGCATCGAGCAGTCTTGCGCCGGCGCCAATATCAAGCAGCTCAAGGATGTCTCCGACCTGGGTCCTGTCGAGACTTTCGGAAAATTCGGTCGCATAGAGATCGAGATAGGCGTCGCCGAAGGCCGTTTTCCAGGCCTCGCCCTGCGCTTCGGCACCGCTCGGCCCCTCACTGGATCGCGCGTCGTCCGAACCCGCCATCGGCGCCTCCTTCATTCGGCATACTCCTGCAACACATACGTGCATTTCGACGAAAGCCAACGCGCGCCTGCGCTGCCGTCCGGCTCATGCAAGCCTCAGAAACTCTTCAAGAAATAACAATTAGTACTTGTTACGATACAAATATTCCCGCTTGACGTGCATATTTAGAGTACGTAATCTTACGTTGTTGTTGGCATGAGTCAACAACTTATAGACACAATGAAGGAGTCCAACGATGAGCCACGAATATGAGGTCGAAATCGACGAAGTGACCCTCAGCGAGGCAGAAACCCTCGTGCGGATGCAGGACGGCGATGCCGGCAACGACGAAGACAGCCAGATCGCCGAAAAGTGGTGATCGCCCCTGTTGACGCGCGCGCCTGAAGGTCGCGCGTCGACACCCCGGCCGGAAGCGCGCCCGGTCGGGATTTACCGCCACTGCACCGCTGGGCAGCAAGCTTCATGGTCTCCAGCCGACCGGCCATGCGACCGCAAGCCGGCAACACAGTTTTGACGACGGGAGCTCCTGCGTGATCATCACCTCCCTCGGCCATTCCTCTTTTCTTGTCGAAACCGACGGCGCGACGCTTGCCTTCGATCCCTGGCTGACGCCCCGCCTCGACCGCTTCTGGCGCCGCAACCTTGTCAGCGAACGGCCTGCCTCTCTTCCGCGCATCGACGTGCTCGTCATCAGCCACCACCATTGCGATCACCTCCACGTGGACTCGCTCGCGGCCATCAACCGCGATGCGATCGTCATTCATCCCGACGCGGAGAAACTGCCGGTCCACAGCGGCGCGGGCATGGGCTACAAGGCGATCCCCTGGATCCTGCGCGAGTTGGGCTTTCAGCGGCTCGTTGCCGTCAAGCCGCTCCAGGAGGTGGGTTTCCGCGATCTGACGATCACCGCCCTGCCCTCCAAGGTGATGTTTCCGGAGTTCCTGTATCTGCTGGAAGCGCAAGGGACGCGTGCGATTTTCGGCGGCGATGCCATCTTGCATCCAAAGACCGAGGCCTACTTTCGCGACCGGGAGCCGTCGATCGACGTTGCCTTCATCCCGAGCCATTCCACGTCCCCCGCCGCGCCGCTGCTGGAACGCAAGCAGGCCGCCGACTACGGACTGTTCGAAAGACGCTGCCGCGACGCCTTCGACACCTACACCGATCTCTTCGGCGCGGAGCTCACCGTGCCCTCGTCCTTCGGCTGGCGGGTCGACGGCATCGATGCCGCGGACCGCTTCGCCTGGGTCAACCGCAAGATCTTCCCCTTCACGCCCCTTCAGGCGCATGAGGCGCTGCAGGAGCGCGGCAACCGCAGCCACCTGCCCGGCCCGGGCGATCGCTTCGTGCTTTCCGCCGGGCGCCCCGTCGAGATCCAGCCGGCCGGACACCACCGGGCGGACGAGGTGGCCGAAAGCTATGCGGACCTGGAACTCGATCCCGATGCCGCCATTCCGCAATTCCGGCCGGGGTCCTATGGTGAAGCCGCCTTCGAAGGCGACCCGGACGATCTCGTTCGCGCGGTTCTGGCCCGCCTCGTCGGCACCTATTACTGGAGCCGGCATTGCGCAAGCCCGCGCCCCGTCACCCTGCGGCTCAGCGACGGCAACGGGCTGGATGTCGACTACGCCCTCGACATCGCCGGCGGCTCATTCAGCACGCGTCCTGCAAAAGGACCTCCGGCCGGCGGCTACAGCTGGCTCCATCCCTCGACACTGAAAGGCCTTTTCGACGCGGAAATCCTGTTTCCGAACGCCTTCGGACTGTGGGTCTCGAACGACAATCTGCTGACCGAGATCTTTCACCATCCGTCCTTCTTCGTCACCCATCTGAGGCGCCGGCACACCGCCGTGCCCCCGAGCATGTCACGCGATGAACCGGACAGTGCGCTGCCGGCAAAAAGGGAGATGTCCGCATGACGACCGCCACCATGACGCGAACGCCGCAAAAGACGTCCGACACCGAGACGGCCGAGGCCTTTCACGCGCTCGATGACACGGCCTTCTGGAAACAGGTCGAGGCGGTGCGCGCGGAGCTTGAAGCCGCGCCCAGCCCGGAAGAGGGCATGGCGCGCCTGGAGGCGGCGATCAACCACCCGATCTGGCAGGTGCGCGTCGTCGGTTGCGACATTGCCCATGCCTGGTCGCACTATCTGCCGGCGCGCGAGCTCCTCTGCGAGGCCACCCATGACGCGGTCGACGCGGTCGCCTTCCGCGCCATTCGCCACTGCGGCGCGCTGCGCGAACCGCGCGCCGTCTCGCATCTGGTGCGCATTTCCGGCTGGCCGAGCTATTTCACCCGCGAGGACTACAAGCGCAAGCCGGTCGGCATCGGCGCCTCGCTCACCAAACATGCCTTGACCACGATTTTCGACAGCACCGACCCGACGGAACTCAAGGCGCGCGAAAACGACTTTCTCGCCCCCTATCGCGCGCTTCTCGACCGCAAGCGGGCGCGCGAGCCCGATCTTTCCACCATGGTTCACATCCCGGAAGGCCCGGCGGTGACCGGCGTCGATTCCGTCGAGGATTTCCCGTTCTTCTACAAGGACTTCCTGCCCCGGCGCGAGGTCCATGTCGACGCCTTCTACATCGACCGCGATCCCGTCTCAAATGCCGACTATGCCGTCTTTCTCGACTACGCCCGCGCCCATCCCGACAAGGTCGGTCACCCGGACGCGCCCCCCAACAAGGACTATACGCCGTCCCACTGGCGCGACCCGCGCTTCGCCGATCCCGCCCTGCCGGTGACCGGCGTCGACTGGTACGACGCCTGGGCCTATGCCGACTGGGCCGGCAAGGCCCTGCCCGACGAAACCCAATGGGAAAAGGCGGCGCGCGGCCCCGACGGCCACGTCTACCCCTGGGGCGATACATTCGAGCCCGAAATGGCGAATTACGTCGAAACCTGTTTCGGCCGTCCGGTCGCGTCCATGGCCGACTGGGAAGACCTGCTGCGGACCTACAGCGACGAAACGCCCGCACGCACCGTCCAGCCGGCGACTGCCCGCAAAGGCTCCGAAAGCGTCTACGGCGTGCGCGGCCTGGCCGGCAACACCTGGGAATGGACCAGGACAAACTTCTACGACCACAAGGACATGGATCCCTTCTTCAAGGGACGCCATCCGCGCGAGTTCATGAACCGGCCGGCAGCCTTCGCCGTCATTCGCGGCGGCTGCTTCACCTCCCGCCCGGAAATGCTGCGCGGCTACTACCGCGGCAAGGACCTGCTCACCGACCGGCACTGCGAGATCGGCTTTCGCTGCGTCTGGCAGCCGCCGAAGACCTCATGAGCCGCCTGGAGGAGCGCAGCGGCGGCGCCGGGGGCAATCAACGGCGACCGCTGGTGATCGTCACCGGCCCGCTCGGCAGCGGCAAGACCTCGCTGCTGCGCGATGCCCTCGACCGCGCGGCCCCGGTCGATGTCGACATGGTGGTTGGCGACATCGGCGAGGAGAGCATCGATTCCGACCTCTTCGCCCGCGCCGGCTATATCAATGTGGGCATTTCCGGCGATTGCATGTGCTGCACCGGGCTTGAGGGCATGGTGGCAGCACTTGCCGACCTGTCGCGACCGGACCGTCCCTTTCGCGGCATCGTGGTCGAGGCGTCGGGTCTTGCCGAGACATCCGCACTGATCGGGGCGATCGCCGCAGACCCGCTGCTGTCGGCGCGTCTCGCCATTCGCAGGGTCCTGGCCTGCGCCGACCTCACCGCCTGGCGCGGCACCGGCATGCCGGAAGACATCCTGCACGACCAGATCCGCACGGCCGACACGCTTGCGCTCACCAAGACCGACCTTGCGGTCGGCACGGAGCGCGCCCGTTTCGAACGGCGGCTTGGCGATCTTAACCCCGCGGCCCGGATCATCGAACGCGACGATGCCGTCTGCGAGCTCTTCGCACCGGGCTGGCAAGACCGCGAGGCCTCGCTTCCCGATCCGGGCACGGCGCCCCACGGACATCGCCACACCGATATCGCCGCCTTTTCACTGCGCCATGACGGAAACATCACATCGGCGGTCATCGGTGAATGGCTCTTCGCCCTCTCCACCATCCTGGGGCAGGATCTCATCCGCCTGAAGGGGATCGCCGCCTGCCGCGATGCATCCGCCCCGGTCGCCTTTCACGTCGTCAACGGCGTGCTCTTTCCGCTCGAGCCGGTCACCGAAACGGACCGCCCGGCCGCGCCGCTGAGCGCCACCGTGATCGGACGCAATCTCGACCCGGACGCGCTGCGCGGTGCGCTCGATCTGGCGCTGTCGCGCCACTCGGACCCCGGCTCCGGCCTGCCGAGCATCGATGCCCTGTCACTCGCGTGACCCCTTGCAAACCCGGACAAGAGCGCATGGCCGACACCAAAGACACCCGCCCCGCAACCGCCCCGGCCGACGGTCTTTTGCACGACCTGCCGCTTGCGGACATCCAGGAGGATGTGAATTTTCCGATCTTCGCGCCCGACGGCCTTGCGGGCTGGGACATCACCTGGACATTGCGCAGGGAGCAACCGCCGGGCGGACGCGGCGACGGCAGCGGACATCGCGCCAATTGGGGCACGGCCAATCCCTGTTCCCTGCGTTTTGAGGCAAGACGCGGCGCCACGACCTTCCGGCTCAAGCAGTTTCTCTACGACTGGGGTCCGGCGGCCGGCGACCTGCCGTGCCTGTGGGGCTCTGCGGCTACGTCCTTCGACCTCCCCGGCGGCTACGTCGGCTGGCACGGCCGCGATTTCCAGGGGCGAGAGGGCGGCTATGCGCGGCTTTCCCGCACCTCCTGCGAACTGGCCGTGACATCGGGCGAGCTGGGCGCCGACGGCGCGGCCGACGTCTTCCGCTCCCTCGCCCGGCTCGACACCGTACGCGCCCGTGCCCTGCTGGCGACACCCTACGCAAGGCTCAGCTATTGGGCCCGCCATGCTCCCGACCCGGTCAACGCGCCGATCGGCTTCCTGCGCTGGCGGCGCGACCGGCGCCCCCGGCGCACGACCTGGTTGACTGCTGGCGAGGCCGACGGCCTCGACATCGGCGTGGAGCTGCCGGCCGACACGGGCCTTGCGCTCGACAGCGTGATCGTCTTCGACTACCCGGCCCACCGGGAGTTCGAGTTCGTCTTCGACACAGGTCCCGACAAGGGTCACGAGCTGCGGGCGATCCTCTTCGACCACCCCGACGCCTACGACCGCCTGCGGCCATGGACGGAGGAAAAACACCCCTGCCGCACAGAGAGGCTCTCTGACGGCAGCCTGTTGTCCTTCGTGTCGGACACGCATGGCGCCTATACGGCGATCCGCGACCCGCAAGGCGCCGTTCCGCTCATGGTGCTCACCAGCGCCCGGACCGGCTGGAACCGGGCATGGATTGAAGATCTCCTGCCCCGGATCGCGGTCCGCGGTCTCGACGCAAGCGCCACAGCGCCGGACAGCATGCCCACGGGAGGGCGCGCACCGTGAACGACAGCCCGCCAAACACGACAGACATGTCAGACGTGACAGCCGCGACAGATACGACGGCGCTTGATCTCGCGGGACTGACCCACGACGGGCGCAAGCCGGCCTTCGACGTGGTGGAATTCCTCAAGCGGCCGCTGGTTGCCCATCTCGCCACGTGGAAACCGGAGACGGCCTGCGATTCCCCGCTGTGGTTCCATCATGACGGGCGCGATCTCTGGTTCATCAGCGCCAACCGGGGCGACACGTTTCCCGACAAGGTGAGACAGGCCCCCAATGCCGCCGTCGGCATCGTCGACTTCGACAAGCCCACCGGGCGCTTCCTGCATCTTGGCTTTCGCGGCATTGCCCGGCCTCACCCCTGGGACGCCGACACCGCGATCGCGCTCCTGTCCAAATATCTCGGGTCCAACCGCGCCGGCTGGGATCCCCGTTTCGCCGACGCACCGGAGTCCCGGACCAACGTCTTCGTGCGCTTCACCCCGCGCAGCTTCGTCGCGCGCGATCAGTCCTTCCTGGTCGGCGGCTGATGGACAGCGGGACCGCCGCGCCTCCGCCTCCGACCGGGGCACCAGGCCCCTGCCCCGACTATGAAGGCGAAGAAACGAGCGGGCAGCGGAGCGGTCTGATGAATTTTGAAACGATCCTGGCGAAACAGCTGGGCCTATCCAGATAGACGCGAAGCTGAGTCCACCGCACATCTGCATCAAGCGCGCACGGGCAAACTGCTTCAGGCGTTCGGATCGACTTTTTGACATTTCGGGGAATGAAAGGACATTGAAACACAAGCGCGAACAGGCGTCGCATCCGGTCGACGGCCACACCCTGCCGGGCCCGCCCGGCAGGGTCGATCTGGCGCCAGGACAGAGCCTGGATGGCACGCAGACACCCGCTTGGGCTCACCACTGCCCTGACCTGACAGCGCTATCGCAGAACCAATGCCGGATACCAACTGACGGCCACGACTTGATCGAAGATCAGCATAAGGACCGAAAGGCAGCCGAGCGCATAGGGCACGGCAACCCGCCAGCCGTAACCACCCCAGACCACAAGATAGAGTCCGGCAAAGAGCGGCAGGGCGATGCGCTGACCGAGCAGGATCGTGACGCCGACGATGGCCAACAACCAGAAGGCGAAATGCAGGACACGACCGAGCGGCTGCGGCGGCGCGCCGAGCCCCCTGCCCGCAGCGCGATCGGCCTGCAGATGGCGAAACGCGACACCCAGAGCCACAACGGCAAGGACCGCTCCGGGAATGCCGGTCATAAGCGGGAAGCGGGCGCTGTTTGCGGGCCAGTCCACGGCAAGAACCGCCGCAGCGACAAAGGCGCCAGTGAGGATGACAAGCGGCAGGAGCTGGTCGACCGGCCGAGCCGCAACCACGCCCGGTCGCGGCATGTGCGCGTCAAGGCCATCCACGGGGGAAGTGGCGCTCCCTCGCCAGGCGTGGTTCCAGATTGCATAGCCGAGCGATACGACGACCATCACGGCGAGGACCACGACTATCGGTCGGCCTATCCAGCCATATCCGTTATAGGCAGACAGCGAGATGGCGAGCGCGTTCTCCATGATCGGGCCAAGAATGATACCGAGAACCAGCGGGGCACGCGGGATGCCACCGCACTTCATCAGATAGCCAAGCATGCCGAACAGGAGCAGCGCGACCCAGTCGCCCATATTGCTGGTGGCAAGCCAGGCTCCCATGAACAGAAACAGGCAAACGCCCGGCACGATGAGATGGCCGGGGACGAAGGTGAGCCGGACGAGATAGCGGCCGAACAGGAACAGTAGCCCGGCCCCGAGCACGTTGGCGATCACCATCGTCCACATCATGGATAAGGTGATGTCGAGCTTGGTGGTCAGCATTTGCGGGCCCGGCTGCAGGCCCTGAATGAGCAGGGCGCCGAGCAGGATCGCCATCGGCGCGCTGCCGGGAATACCGAAGGTGACCGTCGGGATGAGGGCGGCGCCCTTCTGGGCGTTGTTGGCCGCTTCCGGCGCGATCACGCCGCGGATGTCGCCCTCGCCGAACCTGCTCTTGTCCCGGGAGCTTTGCACGACATGGCCGTAGGCGATCCAGTCGACGATGGAGCCGCCGAGCCCGGGCAACAGCCCGACATAACAGCCGATCGCGCTGGAGCGCAGGACGAGCCACCAGTTGCGGATGGCATCGTACACTCCGTCGAGCATGCGCGAGCGCGTTTCGGTCTGGTCGACGCGGGAGATCGAGGTATTGCCGACGGCCAGCGCCAGCAATTCCGGCAGGGCGAACAGGCCGAGGATCACCGGAATGAGCGGCAGGCCCTCGAACAGATAGATGACATCGAAGGTGTAGCGCGGGATCGCGTCGGTCGGCGAATAGCCGACATAGGAGATCAAGAGCCCAAGCAGGGCGGAGACGAGGCCGAGCAGGATCGAGCCCCCCGACAGCGACGCCACCATGGTGAGTGCCAGAACACCGAGCATGAAGAATTCCGGCTGGGCGAAGGCGAGAATGACTGGCTGCAGGACCGGAATCGACAGGCCGAGGAACAGCGCGCCGAGCAGCCCCCCGACAGCGGAGACAAAGAAGGCGGCGCCGAGAGCCCGCGCCGCCTCGCCCTTTTTTGCCATTGGATACCCGTCGAGGATGGTGGCCTGGGATGCGGAGGTGCCCGGGATGCCGAGCAGCACCGAGGCCAGCGTGTCGCTCGTCGTGGTGACAGCGTACATGCCGAGCAGGAAGGCGAAGGCCGCGACCGGCTCCATGGTGAAGGTGAAGGGCAACAGGATCGCCATGCCGACGAGGCCGGACAGGCCCGGCACCGCGCCAAAAAAGAGACCCAGGATCGTGCCTAGCACAAGATATCCAATGGCCGGCCAGGCAACGACAGCCGCAAGGCTGCTCAGGATCATGTCATACATCGTGGTCTCCGTGACACTCGCCGGACACCGTGCCGCCGCCATCGCGAACGGGCCGGCGCCGCTTAACTCCCGCCCGCTCCACGCAACCGGGGATGATGCAAGCCGGGCAGTCAGGCTCTAAACAGTCCCGGACCGGCCGGCCGACCGCCATGCGATCGCCCGGCCGGAGCTGGTCAGTTGTCGGAGCCGGCGGCGATGTAGTCGCTAAGGAAGCTCACGAGGTCGGCGTCGATGTCATCAAGGGATTCGATCAGCGCCATCGTCTCCTCACCGTGCGCAATGACCGGCTTCGCCTGGAACGCCTCCTCGTACGCGCCAAGGAATTCCTCATCGGTCTCGAGCGCCTTCCAGGCCTGACGCAGGGCGTCGACCGCCTCCTCGGGCGTGCCGAGCGGAACGAAGGAGCCGCGCTGCAGGCTGGTCTTCAGATTGTTGACCGCCTCGAAGACCTCATAGACCTCACCGGACGGGTCTTCGCCGTGGACGGACCGGTAATAGTCCCGGAATGTCGGGATGTCAGGCAGGCTCGGATCGAGGACGTCGTTCCCCTCCGCATCGACGACCGCATAATAGAAGAGCGGCAGGGCAATGCCGGTCTCCACCATCGACGGCACCACGGAGGACCGGTAGCTGGCGATCGAGCCACAGGAATACTGCGCCTCGTTCTGGAGGACTGCGGCAGAGGCACCTGCCAGACCCTTATAGCCGGTCACGTAATTGTAGTCGACGCCCAGCACATCGAGTGACAGGCGCATGCGGATGTCGTGCGTGCTGGTGGGACGGATGCCGGACGCGTTGAAAGTCTCGGCCTGCAGGAGATCGGCTGGATCCTCGATGCCCGGCGGCGTGTCGCGGCGCACGTAGCAGATCTGCGGCACGGCGAGCGAGGACAACCAGACGAAGTCCTTGAAGCGGGTATCAAGTCCCGCATCGCCGAGCACTTCGGTGAAGACCGGCGGCGAGAAGATTGCCACGGTCAACCCGTCTGGCTTGGCCACATCCGCCATGTAGTTCATGCCGATCATGCCGCCAGCACCAGCGCGGTTGCGGGCGATAATCGTCGGATTGCCGGGAATATGTTTTCCCAGATACCGGGCGATCAGCCGTGCCTCGACATCGGTCGGGCCGCCGGCGGAATAGTTGATCAAAACCTCGATGGTCTTGCCCTCGTAGAACGGCGTCTCGGCAAGGGCCGGCACAGATGCCAGCCCCATGGCAAGTACCGCCGTCGCGGCAATCCTGTTCGGTGCACTCATGGCTCTTTCCTCCTCACATTTGCTCAGGGACGTCTGGTGCGGGTTTACGCGCCGGGACGGCAGCTCGCATCCTCCAAACTGCTGACAGTTTTTCAAAGTCTTGCAATAAACCAAGCAATGTCAATTCATATACATTTGGTTTTTCGCGGGCTTTTCTACAGCATGAAATGGTGTTCAATGATTTTCTGCAGCTAACTTCCCTTTTCTGTTGACACTTTGAACATCACTGCGCTCACATGCGGAACGGTCAGACAGTGAGGGAGGAGAGCGCGACATGGCTCAGGCAGGCGACAACGGTCACGCTGTGGAAGGTCCAACCGACAGGCAACGCTTCGACGTCGCTTATTCGGATCTGCGCGACTGGATCGCCGAGGCGGAGGCACTCGGGGAGTTGGAAGTGCTGACCGGCGTCGACTGGCAGGAAGGCATCGGCGCGGCCACCGAACTCGTCAGTCATTCCGATTCAACGCCGGCCCTCATGTTCGACGAGATCCCCGGCCACGCCAAAGGCTTCCGGGTGCTCACCAACATCTTCGGCGGCAAACGCAAGGCGATGACCCTCGGCTTTCCCGCACACTATGACAAGCAGGCGCTGAGCAACGGCTTTTCCGAGATCTACCGGCCGAACGACGCATTGATCCCGCCGACGATCGTGGATACCGGACCGATCCTCGACACGGTGCTGGAGGGCGACGCGATCGACCTCAACATCTTCCCGACACCACTCTGGCATCCGGGAGACGGCGGCCGCTATATCGGCACCGGCAGCTTCAACCTGACCCGCGATCCCGACAGCGGCTGGCTCAATCTCGGCTGCTACAGGGTGATGCTGAATGATCGCCAGAGCCTGTCCTACAATGCCGGGCCGGGCAAGCACGGCCGCCTGCACCATCAGAAATATGCCGCGCGCGGCGAACATATGCCGGTCGCTATCGTCGTCGGCGGCGATCCCCTCACCTTCCTCCTCTCCGGCATCGAGGCACCGGCCGAGATCAGCGAATACGACATTGCCGGCGGCATGCGAGGCCGGCCGCTCGAACTCGTCCGCGGCCGCCATACCGGCCTGCCCTTCCCCGCCAATGCCGAAATCGTCATCGAAGGCTTCGTCGACCCCGAAGCCGTGGTGCCCGAGGGACCGTTCGGAGACTGGACTGGCACCTATACAGAAGCCGGGCGCAAGCGGCCGCTTGTCCGGGTTTCTGCGATTTATCACCGAAGCGATCCGATCCTGCTCGGCTTCATTCCCCAAAGCCTGCCGGACGAATATTCGCGTTTCCGGGCGATCACGCGGACGGCAATCGTGCGGCGCAACATCGAGGCTAGCGGCATTCCCGGCATTGCGGGCGTATGGTGCCATGAAGTGGGCGGCGCCCGTATGCTCACCGTCGTCGCCATTGAGCAGCGCCATCCAGGCCATGCGCGCCAGGCCGGCCACATTGCCTGTCAGTGTCATGCCGGCGCCTATGGCGGCAAATGGGTGATCGTCGTCGACGACGATATCGATCCGTCCAATCTGGACGAAGTGATCTGGGCGGCGCTGACCCGCTCGGACCCGGCAACCTCCACCGACTTCATCCGCGGGGCATGGACGTCACCGGCCGATCCGCGCATTCCGCCGGAGCAGCGCGCGGCCGGTGATATCACCAATTCCCGGATGATCATCGACGCCTGCATCCCATTTCACTGGCGCGACCAGTTTCCGGCCAGTTCCCGGCCGACGCCGGAACAGCGCGCCGCGGCCAAAGTGCGTTTCGGGCATCTCTTGCGATGAACGCCACTTTTGTCTGACGCCTCAGTCGAGAGGCACCCAGCGTGGCGGCGTCGCCCCGGTGTGGCGCGACAGGGCCACACGGTATTCGTAGCGGTCCGGACGGTAGAGCGAGCGGATGAACTGAACGGGCCGACCGACCGTGTCACGCACGACCCGCCACATGGAGACAAGTGCCGTGCCGACCGGCACGTCAAGGCGCGCGGCGACCTCTCCCTCGGCATTGACGGCGGACAGACCCTGCTCCACCCGGTCGACGCGAATGCCGGCGGCTTCCAGCGCGGCGAGCACCGGGCGGTTGCCGAGCAGATCCGGGTCGAGACTGCCTGCCTCCGGAAAGCGCACATAACAGGTGATGTGCGAGATCGGACCATCTGGGCGGTGCCGGACCCGCACGACCTGGAGAACGTCCGAGCCGCCCGCCACTTCCAGGCGCCGTGCCACCTCGGCATCGGCGGCAAGGGTGGCAAAACGGATCGGCTGGACGGTCGTGGCGAGCTGGAAGTCGTTGATGTTCTCTAGTAAGCCGCCAAAGTTCGAGCGGTCGTCGCCACCCAGAACGGCATCGTTGACGAATGTGCCGCGGCCGCGCTGGCGCCAGATGAGGCTCTGCTCCTCCAGAAGCACCATGGCCCTGCGCACGGTCACGCGCGACACGCCGTAGAAGGCGGCCAGTTCCGCTTCCGTCGGCAAAGGCCGCGGTGGCGGCCAGACACCGGCGATGATCTTTTGACGCAAGGCGGCATAGAGCCGGTAGTAGCGTGGGACCTCGCCGCCTGCTGGTTCGCCGCCGGCCTGGGCCACCGTTCCCCCCGACGGGGCGGCGGGGCTCCAGTCGGTGCTCGTCCGAGCCACGCCGGAGAAGAGGGAGGTCCGAGATTTCGCGATCGGCATGAACGGTTCTCCGAAATCGACGGCCGGTCGTCGTGGGATCGGGCGACCGAGGTCTCCGACAGGTGGTTACAGCGCCCCGGCCAGTTCGGGACATGATCGACGGAGGGCTTCGGATGCCGCAAGGCCCGCCTGACCCGTCAACCACCAGGCTCCGCAGAGATTCGACGACAGGATCGGCCGCGCCACGTCCTGCCGTGCCCCCTGAATGGCGGGAATAGTGATCATTCCGGTGCCGCTCATCACCGTGGCATCCGCATCCTCGAACGGCACCCGCTCCAGTAGCGCAACAACATCCTCTGTCGTCAGATCATAAGCTCGGAAATCCTCTTGATCCTTGACGACGTTGCGGACGGTGAACCCCGCCGCCTCCCAATAGGCAACGGCCTTGTCCGTCAGCCAGCCGGGATAGGGCGAGACCAGATTGAGGCGCTCGGCGCCGAGCGCGACTAGCGCCTTGCGGATCGCCAGGCTCACGGTGAGCACCGGAGCGCCCGCCGCCGCGGTCAGGCGCGCCGCGAGTTCCTCGTCGCCGTCGGGACCGAGCCGGTAGCTCGGGCCGGTCAGACCGATCAGCAGCGAGGACGGCTTGAGCGCGCCGAAGCTCTCGTAAAGAGCGTCATAGTTATGGACATAGCCTTCGTTGCGGGTCTCGAGACGAGTCGAGGCGGACACTGGAAGGCGCGTCGTATAGAGGGTCACCCCGGCGGGCAGAAGATAGTGGAGCTCCGGTTCGACCGTCGGATTGGCCGGCGGCGTCGCTACGGCGAGCCGGCGCGAAAGGTCGAGTTCGGGCGGTATGGTTGCCTTCAGCTTCAGCGTTGTCGTCATTGCACAACCTCCCCTGACCTTGCGCCGGCGCCGAAAGGGCGCGGCGCGATATCGAGCATGGCGCCCTCGACAAGAAAGGCGCGAGTCGCCTCCGGATCGGCGGCGCGGTTCCTGACGGTGTCGAGCCAGGTGGCAGCGTCTCCGACGCTGCGGTCGGTGCGCGGGATCAGGAAGTCGGTGGCGATGCGATGGCGTTCCTCGGCATAGCCGTCGAGAGCGGCATGACGACCGGTCTTCATCGCCTCCGCCATGGCGGCGGCGAGATGCCAGGCATCGTGCAGCCCGCAATTCATGTTCATGCCGCCGCGCGTATTGGTGACGTGCACGCTGTCGCCGGCGAGAAAGATCCCACCGTCTCTGTAGCGAGACGCAACACGCTTGGACGCCGAATAGATGTCGGTATTGAGCAGCGGCGGCAACCTGTCGGCCATCGGCAAAACCTCGCGCAACCGAGCCAGCATCCAGTCGGGCTGCAGCGCCTCTTCGTCGGGCACGGAGACCGGCAGGCGGATGATGATGCGCCAGCAATCCGGCATGCGAAGCAGGCTGATCGACCTCTCGCCGTTGAACACATAGGTGACGGGCGCCAGGCCCGGCAACCAAGCCTCAAGATCCATATCGGTCATGAGGCGCAGTACCTTGGTGGAATAGGCGCTGCCGTCAAAGGCAATCCCGAGCCGGTCGCGAATGGCCGAGCGGGCACCGTCGGCGGCAATCAGATAGCGGCCTCGCACGGTCTCCGAGCCTGCCGCACCGACGACCGTGGCCGCCACGCCGCCATCCTCGTTTACGGCATCGATGACCTCGGCATCGAAGCGGACTTCGGCGTGTTCGTGTCCGGAAAGGCGCGCGAGAAGAAGCGGCGTGACACGCGACTGCTCGAGATGCAGCCGGAACGGATAGCGCGTCTCTCCGGCCAGAAGCCCGAGATCGTATTCGGCGATGATCCCCGCATCGATCGTGCGATACTGGAT
Source organism: Stappia stellulata (assembly GCF_020176715.1). Classification (GTDB taxonomy): domain Bacteria; phylum Pseudomonadota; class Alphaproteobacteria; order Rhizobiales; family Stappiaceae; genus Stappia. The sequence goes on along the minus strand of NZ_JAIVMF010000002.1, from coordinate 113,108 downwards.
CCGGTCGATACGCTGGCCTTTCGTCAGGATCGGCTCGATGACGCCGAGCGCATCGAGGATTTCGAGCGTCGAGGGATGGAAGGTGGACGCCTTGGAGGCGGCCGTCAGGCTGTCGCGCTTTTCAAGGACGAGGACCGGCACACCACGATCGGCCAGCGCGACGGCTGCGGCCAGACCGACCGGCCCCGCCCCCGCAACGATCACCCGGTTCGCGATGGCGGCATGTCGCGCACCTGACATCATCCCGTTCCCTCCTGCGAAGCTTATCGGCGCCGGAGACACGGTCCGTGCGCTTCAAACGCGTCGGACACACTCCGATTGCACGACCTTTGAAAGACTTTACTGTCAACAGTTTTGCTGATCAGGGGAAGGGATGCAAGATCTCGATAAGGAAAAACTGCTCTCTTTCGCTATTTTATTCGATCGTTATGCAATTTTTCACAGGACTCCCAAGATAAAACCAAATGTATTGTCGACACTGACACGAGTCGGACGCAGGACATTTAGCGACCGGACGGCTCAGTCCGGCATCGGCAGATCGCGCGAGATCTTCAGCGCCTTGACCGCTTCCTTCAGCGCTCCGGCGAGCGGCAGGGCGCGCCGGGCGGCATCTGCCTCGGACAGCAGGATCATCAGATCCTTCTCCGCCCACAGCATAGCGCGTTCGTCGGCGCGTGTGCGCAGGGCCCAGTTGTCGGCACTGCCAAGCGCCAGCGCCGCGCGCAGACGCTCCCGGTCGACGCCCATGGCCTCGGCGAGGTCGAGCCCCTCGACCGTTGCCGTGAGGCAGGCCCAGAGGATCATGTTGCTGACCATCTTGGCGACCTGCCCCGCACCGAGCGGGCCGACATGAACGATATCGGAACAAAAGCTTTCGAAAGCCGGGCGACAGGCGGCGACCGCCGCATCCGGGCCACCGACAAACATCAGAAGCGTGCCGTCGGCGGCGGCCGCCTCACCGCGGAAAACCGGCGCGTCAACCAGCGCGACCCCGGTGCCGGCAAGGCGCTCGCCCAGTCGCTTGATTGCAGTGGGCGGAACGGTCGACGCGATGGCGATGATGAGGCCGTTCGAGGCCGCAGGTATCAGGTCACCGTCACCGAACAGGACCGCCTCCACATCCGCTTCGAAGCCGACCATGATCACGATCAGGTCGCAGCTTCGGGCGAGTTCGGCGGGTCTGGCACAGATTGTCACGCCGGCACGGCGCCCGGCTTCGGTCCTTGCCGGGTTTGCGTCCACGCCATGCACGTCGAAGCCCGCACGGCACAAGGAGCGAGCGATCCCCATCCCCATCCGGCCCAGTCCAACCATCCCGACAGCCGGCATTCCCGATGCTCCCTTGGCGCGCCTGTCTTTACGGGTGGTCTCACCTGCCCGAAGAGAACCCGCGCAAGCTCAACTACGTGGAGAATGGTGTTGCCGGACAAGTCGGGCAACTTGTCCGCAACATGCTCTAAGCCGCGCCGAGCTGGCGCAACGGCCCCGGCGCGAGCCGGGTGGAGACGAATTTCTCATGCGTGTAGAAGCGCTCGCAGGCCTCGCCGCCTTCGCGGCCGACACCCGATTCCTTGAAGCCGCCGAAGGGCGCGCGCAGGTCGCGCATCATGGTGGCATTGACCATGATACCACCGGAACGCAGGCGCGGAACGACGGCGTTGACGGTCGGCAGATGGTCCGACCAGACATAGGACATGAGGCCGAAATCGGTGCCGTTGGCGATCGCCACCGCCTCCTCGACCCCGTCGAAGGGCAGGAAGGTGGCGAACGGGCCGAAGATCTCCTCCTGCGCCACGCGCGTATCGTTGGACGGGGCGACGACGGCTGTCGGCCTAACGAAATAGCCATTGCCCAGGCTCTCGTCGCGGACGCCGCCCGCCACGAGCCGGCCACCCTCCTCCCGCGCCAGTCCGGCATAGGACAGAACGTGCTTCATATGAGCCTCGGAGGCCACCGGCCCCATCTCGGTCGCATCGTCGGTCGGATCGCCGAGCCGGATGCGCTCGGCACGCTCGGCGAAGCGCGCCACGAAGGCGTCGAAGACCGGCCGCTCCACAAGGATGCGGGAGCCGGCAAGACATTGCTGACCGGCATTGGTGTAGATGCCGAGCAGCGCGCCATCGAGCGCCTGGTCGAGATCGGCGGACGCAAAGACGAGATTGGCGGACTTGCCGCCGAGTTCCGTCATGCAGGGTATGAGATTGCGGGCGGCGGCGGCCATGATGGCGCGGCCGGTCTCCGTGCCCCCGGTGAAAGAGATGAGGTCGACGTCCGGATGGGCAACCAGCGCCGCGCCCGTAACCGGCCCGCGACCGTTGACAACGTTGACAGCGCCCTCCGGCAATCCCGCCTCATGGAGGAGCTCCACCAAACGGACAAGCGCCATGGGCGTCTGCTCGGACGGCTTAAGCACACAGGTATTGCCGAAGGCAAGCGCGGCGGCGACTTTCATGGAGCCGAGCGAGATCGGCGAGTTCCACGGCGCAAGTAGAGCGGCGACACCGATGGGCTCACGCGCCACAACAGTGCGGTAGCCCTTAACCTGGTCATAGACCACTCCGGAGGACTGGCCGATATAGTCGGCGAAGAATCGGAAGCAATGGGCCGTGCGCTTCAGATAGCGCGTCAGGAGATCGCGCATCGGCTTGCCGGTATCGAGGCATTCGAGGCCGGCGAGAAGCGGGATGTTGTCCTCGATGACCTCGGAAAAACGGCAGAGACGGTCCTGCCGTTCCTCCACGCCGAGATGCGGCCAAGGTCCGTGATCGAAGGCGCGGCGTGCCGCAGCAACGGCGCGGTCGATATCGGCAGCCCCGTCCTCGATCAGCGTCGCGACCCGGCCTCCGGTTGCCGGATAGAAGACCGGGATCTCAGCCCCACCGCCGCGCACCGGCGCACCATCGATCAGCGCCGTCACCGTTTGCCGGATATCGCTGTCAGCAAGCGGCAGCTTCATCGTCCCTCGCCCATCTTCATTCTTATCCTCCCGCTTGGTGTCGACAATCTGCGCAGAAGCCGCCTCGATCGAGCCCCTCGCACCGCGCCGCAGCCACGCGACAATGCGCATGCCCGGGGCAACGACAACCACAGCACGATGATCATGCCTTGGCCGCCTCAATCTGTTAACACTTTGCTATCACAACCCTATGACATGGGTCAACATGACGCAGCGGCAATGCGCCATATCCTGATCGCGCAAATGCCATGAGCGCATGACCCCGCCGGGAATTAAATGCGCTGCAAACGGCGTTAGGTGCAACAAGAATCCGTCATATGTCATTGTAGTAAATTGAATATTATAACTTCTTCAAGAGCCTTTGCACTTCCACCATCCGTCCTGAGCGTCCGGCTTCCGGCCGGATCAAGCGCGGCACGAGGGCCTCTCGCCTGGCTGCAGAATTTCGAGCACTCAACCCTATACAAACCAAAAGTGTTAACAATTTTGGAGATCGCGATCAGCCCGCCGGATCCGGCAGTGCGGTTGGCAACCCCTCCTCCCAGGCAAAACCCGGCGGCGTGCTCATCCGGCCGAGAGCCCGCTCCAGGCCGTCGGCGATCCGCAGCAGGCGTGCCTCGCCATAGGGATGCGCCGAGAGCTGAACAGCGAGCGGCAGACCGGTCCTGGACAGTCCGACGGGCATCGACAGCGCCGGATCACCGAGAACATTGAAGGGCGTGCGCATGTGGCGCCGATAGGTCGCGCCGAGCGCGGCCGGATCGTCGATCCGGCAGGGAAGCGTGAAGGAAGACAGGCCGACCACGGCGTCGACCTCCGCCGTCGCATGCCGATAGCGCGCGATAAGCTCGGCGCGCGCCTGTTGTGCGATGATGAAGTCGGACGCGCCGAGGGTCGCACCGGCCTGCAGTTTTTCGCGGCTGATGGCGCAATAGTCGTCGGGCCGCTCAGCAAGCCAGGCCCGGTGCACCGTATAGGCCTCCGCGCGGTGGATCGTCAGCGCCGTGGCCTGAAACGCAGCAAAGGGCGGCAAATTGTTGATCACGACGATCTCGGCGCCGGCATCACGCAGGGCGGCAAGGGCATTGTCGAAACCCGCCTCGATCTCCGGGTCGACCGCTCCCCCGGCCGCCTCGTGAAAGGGGTCGAGCGTGCCGATGCGCAGACCCTTGAGGCCGTGCCCGAGTTCCGAACCATAGGAGCGGCCCCCTCGGGCGGGCTCGGCGATAACGTCCATGACGAGCGCGCAGTCCTCCACAGTGCGGGTCAGCGGCCCGACATGGTCGAGCGAAAAGGCAAGCGGGAAACAGCCCCGGCGCGGCACCACATCATAGGTGGGCTTCAGGCCGACGAGGCCGCAGGCCGTGGCTGGACTGCGCACGGATCCCAGCGTATCCGTGCCAATCCCCGCCATGGCGAGCCCGGCGGAGACGGCAGCGCCCGACCCGCTGGTCGAACCGCCCGGATGATGGTCCCGGTTCCATGGATTGCGCGCCGGCGGAAAAGGCAGGTCGAAGGTTGGGCCGCCCGTGCCGAATTCGTGCAGGGCGGTCTTGCCCAGGAGAACGCCTCCGGCCGCGGCGAGCCGGGCGACAACGGCGGCGTCAGCGGTCGCCGGCTCTTCGGGCACAATCCGCGAATGGCATGTTGTGACCATGCCCGCGACGTCGAAGATGTCCTTCAGGCAATAGGGGATACCGTGCATCGGGCCATGGTCCATGCCGGCGCGAAAAGCGGCGTCGGCCCGTTCGGCCGCGGAAAGCGCCTGCTCTTCCATAACGACCAGATAGGCATCGACCCGATTATCAAGTCGCGCAATCCGGTCGAGATGAAGCCGGGTCAGGTCGACACTGGTGATCGCGCCGGCGCGCATGAGGCGGCCGGCCTCGGCAATGGTCGGGTACGAGGTCATGATGCGCCCGTCCCATTGTCTGGCGCGAAGTTAGGCACGAACCGGTAGGCCGGCTCGGCAGTCGGATCGAGCGCAATTCCGGGATCGAACAGGGCGCGGTGATCGCGTCCGCCGTCCGGTCGGACCAAACGGCCCATGGCCTCAGCGATCGGACCGGTCTGCCGGGCCTTCGCGGCCGACTGCCCTGCCGGCCCCTGGCCGATCGTCTCCAGCCCGCCCGTCCGCGCGCCGGTGCCATCCCCGCCTTCTGTCGTGTTGTCATCGTCTCTCGTCATGTCCTGCCTCCCTTCCTGTCTCCCCCCGCCCCTTGAAGGACCGGCATGGTGCGCGCCCAGACGCACATGCCTTGCCAGCTTGGGCCTTTCCATCCGGTACCGCCTTGATTAAAGTGTCAACACTTTTCAAGCAATGTGCCGTCACGTCTATCAGGCTGGTACAGACCCGCAGGCTATTGCGAAGGACACAGAGGGAGACAGCGCATGGATTGCGAACGACCAGCCTGGCGGACAGGCCTTGCCACGGCGCATGACAGCCGGCACTTGGCGCGTGTTTCGACCGGATGGAATCGTCTGATCGAAAAAAATTCACGCAAGTCCAATGCCTTGAAGCATGTTGTCGTAGGAAGAAACGGTCAACTTTTCCGCAGTTTGCTCATGGTTCTTGCCGTTGTCCGATCCGAAGGAATGCGGCCGCTCAGGCAACTGGCTTTCGGTCGGCCTGGAGCAGTCCATGCATCCGCGGCCTTTCGCGAATGGGACCTTCCCGCAGGCGCCATCGTTCCCCCCGCATTGCCTTGCGCTTTCACGCTCCCCGCCGCTTCCGATCAGCGCGTGGTCCCTTCATGACAGCATCGCTGCCCATGATCGTCGGCATTTCGGGAGCCTCTGGCGTCATTTACGGGATCCGGGCCCTGGAAATCCTGCGCACGCTTGGCATCGAGACGCATCTTGTGGTCACCAAGTCGGCGGAAATGACCATGCGCTCCGAGGTCGACATCGCGCCGCGCGACGTGAAGGCGCTTGCCGATCACTGCCATCCAATCGGCGATGTCGGCGCATCGATCGCGTCTGGATCGTTCCGCACGCGCGGCATGCTGATCCTGCCCTGCTCGATCCGCACGATGGGCGAGATCGCCACGGGCGTGACGTCGTCGCTTCTGCCCCGCGCCGCCGACGTCATCCTCAAGGAGCGTCGCAGGCTGGTGCTCGGCCTCAGGGAAACGCCGCTTCATCTCGGCCATATGCGGTCCATGACGGCCGTCACGGAGGCCGGCGCGATCGTTGCCCCGCTGGTGCCGGCCTTCTACACCCGTCCCACTGAGATCACGCAGATCATCGACCATTCGGTCGGCCGGCTTCTCGATCTGTTCGATATCGATGCCGGCATTGCCGGTCGCTGGGCGGGGCGGGGCTGATCCTTGGCCGATGGCTGGCGCATGGTCGTCGTCGCCACCACAACGCTTGTCATTGCTGCTGCGGCAGGGCTCGGAGCGAGCCTCCCCGGCCGGCCTTTGCCGTGGCTCCTTGGGTCCCTGATCGGGACCGCCATCCTCGCCGTCAGCGGCTTTCGGATTGCGGGCGAGCCCACGGCCTTTCCCGAACGGATCCGTCCGATCGCCGTGCCGGTGATCTGCGTCACAATCGGCGCGAGCGTCAGCGCCGACGTCTTCTCCGCTCTCTGGAGTGGTGGCCGAGCCACATGCTGCTAGTACCGTTTATCTAAACGATGCAACTGGTGAACTTCGCCGTTTTCCATCGCCTCGGCGGTTACGATCTGCCGACGGCCTTCTCGCAGCATGCTTCGGCGGTCTTATCGAGTCGGTGCCGATCGGCAAGAGTCGCCGAGTCACGTCCGCTCTAATGAGCCTGCAGCATTGCAGCGGCATCGCGCTCAGCGTGCCCACCATTCCTGTCCCGTCACCTTCGTCACCGACCAGAGCGTCGAAAGCGCCGCCTCGCGCCAGGCTTTCGCCGCCAGAACGAAGCGGCAGCCTCGAGAGGTTCGCGAACCCAGCTTCGCCCTCGGCCCGAAAGCGCGCGCGCCAATTGAACACCGTGCGCTCAGACACCTCGAACGCCGCCGCGATCTCACGCACCAGGACGCCCGCATTGTAACGCGCCACCATTCGGGTTCGCGCATAAGGCGTCGTTCTGGCATTGATATGACTATTCATCCGGGCTCTCCCCTCACTGCTGACTGTCTCGCAACAGCCAGCTTCAGGTGGTCAGCTCGGATGAACAGCCTTATGAGGCATCACAGCTAGCCGGCGGTCACGCCCCGATCGCTCCATAGGACCCAATCGCTCAATCGATTTTTTTGCCATTTGATCGAGAGCGCCGCGCGATCTGATTTTACGCGCTACAAGACAATCGACAACCCGTTCGGCACGAGGTTGTAACCCATGTCTCCGGTACAAACCGTGACCTATGTCTCCGGATCGGACAGATATGCAAAAAGGGAAAATGGCGGAGAGCCGAGGAGAGACTTCGAACCGCCTTGGTTATCTTGAAGACGACCTTTTCAAGGAACTGGAGAATTGGGAAGCGATATTGAATGCGCTGCCTGATTTGGAAGTGGATGAAAATTGCATACCAATCCAGGAACTGAATTAAAGATGTCGTGAACGGTAGTTTCGGGGCTGCAAGCGATCATTCCCAGCAGAATAAATGCGTGTAAATCAGATGTTCAATCCCATCGCGGGATAGGCAGAATTTCGACTAGCGGACCGTAGTGGAGGGCTCGATTGCAGACGGACGATCCTCCCAGCTACCGCTTCACTGCGAAGGTCCAGGGGCGCGATGCCGCGCAAAAGGTCGAGATGGCCTACGTCATCGAGCGCCGGGGCCTGTCGGTGATGCAAGGGAGGGCCGTCCGCCTCGTCCCGTGGACGTCGCTTCGATTCCTGCACCTCCATGTCACGAGTGGGGTCGGCACCACTGGCTTTCCAGTCTACAGCGCGCGTCTGAGGACGCGTTTCATGTCATGGGAAATCTCCTCACTCGATTGGCTCGGAGAAACGGCGGTTGATCGATCCGCGGAGTACGTTCGCTTCATGGAAGAACTGATTCCGGTTGCGGCCGCACGGAACCCACTGCTCCGCTTGCGATACGGCGGCGACCCGTTGTTGGAAACAGTGATACCGCTGGTGCTGAGCCTCATCGCAGCCCCGCTCATTTTCCTCCCATTCTTGATCCTAAAGGTGCCGGCCGGGTTTTTTGCAATCGCGGGGAAGAATTCCCTTGGGAAGCTCGTGGCGGGGCTTCTTAGCGTAGGGTTCGCCGTGGTGTTGCACGCGCTCCCCTGGTCCAGCGGGAAACCCTTCGAGGCGCACGATCTGCCTGCGCCCGAACTTCCGATGAGATATCGGAAAGGTGCTGTCTACAAGGGGCATGTCGATCTTGACCAACGGTGACGCACTAGCCCCGTACTATTACTCTCGGGGATCTCGCGCATAGCAGCTTGGCTGGCACACGCAACGTCGCCTTTGCCCGTTCAGGCCCTGAAGCTGTCCCGGCGCGAACCACCCAACCACGACATCGATCCCAAGCACGCACACGGCTGCTTTGGGGAAAATTTCCGGTCTGCGTGAACGGCCGCAATGGCGGCGCTTAGCTGCCATTCGTGTGTGTGCGTCTAAAGGTTACCACGGGGCGCAAAGCGTCTGATTGAGAGTTTTTGCGTTGTCGCCCGGAGAACGCCCACTTACAAAAGTAGACAGGATTATCGTGTCTCGAAAATCTTGCAACTTTGCTCCGGTGGGATCACTCACGCCGGAGACAACATCGTTTTATGGAAAATGGCGGAGACCGAAGTAGTAACTTCGAACTCCCTATTCGAAATACTTGAAGACTGGAATAGGCAGCTTAAAGCTGAAAATCATAAGTTCAATCAGATTGCCAAGGCACCGCGTACCCCGCGCCGCAGAGGGCCGTCACCATGACCGCGGTAGATGACGCGAGCGGGACACGCCAAAGCAATCGCTCCGGTAGGTCGGCGACGGTAGAAAAGGGGCTTCGGTGTCCGGCTCCCTTTTCAATACGCTTCTCTTTCGAGGAAAGGGCGCGGCTGGACGATGAACGGGGCAACAAGCCACTAAGCGTCTATGTTCGCGAACGGCTGTTCGGCGAGGGCGCCGCGCCGCGTAAGAAGCGCGGCAATGATCCTCTGAAAGATGCCGAGGCCCTGGGCCGCGTCCTGGGGGCCTTGGGCCAGTCGCATCTTCCATCGAATCTCAACCAGCTTGCCAGAGCCGCGAACACCGGCTCCTTGCCGGTTACACCGGAAACCGAAGCCGAACTGAAAGACGCTTGCCGAAAAGTGGCTGACCTGCGGGCCGATCTTTTGCGTGCGCTCGGTAGGCACCCGGGGGACAGCGAGTGATACTCAAGGCCAAAGAGCGCGGCGATGCCCGGCAACTGGCCGGCTACCTGCTGGCGATACGCGAAAACGAGCATGTCGAACTGCATGACGTGCGCGGCTTTGCCAGTGACGATTTGCGAGGCGCTTTCCACGAGGCAGATGCCATCGCATCGGGCACGCGATGCAAGAACCACCTTTTTTCGATGAGCCTGAATCCGCCGATGGGTGCAAGGGTTGGCGTCGACGCTTTTGAGCAAGCGATCGCAAAGATCGAAGATAAGCTTGGGCTGACAAACCAGCCTCGCGCCATCGTCTTCCACGAGAAAGACGGTCGGCGTCACGCCCATGCGGTCTGGTCGCGGATCGACCCTCAGCGCATGCGCGCGATCAACCTTGCGCATTACAAGATCAAGCTCCGCGATGTATCCCGAAAACTCTACCTGGAACATGGCTGGACAATGCCGCGCGGCCTGCAGGATCGCAGCTTGCGCGATCCGCTTAACTTAACGCGCGAAGAGTGGCAGCACGCGAAACGTGTCGACCGCGATCCCCGCGAAATAAAGGCCGCCGTTCGACAATGCTGGGAGAGGTCCGACAATCGGGCATCATTCGAACGGGCACTCAAGGAGCGCGGTTTCTGGCTCGCAAGAGGCGATCGACGCGGCTTTGTCGCCGTCGACTATCGCGGCGAGATCTATTCGCTCTCCCGCTATGCCGGGGTCAAAACCAAGGACATCGAAGCAAGGCTCGGTGATCGCGAGCGGCTGTCATCGGTCGATAAAATCAAGGCCGAAATCGCGAGCGGCATGCCCCAGAAGCTCGCGGGTTTTATCGAAGAGGCAGAGCGCAATGCAAAGCAGCGGTTTGCCGTGCTGGCGTTTCGCAAGATGGAAATGATCGCACGGCAGCGGGACGAACGCAGAAACCTCCGGGACGCACACGAAAAGCGCTGGCAGGCCGAAGCGATCCGCCGATCGCGCCGCGTTCCAAAAGGCCTTTCCGGCATCTGGTATCGTCTGACGGGGCAGTATTCAAAAGTGAAGGCGCGGAACGAGCATGAAGCGCTCGAAGCACATCGTCGCGACCTTGCGGAAAAAGATAAGCTGATCTTCAGGCAGCTTGAGGAGCGAAAAACGCTCCAGCAAGACATCAAAGCTCAACGCGCAACGGCGCATGAGGCGTTGATGCGGTTGCGAGAGGATGTGACAAACTATCGAAATCTTGAACTCTATGACCGCGACCATCGGCACGAAGGCTGCCGTGACAATGATGATGAGCGCAAACGGCGAACGCGCGATCAGCACCCACGTCGCCGCAGGGGCTTTGAGCCATAAACTTCCCAAGAAGCAAGCAGCTCCGGCTCAGAAAGGCGACTGAACAGGCTAGGCGTGACGGAAACATCCATGCTAGCAGCCTCAATTTCGAAGCATGCAGCAACTCGTTTGAACCGCGCCGGGTTTGCCGGAGGCTCCAGCTCCTGAGTAGGATGGAGTATCATGAGCAAGACGACGAATAAGTTTTCCCCTGAAGTGCGCGAGCGTGCGGTTTGGTTGGTTCTCGACACTGAGGGTCAGCGCCCGTCGCGGTAGCAGGCGATCGTGTCGATTGCGACGAAGATGGGCTGCACGCCGCAGACCCTCCTCGAGCGGGTCAAGAAGGCAGAGGTCGACAGCGGCCGACGCGCGGGCGTCTCCACCGAGACAGCCGAGAAGATGAAGGCGATGGAACGCGAGAACCGCGAGCTTCACCAGGCGACCGAGATCCTGCGCAAGGCGTCAGCGTATTTTGCGATGGCGGAGCTCGACCGCCGGTCGAAGTGATGGTGGGGTTCATTGACGCGCATCGAGATGCGCATGGGGTCGAGCCGATCTGCGCGGTGCTGCCGATCGCCCTTTCACCTACTACGATCGTTTGGCGAAGCGGGTCGATCCGACGCGTCTGTCAGACCGTGCCCGTCGTGATGTCGCCTGCGGCCCGAGATCCGGCGCGTTTGCGAAGAGAACTGGCAGGTCTGCGGTGTCCGCAAGTCTGGCGGCAGCTCGTCCGCGAAGGGTTCGACGTTGCGCGTTGCGCGGTGGCTCGGCTGACGAAGGATATGGGCATTCAGGACATCATCCGTGGCAAGCCACACCGAACGACGATCCCGGACAAGAAGACGCCGTGTCCGCTGGTCAAGGTTAACCGTGAGTTCCGGGTCCCAGAGCCCAACATGCTCTGGGTCAGCGATTTCACCTACGTCGCAACGTGGAAGGGCTTCGTCTATGTCGCCTTCGTCATCGATGCCTATGCGCGAAAGATCGTTGGTTGGCGCGCCAGCACGTCAGCGCAGACTGGTTTCGTGCTGGATGCCCTGGAACAGGCGGTCCATGATCGACGGCCGACGAAGGCCATGGGGCTGGTTCATCATAGCGACCGCGGTTCGCAGTACCTGTCCATTCGCAACACCGAGCGACTGGCCGATGCCGGCATCGAACCTTCGGTGGGCAGCGTCGGTGACAGCTATGATAACGCCCTGACCGAAACCATCAACGGCCTCTTCAAAGCGGAAGTCATCCATCGCCGCGCTCCCTGGCGCAGCTTCGAGGCGGTCGAATACGCGACGTTGGAATGGGTCGACTGGTTCAACAATCGTCGCATCCTCGAGCGCATCGGGAACATCCCGCCAGCCAAGGCTGAGGCCAACTCTTACGCGGCTCTGGAAACGAAAGGCATGACCGCGTAACTAACCGCATTCAGCCTCCGGCCGGTTTTTTCTCCGGCTCGGCCGCCGGGACGACATGTTCGAGGTGGATGTAGGGCCACTGATTATCACTGGCAAAATCCTCCGACAGGTCTCGGATATCGACCGATTTGACCGTGCCGGAACCGTCGTAGACCCAATAGTCGATGACCTCCGTGCAGGTGGTCGCCCCGCTGCTTGTCACACAGCCCGCCTCTGCGGCCGGGGTCAGGCTCGTGGCCGAAAGAAGGACGGCCAGGACCGGCAGGGCGACCGGTCGCGACATCGCAGATCTGGTCATGAAAATAATCCGGTGGGGACGATAGGAGGGTGCAGGAGACAACGATTCGATTAAGATTGCCTATCCTACCACATTGCCTTTTCTCGCGAGGAAGCGAAACCATACCGCGCCTGCAAGGCGCGCTGCGTTCGGGCACGAACCTTCGTCGATGGCGGCCGGGCCGTCGCACGTCATGCGCGCGTGCAATGCGGAAGGATGATCAAGCCCAACCGTTGGCCGAAGTCCCCTCGATGCGGCGCGGTCGCCGCCTGGACGCAAGACCGGTGATGTGATGGCGAGCGGCGTTGGCGTGCTCCGGCGGGAGCCAGCGCCCGCCCCGCGCACAGCGAGGCCGCGCCGCGCTGCCGCCGGTTTGGCGCGCGCATGCTCCGCCCTTGGGCGGACCGGAGACATACCGTCTGCATCAAACGGTCTGACCGCGCGCATCGTCGGCACTACGGGAGAGCCTACCGTCGCACCTCCGGTCGGCGAGCATTCGTAAGATCCGATGTAGGTCCCAATCCCGCGCGACTTGAATGCGGCCTCGGCTCCGCAAGGAAGCCGCGACCAAGCCTCAAGCCGTGTCTCGATTCAACTGGCGGAGCGCGGATTTCAACGCCATCTGCAAATAGCGACGCAATTCGATCTCGGCGTTCACCACGTCCCGCTCTGCGACTTTCTGAAAGATCCGATCGAACTGATCCACGCCGGCCATGGATTGCCCGGGCCAGGAGATCGCAAGCGAACGCAGCAATTCGATCCGCGCGTTCAAATGCGCCAGGATCTCGCCCGCAAGATGGTTATCGGCGGTCTCGTTCATAAAGGTGATGAAGCGAGCGGAATGCTCGATGATCCTCTCGACATCCTCCTCCAGCGCCGCCTTCCTGATGCGCTTCAAAATCTCGTTGAGATGGTCTATCTGGCGATCGGTTGCCTTGACGACAAACGCCCGAAGGATCATGACCTCCAACTCGGCGCGAACCTCGTAGATCTCGCGGACCATTTTCTCGGTCAGCCGGACGATTCGCAGCCCCTGGTGCGGCACGACCTCGCCGAGGCGCTCGGCATCCAGTTGACGGATCACTTCGCGTGCGACGGTTCGGCTGACACCATACGCCTCGCACAAGCTTCTCTCCGTAACGCGCGCGCCCGGCTTGAGATCTCCGGACGCTATGGCACGGCGCACCTTGCCCAAGACTTTCTGACGCAGAAGATCGGAGCGGGATGCGCCGTCCAACTCCTGCGCGGCGCGACGTGTCTCAGGCATGGGCTCTCGTTTTTTTCGCGTGTTACGGCCCACCAATCGTGGCCGGGCAGACGCTATGTATCGTTTCATCTGCCCGGGATCAAACGAACGTCAGCCAACGGCGATCGGCGGGCGCGTGTCGGGCGGGATCGGGCAGGCATAGGGATAATCCGCCAAATACTCCTCATGCACCTTCTTCGCGCTCGCCAGAAGCGCTTCGTCGGCGATCACACGGCGCGCCGTGGCCGCCATCACCTTGGCGGCGTGCTCCATGCCCTTGTGCGCGAACGGCTGTTTTCCCTGGGCCGTCAACTGCCACGTGTGGAACGGCGTTCCCATCGCGCAGGTGGCGACGCGCGCCTGAACCGTGGGAACCGCCCAACTGACGTCGCCGACATCGGTCGACCCCATGCCGCCGGCAAACGGCCGATCCAGCGGCGCGACGAAGTCGCAAAGCGCCATATCGAAATCGGGTTTCATGCTGAGGCGTTCGAACGTATCGGCGATATCGTCCCGCGTCAGCGTCTCGCGGATCTGGCGGGCGAACGCGAGATCGTCCTCGTCGAACCGCACCGGTCCGAGTGCCTCGAACTCGGCCTGCATCGCCTCCTCGAGGGGGCGGTTGCCGATCAGGTTTGACACCGCGGAATAGACTTTCGACTGCACTTGCGTGCCCGACATCTGTGCCGCGCCGTCTCCGATCGCGCGCACGCGCGCAACCAGATCCGCCAGCCCCTGCAAGTCGCGGCTCCGGACCAACTGGCGAACAGTCGCCTTGGCCTGCACGACGTTGGGCGCAGGTCCGCCGGCATCGAGATAGGCATAGTGGACCCGCGCATCATCGGGCATGTGCTCGCGCATGTAGTTGACGCCGATGTTCATCAACTCCACCGCGTCGAGCGCGCTACGCCCCAGTTCGGGCGCGCCCGCGGCATGTGCCGCCTTGCCGGTGAATGTGAAGTCGATGCGGGTGTTCGCAAGCGATCGGGCATCGTCCACGCCATTGAAGCTGGCCGGATGCCAGGTAATGGCGACATCGACATCGTCGAAGAGCCCGTCCCGCACCATGTAGGTTTTCGCGGCTCCGCCTTCTTCGGCCGGACAGCCATAATACCGCACGCGCGCCTCGATACCCTTGGAGGCAATCCAGTCCTTCACCGCGGTGGCCGCCAGCATCGCGGCAGAGCCCAGCAGGTTGTGACCGCACCCGTGGCCGTAGCCGGTGTCGTTGACGCTCCTGGGCTCGGCAAGACCGGCTTCCTGGCTCAGGCCCGGCAGGGCATCGTACTCCCCGAGGATGGCGATCACGGGGCCACCCTCGCCCGCCTCGCCGATCACTGCCGTGGGAATACCCGCCACGTTCTGACGCACGCGAAAGCCTTCCGCCCGGAGCATCGCGGTGTGTTCGGCGCAGGAGCGGGTTTCTGTATAGGCGATCTCGGGCATGTCGAAGACACGGTCCGACAGGCCGATAAACTCTTCCACCTTGGCTTCCACGTAGGGCCAGATCGGATTTTCGTTTGTTGACATCTTGCTATTCTTACCCTTCCTGCAAGGTGATTGATCAATCTGCGGTCACGGCCGCACGGCTCGCCGCGATTAACGTGCGTGTGTATGGCTCTTCTGCGCGCTGAGCCCGCAGGTCCTCGACGCTCAATTCCTCGACGATGCGGCCATGGGTCATCACGGCAATGCGGCTGCACATATGCGCCACGACCCGCAGGTCATGACTGACCATCACGTAGGTCAGGCCGCGCGCGCGGCGCAGCGCGTTCAAGACGTTGAGAACACCGGCCTGAACCGAAACATCGAGTGCCGATGTCGGCTCGTCCAACAGCAGGATACGCGGCTCCAGCAGCAACGCGCGCGCCACGGCGACCCGCTGACGTTGCCCGCCGGATAGTTGATGCGGATAGCGATAGGCATACTCGGGCGCCAGCCCGACGTCCGACAGAGCCTGAGCGATCCGCGCATCGCGGCGGTCGAGACCGTAGATCTCCAACGGCTCCATCAACGTCGCGCGGATCATGCGGCGCGGATGCAGAGAGCTGTAGGGATCCTGAAACACCATCTGGACCGTCTTGAAGAAGTCCCGGTTGCGCGGCCGCGGCGCCATCTGGCCATCGATCAGCACATCGCCGTCGTAGTTGTCATGCAACCCGGTGATGGCACGCAGGATGGTGGACTTGCCGCTGCCCGACTCGCCGATGATGCCAAAGGCCTCGCCGGAGCCGACACGAAAATTCGCCCGATCCACCGCCAGGACGCCCGAGCGTCCAACTCCGAAGGAGATGGAGAGGTTTTTGATTTCAAGGCTTGGGATGCTCATTCGTTGTCTCGGTCAACCAGGATGGGTCGTACTCAGGCACAATCAACTCTTCCACGGCGTGATCGAGCGGCGGCAGACTTGCGTGCAGGGACACGGTGTAGGGATGGCGGGCTCGGGACAGATCTCGCGCGGCGAGTTCCTCCATGACCTGACCGCCATACATGACCAGAACCCTGTCGCAGAAGTCGCTCACGAGCGGCAAGTCATGGGAGATCAGGATCAGTCCGGCACCCTGCGCCTCGACGCGTTCGTTCAGGATTTCGAGGATCTGCCCGCGCACTGTCACGTCAAGCGCCGACGTTGGCTCATCCGCAATCACAATTTCCGGAGAGGCGATCAGCATCATAGCAATCATGACCCGCTGCCCCATGCCGCCGGAAAGCTCATGCGGATAGAGGCCGGCCACCCGCCCTGGATTGTGGATATGAACATCCTCCAGCATCGCCAGCATGCGGTCGCGCGCCTCTGCCCGACTTGCCTTGGTGTGGATGCGATAGGACTCCATGATCTGGGACCCGGCCGTCTTGAGCGGATTGAGCGCATACCGCGGATCCTGAAGGATCATGGCGACACGACCACCGCGAATATCACGCATTTCGCTTTCGCGCGCCGCCAGGAGATCGACATCTGACAGTCGAAGAACATCGGCGGTGACCCGTGCCTTGGCCGGCAACAACCGCATGATCGCGCGCCCCGCCGTCGACTTGCCCGAGCCGGATTCACCGACGATGCCCAGTTTCTCGCGCCCGAGGGTGAAGGAAATGCCCCGCAGTGCGTCCGAGTAACCGTGGGCCGATGGGTAAGCGACGCGAAGATTGCGTACCTCGAGCAAGGGATCAGTCATTTCGCGGGTCCAGAACATCGCGCAGGCCGTCGCCCAACAGGTTGAACGAAAGGCTGACAAGCATGATCGCGGCACCGGGGGTTGCCGCCAGCCACCAGCTCGTCAACATGAACTGACGGCCCGAGGCCAGCATTGCACCCCACTCCGGGCTGGGCGGCTGCGCGCCGAGGCCGAGAAAGCCGAGCCCGGCTGCGGTGAGAATGATGCCTGCCATGTTCAATGTCACACGCACCACCACGGAGGGTAGGCAGATCGGCATCACATGCTTCAGGATCAACCGCATGGAGCTCGCCCCCTGAAGTCGGGCCGCGGCGATGTAGTCGGATTTTCGCACGGTCAGCGCTTCGGCGCGCGCGAGCCGCGCGATCGGCGGCCAGGCTGAAAGCGAGATGGCGATCACGGCATTCTCGATGCCCGGGCCCAGCGCGGCCACGAACGCCAGTGCCAGAATAAGCGAGGGAAAGGACAAGAAGATATCGACCAGCCGCATGGAAACGATATCGAACCAGCCTCCGAGATACCCGGCGGTCGCTCCGACCGCCAGGCCGACCGGCCCCGCGATCGCCGCTACCAGGAGCGCCATCATCAGCGTGATCCGCGCACCGTGCAGGATGCGGGTCAGGATATCCCTGCCCAGATCGTCGGTGCCCAGCCAGTGCAGCGCGGAGGGCGGTTGCAGCCGCGTGCCCAGGTCCTGCCCAAGCGCCGAGTACGGTGTCAGCCACGGTCCGACTGCCGCCAATGCTACCAATAATGCCAACACGACCAGCCCGGCCAGGGCCGCACGATTGGAGATCAGGCGTAGCCAGCCGCGCCAGACGACCTGCGCCCGGGCTTGCCTGGGCGAGTTCGCGGTCGGTGCCTGCAGCCAGTCGCGCAAGCTTTCGCGCGCGGGTGTTGCGGGTGCATCCATTATCGGGTTCTCGGATCGAACATGCGATAGAACACATCGCTGAGAAGGTTGAGGGTGATGAAGATCAGACCGACGAGCATCGTGCAGCCCAGGACGGCGTTCATGTCCGCGCGCAGCAGGGCCGTCGTGAGGTAACGTCCAAACCCCGGCCAGGCGAAGACGGTTTCTGTCAGCACAGCCCCTTCCAGAAGGAAGGCATAGGACAGGGCGACCACGGTGACGAGTTGCACGGCGATGTTCGGAAAAGCATGCCACCAGATGACGCTCGAGCGCGAGGCGCCCTTGGCGCGTGCTGCGATGATGTATTCCTGGCTGAGCTGCTCAAGCATGAAACTGCGTGTCATGCGACTTATGTAGGCCATTGCCCCATAGGCCAGGATGGAGGCAGGCAGCACGATGCGGCTGAAGACGTCTGCAAAGATATCCCAGTGTCCGGATATCGCCGAGTCGATCAGGTAAAGACCCGTCCTGACCTCCAGATCGTACTGATAGACGATGCCGATGCGCCCCGGCGCCCCGACCCAGCCAAGGCCGGCGTAAAAAACCGTCAGTCCGAGGAGGCCGAGCCAGAAGATCGGCGCGGAGTACCCGATCAGGGACACGACGCGCACAAATTGATCGACCCAAGTGTCGCGGTTGGCAGCAGCCAACACGCCCAGCGGAATACCGAGCCCTGTTCCTAGGATCATCGCCAGCGTGGCAAGCTCCAGTGTGGCCGGAAACACCCGGAGGATATCCTCGATAACGGGTCGGCCGCTGGTCAGCGACGTTCCGAAATCGAACTGCAGGCTGTTCCAAACGTAGTTCAGGAACTGTTCCCACAACGGTTTTTCGAGACCCAATTTTTGCACCATCCGGTCATAAGCTTCCTGACTGGCATCGTCGCCCAGGATAGCCAGAACCGGATCGAGCGGCAGCAGCCGCCCGATGAAAAAGGTCAACACAAGCAGGCCGAGGATCGTTACGGAAACGGAAACAACGGTCCTCAGAAACTGTCCCCCTATCCTGCCCCATCGAAGCGATGAGACAAGATGGGGGGACGATTCCAAGCCGGCAGGATCGCTTGCCGACATGCTCAGTCTTTCTCGACGTCGGAGTAGTAAGCGCGGAACGCATTCCATTTCCACGTCGTCACGGCCTTGCTCAAGGCCGCGGTATCGAGAAGCTGGAAGGAGTAGGCAAAGGGCCCCTTCTGCATATGATCCCTCTGAATCTGCTTGTACATCTCGATCTGCTTGGCCTCGTCCCGCTCGAACAGCGCCTCGTCGATGCGCCGGTTGAAGTCCTCGCTGAACCACGAGGCGCGCCAGGTCGGGAACATCGTCAGGGAGGCTTCGGCCGAATTGTCCGGGTTCACGGCATGACGCGACAGCATGCCGTGCGCATGCGGAACGGCGGTCTGCCACGACAACATGACGGTGTCGAACTCACGCCCCCGGAAGGCCGAGAAGAGCTGCGCGTTGGCCATCTGCTCGATTTCGAGATCGATGCCGACCTGGGCGGCGTTTTCTTGCACGTGCTGCGCGATTGGCGACGCATAGGGAAGCGTCCCGATAAACAGCCGGGCCGAGAAGCCATCGCCGTAGCCCGCCTCGGTCAGCAGCGCCTTGGCCTTATCCAGATCGAGCGAGAACGGCTGTCCCTCGGCTTCATCGAGCGCGCCGAGCGCCCCCAAGGGCACCACGCTTGCGCGCGGCATCCCGAGAAAGGCCATGACCGTCTCGGACATCGCGTCGTAGTCCATCAGATACTTGAACGCCAGCCTGACGCGGTCATCGGCGAACTTGGGATCGGCGTTGTTGAACCCCATGTAGTACAGCTGATGCATCGGCGCCGAGACGACCTCGATGTCAGGGTTTTCGTTCAGATCGCGAAGATCTTCGGCTCCGAGGTCGCGCGCCACATCGATATCGCCCTGCTCCAGCAACAGGCGCTGCGCCTGCGCTTCGGCCACATGCCGGATAATGATGCGGTTCATCTTGGGCGCCGGACCGTAGTAATTCTCGTTTGCCTCGAGAATGACAACTTCGCCGGCATTCCACTGGCGCAGCGCATATGGTCCGACACATGCGCTCTGGGTGGTGAGGTACTTGTTGCCGAGATCTCCGTCGACTTCCTTGTCCATCAGATATTTGCTGTCGAGCACATTGGCCACCCGGTTTGCGGCAATGGCCTGAAGAATCAGCATGACCGGATACGGTCGCGACAGGTTCATCTCGAACGTCGCATCGTCGATCGCGACGAAATCGGTCTCCGCGTTCTCGGCGGTGAACCCGTACTCGGTCAGCGTTGCCGCATTGCCGAAACCAAGCGTCAGAACGCGCTGCAGGGACCACGCCACGTCGGACGCGGTGACCGGATTGCCCGACGGAAAGGCCGCGCCTTCAACCAGGTTGAAGGTGATCTTCAAGCCGTCATCCGACACCGTCCAGTCCTTGGCGATCGAAGGGACAACAGCGGCCTCGTCCTCGGGGTCGATTTCAACCAGGCTGTCGCAGATGTTCAGAACGATCTCATTGGTGACGACCTCGCCGATCTGGGCGGGGTCGAAGGTGCTGATCGCGTCTATGTTGCGCGCCATGATCAGCGTGTCGGTCGGCGTTTCCGCAAGCGCGGTTGGCGCGCCCACAAACGCCGCCACGGCCACGCACCCCGCAAAATTCCAAAACCTATTCATGGTCGGCTCCCCTCGTGTGAAAAATTGCTCTTTGTGCGGACCGAACGAAAGATTCTTGCTACAGAAGCCTTGCGTCCCAAACTTTGTATGACAATACATGTGCGATGGGGGTAGTCAAGGATAGACAGTTCGTCGCTTTGGAGACCCGCTCCGTACTCCCGCCTGGCCCGTTTTCAGCTCAAAGGAAAACCGATGAACAATGAGGCACTTTATCCACCGATCCAGCCCTTCGCGATGCATGAGATTTCGGTCGCGGCGCCTCATGTTCTTTATGTCGAGGAATCGGGAAACCCGGACGGGGTTCCGGTGGTGTTTCTGCATGGCGGGCCGGGCGCCGGCTGCAAACCCGCGCAGCGACGAAGCTTCGATCCCGCCCGCTATCGAATCGTGCTGTTCGACCAGCGCGGCTGCGGCCGCTCCTCCCCCTCGGCCACGCTGGAGGGCAACGACACCCAGGCTCTGATCGGCGATATCGAGCGGATCCGCGACCACCTCGGGATCGACAGATGGATGGTCGCGGGCGGGTCCTGGGGCAGCTTGCTGTCTTTGGCCTACGCCATCGCCCACCCCGACAGATGCCGCGCCCTGCGTGTGCACGGTATCTTTCTGGGCCGCCCGCAGGAGGTCCGTTTCTGGTTCTATGGCATCGGCACCCTGTTTCCCGATGCGTTCGAGGCCTTCGCGAATCATGTCGAACCGCACGAGCGAGGCGATTTGCTGACGGCGTATCATACGCGTCTGATCGACCCGGATCCGCAGGTGCACATGCCCGCCGCGCAGGCGCTGCGCGGATTTTCCGCCCGCACGCAGACCCTGTTGCCCAGCGATGCGCATGTGAACGCGCTGACGCAGCCAAAGGCGGCGTTGGAGATTTCGCGCATCTTCGCGCATTACTGCGCGAACGGGTTCTTCCTTCCCGAAAACCACGTTCTGGACAACATCGCGCGCATCCGGCACCTGCCCTGCGAGATCGTACAAGGCCGCTACGACGTCGTGACGCCCATGCAAGGAGCATGGGATCTGCACCGCGCCTGGCCCGAGGCGCGCTTTACGCCGGTCGCGCTCGCCAACCATGTGGCAACCCCCGAAGCCCCCGATCTCAGCACCGCGTTGCGCGCGGCCTCCGACAGGTTGGCCGATGGGACGGACCTGCCGCCGATCGAAACCTACCTCGCCGCGCGCGCCCACCATTCCCCGGCCGTGTCCGAGGATGGCACCGTGTTGGCTTGGCTGTCCGACGAAACCGGGTTCGATCAGCTCTGGTCGCGCGATTTGACCGTCGCGGATGCGCCAGCGGTTCTGCGCACCTCCCTCACCGAAAGGGTCTGCGGGTTCGCCTTCCGCCCCGGCAGCCGCGACATCCTGTTCACCACCGACAGCGGCGGCGACGAGCATCACCAGCTCAGCCTTCTGCGCGAGGGGGCTGCCACGGCCGAACCGCTGACGGAGGCGCCGGGCGTTGTGCACAACTGGGGCTGCTTCGATGCCAGCGGCAAGCGGATTGCCTATGCCAGCAACGCGATCGACGCCACGGCGATGCAGATCCATGTGCGTGATCTGGAAAGTGGCGAGGATCGGGTGATCCTGAGCGGCCCTGGCTACCGCACGCCGCGCAACTTCACCCCCGATGGATGCGCCCTGCTGATCGAGGACAACCGCGACGGCATGTATGATGCGGCTCTCCATCTGCTGCCGCTCGACGGCGGTCCATCGAAGGAGTTGCTCGCGGGCAAGCAAGGACACGGCAAGGGCGCGCACATCAATGCGGCGCGCTGGGTCGACAAGGGCGCGGGACTGCTACTGGCCACCGATCACGGGCAGGCCTTTCACGGCGTTGCCCAGATCGATCCGCAGAGCGCCGCCCTCACCTGGCTTGCACAGCCCGACGGCGATGTGGAGGCGATGGCCGTCAGCCAGGACAACGCCACCATCGCCTATGCCTGGAACGATCGGGGCTACAGCCGAATCGTGCGGCTCGATCGCGCGACGGGGACCGAGACCGAGCTGTCCCTGCCGGCCCCCGGCAGGGTGACGACGCTGGTGTTCGCGCCCGATCAGGCGGCACTGATCGTCGCGCTCACCGGGTTTCAGGCGCCCTCGCGGATTGTGCGCCTCCCGCTGGACGGCCAGACCGCCACATCCCTGTGCCAGGGCGCGCCCGTCCTTGCACCGCAGGACACGGTCGAGCCTGAGATCGCGCAGTTCACGAGTTTCGACGGGGCCGATGTTCCCGCCTTTGTGTTCACACCCACCACAGCGGCACCGCCTGAGGGGAGGCCTGTGTTCTTCATCGTCCACGGCGGGCCGGAATCGCAATATGCGGCACATTGGCGATCGGACGTGCAGTATCTTGTGCGGCGTGGATGGCTGGTTGTCGCGCCGAATGTGCGCGGCTCTACCGGCTACGGGCGCGACTGGCAGGCCGGCGACGATCTCGAGCGGCGAATGGATCCGGTGCGCGATCTCAAGGCGATGCGCGACGCCGTGGCGGCCCGTACCGACGTGGATGACCGGCGCATGGTGGTCTCCGGGCAAAGCTACGGCGGTTTCATGGTCCTCGCAGCCATCACCGAGTATCCCGACGACTGGTGTGCGGCGGTCGATCTTTACGGCATCGCCGATTTCAACACGTTGCTCGCCGCGACCGGCCCCTGGCGGCGCAAGCTGCGCGCGGTGGAATATGGCGACCCGGATACGGAGGATGGCCGCGCCATGCTGGCCGCCCTGTCGCCCTATCGCAAGGTGAACGAGATCCGCACACCGCTGTTTCTGGCCCATGGCGGCGACGATCCGCGCGTCACCCCGGCCGAAAGCGAGTTGGTGTATGCGTCGCTCCGCGGACGGGGCCACGATTGCGAACTGATCCGCATCGACCATGAAGGGCATGGGTTCACGCGCCGGACCAACCGCGAAAAGGTCTTCGGCGCAATGATGCGGTTCGTGGAAACCCGTGCGAGGAGCGCATGATGGAGCGAGAAGACATCACCCCCGAGACCGTCGCCGCCGCGGAGCCGCTGGCAGGCGTCGACTTTTCCGATGCCGAGCGGGCGCAGATCGCGGTCCTCATGCCCCAGCAGAAGGAGGCCACCCGGCGGCTGCGGGCGCTGGGCATCGGGAACGGCGTTCCGATGGCCTGTCGGTTCGATCCGCGCCTGCCGGGGTTCCGGATGCCGGATCTCGCCGACACCCAAGTGTACAGCGCGATCGATCCCGGCCCCCTGCCCGCCGACCCCGCCGATATCGCCTTTGCCCCGGTCACGCGGCTGTCCGCATGGCTGGCCTCTGGCGCGATCGACAGCGCCGGACTGACCGAAATCTACCTCGATCGGATCGACAGGATCGCGCCGATGCTCAGATGCATGGCCGCCGTCACCGCCGATCTGGCGCGGGAACAGGCAGCGATGGCGGACGCCCGGCGCGCGCGGGGCGATATCCCCGGTCCGCTTCTCGGCGTTCCCTATGTGCTCAAGGATCTTTTCGATACCAAGGGAATCGTCACCGGTTGGGGGGCCGAGCCCTATCGCGACCGGATACCGGAGGAGGATGCCGCACTCGTTTCGAGGATGCGCGAGGCCGGCGCGGTTTTGCTGGGCAAGTCCTCTCTGGGTGCGCTGGCCCGCAACGACGTGTGGTATGGCGGCCGCACGAACAATCCATGGAACCTGAACGAAGGCTCCAGCGGATCGAGCGCGGGCTCCGCCTCGGCCACCGCGGCGGGCTTGTGCGGCTTTTCCATCGGGACCGAAACGCTGGGCTCGATCATGAGCCCGTCACAGCGCTGCGGCACCACCGGCCTGCGCCCGACCTTCGGCCGGGTGTCGCGCCGCGGCGCCATGGTTCTGGCCGCCACGCTGGACAAGGTCGGGCCGATATGCCGTGCGGTCGAGGACACGGCCATGGTCCTGTCGGCACTGAACGGCGTCGATCCCGATGACCGGGGGTCGATTTCGGCCCCGTTCCATTTCGACGCCAACGCGCGCATCGACGACCTGCGCGTCGGCTATCTGCCGGAGGCGTTCGGCGATGGGGCGACCGCCACCGACCGCCGAGCCCTGGAGACCGTGCGAGGGCTCGGCTGCACGGTCGTCGAGACCGCCTTGCCCGATCTGCCCTACGACGCGCTCCGCCATATCCTGATCGCCGAGGCGGCCGCGAACTTCGAGGACCTGACCTTCAGCGACCGCGACGAGTTGCTGACGGTGCAGACCGACGAGGCCTGGCCCAACACCTTTCGCCGCGCGCGCTTCCTGTCCGCCCCGGATCACGTGCAACTCGACAAGCTGCGATACCTGACGATGCAGGCGCTCGACGCCCTGTTCCGCGACGTCGACGTGTTGATCGGTCCGCTGTCGACGGGTCCGATGATGGTCGCCTCGAACTTCACCGGACACCCCTGCCTGCACCTGCGCGCCGGTTTCGAAGAGCGTCCCAACCGACCGCCCTCCGGCCCCGATCGCCCGGCCGAACCCGGCGAGCCGCTCCATACCGTCCCGATGGGCATCTCGCTTTGGTCCGGGCTGTTTCGCGAGGACCGGATCCTGTCCCTGGGGCTGGCGCTGGAGCGCGCCTTCGACGTGGCGGACCGGCGCCCACCGGCTGCCGGTCCGGCATAGGACGGGGAACGCGGTCCGCCGCCGCCGATATCAGGCCTTGCCGACCAGCATCGCCTCGATGAGGCGCTGTACGCTGAGCGCCTCTTGCGGTGTGGCGAGTGGGTGCGGCTGGCCCTTCAGGCACAGCGCCAGGGCGTCGAGTTGCGCCTTGAGGCTCGCCGCGCGGGTGTCGGAGGGCGCAGGCTCCAGCGGCGCGAAGGGGCCGCCGTCGGAGCGCGTCAGGATGCTGAACTCGCTGATCCGGTAGCTGGCGCGCGCGCCCTTGACGGTGACCTCCTGCCGATCCGGCTGAGCTCCGCCGACGCTGGCCATCACGGTGACGGGAACGCCCGCAGCGGCCTCGAGCCGGGCCTGCATATGGGTTTCACAGAGCGACGGATCGGCGGGATAGGACGGCTTCGCCCACATAAGGGTCAATGGCCCGACGACGCGTTCGGAGAAGAACAGGAAATGCGACAGGACCTCGCGCGTCATCCCGCCCTCGGCGCGAAACCGCAGCCAGTCCGCAGCCTTTTGCCAGGCCCGCGGCCATGCAGGATAGGTCACGACGATATCCACGCCGACGACGTCTCCCATGGCGCCGGACTGTGCGGCCTCGGACACTTGTGCCAAGGCGGAACCGGCAGCTTGGGTGAAATTGACCGCGGCCGGAACACCAAGCCGGTCCAGCCCCGCCACGAGGGTTTCGCTTGCCGCGACATTGACGCCGAGCGGTTTTTCAAGAAACAACGCCTTCCCCCCGGCGGCGGCTTTCAACGCATAGGTTTTGCGCGGTTGGGGCGGACACGCAAGATAGACAAGATCCGCGGCCTCGATCGCGTCGTCCGCGCTTGGCGCGACCGATGCCTCGGGCGCGAGGGCCAATGCGGCCGCGCAAGCCTTTGGGTTCGGATCCCACAGGATATCGGGTGCATATTCCTCATGCACCCGCATGTGCTCCAGCATGCGTTGCCCCATGATGCCCAATCCGATGATCGCGGTTTTAGTCGCCATGCGCTGTCGCCTCTATTTGCTGATTTTTGAAATAATATTCGATGAAGTGTCCCATGGGTTTCGCCCGTGAAGACTTGCTATCCGGGCAACTTGTTCGCAAATCGCCGCAGCCAAGTGCAGCCTCTGATGCGATGCCGATCAGTGGGCCTGCGCGCAAAAATGACTAGGCCTCGTTGACGCCCCCGTCTGTTGCCATGACGCTGTCTGACGGAACACGAACGGCGGCTTCCGGTGTCGAAGCGCTTGGCCTTGGTGTCCCCCGGACCGCCACCGCGCGACCTTGCAGTCCGCCGGCGCTTTGCCGGCACCGACCTGAGATCACAGGTCAGAGCAACGCTTTTTCCATCATCATATGCACCCCTTTTTCGCGGTTCACCGTCTGTGTCACGCGAAGGTTTCCGGCCAGCGAACACAGCATGTAGGCCTCTGCCGCGCCAATCGCTGCGCGTTTGGAAACGACGTCAATCATACGGCGCACTGCGATTTCGACACAGGTATCCAGATCGGCATGCATGCCCATGGTGATCAGATGGGTGGGTGTTTCAGCCTCGGGGTAAGTGATGTCCAGATCCCGGCGCACCGTCAGGCGGAACCGGCCTTGCAACGCCGTCTCGACGGCAGTCACGCAGACCTCGCCATCGCCCTGTGCGCCATGCCCGTCGCCGCATGAGAAAAGCGCGCCGTCATTGAAGACCGGCAGATACAGCGTCGTCCCCGCGACAAGTTCCTTATTGTCAAGATTGCCGCCATGCACGCGCGGTTCGATCGTTGAAATCCGTCCCCAAGACAAAGGCGGCGCCACCGCCATCACACCGAAAAATGGCGCAAGAGGCAGTGTCTTTCCCCACGGCAGCGTCGCCTCGCCCGCCTCTGGATCCAAAGGCAGGATCATCATGTGTCGCTCTGGAAAGTCCAGTGGCAGTGTTCCAGCTAAAGGCCTCACATACGTATAGCCCCAGTCCTGCCGAAGCTTCACATCAAGAATATCAATCTGAAGCACATCGCCGGCTTTGGCACTTTCGACGGCCACTGGCCCTGTCAAAAGATGGCCCGGGACAGACGGCGCGCCCGCGGCATGAATTGCGCGCAGTTCGGGCGGGACATGAAAGCCATCACCGGGAAGTACTTCAGGTCCGCCGGACACCGTATTGATCGTCACCTCCGCTCCGCTTGGCACCGTAGCGACAGGTTTTCGCGTGGCGTCAAAATACCCCCAATGGCAAGTGTCGGGTCCCGCATCGACCATCATACCGGCATTCCTTGTTCTGTTGGGGTGCGCAAATTGGCACAGTGCACCCCGATCCTATGGTCTTCAGCGTCATCATCAGGCGGACGCACCGCCGGCCCTAAGAACATGGATGATGCCAGGGATCACCCTGCGATCGCCACCGCCGTTCCTCGGTAAGATCGGCTCAATCACGGCCCATTGTCTATCCGACAGCCAAAACAGGTGTCCAATCGATGCCTCCAAATCACTGATTTCGCAATTTGAATCTGATTAGCTACATCAAATCAATGCTATCAAAGGTTGTTGAACCTAGTGACTGTACTCGTTCAGTTCGCCCCGATCAGAACAACCTGCATTCATGACCTGTTCAATAATTTTTCGACTTCATCTGCAATCGCCAGAAGCTTTGGGTCTTGTCCGTGCGGCAACGCGAGTTGGATCCCGATCGGCAGAGACTGCGTCGGCACCGGCAACGCGATGGCGCAGAAGTTCAGGCAATTGCCCAAACGCGTGTAGCGCGACATCGGGACTTTGCTTTCATCCACGCGATCAACGGTCGGCGCCACCATCGGCGTGCCCGGCAAGAGCAGAGCGTCGACACCTTCAAACAAACCGAGACTCTCTTGCCGCATCGCCTGCAACTCGATCAACCTTTGACGATATGTTGCCTCGCTGATCGTGGCGCCATATTGCACCCGCTGCCGCACGAACTGGTCCAATTCGGCCGCGTGGTCGTCCACGAGGGCCCTGAGCTGACGATACGCTTCGAAGGCGACGATATCGCCGTTCAACTGCTGGAACTCGACGAATGACATCGGCAGCTTGACTTCCTTAAAGGTCACGCCCGCCTCGCAGAGTTGCGCGAGCACCCGTCGATATCCCTCGAGTACGGCAGGTTCGATCGGCGCCAGATCCGCCTCGGACACGCGGATCATGCAAAGACCGTCTAGAGCGACGGCGGGGTGTTCGAAACGAACGCCTGCCGCGGCTTCGGCGGCGCGCTTGGCATCGGCGATCGAACGTGCCAGCGGGCCCAGCGTGTCGAAGCTGGGGCCGGTCGCCGCGACGCCCTGCAAGGGAATGAGGCCGTAACTCGGTTTGTAGCCCACCACCCCACACAGGGTTGCGGGGATCCGAATGGAGCCGCCCGTATCGCTTCCAAAGGCAACGGGCGCGAAGCCCGCCGCGACCGCGACGGCCGAACCGCTGCTCGATCCGCCCGTGATACGATGGTTCTCCTTGTCCGCCGGATTCCACGGCGAGCCCTGAACCGCGTTCGTCCCCCAACTGCCCACCGCGAACTCGACCATGTTGGTCGTGCCAAGAATAATGGCGCCTGCCGCTTCCAGTCGGTCGATGAGCGGGGCGTTGCGCGCGGCCGGTCCGCTCGCATAACACAAGGAGCCGAACCCCGTGGGGTGGCCGACGATGTCGACCAGGTCCTTGATCAGGACCGGAACGCCATGCAGAGCGCCAAGCGGCTTCCCCTCGCGAGCGTCCCGATCCAGCGCGTCGGCCCTTTGTCTCGCGGCCTCGGCAAACACGGTCGAGACGGCGTTCAGCTTCGAGTTGCAATCATTAATCAAAGCGATACATGCGTCGACCCGTTCGCGCGCGCTCGGTCCAGTTTCTGATTGGGGTGCTACTTCGAGTACCATGTCAATCTTCCGTCTCTCAACGCATCAGTCGATCTGATAGTCCAGCCATTCCTGGATCATCGCCTTCAAGCCCTCGTCATCGCCGAAATCGGCGCTGGCGCCTTCGGCGCGGTTTGCGCCCAAATCAAGAACGTAGAGGTAATCCGAAACCGCCGCGCACTGACGGACGTTCTGATCGACCAGAACGACGGTGACGCCTTTTTCCGGCAGGCCCGAGATAAAGTCGTACAATTCCCGGCTTACCTTTGGCGCCAGCATGGCGGTGGGTTCGTCCAGCATGATGATATCGGGATCGATCACCAGCGCGCGGGCGAGCTCCAGAAAGCGTTGCTGACCGCCCGACATGGAACCGGCGGAATCGTGTCGCTTGTCCTTGAGGATAGGGAACATTTCGTAGGACCGCTCAAGCGCTTCTTGAATGCGTGCCTTGTCGCTCCGGATCCCCCAACAGCCCAGACGCAGATTGTCCTCGACCGTGAGATCGTTGAACAGGCTCCGGTTCTGCGGAACGAAACTGACCCCGCGCCCCACCATATCGGAAGGTTTGGTCCCGTTGATGCGCTGACCGTTGTGACGAACTTCGCCTCGAGAAACCTTCAAGAAGCCGTAGAACGTTTTCAAGGCTGTCGATTTGCCTGCGCCGTTAGGGCCGATAATCCCGGTGACAATCCCCTCGCGAACTTTGATATTCAGTCCGTTCAGGACGGAAATATCGCCATGATAGGCGGCGTAGACGTCTTTCAGTTCCAATGGCACGGGGCCGTCAAGTCTCCGGACAGTGGCGTTCATGGCCTAACCTCCCAAATAGGCTTCGACCACCTTGGGGTCGTCGCGGATGTCGTCGACACCGCCTTCGCAGATCACTTCGCCCTGATTGAGGACATAGATGTGATCGGACAGGCGATAGATGGAAGTCAGGTCGTGGCTCACCAGAAGAAAGCTGATACCCGCTTCTTTCATTTGCAGGATCTTGTCGGTAATCAGGGTGCAAAGCGTGGGGTTCACGCCGGCAAAGGGTTCATCCAACAGGATCAGCTTCGGCTCCAGCATCATGACGCGGGCCAGCTCCAACAGCTTTTGCTGGCCGCCCGAAAGTTCCTCGCCGTTGTTCATCTTCAAGTCGTGAAGGTTGACTTCCGCCAACCCCGCCTCGGCGAGGGCGATCAGTTCGTCTTCCGACTCCGGCCGGTTCAACATGGGGATCATCAGATTGTCGATCAGCGTCAGTCGCTCGAAGGTCCGGGGAACCTGGAAGGTTCGTCCGATGCCGGCCGCAGCAATCTCGTGCGGCGTGAGTCCGATAAGGTTTTGACCATCGAACTCCACACGCCCCTCGTCGGCCCTGTACATGCCTGCAATGCAGTTCATCAACGTCGATTTGCCGGCACCGTTGATGCCGATCAGCCCGACGATGGTCCCGCGTCCGACCTCCAACGTGGCCTGGTTCACCGCCACGTTGCCGCCGAAGCGTTTCACAAGGCCATCGACCACGAGAATTGGGTCACTTGTCCAGCTCATCGCATCACCTTCCGTCCGAAGAGGCCTTCGGGTTTGAACATGACCACGGCCACCAGCATCACGAAGCCGACCATCTGGGCGGCCGACTGCGGTAGAAGGACATTCGAGAACTGCTCGACCATGCCAAACAGCATCCCGGCGAGCAGCGCACCGATCGGGTGGCCAAGGCCGCCCAGCACGATCACGATGAACGCAAAGAGCGTCAGCGGAGCGCCGCCGTTGGGGTCGACCGAGGGGATGACCAAGGTAAGGATCACGCCGGTGACACCAGCAAGGGCTGCGGCCAACCCGAACGCGTTCGCCGAAAGACGATCAATGTCGATGCCCACCACCTGGATGGCATCCCGGTTCATGATCGCACCGCGCAGCGCCTTGCCGGGAAGCGTTCGGTATATGAACCAGGTCATCGCGGCGATGATCGCCAGGTTGATCACCAGCGCCACCAGACGTGCGGTGGGCACGAGAACTTTGCCGTCGCGGCCCTTGCCATAGGCGTCCTCCACCGTGAGCAGCGCGATATTCACCGGATCAAAACTGAAGTTCACCGGACGGATATCGGCGCCGTAAATCCAGGTGATCGAAGAAACCAGCATCAGCGACACACCGAACATCAAAAGAAAGCTCGATGTCTCGGCGTCGTCTGAGTATCGCAGGCGCGGAATCAGCAGGTAGTAAGCCGCAACGCCACCGAAGAACATCGCGATCGCCACCACCGGCAACGCAGCGAGCGGGTTCAGTCCGGTCAGACTGAACACCGAGTAGGCCAGGAACGACCCGATGAGGACAAATTCACCGTGGGCGAAATTCACAACGCGCAGGACGCCCATCATTACGTTCAGGCTTGCTCCGATCAGTGCGTAGATCGCGCCGAACACCAGACCGCCGATGAGCGCATTGTAGAGAAGGATAGAGCTCATGGTGTCCTCACATGAAGTAGTTGCGCAGGCGCGGATAGCGGCGGATCAGCGTGCCGATGATTCCGCGCGGCGCAAAGAGAATGAGAAGTGCGATCACCAGTCCCAACAGGAAGCTGTTGAGCTCGGGGAAGGCGCGCCAGACGAGCTCGTCCGCCCAGACCAGCACAACCGTGCCCACGACAGGGCCGATCACCGTGCCCAGGCCGCCCGCCATGGCGTAGATGATCGCCTTGGCCGTAACCAGCACATCGAACGCCGTGAATGTGTCGAAGGCTCCGGTAAACCAAGCCTGCACTCCGCCGACAAGCGAGGCGAAGAATGCAGACACCAGCCACGCGTATAGTCGCGAGCGCACCACGTTCACGCCCATGGCGTCCGCGGCCTCGGCATCTTCGCGGATTGCCTTGAGCGATCGTCCCAAACGGGACTCGGCCAGCCAGGATGCGGTCAAAAGCGCCATGACCAGGACGACCAGCATCGCGTAGTAGCCCTGGATGCGATCTGTGAGCACGCCGATGTTCATGCCGAGGCTGCCGCCGGTGA
Organism: Stappia stellulata; assembly: GCF_020176715.1. GTDB lineage: Bacteria > Pseudomonadota > Alphaproteobacteria > Rhizobiales > Stappiaceae > Stappia. The sequence continues at coordinate 81,403 of NZ_JAIVMF010000002.1, read as the reverse complement.
TCTCTTCTGGCATCAATGCGATGCTGCGCTGCAAGATAATTGCCAGCGACAGGCTCACGATCGCGAAGTATATCCCCGACAGCCGAAGCGTGGGCGCGAACGCCAGCGCCAGGAGGATGCCCGCACAACCGCCCATCGGCACTGCCAGATAGACCGGAATGCCCAAGAGTTTCACGGCGATCCCGGTGACATAGGAGCCCAGGCCGTAGAAGGCGACGTAGCCGAAGGGCATATACCCTGTGAAACCCGCAACGAAGTTCAGTCCCGTCGCCATCGTCGCCCCCAGCATGAAGGCGAAGTAGATCGACAGGTTGCCGTCACGGACGGGCACCATCGCGCACCAAATGACAATGGCCAGGATCAACGCGTACCAGATCGCGCGTCGGATCCGGCGCTGTCGTTTGATGTCACTGCCTCGCCCCAGCGCGCCTGTCGCGGTGGGGGCCGTTTGGGAAAGATCAGCCATTGAGCGCTTGCCCTGCATCCATGAGATTGAGGAAAGGTCAGAAATGTCCAAGTGGCCGCCGCGTTGCGCGGCGGCCTCATGGGATGCCGCCGGTCACCGGTCGCTATAGGCCGGCGCCGGGAAGACGGGGTCCGCAGTGGCGACCGCAGGCGGAAAAATCACCTCTAGGTTTCCCTCGCCTTGGTTCTGCATGACAACGAACTCCATGGACACCTGCTTGCCCGTTTCCTCGATCGCGTAGGGACCGGTCATCACGGTCAGGTTGCCCGACAGGTCGATGGCAGCCTGTTTCATCTCTGCCGGGTCGGTGGAGTCGGCCGCCTTGATGACTTCCTCCAAAACGACGCCCGCACCGTAAGCCAAGGCCGTCTGGAAGTCCGGCTCATAAGCCGCATCGGGGAAGAGCGCCTCATACCGCTCCATCATCTCGGCACGTGTCAGGCCTGCGGTAACGTCCCAGTTGACCTTGGGATTGATCAGCGTTTGCGAGAAAAGGAACTCCGCATCCTCACCGATTTCGAGGAACTGCGGCTGCGCGCCATAGAACATACCGACAGCGTCGAAGTTCGCATCCAGCTCGCGCAACTGGCGGGCGATAATCATCTGATCGCCCTCGTAGGACGTCGGAATGAACGCCTGCGCGCCGGAGGCCAGCGCCTTCTGGATCAGGATCGAGTAGTCCTTGGTGCCGGTCGAGAAGCTCTCCACCATGGTCACCTCAATGCCATTCGCTTCAGCCCATGCCTGCTGACCCTTGGCGATGCCCGCCGGGAAAGGTTCGTCCAGATAAGCAATGGCCACGGACTTCACACCATTGGCGTGCATCGCCTTGATGGTCGGCAGTCCCAGAAGGGATGCGGCAAGCTGCGTGCCGGACACAACGTTCCGGTACCCCTGGGCATAGATGCTGTCGGCGGACGCGGACCAGATCATCAGGAATTTGTCGAACTGCTCTGTCGTGTTTGCGGCGGCACCGGTCAACGTCGATCCGAAGGGTCCGAAGAGGATATCGACCCCTTCTTCCTTGATCAGCGTTTCATACACCCGCGGGACAAGCGCCTTGTCCGAACGATCGTCAAGCGCAACCAATTCGACCGGACGCTTCTCGCCGCCGACTTCGATGCCACCGCGCGCGTTCACGTCGTCCAGCCAAATCTGGAGGCCGCGTTCGCCCGATTGCGCGGCCAGAGCAAAACGACCGGTTTGCGAAACGGTCATGCCGATCTTGATCGGTTCCTGCGCCATAGTGATATCCGCGCTTGCAAGGGCGCCGATTGATACCATGGCCAAGGCAAGCGTCGCCTTCCTGAGAATAGACATGTTACCTCCATCTGTTGTGTTGGATGCCCAAGGTGATTTGCCCCGGCCAAACAGTCTGCAGCTGACGACAGTTCGCGCCTAAACTGCCCGCGAACTGACGGGACCAGTATCGAATCCGTTCGTCGCGTATTGCAACGACATGACGAATATGACCATGTCGCTTGTTGACGCGATTCAAGGATCAAGCAGCGACATGTCCGACGATGAGTTTTCGTTCCTGCCGATGAATCTGAAATTCGCCGCGGGTTACTATCCGTCGGTGTCCGAGCTGTGCCGCAGGCTGGGAATCAACCGGCAACAGTTCATGAAGTACCTCTCCGGCGCCGCGTATCCTTCCCGCAGGAGCCTACGTACGATCTGCGACTTTCTGGGCGTCGATGAGTTCGAACTGCTGCTGCCGCCGGATCAGTTTCGAAAGATCATCGCGCTCCGTCCGACCAAGAAATCCGACTTGCCCCCGGTTTTGAGCACGGTTCCCGATCTTCTGTCTCTCTCACCCCAGCAACGCAGCCAGGTCGCGAAGATCCATGGGTACTACTACGAGTATTATCTGTCGTTCTCGACGCCCCAGCACATTTTGCGCGCGCTGATCCACATTTACCCATCGGACACCTACACCTTCTTCAAACGCATCGAGAGATTGCGGATGGATGGTCAGGACGGCCCGCCCGATGTCTACAAGTACGAGGGGATCGTCACCAATGTCGGCGACCGCTTCTACCTGTTCGATCAAGAGTCGATTACCGGCTCTGAGCTATCCCAAACGATTTTGTTCCAGAGCTACCGAAACCGCGTGTCCTACTTGTCGGGCTTGCGGATGGGCGTTTCAGGCGCGGATGGACACGAGCCGGTGGCGTCGCGCATTGTCTTGGAGTTCATCGGAGGCTCGGTGAACCGCAGAGAGGCAATGTCCGGCTGCAGCATTTACCGTGTCGGTTCGCCTGAAATACCATCGGGGATACGCGAACACCTGACCGCTGGCGGCCGCATGTCGAACCCGCTTCGGGGGGCGATCTTTTAGCTGCGCAGCCGAAACAGGGCACCCATACCCCGCGGAGGCGTGATGTCAGGCGCGTCCGGAACCGCACGTGCGCGACGTGTGGTGCCGCCGGTGGATGCCGAAGGCGTCTTCCCGCACGCGGCAGCCGATGCACAAAGGTTTGCCTCAGCGTGCAATCGCCACGATCATCATGCGCGGACCCGGAGAACGATGGTTGACCGGGCAAGTTCGTTTGCCGTTATCGGAAGCGATCCGGCGAGAAGGGAGCGAGGTCCAAGGTAGGAGGCAAGCCGGCGATCAGACGTGCAATCTGCGCCGCGCTCGCTGGCCCGACGACCATGCCGATGTGGCCGTGACCGGAGGCGATGAAAAGATTGTCCCAGCCACCAGGGCGCCCCAAGATCGGCAAGCAGTCCGAGGACGAATCCCGGTCTCCGTACCATCTCGAAACGACCGAGCCCGCGGGCCTGTTCAAAACGCGGAAGGCACGCTCGACCAGCCTCCGGGAGAGCGCCCATTTCGGAGGGGACGTGCGTCAGCACAGTTCGGAGCCGGTGGTGAACCGCAGACCATCGTGCATCGGACTGATCACCACTCGGTCATCGGATGCAATGACCAGGATGCGGATGTTACCGGCCGCGGGAGCGAATGTGAAGTGATAGCCGCGTTCGGCCTGAACCGGGGTCGCAATGCCCAACGGGCGTGTGAGATCACGCGAAGCGGCGGCGGCCGCGATCACCACATGGTTGACCGCAGTCGATCGGGCTGAAAAATCCACGTGCGAGATCCGGCCCTCCGAGCTGGTCAGCCCGGTTGCCTGATCCGCGACGACGCTTCCACCGTTGCGGCGAAAGGCGTCGACGATGGCCCACACCAATCCGGCGGGATCACGCAAATACCCGCCGTCGGCGTTGAAGTAAGCATAGCGGATCGACGGTGATATACCGGGCTCGATCTCGTGGGCCTCGTCGCCTGTCAGACGGCGGACAACGATGCCCCGCTCCTGCCGGCGCCGTTGAGCTGAATGCGCGGCGTCGAACTTTTCCTTGGTCCGGAAGACGACGAGGCGCCCGCAACTGCTGATGAACTCCGCTCGTTCCGCCGGCGACAACAGATCGTCATAGCCCTCGAACGCCCGTGACGTGAGGCTCCAGAGAGCCTTGCACTGCAGCTTGTCGCAGGAGTTCCAGAATCGCATCAGCCATTCGGCTGTCCAGGGCAACTGCATCAGGCGCACATCGAGCGGATGATGACGGTCGAGCAAGTACGAGAGCGCGTTCAGCCGTATGGACGGTCTCGGAATGGGCATGAAAGAGCCGATCCCGATGTTGCCCGCATTGCCCGCCGAGCAGCCGCCGGCCCCGAGGTCGGCTTCGATCAGGGCGACGGACAAACCCAGCTTCTGGCAAAGTTGCGCGACGCTGGCACCGACGATCCCACCTCCGATGACATGAACATCATGGACGCTTCGGGACATGAGCCGTTTTCCGGATGCGATGTAGTGCAATTCCACCCGATGATCCTTCGACCAGGCGAGGATGGCGTTCGAGGTGAACTCGGTGCCGTGGTCGGAAACGATCATGCCTGGCTTGCCGCGGCGGCCGATCAGATTTGTCAATTCCCGTGCGACGCGTCTACCGGAGATCGAGGTGTCCGGGATGGCAGCCAGACACTCGCGCGTCACGTCATCGACGATGTTGAGAACGCGAAAGCGCCGGCCGCAGGCGAACTGGTCGTGGACAAAGTCCAACGACCAGCGGGCATTGGGCAGCGCCTCGACCAGGATGGGGGCGCGTGTACCGACTCCGCGTCGTCGTGCCCGTTGCTTGCGCACCGCCAAACCTTCCTCACGGTAGAGCCAATAGATGCGGTTGATGCCGGACGGTTCGCCCTCGCGCCTGAGCAGGATGAACAGCCGGCGGTAACCGAAACGCCGCCGTTCATTGGCAAGATCACGCAGCCGGCCGCGCAGCTCCGTCTCAGGCGGCCGGCAGGGTCGGTAGCGGATCATCTTGCGATCGGCACCAACGATCGTGCAGGCCCGCCGCTCCGACAGGCCCATGGCGGACCTCAGATGCGCGACGGCGTCGCGTTTTGCAGCGGGCCCTAGCATTTTTTTGCAAGCAGATCGCTAAGTGCCGAGGCTTCCAGCATCTGATCGGCAAGCAGCTTCTTCAGCTTCGCGCTCTCGTCCTCCAGAGCCTTCAAGCGCTTGGCGTCGGAAACGTCCATCCCGCCATACTTCGCTTTCCAGTTGTACAGCGTCGCCTCGGAGATACCGTGCTTGCGCGCAAGATCGCCCGCCTCGCTCCCGCCTCATGCTCGCGCAAAACCGCGATAATCTGCTCTTCCGTAAATCGCTTTCGCTTCATCCGTCCATCCTTCAAAACGAGGCCGGACTCTAATCCAATCTGGAGGAAATTACCCGTGGCAGGTCAAAATGGGCAACTGGAAAGCGCTGGCTGTTTGATAGTGAACAGTTTGAAGCTCCCCAATTTGACGGCAGTTACATCGAACCGTTTTTGGGTGACGGCGCTGTATTTTTTTCAGGCTTGCTCCTGAAACCGCCGTCCTCAGCGATGCGAATTCGCGCCTAATCGAGCTATATAACGTTGTCAAAGTGCAACCTATTGCTTTCAAAACACCCCTAAAGAGAAATTCAGACGAGAATATTGAAAACTACTACCATGAGGTCAAAGCGACTAATTTTTTCTCCGAATTGGAGCGTGCAACTCAGTATCTGCACTTGAACAGTACCTGCTATAATGGTCTGTATTGTGAAAATAAACTTGGACAGTTCAAGGTTCCTATCGGCACGAAAGACACGGTGGTGTTTGAGACGGATGATTTTTATGCCTGGTCCGCAGCGCTTCAAAACGCAAACCTGATTTGTTGCGATTTTGAGTTAACGATAGACGGCGCATAGGAAGGGGTTTTGTATTCGTGGATCCACCTTACACTGTGATGCACAACCTCAACGGGTTCGTGAAATACAACCAGAACATTTTCGCATGGGAAGACCAAGAGCGGCTGTGCAAGGCATTAAAGCGAGCATCCGAGCGCGGCGTGATGTTTGCCCTAACCAATGCTGATCATTACAGCATTCGAAAGCTTTATGATGGCTTTGGAACGCAAAGAAGATTGAGCCGCTATAGCATGATCGCAGGCGGTGCCAACTACCGTTCCAAATCAACCGAACTTTTTATCACCAATTACTAAGCCGATTTTACAAAGACTGGCCGGGGGGATGGAACGGGGGCGCGCAGCGGGCCCCCTTCCCAAGATGGTTTTGTACTACAAGACACATCTTGCGCGCGTTGCGGAAACGAGCTGTTCACGCGGTCCGTTGTGGCAGTTTTTCTATAGCAAAAAAGGCTCATCGGTGGTTCATATGACCCGAGTTGCACCGGATAAGGTCAGCTCGCTTAGCACTTGCTGCTGCGCTTATCTTATCGCCCCATGCCCGGGATCGGGCCGGTCGAGATCATGTCGGGGCTGATGCTGAGGTCTTCGGCGGCTGCAGGGTCCGCACGCCCGGAGGCCAAGTCTCTCTCGGCGCCTGCGTCGAGTTGCAGACCGGGAACGCGGGCCCGTACGGCATCCGGGGCGTGTTCCTTGAGATCCTCGCGCAGCGCGTCGAACTCCTCCCGTGAAAGATCGCCGGCGTCGAGACGGTCGCGGGCGCCGTCAAGCCGGGCCTGGTAGTCGAGAAGGTCCATTCGCTCCTGTGTGAGATGCTGCTCTTCGTCAAAGGTAGCCTTGTAAGCTTCCCATCGCGGGCGAGCGTCGTCGATCTCCTGCGGTGCGATGGTCTGCGCTTCGATGGCGTTGCCGTGCTCGTCGAACACCTGCAGGCCGTCTTCGGTCTTGAACACGCGGCGTCCATCCGGCAGGACATGCGCCCTGGCAAGCATCGCGTCCAGACGGTCCCGGACCTGCTCCAGCGCCAGACCGTTTTCCTGCAGGGCGGCAACGGTCGCCGCATCGTATGTTTCAAGCTCGACCCGGAAGTCCGCGATCTCGGCGGCGGTTACGACCAGAACCGCCGCATCGAGCATGTCGGACATATCGTTTTCGGCTTTTTCCGCCTTGGCCTTGCGCTCCCGCTCCTCGTGCAGGCGAAACATGTGCTGGTGACGGCGCAGGGCGTCGGCACTGCGCGTGAATTCCCGTCCCAATGTCCCTGACGCCACGATCTGCATTATTCGCCGCACTCCTTCTTCACCATGGCCGCGATCACGACCCACGGCGCGTAATCCGAGTATTTTTCAAAGGTGCTTCGAATTCTCAACGAAACCCCTCTATTCTCGTGAAACCAGTCGCGGATGCAGTTCGATCCGGTTGTGACCCTCTCCCCGGCTGCGATCGTATCCTTGCGAAACCGTGCGTAGGCCAGACCCTCGACGATCCCGCCCACGAACCAGACGAACTCGTTCGGTGGCAATTCCTTCAGAACCTTGCCCGCCGTCACATACTCTTCTTCTGCCTGAGCGCCGGGCGCTGTCGAGAGCACCACGCCGCCCGCCAGAAACGCGACTACCGCATTGATAAAAAGTGGCTTTCTGCGCTGCATAAAGGAACCATTTTGCTAAATTTCCATTACACAATCGCGCTATGGTAGAATCGAAAAAGACATTGGAAGAACCGCCGGTCCGCGCATGCAATGCGACGTTCGGCAGCGACAAACACAAGATGAGCAGAAGGGTTCCATTCTGCTCGATGGAAAAGGAAGTCCCGGAAAAACGCTATCTGACTGAAACGAAATGAAAAAACTTGGATATTTACGCATATCCACGCATGAACAGCGGCCCGACCGGCAAATCGACGGGTTGCACGGCCTGTGTGACGAACTCCATATCGAGACGCTTTCCGCCGTCTCTGCGCATCGTCCGGTTTTCGACACTCTCCTGTCCAGACTAACGACCGGGGACCGGCTCATCGTCTGGGATCTCGACCGGGCGTTTCGCTCGACCATCGATGCCATCGTCACCGCCGAAGCCTTGCGCGAGCGCGGTGTGGGGTTCCAGGTCGCCACGCTGATGATCGACACGGAAACGCCGGCGGGCGAATACACCTACACGATCATGGCCGCGACGGCGCAGTTCGAGCGGCGCAATCTCGCCAAGCGCACAAGGGAAGGGATGGAAGCCGCCCGCAGGCGCGGCGTGCGGCTCGGCAGGCCGCCGCTCTTGAGCCATGACCAAGTCGAGGACGCCAGACGGCGCATCGACGCCGGGCTCGCCGATGCCGCCACCCTTGCCACGGAGTTCGGCGTATCCAGATGGACGGTGGAGCGGGCGGTGCGACCTCAGGGATAGCAGTCATTTTTGGAAGCCGCCTTCAAGAACCTCATGAAATCACATGTTTATTTCCATGGAACCGGCCGGCGAAAATCTGGTATAGTTGAACGATGAGCAAGACTGACACGATCGACGCCAATAACCGGCGGGAAATGGGATTTGTACCCGGTTTCCGTGACCGGCAAAGCTTGGCGGGTATAGCTCACGATCTCAAGATGAGCAAATGCGATTCCGCCCATCTGGCCGCACCAGGCCGCGCAATAGCGAATTTTGAGGGCAATACGCGCCCTTGTCTTCGAGATCCCGCACCCTTCCGATCAAATGCGGGAGCGACCGTCCAAGACGATCGAGCCGCCAAACAGTAAGAACGTCGCCGGGCGCGAGCGACCGCATCAGCTTTGCCAACCCCGGCCGTTTCTCCGATGCGCCGGAGGCCGTTTCGGTCACGATCGTTTCACATCCCGCCGTCGTCAGTGCGTTGCGTTGTGCGTCTGGATTCTGGTCGATCGTGGAAACGCGAGCATATCCGACTTTCATGCGGATATTTTGCGACAAGATTTTGCAACGCCCAAGTGTTTGATTTTGTTCATCCACAAGTGGCGTTGCAAAAAGGATCGTTTTCGCAAAAATCTTTCCGAGATTAAGCAGAAGTAAACAGTGTTTGATCTGAAAAATTCGCTTCAATATTTTTAACGATCTTTTCGAGTTCTACTTTTGCTTCAGCTTGTAAACCTAGGCAGACGCTACTCTGGCGGTAAATCGCCCTGCAAAGCGGGGCGATTTTAATTTTCACTCTTGGTTCGCTCCTACTCACCAAAGATCAGGGGGCGGATTTCCCTTTGACCTCCCCGCCGTCCTCTTCTCGCTCCCCATGCCACCAGTCAGCCAGCCCCGACAAGGGACGCTTCGCTCAAGCCCTTGTCCGGTCTGTCCGCCTGTCGGCTTTTTATGGGGGCGAGGACGGCTCCGAAGATCAGGGAAATTCAAAAGCCACAGATCAACAAAACCACATTTGTGGTTTTGTGCATAACCCTGAATAGACGCTTTCAATCCGCCATTGGTTCGAGGATGAAAGCGTCCGACCGCCTGGGAGGCGATCTCTTTTTTTCGGTTTAAATAAATATTTGCATAAAAAAGAATTAATGCTTACAATAAAGCTATGAAATTCATATTTTTATTGAATATCGCATTTATTTTTATTTCCTTTAATTCATCTGCACAAGCAGCGTGCAGTTCCCCGCCAGGCCAAGCCAGCCAAACACGCTACGATTTCACTGCAAATAAATTATATTATTGCAATGATACGGATTGGGTTGAAATGGGTGGCAGTGGTGGCGGTTCTTCAATAGTACCGATTGATGTAAAATTAACGACTGCGGCAAATAACGGAAATTTTGGCGGTTTTTCTGGTATGAAGTCTTTCATTGAAGCAAATGGATGTACCGGGTATCAGGTTTGCACAGGTAATAATATTTTTCGATACATGGAAAATGGAGGAACATCACCATCAGAAATGGTGTGGTTATCTCCAAACAGTGGAAATTGGATCTCCACTTGTAACTCTTGGACTTCAGTAGATAGTTCGTGGACTTTCCATGGGACTGTTTGGGGAACGCCTGTTAGCGGAGGAAGTATCAATCCCGGAGTAGGTAACCACCGCTGTTCAGACACATTCAAGGTGGCTTGCTGTAAGTTTTAATAGCTTGTTTTCGGGTGTTGATTTGAAAAATTCAGGCCTTTTAAGCCCTTCGGGCTATCTGAGACAGAATACCCCAAATAACTGATCCAATGAAAAGGTAGAATCCTCTCTTCACCATTTCGCCAGTCGTTGCCCCATAGCGCCGATCATAGAATGCTTGGGCTTGGGCCATGGCCTCATCGGTCGGTAAGTTGAAGCCGAGAAAGATGCCCATCCCCAGAAAAAGAACCCCAAATACAAACCCCAGCCACGCCAGCACTGATCCAATACGAACAAAAAACATCATTCTCTCAATCGTTGTTACAAACGCATTAGTCTAATGCGCCAAGAACTAAAACGGGATTTCATCCGATTCCGATCCAGATTGCCCTTCTGAGGGCTTCTCTGGCTTTTTAGGGATAAAGGATAGGCCAAGGGCTTTCTCTGCCGTGCCGATCGCCTCAAGTCCCTGATCGAGGGCATTGGCGATCACCTGCAATGTCCCGTTCTGATCCTCACCGGCATGAATGCGGGTCATGGCCTGCAACATCGCTTCGTTCATGGCTGACCAGGCGACGTGCAAGGCCTTTTCCTCCGGCTTTTGAGCAAACTTCGCCGCCGCATCCAGGTAGAGATCCTCGCCCCTCTCATCCATCAGAATTCGGCCTTTTTCACACCCTGGGACGGATCATGCTCTTTCGGTGCTGGTTTGCCGACCTCGGCAATAACCTCATTCATCCACACCACATATTCGGGCGCATGGTACTTGTTGACCATGTAATCCAAATCCTCGCCCCATCGGCCATAGGCGACACGAAGCCCCGACACACCCATGAAGTGATCGCCCATCACCGTATTGAATGCGCCGATATTGACGGCCTCGCCTTGAACTTCATAGCCGATGCGCATCCCGTGATAATGCTGGTGATCGAAGATCAAATGGGCAACCTGGAGCGTGTCCGGCTTGGCAATGATTTTCAGCTTGGGATGGCCTTTCAGCCATGCCCAGACCATCGTCAGAACGACAACAACGCAGAGAATAACCATCGGGATTGCCGCTTTGGGCTTGTCCGATCGGCAAGCCCTGATCGTTTCTCACAACGATACCGCGCATCCTCATGTGCACGTGATCGTCAACCGTGTTTGCCTTGAAACAGACCGCGCGGCGATCATGGGCAAGGTCGAGACCGGCCTGCGTGGCCCGGCAGCGACCAAAGCTACCAAGGCCGAGATCCTGGCGGAGCTTCGCGCCGAACGGGGCGCATGAACTATCAGCTTTCCGAGCAAGCCCGCACCGATATCAAGGAGATCATCCGCTACACGATCGCGCATTTCGGCGAGGCGCATGCGGACGAATACGCCGACGGGCTCTTCTACAGCTTCGATCTGTTGATCTATAATGCGCCAGATTTTTAAAAGATCGGGTTGGGTCCATCGGCCTGGGGCCAAGGGGCTACGGAACCCATTCGCTAAAACGGACCAAGGCGGCTCAGATCTACAAGAAGACCGGAAACTTGAGGGCTATTCAACTTCTGCTCGGCCACACAAATATGGACAGCACAATCCGATACCTCGGTGTTAATCTGGAAGACGCGCTTGCGATCACGGAGGGCCTCGAAATCCAATGAAGCGGCGGGTTGTCGGCCAATCCGGTGACCCGCTCTCCATTGCCGCCATTCACCGCGCGATCGAAGGACCGGAGCGCGGGACAGAGCGGTCGTTCCGAATAGAGAGCTTTGCAACCGATTTTCATAAATTGTGATTTCATCGAACTGAGCGTCACAACGATTTGTCGCGAAGTAACGGCTCGACCTTTGAACTATCTGGTGCTCTGCCGTGATATGGTTACAAAACTATATATGTTCGATGCGCAGTTCCGATTCTAGGGATGGATAAGATGGTGATAGTTGAGACTGAGCTGTGGGGTAAAAACAACCCGCTTTTCATGTATGGTAACCCAGAAAAGCTTGACGACCTTCTGGGTAGGGCATTTGGTGAAGTAGTCACAGGATTTGAAAAATCCGCGGCGAAGTCCGTTGGTAGTCAAATGGAAATGGCTGCCAAATTTGGTTCATTTTTGTCAATTCTAGGGTTAGGAGAAATAGAAGGTAAAATATCTGGAGAATTTGATTCTTCGAAAGCGAAAACAGTATTATCAAAAATTCCATTCGATCAAAAATTGAAGGCACTTGAACAATACGCACTTACGCAGGATTTTTTTCCCTACTTAAACGCATTTGAAGGGAAATCACTTGAAAGGCGACCGGGACAATTAGTTCAATCTTGGCCTTCAACTACAATTGGCCCGGAACATCAGGTCGATAACATAGGGCAGATTCTGGGAATTTTTGAAGCCGAGAGGCTTGTTCCGCCGCACGACGACAACGCTAACATAGGTAGTGAATATTTCGGATCGCAGGATACTTGTTGGCTCTTGAGATCTGTAAGTGACTCGGTTGTCTATGTTGAGATGCCCATATTCTTGAGACACACTAGATCAAACAGTCAACACGGGGTTATGGCCTTCATCAAATCCAACGGACGTTACAAAATCGAGTGCTTTGGGCTTTTGACCTGGTCTGACGACAAGGTTACAACCGATCCGATAGCATGGCGCCTATTCTATTAGATTCGATTTCTTAGTGGTTACATAAAAGATCGACTTCACGCGAAGCGAGCGTCTCCTTTGGGCTCAAAGCGGTTATTTGTTGCAATCAAGACGAAGGTGAACCCGAAACGCAAATCCGCCCGCTGGCCGATGCCAGCGGGCGGATTTTTTGCCTTAAGCCGCGTGTGTCTTGATCGCCTCGGCGAACGGCTTGGCGGTTTTGATTGCGTCCAGTCCTCCGCGCTCGGTGTAGCCCCGCATCGGGAACCCCATGTAGCGCGGTTGCCAGTCGGTCTTGCGCGGTTTGCGGGAGCCGTCCAGATGCTGGCGGATGATGCTTTTCTGCACCTTAGCCGTGGAAGCGGTGTGCGCCTCCGCCGTGTGTTTGCCCGCCACCTCTTCGACCATGGCGTTGATCGCGTCCTTGTCGCGCAGGAGATCGAAGAACGTCTCGTCCGGCGTCCAGTGATTGCGCATGTCGGTGCCGAGCCTGTCGCCCAAGGCCTCCACGAGACCGGAGCCGCAGCACAGCGTTTCGGCGACGGCGAAGGTGAAGATACGCCGCACCGTGTCGTCATTCAGCCCGCACAACCGCCCGAAGATATCCGCGAGATCGTGCCCGCGCCCGTAATCGGCCTTCCGGCAGACAAGCATGTCGGCGTTGCTCTTTTCAAGGCCGAGAAGAGTTCGGATCTCCTGCCGCTCGGCGTCGAAAGCGGTGTGTGCCGTGTTGTCCGGCAGGCTTTGCGCGATGGCCTCGCTGTTCGCCCGTTGCGGATCGGCGTGCACCTGCCAAAGGGCGGAGCCCGCGATGATCTGCGCTGTTGCAACGCGCAAGGCAAGGCCCTGATTTGAGAGCAAATCCAGCCGGACGGCGGCATGACGGTGCAAGGCCAGATAGTTCTGCATCGCCTTTGTCAGTTCGGGCCTGCCCGGTGCGTCCGCACCATCGCCTGCATCTCTTGCCCTCTCGCGCCGCCGGGCTTCGGTGTCGGTGATCCAGCCTTCATGACAGGTGACCTCGCCGTTATGGCCGATCTGGATGTAGACGCGGCCTCCCTCGGCCTTATCGGCTTCCCTGTGCTCCCATTTTGGCCAGTGCCGGCCGATATCCAGTACGACAACCTCTTGCCAGCCATCCGCGAGATACGCGGCCTTGCGTTTGGCAATGGCGGCGTTCTGCAAGGCCCAGAATTTCGGCGCATCGTCGAACCGCCGCGTATCGTCAAACAGGTCCGATACGATGCTTCCGTCATATGCGTCCTCGTCGAAAAGCGCGTTTTCGACCGGGATGTCCGCCCCGCCAAACAGCCAGTTCCGCAGCGCGTATCCTGTCGGGGCGCGGGCGGTTTCGTCCTTGAACAAGGCCCACCATTCCTTTTGCTGGCGCCTTGTCGCCATGGTGAGGGTGCGGATCGTCTGCGCGCCGATGTCTTCGCGGCGATAGGCGTTCAGGATCGGGTCGATCACATTGGCGATTGCCAAGCGTTGGGTGACAAGCCGCTCCGTCACGCCGAACCGGGCCGCGATGTCGGCCACGCTGCCGCCCTGTTTGGCGAGCGCGGCGAAGGCCTTGTACTGGTCGATCTCGTCCATCGGCAGGCGGGCGATGTTCTCGGCCAAGGATGCCTCGACGGCCCGCGCATCTTCGCCGTCTTCCATGATGATGCAGGGGACGGGGTCGGATGGGGTGTTTTCGGCCAGCTTGGCAAGCGCATGAAAGCGGCGCTGTCCGGCGATGATTTCATATCCTTCACAATTCGCCCGCACCAAGAGCGGCTGCAAGAGCCCGAGCGAGCGGATGCTCGGCAGGAGATCGGCAATGTCCTTGCCGCCGCGCTTTCGGACATTGACGGGCGCGGGCTTCAGTTGGTCGAGGGTGAGATGGGTGAGTTTCATGGGTCTGTCTCCTTTTTTGGTCGGTTGAAAATCGGTGCGTCCTTGCACCATCGGACGGCCTTGGCTTCGTGGGGCCGCAACCCGTGCGGGCCGTCCTGTGCTGCGAGGATCAGTCGAAACGAACAATGAGGCGCTCGCCCGCGACGATGGCCTCGACGAAGCCGTCATGCTGGAGATCGCGGGCGATGCGCTCGAAATCGAGATAGGGGGCAAGCCGCTCGGGGATGTCGCCGAAGAGCCCCTCGTCGACGAACTCCTCGGCGAGTTCGGTGAGGGTCGCGGTGTGGTAGACGGTGAGATCGATGCGACCGGGCGCGTCGATCACCGCCGCAGGCGGGTAGCCGCCAAGACGGATCGCGAGGATCGCGTCGCGCTTGTCCTCGTAACTCCAGTCGTCAATGGCCTCGATGAAGGCCGCGATCCCGGCCTGTCCGGGCTGCCATGCCTCGAAAAGCTCAAGGTCGATCTGCCCACCCTCGATGACCTGGAGTTCGACTTCCTCGACCGGCTGGCAGAAACTGTCGGTGAGCTTGGCGATTTTTTCGCGGTATTGATCGATCGTCTGGAAGTAAAAGCCCTCGACGGAAATGGTGTAGGGCTGGGCGTAGAAAAGCATCATGGTGGCCTCGCTTTGGGTAAGGGTTGAAATCGAGCGAAGCCCTTCGAACGAAACGCCGCGCATGCACCCTTGGCCAGCGCCGAGCGTCCAATCAGACTCATGTAAAACGCCGCCCCCGGCCCCGGTCGGGGGCGATCCGCATATGGACGGGAGACCGCAAACACGGGCGCCCCAAAGCCGCACCGCTTGGCGCGCGCGCGCAAGCGCGGTCCGACCCACACGGGAGCCGAGCGTCACGCGAGGCGAAGGGAGCGGGCCGGGAGGACTGGGGCTATTGGATCAGGCGGCCTGTGGCGGTGTAAGCTGGCAGGACGGGTGCCAAGCGCGGGATATCCCGCGCGGCAAACTTCATATACGGCGGCACATGTGCCGCCGCAGCCATCGCCTTTTCTGTCAGGGATCGTCACCCGCATGGGCCGGGACGCTGAAGACAAAGCCGAGGCGGCCCGGTGACGCCGCAGGGGCATTGCCTCCCTGCGGCGGAATAGAGCCCGGCCTCATCCGCGATGAGGGACAGCGGGACTTTTCCTCGTTCCATCCTTCAAAGCGGATCATTCGCCAGATCGGTCAAGAACACATCGATCAACGACCCGCAGGCAAGGTAGGACATGTCCGTGGGGTCGAGGAGACCGGTCTGGAGTTTTCGCGAATGGTTGAGCACCGTGCCGACGACGGTGGTATGGAGCAATCGAAGCCGAAACAACCGAACCGGATCGTGCCCTTTTTCAAGACGCAGACCCAGCCGCCGGTAGAGTTCGTGAACGGCGTCAATCAACGCGAGGGCATCGGCTTTCGTTTGGTCGGTCTGGAATTTTCCGGGCAAGGGGCAGGAGCGGCACTGACGCGCCTTGCGATTGCCGAGGGTCCAATTCCGGTGGCATGTCTGATTGAAGTAACACTCCGCCAGAACATCAAAGAACGTCACACGGACAAGGGCCTCATGGCCCGGATCGACGAGCTTGAGAAGGCGCCTGTGTGTCCCGTGCCAGCGATTGAAAACGGGCCGCGTCAGGCGATCCCGCAACTTGAGAAAGACGGTGCGAACCGTCTTTTTCGACAGACGCGTCGAGCGCGCCGTGATCTCGATACTGATCCCTTGCGCAAACATGTAGATGAGCCGCATGAGCGTTTCGTCGCTCAGCTTGCTTGACGCCCGGAACTGGCTCGCAGGTGTCTTCGACATGCTTTGGGTTCCGCTCGACAGCCTCGAATTTCCATCATCCAGAAATCAATGTCATTTCAGCACGATAATGCAGTCACCCTGAAGCTTTTCTTCCATAACTGATTAGATCGACCCGGGCAGTGCTTGATCGCGCTTGCCCCAGCGCCGACTATTTAGATCGACGCTTTTCCAATCCCTTCAAAAAACGACCGCGCCTTGAAAGGCGGAGTCCGCCTGCGTTCCGGCGGTCGCGGTCTCATCGGCAATGAAGGGATACATCATGCCAAATCAGCACACTGACCTATCCACCGCCCCGACCCGCCGGGAGCGCGGGCCGGCCATGGGGTTCACGGCGGCGATCCTTGCGACCACGGCCGTGTGTTCGGGCGGCATGATGGCGCTCGGCCTGCCGAACATTTTGAGCGGCGACGGGCTGTGGCTTGCCGCCAAGGTTTCTCTGGTGACGGTGGCCGCGACGGCGATCGCCTTTGCGGTCAACAAATTCGCGATCGAGCGCGGCGCCCCGCTCACGGTGATCGGCTATCGCTCGGCCGGCGCGGTCTCGCTCGCCTCGATGCTTGCGGTCGGCGGTACGATGTTCGCCGCGACCTATCCGGGCCTTGTGCACAAGGACGTGGCGTTCTTGGCGCTGCAGAGCCATGGGGAGGCGTTGAGTGCGGGGATTGCCGCGCGCAATGCCGCCGCCGGGCGGGCGGCGCGCATCATGCCGGTGGTCGATGCCGGGGTTGCCGATCTGTCGCGCACGCTGGAGTGCGAGATCCGCGCCTCCTGTATCTCCGGGCGGGGTTCGGGCGGCTACGGCCCGGTCGCTAGGGCCATTGAGGAAAAGCTCGGACGCGCGCAAGGCGTTGCCGGAGAGATGGCGCGGGGCCGGTCGGCGCGCACGCAGGCGCTCAAGGAGCTCACCGGTCTGATTGCGGACTACCAATCGGTTCTGTCTGACACGACGCGGGAGATCGCGGCGCGGCGCGTCGCGCTCAAAACCATCGATGCGCGGCTGCGCCAGCGGGCCATCGATCTGCGTGAAGCCTTGCCGCTCGCCCTGATCCGCGCCTATGCGGCGGACCTTGAGGCAGGCGCCTCCATCCCGGGGCGAACGGAGGCGACGCGGCGGCTGAGCGCGGTTTTGGCAAGGCACGGCGCGGCGCTGCGCGAGGTGCTTTCGACGGCTGAGACGGAGGCAGCGGCCTTTCCGCCCTTTCCGGGGCGCACGGGCGTCAGCGCCACCTTCGGCCATATCCCGCACTTCCTGCCTGTCGCGGCGGTCGCCGCGCTGGTGGAGCTGGTGCTTCCGCTCACCTTGTGGATCTACACGCTGCTGACGCTCTCCTGGCGGAGCTACCGCCGCGAGCGCCCCCGTCCGCGCCCGGCGACCAGGGTCGATCTGATGGCCGAATTTTATGCCGACGACGCGAGGGACGACCCAGCGCCGGCAGACGACCGCACGGACGCAGGCGCCCCGCACAGGCCGCGCCGCCGCGACCGATCCGATCCGCGCGCAAACGGGCGCTGGCGCGATCCGGGCCACCGCCCAAACGGCGGAACACGCTGAGCTGAACCGGAACCCCACACATTCCAACGGAGAGACCCATGATCCAGGATGGACACGGACTGCCGATCGCGGGCGGCGCGCTTGTCGCCGCTCTTCTCTACGGCCTGACCTCGGCCTTTGTCACCGGGCCGCTTGTCGGCGCGCGTCTGATCGACAAGGCCGACTGGGCCCCACGCTGCGAAGCAGGCTTGCACGTCGCGGCGGCGCGGCGCGATCCGCCCGCCGCAAGACTTCCGAAGATCGGCTGCAACACGATCTTCGGGATATTCGGCCGCGACGGCGATGCCTATTGCGCGGTCCATGGCCATCGCTTCGGTCGATTGCCGGGCGCCGATCTGCTCGATCAAATTCAGACACAAGCCGAGGACGCCCGGCGAAAGCGGCTTGAACATGCGGCGTCCGAGGCCGGGACGCGCTGTGCCTGCGCCAAAACCACGCTGCTCGAAGACAAGCGCATCGCCTTTGCCCTGCATGCGGGATCGCTGCGTCTGCTGACCCCGCCTGCGGTCGAAAGCCTCGATGCGCAGCTCGCCCGCACGCTTGCAAGCCCCGCCTGCAGCCTGAACCCGTGAATCCGTCCCGTGATTTGGCCCCATGACTTGACCCCATGACAGGAGACTTCGCCATGATCTTCGGCTCCATTCGCATCGACACCAAGGCGGGCTGCGTCGTCACCCACCGCGACAGCTATCTCATGCGCGCGCTCACGGTCGTGTCCGTCCGCCGCCCGCTATTTGCCGGCGGGCTCGTGTTCGGCGCCGGCCTTGCCGGGTTCGGACTTGCCTTTGGCGATCTGCTCTATCCGGGCGAGATCGCCGCCGCCATCCTTCTCGGAATTGCCGCGCTCGGGATCGGCTGGGAGACGGGGCAGCTCAAGCTGCTCTCACGCGATCTGCGGGGCACGGATTTGTCTGGCGTGATCTGGGGCCGCTACGGGCGGCTCAATACCGTGCGCCGCGAGATCGTCGATGCGATCCGGGCCAGCGACCACGCCGACGATCCGTCCGAAACGCGCGCCCGGGAGGCGGGATCATGACCGGCGCGCCGCGAGCGAACGCATCGCCGTCACCCTTGCCCTTTGCCCGCAGCCGGACGGGCGCGGTGATCGCGATCAACGTCAATTTGCTGGCCGCCGCGCTATTTGCCGGTTTTGCCTGGGCGATCTGGCCGGAGAACGGATATCTGTGGTGGCCGCTTTACCTGCTGTCGATTGGAAGCGCGATTGCAGGCCTTGGAACCCTGATCGTCGCGGTGAAGACGATGATCGCCCTTCGGGCCCGCGCGGTGGAACTTGCGCGGCTGGAGGCGATGGGCGGGGCGCTCAAATCCGCCCGGCTTGCCGGTCTGGACGATCAGATAAAAGCGGGGATGCGCTGATGGCCGGGTCCGTCCGCCGCATCCTCGGCCTCGACTTCGACGGCAGGCCGATCTTCGCGCCCAGGCACGCGCATTCGCTGCTGCTTGCCGCCGCAGGCGGGGGCAAGACCACCTCCGGCGCCATTCCCTGGCTGCAATCGCTGATCGCCGATACGAGCCGCGCCATCGTGGTCACCGATTCCAAGGAAGGCGAGATCGCCGCCCAATGCGCGCCACTTTGCGCCGGATACGGGCGCAAGGTCGCGATCGTCGACGATTTTGGCGTGCTAGGCCCCGAGACGCCGTGGCGGGTCGCGCTCAACCGTCTGGGCGCGATCACGCGCAGTCACGAAGCTGCGCGCCGCGAGTTGATCTTTGCCACGGAAACGGCCTGCCACGCGCTGATCGAAGAGCCGCCGCGCGATGAACGCAACCGGTATTTCCGGGACGAACCGCGCACGCTGATCGAATATGCGATCTGCTCGCTGCTCCATCGCACGCCCCGGCTGGTCACGCCGGGCGGGGTGTGGACGTTGCTGTCCGATCCCGAGTTGCTCTTGCAAGCAGCCGCGATCGATGCCGAGGAAGGCGACGAGGCCTTGCGGGCGCTCGCCCGCCATGTGCTCGGCATGAGCGGCAATGAGGAGCACTTCCCGCAGCATCTCGCCGCCGCCTTGAAGGCGCTGCGCATCTATGGCGCGGGCAGCGCGCTGCATCATGCCGGGATCGGCGCGACGCACACCCATGACGATCTGATCGCGGGCAAATACGTGGTCTTCCTGGTCGGGCCCGTGCGTCATATGGAGCGGCTCGGGGCCGATTAAGCCCTGCTGCTTCAGGGCTTTCTAGAGGCCTTGCTGACGGGCAAGGCCGGGCCGGTCGTCTTCGTGATGGACGAGTTCACGAACGCGCCCCTGAAGGCGTTGATCGCACAGCTCACCACCATGCGCGGCTATGGCGGCACCTGCCACATGATCGCCCAGTCGCGCTCGGAGATCGAACGCCGCTACGGCGAGAAGGAAGCGCTGACCATCGACGAAAACGCCGTGGTCAAGCAGTGGTTCGGCTTTTCTTCCTATCGGGAGGCCGAGCGCGTCTCCAAGGCGATGGGCGATGCCCTGTCCGTGTCGCCGTCGATCGGGGTCAATTCCGACCGCATGGCGTTTTCCGGGAATCTCTCACTCGGCAAACAGCCGCTCTTCACGCCCGATGAATTGATGCGCCTGCCGGCGGACGAACAAATCCTTCACGTCAAGGATGTCGGCTTCATCCATGCCCGCAAAGTCCGGCAAAACGAGATCGCCCCGACCTGCTTCGATCTGGCGGACAATCCGCTCGAAGGGGCGGCGATGACGCCCGACCCGAAGGTCGCGCTGCCGGTCCCGGTTCCGAACCAGGGAGACGGAGGCGAAGATGAGACGTGATCCGACCAACGCGCCGCGCGTCCCGCTCGTGCGGGTGAGCTACTTCGTGTGGGTGATCGTCCCCGTCGCCGCCTGGCTCGGGATTGCCGCCGTCGGCCTGCCGCATGTGATCTGGTTCTATGACTGGCAACCGCTCGGGCCGGACAGCTACGGCGATCCAACGCAGCGGCATTATACGCGCTGCAGCTATCTCGGGCCTTATGGGCGTCTCACCGAACGCCCGGCGGATGGCCGATGCGGCTGGCTGCGCTTTGTCCGCGACGGGGAGGCCCGCCCATGACCGGACACCCGATGACCGCCGGCTCAATGACCGGAAGACCAATGACCGGAAGGCGTGCTGCGTCAGTGCATCGACATCGTCTCGACATAGCTGCGCCGCTTCAGCCGGTAGCGCTGCGTCAGTTCGACCCGCGTCAGCCCTTTGAGGAAGGTCAGCATCTCCTCGGTCGTATCCACGCCGCGCATGATCTCCTCATCGCAGTGATCGCGATCGGGCAGATCGATCCCGTAAGGCGCGATCGCGTCCCAGAACTGCAGATAACCGAGCGGCTCCAGCCATTCGATAACGTCCTCGACATCGTCAAAGTCTCTCATGGCACAAGCATAGAAAATCGGGGTGCCCGCGCGCAAATTCACGCCCGAAAGGCAGGCCTGCCATGGCGTTGAGCCTGTCGGAGACGCTGCGCCGAACCTTCCATCTGGCGGCACTGCGCCGGGAAATGGATGTCCTCCGGACGGGACGTCAACGCGAGGCCGCGCGCCGGCTGATGCACCGCTGTGAGGATTTGCGCCAGCGGGAAATCCGACGATTCCGCGATCTCTACGACACGCGCGTGGAACGGGCCCGCCGGCGGATCATCGACCGGGCCGGCGCACGGCACCGGGACCTGACGCCCGCCTTTGCCGGCGAGGACCGCTTCTCGCCCGCCGACACGCTGCGCCTGGCGCAGCGCGACGTGCGCGCCGCTCATGAGCGCCGCCTTGCGCGCATCGATGAAATCGAGACGCGGGGCCTGGAAACCCTGATGCGGGGTGCCCTGCGTCAGACGACGCTGCGCGGAACGGTAAGAGCCGACTTCAAACGGGCAAGCAACCGCCGCTCGGGGCAAGACCGCAGGCGGGGGCCGACGCGATGATCGGCACGATGACCGGAGTTACGGGAAATAGAACGCAAGAATCTTGCGCGGCTTTATCTTGGAGAAATAGGAAAGTATACCTATCATGTTCATGAATTGTTCTCAACACACGAAAGGAGCGAGACCATGACAGAGCAACAGGAAACCACACAGACAAGAGACACCGAAGCGGACCGCATCCGCGCGGCGCGGGAAAGCTTCTCGGGCCGTCTTCTGACCAACCGCCAGTTCAAGGAGGCGGTCGCGGTCACCCGCATTCTGGAAGCGGAAATCCAGCGCTCGGGCACCTTCAGGGAAAAGCTCGGCGATTACGCCTATGCCTTCGCGCGCACCGAGCGCTTCGATGCGATGAAGGGCGAGACGATCCTGCGCGATCTCTTCAAGGAGCGCACCGGCCAATCGATGAACGAGATGCGCAAGGCGTTTGTCGAGAGCGAGGAGGCGCTCACCGACGATCACCGGGCGCAGGCCTATCGGCGCGCTTCCGGGATCGAAGGGATGATGGAAGCGGGCGACAAGCTCGGCTTCACCCGCGCCGCCGCCCATCAGGCCGAAGCGCTCGCCCGCGAGATCGGCATCACGGACGCCTGCGCTATGCGCGTGATGGCCGAGGCGTTCGAGGCCGCCCGGGACATCGCGTTCCGCGACTGGGGCAAGGAGCTCGACGAACGCATCTACCGCCCGCAGATCGAGGCGGAAAAGCAGACGCGCGAGCGCAGCCGCACGCGGGGCGGGTCCGATCCGGAGGACCGCCGGAACGGGCAGACGGACGACCCGCAGGGCGATCTGATCGGCACGGCGCGCACCGACGCCCCGCGCCGTGCCGCCCGCACCCGCCAGCCGTCGCCCTAGGGAGAGAGACGATGCCGAAGAGATACCCAAAGCCCGCCGCCAAGTGCGAAAAACCTGCCATGGCGCTCGCCCCTAGAGTGCGTGGCGATGCGGCCAAAAGCGCTGTCCAGACCACCGATACGCGGGGCACGGTGGAGTGTTCCCCCGCACGCCCGGCCCTCACCCTCGACGTGGCGCGCTACGAGGCCATGCTCGACGACCCGGCCCTGACCGAGGCCCAAAAACGCGACTTCCTCGAAACCCTCTGGTCGATCATCACCGCCTTCGTCGATCTCGGCTTCGGCATCCATCCCGTGCAGGCCGCGCAAGCCGATGCCCACGCCGACCCGAACCATCTACCGGTCCAGGCATCGGGCCAGACGCCGGGCGAATTGGCACGCACCGCCGCGACCATGCTAGGATCGGACAACTCATTGCCGACCAACATCAATTTTAATCCGGCGGATGGCCCACACGGGAATCGCGCGGAAAGGAGAAAGGAATGACCGAATTTTACGACCGCGCGGCGCGCGATGCGCCACGGGACTTGAAAGCGATTATTTATTGCCGGGTCTCCAGCGTCGCGCAGACGAAAAAGGGCGACGGGCTCGCCTCGCAGGAAACGCGCTGCCGGGAATATGCCGCCTATAAAGGCTATACGGTGGTCAAGACGGTCGTCGACCGGGCGGTCTCCGGCGGCGTGCTCGACCGGCCCGGGATCAAGGAGCTGATCCAGTTCCTCAAACGCGAAAAACACGCCGATCGATATGTCGTGCTCTTCGACGATATCAGTCGGTTGGCCCGCGATATCCGCACCCATCTCGATCTGCGCGATGCGATCTTTGCGACCGGCGCGCAAATGGATTGTCCGACGCTGGAATTCCGGCAGGATTCCGACGGGCTCTACTTCGAAGGCATGCAGGCGTTGAATGCCGAACATTACCGCCGCAAGAACGCCGAGCAAACCAAGAACCGCATGCGCGCCCGCGCGATGGGCGGGTATTGGCCGTTTCGGGCGCCGCCGGGATACAGGTTCGAGAGGGTTGCCGGCCACGGGAATCTGCTGGTCCGCGACGAACCGCTGGCCTCTATTCTTCAAGAGGCGCTCGAAGGCTTCGCCTCGGGCCGTTTCGAGACGCAAGCCGAAGTGAAGCGCTTCCTCGACGCACAGCCGTCCTACATGGCGGGCCGCAAGAACCGGGAGCTGCGCTATGAGGATGTCATTCGTCTTCTGACCCGCCCCCATTATGCCGGTTATGTCGAGATCGCCGAATGGGGTGTCACCTTGCGCAAGGGGCATCACGAAGGCCTCATCGACCTCGCGCAATTCGAGAAAATCCAGGCGCGCATCCGTGATGGCGCCCGCGCGCCTGCACGCAAGGACCTGAATGAAGACTTCCCCTTGCGCGGGTTTGCCACCTGTGGCGATTGCGGCAAGCCTCTGACCGCCAACTGGTCGAAAAGCAAGACCGGGGCGAAACACCCGTACTACATGTGCTTTGCGAAGGGATGCCCGAGCTATCGCAAGTCGATCCGGCGGGCGACGATCGAAGGCGACTTCGAGGCGTTGCTCGCGCGCATGACGCCGACCGTGACGACCTTCGAGATCGCGCGCGCCATGTTCCGCGAGGCCTGGGATACGCGCCTTGCGCAAGCGAAGGAGATCGCGGCGACGCTCAAGGCAGATATCGCGAAAATCGACAGGCAGATCGACCAATTGCTCGACCGCATCGTCGATGCGGGAAGCCAAAGCGCCGTCACGGCCTATGAGCGGCGCATTTCGAAACTCGAAAAAGACAAGCTGCTGGCCGCCGAAAGGCTTGCGAAAAAGCCGGGATCGCAGCGCGACTTCGACGAGATGTTCGAACTCGCTTGCCGCTTCCTGTCAAACCCTTGTAAAATATGGATAAACGGAGATCTGGCCCTGCGCCGGACGGTGCTGAAACTGGCTTTTGCCGCGCGCCCGGCCTATTGCCGGAAAGAGGGGTTTCGAACCCCGAAAACCACCTTGCCGTTCAAGGTGTTAGGGGCGATTGGCGTAGGCAAAAGAGGAATGGCGGAGAGGAAGGGATTCGAACCCTCGATACCGTCTCCGGTATACTCCCTTAGCAGGGGAGCGCCTTCGACCACTCGGCCACCTCTCCGACGTGATCGGGATAGGCGGAATAGCCGAATGGGTCAAGGCATTTTCGGGCAGAAGTACACAGGCACGATGCCTGGCCGGAAGGATGCCGGACAGGGCTGACAAGAGCCGGAACGTCAGCGCGCACACCGCCGCAAGGGATCTCCCGAAACCGCCGATAAACGTTTAAGCTTTGCCTGGTGAAAAAGCTCGCTATGCGAGCATCAGGCAAAGGCGGACGAGAGCCGGTGCATCACGACACGTTCCTGCAACTCCTGGAGCAGATCCGGGATGCCTCCGACGAGACCGCGATCTGCGGCGCCTTGCTGCGCCTCGGCGGCCGCTTCGGCCTCACGCAAGTGTTGTGCGGCATCGTTCCCAAGCCGGACATCCCCACCCCGGCGGCCCGCGCGCAAATCCTGTTCAATCGCTGGCCGGAACAATGGTTCCTTCGCTATTTCGACGAGGGGCACGTGCAGCGGGACCCGGTGATCCATCGCGTTCTGACATCCGAGCGGGGATTTCGATGGTCCGACGCGATTGCCCAGGCGCCTTCCCGCGCCGCGGACCATGTGTTCGGCGCCGCGCGCGAACACGGGCTCGCCGAAGGCGTGGCGATCCCGGTGTTCAACGCCGACGGCGCGAGAGGCAGCCTGTCGCTGGGAGGCGCGCGGGTCGACCTGAAAGACACGGAAATCGCGATGCTGGAGATTGCGGCAAACCTCGCCGTGGAAACCGCAACCGCGGTGGCCGGGCATCGCAAAACCGCCAGGGATCTCGGCCTGACGACGCGCGAGTACGACTGCCTGCGGTGGACGGCGGACGGCAAGACCGACCGGGACATTGCAGATTTGCTGGGTCTCGCCGTTCGCACGGTCGAGGATCATGGCGCGTCCCTGCGCCGCAAGCTCGATGCGGTCAACCGGGCGCATCTGGTGACCCGGGCGTTCCGGTCCGGCCTGCTGCGATGACGTGGCAGGATTGGCAGGACACCGGACACGTGGGAATCCACGATGGCCTCCCGCGTCTCAAGTGTGAACACTTCCGGCCACGGGTTGGTGGGACCACCGCATGCCGGTTCCCGCAAGCGACGCTTCAGGAACGATGCGAGGTTGGCGGCGTGTCGAGCGACAGCAAAAACGACGGAAAGAGACAAAGAGAGGCGGCGCACACCATCGTCGAGAGGGCGGATCTGCTGATCGATGCCCTTACGGAGGATGAAGAACTGCTGGCGTTGAAAGAGAAACTCAAACAGGCGCAGGCCGTTGCGCGTCTGCTGTCCTTGCCGGACGGCGAAGCCGTGTCACGCCCGCTGTCGCAAAAGAAGCGACGCGACGAACCGTGATCCACATGCACGCGTTTCAGAAGACACGAAGCGCGGACTGGCGGCAGGACGGATCCTGAATGGCGCCTCGGGCAGCCGCGCGCGGGCAGGATCTGGCGACCGCGACGTCTTGTCCGTCAACAGGGTCAGACGTCGCGATCGATTGTAGAACGGTGAAGCGGTGCGGCCCACTGCGCCGGGCCGGGCGCCGGACCGCTCAATTCAGGCTGAGCCATTCGCGTGCGGCGCGCTGCGCTTCGGCGATCTCCGCGCGGCTCATTTCCTCGGCGATGTCGCGGCGGTGGCGGACGGCATCCGCATTGCCCTTCATCGCGGCCAGATTGAACCACTTGTGCGCGGACACGAGGTCGGTCGACCCGTGACGGCCGCAGGCGCAATCGAGCCCCATCTGCAGCAGGATATCGGGGCCGGCGGGCTGACCGCCCATGATTGCCAGGTCGGAATTTCCAAGATCAAGACGGGCCATTTCACACTCCGTTTCTGTTCAACGCTTGGTCTTCACATCATGCGGGACCAAGAAGGGTGAAAGACGCCGTTCCGTTTTCTTGTGTGTGCATCTTTCAACGTCGAGTGTGTCGCCCGCCTTTCAACGAGCGCTTAAAATTCGCGATTAACAAGACGCAAACACAATTAAAATTTTCCGTAAATTTAACGGAGGATTCACCGCAATCTCCGGAATCAGGCAGTGAAATCAACTTGGCTTTCCGAAAATCCGACAGATGTCGTCAACCAGTGATTCACCATCGCGGCAATGAGGATTTTTTTCCGCACAGCCATGGACTGAAGAAATCCGAAGCCTGCCGCTACGTCACCGGTGGTCAGAGCCGTCATCCTTCGTTAGATTCCGTTTACGTAAAGGGCAGGAGAAACCATCTGCCCGTGTGGAGGAGACGATGACATGAGCCGATTTCCTGTCGCCGCGGCGGTCCTGGCCGCAGCCTACCTGTCGCTGGCGCCCCTGCCCGCGCTTGCCGCGGATGCCACCGGCGTCTGGCAACGCCCGAGCGGCACCTCGCGCATCGAGATTGCCCCTTGCGGCTCGGCCCTGTGCGGAACGCTGGTGTGGCTGAAGGCACCGCGCAATGACACGCAGAACCCGGATCCGGCAAAGCGCTCGCGACCGCTGCTCGGCACGCGCACGGTGATGGGCATGACCCCGACGGGCAATGCCGGCGTCTGGAAGGGCAAGGTCTATAACGCCGAAGACGGCAAGACCTATTCCGGCCGCATGACCCTGGAAGGAGCAAACAAGCTCTCCCTTAAGGGCTGCGTGCTCGGCGGGCTGATCTGCCGGGGCGAGACCTGGAGCAGGGTCCGATAACTCGGCCCGACAATAGAAAGGGGCGCCCGACCGGTGTCGAGCGCCCCATCCGCGCCATGTCGTGCTTCGAAGACTGGCCGGTCAGCGCGCGCGCTGGCCAAACAGCACCGATTGCGCGTTCTTGTCACCGGCCAGGTTGAGCTTCTCGCGCTCTTCCTGACCGACCGCGAGACCGCGTTCGACCGCCGGGCGTGCCATCAGCGCCTCCAGCCAGCGCTTCACATTTGGAAAGTCGGCGGCAAGATCCATCCCCTGCCGCTCCCAGCCCTTGGCCCAGCCGACGATGGCCATGTCGGCGATACTGTACTCGCCGGCGACGAACTCCTGACCCTCGAGCTGCTTGTTCAAGACGCCGTAGAGCCGGTGCGTCTCGTTGAGATAGCGCTCCATGGCGTAAGGGATCTTCTCCGGGGCATAGACGCGGAAATGATGGTTCTGGCCGAGCATCGGACCGAAACCGCCCATCTGCCACATCAGCCATTCCTCGACCTTCACCCGCGCGCGCTCGTCGGTCGGGTAGAACTTGCCGAACTTGCGGCCGAGGTATTGCAGGATCGCTCCGGATTCGAACACGGAGATCGGGGAACCGCCCGGCCCTTCCGGATCGACGATCGCCGGCATGCGGTTGTTCGGCGCGATCTTCAGGAAGTCGGGCTTGAACTGGTCGCCGGCACCGATGTTGACGTATTTGATCTCATAGGGAACGCCCAGTTCCTCCAGAAGGATCGTCACCTTCCAGCCGTTCGGCGTCGGCCAGTAGTGGACTTCGATGGGCTCTTTTTGAGAAACGGTCATTGTTGTCTCCGAACGCTGATGATGCGATGTGCGGTTGGTCCCGCCGTCGCCCCTAGACATAGGCAGCCGCGACCCGTCCGGCAAAGGCTGATTGCGCGCGGGCTCAAGCGGACCTGCCAGGATGTACGCTCGATCAAGTGGCCTGAACGCCATGCCCCTTTCCGGCGGAAACGAGCGTGGTGGCGATCCTCTCCGGCATGCCGGTCGGAAAAAGGCTCAACCGTTCGGGGAGCCGGACATGGCAGAACCGCCGACACGCCCATAGACGGCATAGCCGCCATGAAGCGTCTCCACGCGCGCACGGGCGCCATGCCTTTTGGCAGCCGCTTCAAGCACCTGCGCGAGATCGGCGCGCGGCGTGACGTGAAAGGCGGCAAGCCAGGCCCGGAAGGGGCCGCGCAGGACCGCCGGATAGCGTTGCATCTGGCCAAAGTCGACGCAGGAGAGCTCCCCGCCCTCGCCCAGCACGGCCAACCCGGCCTCGACGCTCCGCTGCCAGGGCGGGATCATGGACAGCGCATAGGAGATGAACACCCGGTCGAAGGTCCCTCGCCCGAAGACAATGCGCGGGTCAAAGGCGCTTGCATCCGCTTGCGCGACGACGACCCGCCCGCCGAGTCCGGCCCGGTCGATCGAGCGCCTCGCCCGGTCCAGCATGACGGACGACAGGTCGATCCCGAAAAAGCGCACATCGGGATAGCGCCGCGCGGCGGCAATCAGATTGCGCGCCGTGCCGCAGCCAAGCTCCAGCACCGTTCCGCCATCGGGCGGTTGCAGGTCGGCAATCAACCGGTCGCGGCCAAGCAGATAGGGTTTTCGCGTTACATCGTAGATGTGCCGCTGCCAGCCGTAGATCCGGTCCATCAGCACCGCACCCGCGGCGCTGTCCTGCTTCAGCCCCTGCCCGCTCATGCGTCCCTCAGACGATAGAGATGCACCCCGCCGTAGATAGAGGACCGGTCCCGCAGGGTGCAGCGGGCGGATGTCTCGGCGTCATAGTCCCATTGGTCGAGAATATCGGCTGCGACCCGCCCCGGCAGCAGCGAAGGCTCGGCGGCCGTGCGGAACACGACCCGCGCGCCGGGACGTGCGGTGCGGGTGATTTCGGCCCAAAGCTCGTTGAGCGCGCCGTCCGACATCCAGTCCTGCGCGTCGAGCAGCACATATCGGTCGACGCTCTTGCCCGGCTGTGCGGCAAGATGGTCGGTGAACGAGCGATTGGCCACCTGCACGCGATCGACGCGGGCGCGCACCTCGTCGAAATGGGCGCGGCGGAGATAGGGCGGCAGCGGCCCGGCGTCATCGTCGGCATAGCCGCGACCGAAGGCCTGCCAGGCGAAATAGTTCTCCGACAGCGGAAACCCGCAGGCCAGCCGCTCGAGCCTTCCGCGCAGCACCTCGGCCATGCCGTCGGTGCCGGCAGACGCCAGCGCCTCATATTGCGCCGGCGGAATGCCGAGACCGTAGAGCGAGACCTTCTTCGAGGTCGCCCAGCGCACCATGCGCTTGTCGAAGAGCGGGGCGAGCGCCGTGTCGAAGAAGCTGCGCTGCTCGTCCATCGTGCGCGCCTTGACCAGGTCCCTGGGGTCGACGCCATAGAGGCGTGCGATCCCGTGGCCCAGACCGATGAAATAGCCGAGCAGGCCATGATGGTAGAGGTCGCGGGCAAACAGCGAGATCCGCTTGCGGCCGGTGAGATCGCGACGCTCCCAATAGGCGCGGCTCTCCGCATCCAGCGCCGGCTGGAGGAAGCGCTTGTAGGCCGCCACATTGGCGGCCTCGTCGGCCTTGCCGAAGAACCGGTAGAACGCATCATAGTTGGGAAGCTGTGCGGCGGCGGTCAGCTTCAGCCGCGTCAGCGCGACATGCGCCTTGTTGAGGTCGACGGCGGTGATCGCGCGCGGATCGGCCGTCAGATACGACAGGATGTTGCAGCCGCCGGAGGCGATCGCCACGATCGTGTGATCGCGCCCGATCGCGAGCGCCTCCATGTCGATTTCAGGGTCTTCCCAGATCTGCGGATAGACGAGCCCCTTGAACGCAAGGGTGAAGGCGCGCTCCAAAAGCCCTTCGCCCGAAAGCGCCCTGTTTCGATGCACGGCCTTTTCGAGCAATCCGCCCGCGCCCGTCTGTCCTGCCTTCATGCCCGTTCTCCCAAATCATGGATCACCATGACTTGAGCCGGGTAAGCCGTCTGCGTTACGGGAGCATGACAAACGCGCGCGGGCCGCGCATTACTCGATGCCGATCTTCGCGCGGAGCAG
Organism: Stappia stellulata; assembly: GCF_020176715.1. Lineage (GTDB taxonomy): Bacteria > Pseudomonadota > Alphaproteobacteria > Rhizobiales > Stappiaceae > Stappia. The sequence goes on along the minus strand of NZ_JAIVMF010000002.1, from coordinate 51,184 downwards.
GTCGTTGACCGCCTTGGGGTTGGCCTTGCCGCCGGTCGCCTTCATCACCTGACCGACGAACCAGCCGAGGAGACCTGGCTTTTCCCTGGCCTGTTCGACCTTCTCCGGATTGGCGGCGATGATCTTGTCGACCTCCGCCTCGATGGCGCCGAGATCCGTGACCTGCTTCATGCCGCGCGTCTCGACGATCTCCGCCGGGTCGCCGCCCTCCGTCCACAGGATCTCGAACAGGTCCTTGGCGATCTTGCCGGAAATCGTCCCGTCCTTGACCAGGTCGACGAGCCCGCCGAGCTGCGCCGCCGACACGGGCGTCTCGCCGAGATCCAGACCTTCCTTGTTGAGCCGGCCGAACAGCTCGTTGATCACCCAGTTGGCCGAGAGCTTCGCATCGCGCCCCTTCGCTACCTGTTCGAAGAAGTCGGCCGAGGCCCGCTCCACGATCAGGATGTCGGCGTCATAGGCGGACAGGCCGTAGTCGGCGATGAAGCGCGCCTTCTTGTCGTCGGGCAGTTCCGGCAGGTCGGCCGCCAGCGCGTCGACATAGGCCTGGTCGAATTCCAGCGGAAGCAGGTCGGGATCGGGGAAATAGCGGTAGTCGTGCGCCTCTTCCTTGGAGCGCATCGAGCGGGTCTCGCCCTTCACCGGATCGAACAGGCGGGTCTCCTGGTCGATGGTGCCGCCGTCCTCCAGAATGCCGATCTGGCGGCGCGCCTCATAGTCGATGGCCTGACCGACGAAGCGGATGGAGTTGACGTTCTTGATCTCGCAGCGCGTGCCGAAGGCCCCGCCCGGCGCGCGCACCGAGACGTTGACGTCGGCGCGCATCGAGCCCTGGTCCATGTTGCCGTCGCAGGTGCCGAGATACCTGAGGATCGTGCGCAGCTTGGTCAGATAGGCCTTGGCCTCGTCGCCGGAGCGCAGGTCGGGCTTGGAGACGATCTCCATCAGCGCCACGCCCGAGCGGTTGAGATCGACGAACGACATGGTCGCATGCTGGTCGTGCAGCGACTTGCCGGCATCCTGCTCCAGATGCAGCCGCTCGACGCCGACGGTGACCGTCTCGCCATCGCCCATTTCGAGCAGGATCTCGCCCTCGCCGACGATCGGCTGCTTGAACTGCGAGATCTGGTAGCCCTGCGGCAGGTCGGGGTAGAAATAGTTCTTGCGGTCGAACACGGAGCGCAGGTTGATCTGCGCCTTCAGCCCGAGGCCGGTGCGCACGGCCTGGGCGACGCATTCCTCGTTGATCACGGGCAGCATGCCGGGCATGGCGGCATCGACCAGGCTGACGTTGGCATTGGGATCCTTGCCGAATTCGGTCGAGGCCCCGGAAAAGAGCTTCGCGTTGGAGGTGACCTGCGCATGCACCTCCATGCCGATCACGATTTCCCAGTCGCCGGTGGCGCCCTTGATGAATTTCTTCGGATCGGGGGTGCGTGTGTCGACGATGCTCATGCCGCTTCAGGTCCTGATTTTTAAAACACGGGCGTTGACGCACTGCCTACGCAAAACCGGAGAAAAGGTCCATCCCTTATGGCGGGGAGTTTCGGAGACTGTTTGGAAATGGTCTTGCAAGGCGCGCGTTTCCGACGCAACGCCCCCTCGACCTTCTCCTCATCCGCACCACATTCCCCCGCGTAGACTGGATACGCGCGGATCGCCTCCCCGACTGCGCGCGAGAAAACAGCCACAGGAGCGAGCGAGATGACCAAGCTGATCATGCCAACCCGCCGCACCGTTCTTCTTGGCGGCGCGGTCGCTGCGAGTGCCGCTTTGACCGCCGGCGCGTCCCGCCTGATCGTGCCGGCGCAGGCGAAGGGTGTCGCGCCGACGCCGTCGATGCGCGGCGGGGCCAACAACTATCGGCCCGGCGCGCCGGTTGTTGAACGGATCGGCGGCGGCGGATTCCTGATGACCGGCACCGTACGCCGTGCCGGCGACGGTGCGCCGCTGGCCGGCCGACGCATCCAGATCTGGGCGCATACCACGGAAGGCCACGAGCGCGACCCGCACAGTCACGGCGCGACGCTGACCGACGAAAACGGCGAATTCCGCATGGACATGCCGCAGATCGTGCCGGCCTTCGGCCAGCCGCACGGCCACCTCGCCTATGACGCCGAACATGACGGCGGCGGCTTCAGGACGGTGTTCCTGCGACCGGTGATGCGCAGCCCCGACGAGACGACGCTCGCCGCCCATTTCGTGCTCGAGCCGGCCTGAGTTCCGTGACGCGCCTCAGCGCGGGCCTGATCTGGCTCGCCCTTGGATGTGCGATTGCCGTACCGTTCGCCATCGCGGCGACAAGCCCGCTGCTTGCCTGGCGCCAGCCGGTCTATATCGCGGCCGGTCTTGCCGGCGTCGTCGCACTCGCTTTGATGCTCCTCCAGCCGCTTCTCGCCGGCGGTCACCTGCCCGGTCTTCCCGCGCCGCGCGGGCGCCGACTGCACCGTCTCGCCGGCATCCTGCTGATCGCGGCCGTCGTCGTGCATGTCGCGGGGCTTTGGGTCACCAGCCCGCCGGATGTGATCGACGCGCTTCTCTTCGTCTCGCCAACGCCGTTTTCCGATTGGGGCGTGATCGCCATGTGGGCGCTCTTCGCCGCCGGTCTTCTGGCCGCCCTGCACCGATGGTCAAGGCTGCGCCCCAGGATCTTCCGGCTGGCGCATACCGCGACGGTTTGCGTTGCCGTTGCCGGCAGCATCGCGCATGCGTTGCTGATCGAGGGCACGATGGGCGATGTGTCAAAGGCTGTGCTTTGCGTCCTCGTCGTACTGGCACTCGCCAGAACGATTGCGGGCCTGCGGACCTGGACGCTGCTGCGCCGGCGCAGGGCATGAACGAGTGCTTGCCGCGTCATTTCACCGACAGGATGAACCGCAAGACCGCTGCCACGGCCTCATAGAGTTCGATCGGGATCTCCTCGTCGATCTCGATCTGCGCCAGCGCCTGGACCAGGGCCGCGTCCTCCTCGATCGGAACGCCATGGGCGGCGGCGGTCTCCAGGATGCGCGCCGCGACCTCGCCGCGGCCCTTGGCCGTCACGCGCGGCGCGCCGGTGTTGTCGTAGCGAAGCGCAACGGCCAGCGCCTTCGGCGGATCTGCGGGCGCGGTGCTCATGAGACCTGGTTCACATATTGGCCAGACGCCGCCGGCGGATTACCAGGCAGGCCCGGCAGCACCTTGAGCTCCACCACCTCGAGCCCGGACCCAGCCAGCATCTCGCGCAGCTCCGACAGTCTTTCGGCAAGCGCGGACGCCGTCTCGCCGCGCTCCGCCCAAAGGGTCGCGAACAGGCGCGTGCCATCCAGACCGACGACCGCCTCGACCGGGCCGCTCGCGCCAGTGTCGATGCCAAAGCGCACCCGCCATGCGGGGTGACTGCCCTCACCCTCGTGACCGGGCGTGTCGTCGCGCCCGATCTGCAGGCTGATCACCCCCGTCTGCGAGCCGAACACAAACGGCAGGTCGAGCGTGCGGTCGAAGGTCGACCCGTCGCCCGCGCCATCGCCCAGCACCTTGAGCGAGGTCAGTCCGGACAGCCGGACCCGGGCCAGCGCCGCGTCGCTCTTTCCAAGCAGCAGCAGGGCGGCGACGGCAAGATCGCCCCGCGCCAGCGCCTGCATCAGTTCCAGACTGGCGCGACCGGACGGCTGGGCTTGCGGATGACGGGCAAGGCTCGGTGGCGCCGGAGGCGTTCCCTCCCGCGCGATCCCTTCGCCGCCCTTTGCAAACAAGCGCAACGCGTCGCCGAGATCCTTGAGCACGCCCGGCAGGCCGCGCCCGCCTTCGCTTTTGGGCGCGCCGGCAGCCGTTGCGATCGCGCGTTTCAGGCGGGCGCCGTCCAGCTTGTCATCGGCAACGAGGCGAAGGCCGAACAGCGCTGCCATCGCGGCCGCGACCGGTTGCGGCAGCGCGGCCGATGCCGGCGCGGCCGCCGCGGCGGAGAGACCGGAAAAAAGCGGTGCAAGTCCGTCCTGCCGGGAAGCGAGGTCAGCGGCCATGCCGGAAAGGCGCTGGAGCGCGGCCTGCTCGCGCGCCACCGCGGAGCCGGGAGGCGCAGCACCCTGACCCGGCACATCATCGGCGCCGGCGCTGACCTGATAGGACACCCCGCCCTCTGGACCGCGACTGACCTGCAGGGAGACCCGCGCGCCGACGGGAAACATCTCCTGCCCCGCCACGTCGAGCTGAAAATTGCCGGACACAAGCCGCATGACGCCATCGGTCATATGACGGGCGACGCGCATGGCGATGACATCGCCAACGGACAGCGGCGGAAGCCGGGTGACGGGCGTGACGGCGACGACGCCCGTCGGGGTCGACACGCGCGAGACCATCGTCACTCTCCGGCGTATGCGCTCCTGATCTCTGCAACCTTACCAGATTCGGCGAGAAAGTGACGCAAAGCGCTGCCGGTTTGATCTGGCTCAATTCGTTTCATCTGCAACCACTTCAGGATGGGAACCGTCACATAGGGTGTCGGTCCGGCGCCGACAGCGCATCGCAAGGGAGACAGTCATGGGATTTTTGAAGCGGCTCGACGAACGGGCGGGCCTGATGGGCCGGATGATGCGGACGGTCGGAGCGACCGAGGGCATGCCCGCCGACATCACGCTTGCCAACAGCCTGCGGGCCGCTGCCAACCGTTGCATGGGTTGCGAATGCCCGGGCGAATGCGCGACCTGGCTGGATGACCATGCCGGTGGCGCGGAAAAAACCCCGGACTACTGCCCGAACGGCGATCTCTTCGCCGAATGGCGCGCCCAGCGCTGAGGCGATCCGTCCGACCTTTTGAAAACGGGCACGGGGACAGCCCCGTGCCGTCGGTGTCGCGCGCCCGTCGCGCCACACCCGCGCTGCGCTGGCCGTCAGTGCGACACGGACTTGGAAAAGACGTTGACGACGATGACGCCGGCGATGATCAGGCCCAGGCCGATCCAGGCGGCAAGGTCCAGCACCTGGCGGAACAGGACGATCCCCACCAGCGAGATCAGCACGATGCCGAGACCGCTCCACATCGCATAGGCGACGCCCACCGGCACCCTCCGCAGCGCGATGGACAGACAGTAGAAAGCGGCCAGATAGCACCCGCCCATGACCAGGGTCGGCACGGGTCTTGTGAACTGCTGCGACTGCTGCAGCGCCGTGGTGCCGACGACCTCGAACACGATGGCGACGGCAAGCGCCACATAGGACACCGCTGCAGACGACATGAGAGATCCTTGTTGAGGTGTCGCGATGCGGCCGCGAACGGGTCCGGCATCGAGGTGGCGGGCGTAGCGGGATCGCCGCGAACTGCAATCTCCGCCGGCACTGTCCGCCCGGTGCCTAGCGCCCGCCGCGCATCCGGTTGCGCATGCCATGCACGAAGGCGGCCGCAAGTGCGGCTCCCACGAAGCGGAACGGCAACACCGCAAGCGGCCCGCCGTCGTAGCCTCCCACCGGCGGCACGCCGCTGAAGTTCATCGAGGCGTCGAGCAGGACGCTCAAGGCGGCGGCGGCAAATCCGGCGATGAGCAGCTTGGCGCGTGCATCGGCAAACCAGCCGAGCACAGCGCCGATCATCAGCGCGAAGGGATTGACCAGGCCCGCGAGGCCGAAAAGGACGGAAATCGATTCTGCCGGTGTCATGGCGACAGTTCTAGAGCCAGATCGGCAAAAAGGAAACGGAGCGAAGCGTCGCAAGGCCGATTTTGCCACCGATCTCCTGCGCTTCTTCTGCAACAGCCTCCGTCGAAGCCGAGGCATACAGGGCAAAGCAGCTTGATATTTGCCGCAAGCGCGTCCACCTAGATCTTGCAAACCGATGGAGTTTTGATGCGCGGACGCCGCGAGGCCCGATAGGGCCGGCCCAGGTTTTCGGGTCGGCCACGAGACTGCTCCCCTCCGCAAGCGTACGGGCTGCGGACACCGGAGCCGTGCATCAAGATTTCCGGACCATCATGGACATTTCGAAAGCCGAGCAGCGGGTGCTTCACCTGCTGGCCCAGGGCGGTCGCGTGCTCGTCGAGAAGGACGCGCGCAACCGCATCATTCATGCCACCTGCGTTACGCGCGAGGGCTGGCATTCGCCGGGGCTGGATCTGGCCCTGTTCAAGAAACTGAGGCGCCGGCGCTACATCGCCTCGAAAAACGGCGGTCCCTACCGCGTCACCCGATTGGGATTGCGCCGCGTGCGCGCCCAGCCGGACAACCGCTGACCCACGAAAAACGCCGCCGGGGGCCTCCCGGCGGCGTCTGACTGCTGACGAAGAGTGCGACTGCTCTCCCGCGTCATACCGGGCAAGCGAAAGCGCGACCCGGTATCGGAGAGCCAAAAACCTATCCGTTTTAAGGAGTTGCCAACCGTGACACCGTGTCTCCCCGATCCCGGATCGCAGCTTACGCTGCGTCCGGGAGGACGAATTCGGTGAGTTTGTCATCATCCTCAATGCCGTCGGGAGGCTCCCGGCGGCGTCTTGTTCACATGCCTTGACTTGCGCGCTTCGCGGCGAAGCGTCAGGCCCACCAGCGCTTCGGCGTGAAGCGGCCCGCGGCCTGTTCGATCACCGATCCCAGGCTGTAGAGCGTTTCCTCGCCGAAGGGGCGCCCGATCAGCTGCAAGCCCAGCGGCAGGCCGTCGCGGTTGAGCCCGGCCGGCACCGCAAGCCCCGGAAGGCCGGCCATGTTCACCGTCACCGTGAAGATGTCGTTGAGATACATGGCGACCGGATCGGTGATCGCGCCGGGTGCAAAGGCGGCATCCGGCGTTGCCGGCGTCAGGATCGCATCCACGCCCGCCTCGAAGGACTGGTCGAAATCGCGCTTGATCAGCGTGCGGACCTTCTGCGCCTTCAGGTAGTAGGCATCGTAATAGCCGGCGGAAAGCACATAGGTTCCGACCATCACGCGCCGCTTCACTTCCGCGCCGAAGCCGGCCGCGCGCGTGTTCTCGTACATGTCGGCGATGTCCTTGCCGTCGACCCGCAACCCGTAGCGCACGCCATCGTAGCGGGCGAGGTTGGACGAGGCTTCCGCGGGCGCGACGATGTAATAGGCCGGCAACGCGTATTTGGTATGCGGCAGGGAGATCTCGACGATCTCGGCACCCGCGTCCTTCAGCCAGTCGATGCCCTGCTGCCACAGAGCGTTGATCTCGTCGGGCATGCCGTCGACGCGATATTCCTTGGGAATGCCGATCCGCAGTCCGCGCACCGACTTGCCGACGGCAGCCTCGTAATCGGGTACCGGCGCGTCGATGCTGGTCGTGTCCTTGGCGTCGACGGAGGCCATCGAGCGCAGCATGACCGCATTGTCGCGCACCGTGCGGGTGATCGGTCCCGCCTGGTCCAGCGAGGAGGCGAAGGCGACCGTGCCCCAGCGCGAGCAGCGGCCGTAGGTCGGCTTCATGCCGACCGTGCCGGTCAGCGCCGCCGGCTGGCGGATCGAGCCGCCGGTGTCGGTCGCGGTCGCGCCAAGGCACAGGGCGCCGGCAACGGCGGCGGCGGAGCCGCCGGACGAACCGCCCGGCACCAGCGCCTCGTCCGATCCGGTCCGCTTCCACGGATTGACGACATTGCCGTAATAGGAGGTCTCGTTCGACGAGCCCATGGCGAATTCGTCCATGTTGAGCTTGCCGAGCATCACCGCGCCATCGGCCCAGAGATTGGCGGTCACGGTCGATTCGTACGGCGGCTTGAAGCCGTCGAGGATATGGCTGCACGCCTGGGTGTGCACGCCCTTGGTGGCGAAGAGATCCTTGATGCCGAGCGGAATGCCCTCAAGCGCGCCGCCCTCGCCCTTGGCAAGCCGCGCGTCGGAGGCCGCGGCCATTGCCCGCGCCTTGTCCTCGGTCACCGCCACATAGGCGTTCAGCGCCTGATTGCCTGCCGCGATCTCGCCCAGATAGGCGTCCGTCAGTTCGCGGGCGCTGAAGTCGCGCGCGGCAAGCCCGTCTCGCGCCTCGGTCAGGGTCAGTTTCGTCAGCTCGGTCATTGTTTTCGTCTCGCTGGGCTGTTCGCGTCACGCGTTAGAAAGAAGCGGTTTTTCGAAAAAGGCGGTGTACGGCGTGTCGGAATATCCGAGCACCGGGCCACATCGCCGGAAGCCGGCCCGCTGGTAGACCCGCTCAGCGGCCTTGTAGGTGTTGCCGGTCTCAAGCACCAGCCGCGTGAAGCCTTCGCTGCGCGCAAGCGCTTCGATCCGCGCCAGGATGCGCCCGCCGATCCCAAGACCCCGCGCCTCGGGACGGGTGTACATGCGCTTGACCTCGCCGACCCCGCTCGGATGGCGCAACAGCGCGCCGCAGCCGAGCATTTCTCCACCGTCGCCGTTGCGGGCAACGAACACGGTGGTGTCGTCTCCCGCCATATCCTCGACGCTCATGTGAAAACAGGCCTCGGGCGGCGTCAGCGACAGCAGAGCGGCGTTCAGCTCCGCGATCAGGGCGCGCATGTCGTCGGTGAGCGGGCACTCAACGCCGATGACAACCGTCACGGCCTATTCCACCACCTTCGGCACCATGAAGAAATTGTCTTCCGACATCGGCGCGTTGGCGACCACATCCTGCGGATAGCCGCCGTCGTCGACCACGTCGGCGCGCTTCTTCATCTCCTGCTTGACGACCGATGTCATCGGCTCCACGCCGCTGACGTCGACCTCGTCAAGCTGCTCGACGAAGGCGAGGATGGTGTTCAACTGGCCGGTCATCTCGTCGGCCTCGGTGTCCGTGACCTTGATGCGCGCAAGATGCGCAACGCGTTTCACCGTGTCGATATCGACGGACATTGGATTCTCCGGATTGCCTCGTGCGCCGGGGACGCTTGCGCGAAGGCTTTTTCTCGCGCGAGGCATCCTCGACAGGTGGCCTATATCATCGGGATCAAGCCGCCCGCAAGCCAAAGGGCGCCGGCGCCGCCACCGGTCCGGCAAAAGCCGTCACGCACCGAGGGGGCGCGCCGCCATCACCGCCGAAGCGGACGCCGGCAGCGACGGGACCAGGAGCGGCCCGCGACGGCGCGGCGCGGCGACGTTTCGGGCAAACAGCCGCGCAAGCGCATCGCCGCGATACTGCCGCTCCTCCGCCACCTTGCCATCCGACCAGACCTGCACATGGAAAACCTCCTCGCGCACCACCCGCCCGTCGATGTCGACACCGTCGATCCGGCAAAAGAAACGCACCCGGCCCGTGGCGCGATCGCAGGTCAGTTCGTCGAAGGTGCCGCGCACCATCGCGAAACGCCTGAGCACCGGCTGCAGCTTGCGCAGCACCGTCCGCTTGTCCCGCGCGACCAGAATGTCGTTCTCGTAGAGCCGCGCGTCGGCCGCATAATGCGCCCCGACCGCATCGAGAAGGTCGCCCCTGGCAAGGCTCAGGAGAAAGTCGTCAAGGTTGGCGCGAAACGGGATGTGGTTTGACATGGCCTGTCCGGACGCTGGAATCGGAATAGAACATTACGTGAACATTCAGGTCCTGTCCAGCGCCCGGACAGTGCGTCAGACCTCGAAGGAGCCGCCCGGAGCCGTGACCTTCACGCGGCCGGATTCCGCCCCCATCTCGGCGAGGAAGCCGTCGGCGGACTGGTCGAGGATCGGGAAGGTGCCGTAGTGGCACGGCAGGATCGTCTTGAAGTCGAAGAACCGCTTGCAGGCGATCGCCGCCGTTTTCGCTCCCATGGTGAAACGGTCGCCGATCGGCACGATGCCAACCTTCGGGGCGTAGAGCTCCTCGATCAGCGCCATGTCGCCGAAGAGATCCGTGTCGCCCATGTGGTAGAGGGTCGGTTGTCCTTCGGCGCGCACGATCAACCCGTTCGGCTGGCCCATGTAGACCGGTGGCCATCCGCCGGCGAGCGACGAGGAGGTGTGATGCGCCTGGGTGAGCGAGACGGTGAAGGGACCGACATCGACGGAGCCGCCGCAGCCCATCGGGTTGATGTTCTCGTGCCCCTGCGACTGCACCCACATGGCGATCTCGAAATTCGCGGTGACCTGCGCGCCGGTCTTGCGCGCGATCTCCAGCGTATCGCCGATGTGGTCGTCATGCCCGTGGGTCAACAGGATATGCGTCACGCCCTCGCTGACCCCGTCCACGCTCAGCGTCTCGGGAAAGGACGGATTTCCGCTCAGGAACGGGTCGATGAGAATGGCGGCGCCCGGAATGTCGAGACGGCAGGCGGCATGGCCGAGATATGTGATCTTCATGATGGGTCTCCCTCTTGTCGCGTGTCGCGGAAGCTGCCGCGAACTGTCCCCCGGAATCTATCCGGATGCGGCGCGCCTGCAATCCCGCTCTCTGTTCGCGCGGGCGGGCGCGTGCTAAAGCCTCGACATGGCGCAAGATCCCCTCCTCTCCCACGATGACTTTGCCGCGCGTCTTCCGCGCGTCGGCCGGCTGATCGGCCTCGATCTCGGAACCAAGACCATCGGTCTTGCACTGTCGGATCTCGGACGCGGCATCGCCAGTCCGCTCGAGACCATCAAGCGTAAGAAGTTCGGCGTCGATGCCGCCGCCCTCCTCGAGATCTGCAAGAAACACGAGGTCTGCGGCATGGTGATCGGCCTGCCGCTGAACATGGACGGCTCCGAAGGCCCGCGCGTCCAGGCGACGCGCGCCTTCGCCCGCAACCTCCTGCCGCTCACCGATCTGCCGCTGACCGCATGGGACGAGCGCCTGTCGACCGCTGCCGTCACACGCACGCTGATCGATGCCGACCGCTCGCGCGCACGACGTGCGGAACTGGTCGACAAGATGGCCGCCGCCTACATCCTGCAAGGGTGCCTCGACCGGCTGTCGCGGATGCGCCGCGACGCGGACGAACAAGCCGCCCCCGCGGGCGACAGATACAAGGTCTATGACGGAGACGACCCGCAATGAGTGTGGTCGTCAATGCGCTGCTTCCGGTCCTGCTTGTCATCGCCACCGGACACCTCGTCGCCCGCATGGGGATCATCACCGGCGAGCAATGGCGCGGCATCGAGCGTATCGCCTATTTCGTCCTGTTTCCCGCGATCATCATCGCCACCGTCGCTCAGACCGACTTCATGGCCCTGCCCGCCTTCGAGATGAGCGCCACGCTGGTCGCATCGGTCGTCGCCATGGCGGCCATCGCCCTTGCCCTGCAGCCGCTGCTGCGGCGCGTCTTTGCCATCGACGGCCCGCGCTTCACCTCCGTCTTTCAGGGCGCGACCCGCTGGAACACCTTCGTCGCGCTTGCCATCGCCGACGAACTGCTGGGCGCGGACGGCGTCGCGCTTCTTGCGGTCGCCATCGTCGCCATGGTGCCGCTCCTGAATGTCATCTGCGTCCTTGTGCTGTCGCATTTCACCAGTGGCCCTGCACCCGGCATCCGCAAGATCCTGCTCGACCTCATCCGCAACCCGTTCATCTGGTCGACGGCGACCGGCCTGCTCTTGAACGTCACCGGCCTGCCGCTGCCGCGATTCGCCTGGTCGACACTGGAAATCCTCGGCAGCGCCGCCCTGCCGATCGGCATCGTCTGCGTCGGCGCCGGCCTCGACCTCAACGCATTGCGCCGCCCGGGCCCGGCCCTGACCTCCGCGCTTTTGCTGAAACTGGCGCTGATGCCGGTGCTGGGTTTCGGCTTTGCAAGTCTCATGGGCGTTGAGGGCCCGGCCTTTACCGCCGTGATGATCGCCATGTCGGTGCCCAGCGCCGGCGGCTCCTACCTGCTCGCCCGGCAGATGGGCGGGGACGCCAAGCTGATGGCGGAAATCCTCACGCTGCAGACGCTTGCCGCCGCCGTGACCATGCCGATCGCGCTGCTCGTCGCCGTGTGAGCGCCGCGCGGCAGATCCCCGCCCCGCAAAAAGCTTGCGCAGACGCCAAGCCGCGCTTGAGCCCGCGCGCGCTTGCGCCTATAGGGTAGCCTTTAATGAGCGCACAAACCTCCCCCCTCGCGGATGCCTATCCGCACCGTCACCTGCTCGGGATCGAAGGTCTCCAGCCGCACGAAATCCTTGCCCTGCTCGACCGCGCGGAAGCGGCCGTGGAGATCAGCCGGCAGGTAGAAAAGAAGAAGGCCGTTCTGCGGGGACGGACCCAGATCAACCTTTTCTTCGAAGCCTCCACGCGCACGCAATCCTCCTTCGAGATCGCCGGCAAACGGCTCGGCGCCGACGTGATGAACATGTCGGTCTCCTCCTCTTCGGTAAAGAAGGGCGAGACGCTGATCGACACGGCCGCGACGCTGAACGCCATGCATCCCGACATCATCGTGGTCCGCCACCATGCGGCCGGCGCGGTGCATCTCCTTGCCCAGAAGGTCGGCTGCTCCGTGATCAACGCCGGCGACGGTGCCCATGAGCACCCCACGCAAGCGCTGCTCGACGCCCTCACGATCCGTCGCCACAAGGGCAAGATCGCCCGCCTGACGGTCGCGATCTGCGGCGATATCCTGCATTCGCGGGTGGCGCGCTCGAACATCATCCTGCTCAACGCGCTGGGCGCACGGGTCAAGGTCGTTGCGCCCTCCACCCTTCTGCCGAACGGCATCCGGCAGATGGGCGTCGAGGTCTGCGCGACGATGCGCGAGGGCCTGGCCGACGCGGATATCGTGATGATGCTCCGCCTTCAGCGCGAACGCATGGCCGGAGCCTTCATCCCCTCCGTGCGCGAGTATTTCCGCTACTACGGGCTGGACGCGGAAAAGCTCTCCGCCGCCAAGCCCGACGCGCTCGTCATGCATCCCGGCCCGATGAACCGGGGGGTGGAGATCGATCCGGAAATCGCCGACGGCCCGCAAAGCCTGATCCGCGAGCAGGTCGAGATGGGTGTCGCCGTGCGCATGGCCGTGCTCGAGGCCCTCTCAGCCCATTTGCCGAACCGGTGAGGACGAACCACATGGCCCGCGAGACGGCACAGCCCCCCATTCTCTTGACCAACGCGCGCGTGATCGATCCCGCCCGCCGGCTCGATGTGGCCGGCGCCGTGCTGGTGGCGGAGGGCGTCATCGTCGCCGCCGGACCCGAAGCGCTCAACCAGGGCGCGCCCGAAGGCGCCACGGTCATCGACCTCGACGGCGCCATCGCGGCCCCGGGGCTCGTGGACATGGATGTCACGGTCGGAGAGCCCGGCGCGGAGCACCGCGAGACGCTGGCGAGCGCCAGTCTGGCGGCCGCCGCAGGCGGCATCACCACCATCGTGACCTCGCCCGACACCGACCCGATCATCGACGATCCGGCGCTTGTGGATTTCGTCCTGCGCCGCGCCCGCGACACGGCCTGCGTGCGGGTGCACCCGATGGCGGCCCTGACCAAACGGCTGGCCGGCGAGGAGATGAGCGAGATCGGCCTGCTGCGCGAGGCCGGTGCCGTCGCCTTTTCCAACGGCAACCACTCGATCACCCATTCCGGCGTGATGCGCCGGCTGATGACCTATGCGCGCGACTTCGACGCCCTCGTCGTGCATCACACGGAAGACCCGGACCTGTCCGGCACCGGCGTGATGAACGAAGGCCTGAACGCCAGCTGGAAGGGCCTGCCCTCCACGCCGCGCGAGGCGGAGATCATCATGCTGGAACGCGACCTGCGGCTCGCGAAGCTGACGGGTGGCCGCTATCACGCCCGCTCCCTCTCCTGCACCGACAGCGTCGAGGCGCTGGCGCGGGCCAAGGCCGCCGGCCTCGACGTGACCGCCGGCATCTCAATCAACCATCTGACGCTGAACGAGAACGACATCGGCCCCTATCGGACCTTCTTCAAGATGGCGCCCCCCTTGCGAAGCGAGGACGAACGCCGCGCCATGGTGGCAGCGCTCGCCGACGGCACAATCGATGTCATTGTCTCCGCCCATGATCCGCAGGATGTGGAGACCAAACGCCATCCCTTTGCGGAAGCCGCCGACGGCGCCATCGGTCTGGAAACCCTGCTTTCGGCCGGGCTTCGCCTGGTGCATTCGGGCGATGTCGACCTGATGACGCTTCTGGCGGCGATGACCTGCAATCCGGCGAACCGGCTCGGCCTGCCGGTCGGCCGGCTGTCGGCCGGCGCGCCGGCGGACATCGTCGTGTTCGATCCGGACCGCCCCTGGGTGCTCGACAAGACGAAGATCCGCTCAAGGTCGAAGAATACCCCTTTCGAGGACGCCCGTTTCACCGGCAAGGTGCTCCAGACGATGGTTGCGGGACGCCTGCTCCCGTCCTAGTCTTTGCAACGATTGCGCAACCGGAGGCTGCACGTGCCCGATCCGATCAGCTGGGCCCACGCCTGGCCCTATTTTCTGGCCGCCCTTGTTTTCGGCTATCTGCTGGGCTCGATCCCCTTCGGCCTCGTCATCACCCGGCTCGCGGGCGAAGGCGATATCCGCGCCATCGGCTCCGGCAATATCGGCACCACCAACGTCCTGCGCACCGGCAAGAAGCATCTCGCCGCCCTCACCCTGCTGGGCGATGCGCTCAAGGGAACGCTCGCCGTCCTGGTCGCCTTCCGATACGGCGGCCCGGATGCCGCGGTGATCGCCGGCTTCGGTGCGTTCATCGGCCATATCTTTCCGGTCTGGCTGCGGTTTCGCGGCGGCAAGGGGGTCGCGACCTACCTCGGCATCCTGCTCGGACTGTTCTGGCCGGCAGCCCTCGCCTTCGCCGCGATCTGGGTCAGCATGGCGGCCCTCTTCCGCTACTCCTCGCTCTCCGCGCTGGTTGCAAGCCTCATCACACCGCTGCTGCTCTATGTCGCCTTCGACCGGGTCCAGATTGCCGAGCTGATGGGCGTGCTCACCGTCATTCTGTGGGCGAAGCATCACGAGAACATCGCCCGCCTGCTCAAGGGAACGGAAGGCCGGATCGGACAGAAGGGATGAGCGGCAGCCGGTCCGAACCGGCACGCACCCGCGTGCTCACGGATCGGCAACGGCTCGCCTGGCTGCGCCTGATCCGCTCCGAAAACGTCGGCCCGGTCACCTTTCGCGCCCTGATCAATCATGCGGGATCCGCCGAGGCGGCGCTCGAGGCGCTGCCCGACCTGTCACGGCGCGGCGGCAAGCGGACCATCCGCGTCGCGTCGCAGGCGGATGCCGAAGACGAGATCGAGGCGCTCGACCGGCTGGGCGGGCGGCTGCGCGCCCTCGGCGAATACGGCTATCCCCCGCTTCTGAGATATGTGGACGGCGCACCGCCGCTGATCAGCGTGCGCGGCAGCGACGATTGCCTCGCCGAAGAGGCAACCATTGCCATGGTCGGGGCCAGAAACGCCTCTCTGGCAGGCCTGAAGATCGCCGGCGAGATCGCCGCGGACCTCGGGGCGGCCGGCTATACCGTGGTGTCCGGTCTGGCGCGCGGGATCGACGCCGCCGCGCATCGTGCGGCTCTTGGCAGCGGAACGATTGCCGTCATGGCCGGCGGGATCGATGTCATCTATCCAAGCGAGAACCGCGACCTGCATTGGTCCATCCTGGAAAACAACGGCGCCGTCATCAGCGAAATGCCGCTCGGATGGAAGCCGCGCAGCCGCGACTTTCCGCGCCGCAACCGGTTGATTTCCGGGGTGTCGCTCGCAACCGTGCTGATCGAGGCCGCCCGTGGCTCCGGGTCGTTGCACACCGCCCGCTTCGCCGCTGACCAGAACCGCGACGTGCTTGCCGTTCCCGGCTCTCCCCTCGATCCGCGCTCGGAAGGCGGCAACCGCCTGATCCGCGACGGGGCGACATTGGTGACCAGCGCCCGCGACATCCTGGAGAGCCTGGGACCGCGACGCCCCTTCCCCGATCTTCCGCCGATCGAGATCGAGGAGCCCGGACAGGACACGGATCCGCTAAAGGTGCGGGTCGCCGACAGCGACCGGGGACGGGTGCTCTCCGCGCTCGGCGGCGCTCCGGTGGAAATCGACGAACTGATCCGCCACACGCAGCTTGAAGCCCGCGTCATTCACGTGATCCTGCTGGAGCTGGAGCTCGCCGGACGGCTGGAGCGCCACCCGGGCCAGAAGGTCAGCCTGATCGACGGCAGATAGTCACCCCGGTGCCGCCACCTTGAAGCTCCAGCACCCGCCAAAGTCTCCTCCGGCGGGGTCCGCCCGCGCATGCGCGCAAGAAAGGGCCCGCGCGCAACGCGGCATTGCCACCTGCGAGCATCCCGCACGACCAGCCCCACAGGGGTTGAGGCCGGACCGTCCCGGCAGGATCGTGCCGGCACCCCAGCCGTCCGGACATGGAGGACAGCGCCCCGCTCCGGGGTCTGACTCACCGCACATAATCCAAGGTTGCATGTCAATTTTTTGCACTATTTCCAGAAAAAGACCTCAAGAAAAATCTTCTGAATTTAGAAAATCTGAAAATACAACCGAAGAGAGTGTTGCCCGAAACGGCGTTCAACTATCTTCGCTTTGTTGAAACTCAACATGTTTGTCGTATGCCTCCACCCGCGCCATTTCGAGCAAATAAGCTAGAAATGTCAGGTCGTTATTCGTTGCCAAATCCCGCAACTCGCGGCAAATCTGGGCCGAGTATCGGGCGGCTTCGGCTCGGTCTGAGAGGGAATCTGTCGGCATTTCATGACCCGGCAGTTGGCCGCGAAACGCGGCGGTCAACAGTTATACAACCAATGGTTTTCTAATTTCATACTACACGTCATATGCAACCCAACGCAAGGTTCTGGTGACGGACAGCCGGCCATGGCGCCTTTTTCCCGCGCCGGGAATCCATCTCTTGACCCGGGCGACACGAATGGTCATTTGACAGTTGCTATCTAATTGGGGGATCGTCCGGCGCCGTTCGTGCGCGTCGGAGCCGCGCGTCTTCGCGCCGCCCATGCCGCAAGGCGCTTCTTTTCCTGCTTGGGGTCTCATGAATATCGTCATTGTTGAATCGCCGGCCAAGGCCAAGACCATCAACAAGTACCTAGGCTCGGACTATCATGTCCTCGCCTCCTACGGTCACGTGCGCGACCTTCCGGCGAAGGACGGATCGGTCCGCCCCGACGAAGACTTCGAGATGAGCTGGGACGTCGACGCCAAGTCGCAGAAGCGCCTCAACGACATCGCGAAGGCCGTCAAGGGCGCCGACCGGCTGATCCTCGCCACTGACCCCGACCGCGAGGGGGAAGCGATTTCGTGGCACGTGCTTGAAGTTTTGCGCAAGAAGCGCCTGCTCAAGGACATGCCCGTCCAGCGCGTCGTCTTCAACGCCATTACCAAGAAGTCCATTCTCGAGGCGATGGAGAACCCGCGCGACATCGACGAGCCGCTGGTCGACGCCTATCTCGCGCGCCGCGCCCTCGACTATCTGGTTGGCTTCACCCTGTCCCCGGTGTTGTGGCGCAAGCTTCCGGGCGCCCGCTCGGCTGGCCGGGTGCAATCCGTGGCGCTTCGCCTCGTCTGCGACCGGGAAAGCGAGATCGAGCGCTTCGTCAGCCAGGAATACTGGTCGGTCCTGGCCAACCTGAAGACGGCGGAAGGTTCCGCGTTCCAGGCCCGCATCGCCGCGTTCAACGGCAAGAAGCTCGCCCGCCTCGACATTCACTCCAAGGCGGAAGCCGACGAGATCGCCGCCCATCTGAACGCTGCGGCGCTCACGGTCGCAAGCGTCGATTCAAAGCCCCAGCGCCGCCATCCGGCGGCTCCCTTCACCACCTCCACGCTGCAGCAGGAGGCCTCGCGCAAGCACGGCTTCGCGGCGGCGCGAACCATGCAGGTCGCGCAGAAACTCTATGAGGGCGCCGACATCGGCGGCGAAACCGTCGGCCTCATCACCTATATGCGGACCGACGGCGTCCAGATCGCCGGCGAGGCGATCACTTCCGCCCGCGAGGTGATCGGCGCCGATTACGGCACCGATTACGTTCCGGAAAAGCCGCGTCACTATTCCTCCAAGGCCAAGAACGCCCAGGAGGCCCACGAGGCGATCCGCCCGACCGACCTGACCCGCCGCCCGCGCGACGTGGCCCGCTACCTGGACCCGGACGCGGCCCGTCTTTACGAACTGATCTGGAAGCGCACCATCGCCTCGCAGATGGAATCGGCCGTTCTGGAGCGCACCACCGTCGATATCGACGCCAAGGCCGGCGGCAAGGGCGCCACCCTGCGTGCCACCGGTTCCGTCGTGCGCTTCGATGGGTTTTTTGCGCTGTATCAGGAAGGCAAGGACGACGAGGAAGACGAAGAAGGTCGCCGCCTGCCCGCAATGTCGCAGGGCGAAGCCGTCAGCCGCAACTCGATCGAGACCGCCCAGCATTTCACCGAGCCGCCGGCGCGCTTCACCGAGGCAACGCTGGTGAAGAAGATGGAAGAGCTCGGCATCGGCCGTCCCTCCACCTATGCCTCCACGCTGCAGACGCTGCGCGACCGCGATTATGTGGAGATCGAGGGCAAGCGGCTGATCCCGCAGGACAAGGGCCGGCTTGTCATTGCCTTCCTCGAGAGCTTCTTCAACCGCTACGTCGAATACGACTTCACCGCCGCGTTGGAGGAGAAGCTCGACCGCATCTCCGCCGGCGAATTGTCCTGGAAGGACGTCTTGCGCGATTTCTGGCGTGACTTCTCCGCCTCGGTCCACGACATCAAGGACCTCAGGGTCTCCGAGGTGCTTGAAGCCTTGAACGAAATGCTCGCGGCCCATGTGTTCCCGGACCAGGGCAACGGCGAGGATCCGCGCAAGTGTCCGGCCTGCGGCGAGGGCCGCCTCTCGCTCAAGGTCAGCCGGTTCGGCGCCTTCGTCGGCTGCTCCAACTACGACAAGGAAAAGCTCGAGGGCAAGACGCCCAACGAGAACCCGCCCCATTGTGGCTACACCCGCCAACTGTCCGCCTCCGGCAAGGATGGCGACGCCGAAGTCGCCGACGGACCCAAGGTGCTCGGCCAGGATCCCGAAACGGGTCTGGACGTCAGCCTGCGCACCGGCCGCTTCGGCCCCTATGTCCAGCTCGGCGAGGAAGCCAAGCCCAAGCGCGCGTCGCTGCCGCGCGGCTGGCAGGCGTCGGAAATGGACCTCGACAAGGCGCTTCAGCTCTTGTCTTTGCCGCGCGAGGTCGGACCGCACCCGGAAGACGGCAAGGAGATCCTCGCCGGCATCGGCCGCTACGGTCCCTTCGTGCTCCACGACGGCACCTACGCCAATCTGGAAAGCGCGGAAGAGGTGTTCACTGTCGGCATCAACCGCGCCGTCGATGCCCTGGCGCAGAAACGCGCCAAGGCGGGACGCGGCCGGGGCAACACGCCGCCGCTGAAGGAACTGGGCGATCATCCCGATGGCGGTCCGATCACCGTCCAGGACGGGCGCTACGGGCCTTACGTGAAATGGGCCAAGGTGAATGCGACGCTTCCCAAGGGCAGCGACCCGCAGGCCGTGACCCTCGACGAGGCGCTTGCGCTGATCGCCGCCAAGATCGAAAAGACCGGCAAGGGAAAGCCGGCGGCCAAGAAGGCGACCGCCAAGAAACCGGCAGCGAAAAAGCCCGCCGCGAAGAAGACCACCGCCAAGGCGGCTGCGACCAAGAAACCGGCCGCGAAGAAGACAACCGCAAAGAAGACCGCCACCGCCAAGACGGCCGTGGCAGAGGATGACGCTTGACCGCCAACCGCCCGAAGAAGACGAAACCGAAGAAGACGGCGACAAAATCGGCCGGCACGCCGCAGATGCCCGGACGCGACGAGATCATGGCCTTCGTCGCCGACAATCCCGGCAAGGCCGGCAAGCGCGAGATCGCGCGGCATTTCGGGATCACCGGCGGGGCGCGGATCTACCTCAAGCGCCTGCTGCGCGACATGGCCGACGACGGCCTGCTTGAAAAACGCCAGAAGAAACTGATCAAGGCCGGCGACCTCCCCGCGGTGCTGGTGGTCACGGTGGTCGCGCGCGACGCGGACGGCGAATTGATCGCCGAGCCGGCGAGCTGGGACGTGGAGGAACAGGGCGCTCCGCCAAAGATCCTCGTCGTCCCGGAGCGCCGGCAAAGCCAGCCGCGCACGGCCGGTCTGGGCGACCGCCTGCTGGTGCGCATCAGCGGCGACGAAACCGGACCGGAAGCGACCCGGGCCGGACGGATCATCAAGCTGCTGGAACGCCAGGCCGCCTCCATTCTCGGCATTTTGCGCATCGCGCGCGGGCGCACCTTCCTGGAGCCGATCGACCGCAAGCAGCGCGAACTCGACATCGACACCAGCGACCTCAAGGGTGCGGAGGACGGCGACCTCATCTCCGTCACCACCATCAAGGGCCCGGGCCGCTATGGCGACACGCGCGCCAAGGTGCTCAAGCGCATCGGGGCGATGCATTCGGAGATGGCCGTTTCCGAGATCGCGCTGCACACCCATGGCATCCCGCACCGCTTTCCCGACCGGGTGATCGAGGCGGCCGAACAGGCCGTGCCGGCGACGCTCAAGGGCCGCGAGGACTGGCGCAAGTTGCCGCTGATCACCATCGATCCGGCCGACGCAAAGGATCACGACGACGCGGTCCATGCCGAGCCGGATCCCGACCCGGACAATCCCGGCGGTCACATCGTCACGGTCGCGATTGCCGATGTGGCCTTCTATGTCCGCCCCGGAGAACCGCTCGACCGCGAAGCGCATCTGCGCGGCAATTCGGTCTATTTCCCCGACCGCGTCATTCCGATGCTGCCGGAGAAGCTCTCCAACGGCCTGTGTTCGCTGAAGGAAGGCGAAGACCGCGCAGCGATGGCCGTGCGCATGATCCTCGATGCCAAGGGCCAGAAGAAGAGCCACAGCTTCCACCGGGTGATGATGCGCTCGGCCGTGAAGCTCTCCTACCAGCAGGCGCAAGGCGCCATCGACGGCGAGCCGGACCACACCAGCGAGGCCGTGTTGAATGACATCCTCAAGCCGCTCTGGGCCGCCTACGAGAGCCTGAAGATCGCCCGGCGCGACCGTGAGCCGCTCGACCTCGACCTGCCGGAACGCAAGATCCGGCTGAAGGAGGACGGCACCGTCAAGGATGTCTTCGTTCCCGAACGCCTCGAGGCGCACAAGCTGATCGAGGAGTTCATGATCCAGGCCAATGTCGCCGCGGCCGAAACGCTGGAGCGGGCCGGCGTTCCCCTGCTCTACCGGATCCACGACGCCTCGAGCCCGGAAAAGCTGGAGGCGCTGAAGGAGTTCCTGTCGACCCTGGACATCCGGCTTGCGCCCTCGGGCGGCCTGCGCCCGGCCACCTTCAACGGCATCTTGCGGAAGGTGAAGGGCCTGCCCGACGCTGAGCTCGTCAACCAGGTGATCCTGCGCAGCCAGGCTCAGGCGGAATATTCGCCCGACAACATCGGCCATTTCGGGCTGAACCTGAAGCGCTACGCCCATTTCACCTCGCCCATCCGCCGCTATGCCGATCTGATCGTGCACCGGGGCCTGATCCGGGCGCTGAAGCTCGGCGACGACGGTCTGCCCGACGGCATGGAGACGAAACTGGAAGCGATTGGCGCGGATGTGTCGGCTGCCGAACGTCGGGCGATGCTGGCGGAGCGCGACACGGTCGACCGGCTGATCGCCCTGTGGCTGTCCGACCAGGTCGGCGCCCGGTTCACCGGCCGGATCTCCGGCGTCGTGAAGTCCGGCCTGTTCGTGCGTCTCAACGATACCGGCGCGGATGGTTTCGTGCCGGCCTCAACGATCGGCGACGACTACTACCACTATGACGAATCGTCGCATTCCATGTCGGGGCGAACCACAGGAGAAACCTTCTCTTTGGGCGATCGCGTCGAGGTGCGACTGGTGGAAGCGGCCCCCTATGCCGGCTCGCTGCAGTTTGAACTTTTGAGCGAAGGTCACTATCACAAGCGAAAGAGTTCCCGCGAACGCAGCTTTGCCCGGCAAAGCAAAGGCGAGCGACAGCACAAGGGCCGGCCCCGCAGCGGAAAGAGCGCGCCCGGCCGCAGCCGAAAGTCGAAAGGTCCACGGACATGACAGTCACCTATGCAGGCCTGACCGATCTCACGCCCGTTCCCGCATCGAAGCCGAAGCGCGATGTGGGTCGGGCGATGCTGCTCGGCGCCAAGGGTCTGTGCCCGAACTGCGGCGAGGGACGCCTCTTCGGCAAGTACCTGAAGGTCGAGCCGACGTGCAAAGCCTGCGGCGAGGAACTGCACCACCACCGCGCGGACGATGCGCCCCCCTATTTCACGATCTTCATCGTCGGCCATATCATCCTGCCGATCGCCCTTGCCGTCGAGGTCGCCTTCGTCCCGGACATGTGGGTGCATTTCGTGCTCTGGCTGCCGCTGATCGTGATTTCCTCTCTGCTGGCGCTGCCGCCGATCAAGGGCGCGCTCATCGGCCTGCAATGGGCCAACTACATGCACGGCTTCGACCCGAACGCGATCGGCGACGACCAGCCGATGTATGATTTTGGCGGCGGAAACGAGGGACGATGAGCGAGGACCTCGTCCGGCGCCTGTCGGCGGCAGAACGCCACACCAACAATCCCAATATTCGCCCGAAGGATGCGGCGACGCTTCTGGTGCTCGACCGCAGCCAGGGCGGCAGCCCGCGCGTGCTCATGGGGCGGCGCCATCAGCGCCACCGCTTCATGCCGGGCATGTTCGTCTTTCCCGGCGGGCGGGTCGATCCGCAGGACAGCCGCATCCCGGTGACGGGCGCCTATCACCCGCAAGTCGCCCACAAGCTGATGCACGCGATGAAGGGCCCGAAGACGGAAGCCCGCGCGCGCGCCTTTACCGTAGCTGCGGCGCGGGAGACCTATGAGGAGGCCGGCGTTCTCGTCGGCGCCCCGAGCGACACGCCCTGGACCGGCACCGGCGACATGGCCGCCTTCTCGGATCGCAGCCTGCTTCCGGATCTCACGCCTGTGCGACTGATCGCCCGCGCGATCACCCCGCCGCGCCGTCCGAGGCGATTCGACACGCGCTTCCTCGCCGTGTTCGCCGATGCGATCGCAGACCGCCTGCCCGAGGGCACCGGCCCGTCCGGCGAGCTTGAGGATGTGCACTGGCTGACGCTGACCCAGGCCAAGGATCTGGAACTGCCGACGATCACGCTGACCATCATCGAAGAGCTGGAAAACCGGCTTCGCCACGACCCGGATCTGGATCCGGCAACCCCAGTGCCGTTTTATTATTGGCGAGGCAGCGGCTTCACCCGGGAGGAAGTCTGACGGCTCGCAGACCGTCCGCGATCCCGCTTGACTTATGCCGCGCGAAACGTATGGTGCGCGCAAAGTTTCCCAAGATTTTCCGGCGGAACGTGATCTTCGATGTCTCGGGGTTCGCAACGCGGTGCCGGACACCAGTGCAAGGACAAGAACGATGGCCAAGGCGAACACCATCAAGATCAAGTTGCTGTCGACGGCCGACACCGGCTTTTTCTATGTGACCAAGAAGAACTCCCGCACCATGACCGACAAGATGGTCAAGCGGAAGTACGATCCGGTCGCGAAGAAGCACGTCGAATTCCGCGAAGCCAAGATCAAGTAACGATCCGGCGCGCCCGGCAGACTCAGCGCCGCCGCTGCGAACTGTCTGGAACGACACGCAAAAAGGTCCCTCATGGGGCCTTTTTTCGTTTGTCGGGAACACGCGGCATGACGCAAGGGTGCGGCGCGCGAAAGCGCCGACAGGATACCGTCGGCGCAAAATGGAATAACCAGTCGTGCCGGGAGTGTGCGGGGCGGCCGTGAAAGAAGGCGACCGGTGCTCCCGCAGGCATTTCAAGGAGGCCACTCCTGCCTGCCGGGGCACCGGTCAACCCCACGGTGTCAGGAGATGCGGCGGACCTGAACCTTCCGTGGGACGCTTCTGTCGACCCGTTGCAGCCACTGCATCGGGACGATCATGAAATGATGCGAGTTGACAAACGCATCTGATCACAACCGGCAGCCTACCCAAACCCCGTTGCGAATCAATACAAACCCGGTGCCGTTAGCATTTTATTTACAATTTATGTAAACGAACGCGGTAAACACCCGCCTGGCTTCCCGAAACGGCGCCGGCACTGTCCCGAAACCGCAGCGCCGGCGCGGGCGGATTCCGCGTCTCGTCTTCAGCTCTTGCGCCCGGGGAACCAAACGGTTTATTTCAACCAAAGACACGCATGAGTGGAATTCTGACCGGCCTTTCGAAAAACCCATTTGAAACAAGCGGATTTGCATCATGAAGATCTGGGGCTTCGTCGCGGTGGCCGGTGCCGTCCTTTTCCTTGCCAGTTGCGCGACCGTCTCTCGCGAACAATGCGAGGCCGGCGACTGGCCGGCGATTGGCAAGGCCCATGCATTGCAGGGATTTCCGGCATCGCGCCTGGACAACGTTGTCGAGGATTGCGGACGCCACTCGATTGCCGTCGACACGGATGCCTACATGCAGGGCTGGCGCATGGGTGTGCGCGCCTATTGCACGCCGCGGCGCGGCTTCGAGGACGGGCGCAACGGCAAACGGCCGTCGTTTTCCTGCCCGGCGGATCTCGCGGTCGACTACGACGATGCGCGCCGGCTCGGCGACCGGCTGAAAGAGGCCGACGAGGATGTCAGCCTGAGCGAAAGCAGCCTCGAACGCTCCCGGCGCGAAGTCGACGACCTTGGAGAGCGCATCGCCGCGCTCGACTGCATGCAGGAGGATCGCGCGGCAAGGCGCGCCTGCCGCCTTGAGCGCGAAAGCCTCCGCGATCGCCGCTCCAGCGCGCGCTATTTGCTCGAGTCTAGCCGGCGGGACCTGCGACAGGCCCAACGCGAACGCGATGCGGTGTTTGAGGATGTGATGGCGGCCTATGCCCGCCGCTTTTCCCGGGAACCCTAGCACGGATACCGGAGCGGGAACGGCGTCAGCCCGTCCCGGTGCGCGTGTCCGGTCGTCTGGGCGCGTCCGGCGCGCCCTGCGCGGTCTCAACGGCATCGGAGCCGTCCGGGAAACAGACGACGCGGTTGCGCCCGGCTCCCTTGGCGCGATACAGCGCCTGGTCGGCGCGTTTGATCAAGGCATCGCCGCTGTCTCCGGCGCCTTCATGCGCCGCAACGCCGAGGCTCACGGTCACCGAAAGCCCCTCGCCCGTCGCCCCGGGCAATGTGAAGGGCTGGCGCTCGATCACCGCGCGCAGGCGCTCCGCGACCTTCCCGGCGGCGGAGACGGGTGTCTCCGGCATCAGGATGAGGAATTCCTCGCCCCCCAGACGGCACACCATGTCGAGCCCGCGCACATGACCGCGCAGCCGCCCGGCGAGTTCCCTGAGCACCGCGTCCCCTGCATCGTGGCCATGGGTGTCGTTGATCGACTTGAAGCGATCGATGTCGATCATCACCACAGAAAGAGGCAAATCGGCCTCCCCTGCCTGCCGCACGAGCCGCGACAGATGCGAGGTGAGGTAGTGGCGGTTGCGCAACCCGGTCAACGGATCCGTGATCGCCATGGCAATGGTCTGCTCGACATCGCTGGCGAGCCGGTCGTTGGCACGTTTGCGCGCGATCTGGGTACGCAGGCGCAGCACCAGCTCCGTGCGTTCGACCGGACGGAGGATGCAGTCGTTCACACCCAGTTCCAGCGCCCGTAGCGTCCGCGTGGACTCGTCGGGGTCGGCGATCAGGATGATCGGCACGAGCCGGGTGCGCTCCAGCGCGCGGAGCTGCGAGACCAGCCGCAGGGCATCGGACTTCGCGAGCCCGAGATTGATCACGATGGTCTCATAGCCGCGTTCCGCCGCCGTGATCAGGGCCTGCGCGCCGTCAACCTCCAGCTCGACCCGGCAATTCTGCCGCAGGATCGCGGTGAGGTGTCGGGACGACGAGGCACAGTCGTCGACAAGGAGCACCCGGCCTTCCGCCTCCATCGACGGCTCGATCTCCGGCACCAGCCCGAATTGCGAGCCGGTCTGCGCGCGCAGCCGCAGTTCGTCGCTCGCCCGCTTGAGCGACACGAGGTTCTTCACCCGGGCAACCAGCGCGATGTCATTGACCGGCTTGGTCAGGAATTCATCCGCGCCGACACGCAATCCCTTGATGCGGTCGTCGACCCGGTCGAGTGCCGTGATCATCACCACCGGAATATGGGCGGTTCTCGGGTCGGCCTTGAGCCGCCGGCAGACCTCGAATCCATCCATTCCGGGCATCATCACGTCGAGCAGGATGATGTCGCACGGCCAGGTCGCGACAATCGACAGCGCTTCCGCACCGCTCGAAGCCGTGCGAACGTCGAAATACTCGGCGCCGAGCCGGGCCTCGAGCAGCCGGACATTGGCCTTAACGTCGTCGACGACCAGAATGCGCCCTGTCATGCCCCCTCGCGTGGCGTCAATCGCCCAGATAGGAGCGAACGGTTTCCAGGAATTTCGCCACGGAAATCGGCTTGGAAATATAGGCCTCGCATCCGCCCTGGCGAATGCGCTCCTCATCGCCCTTCATTGCAAACGCCGTGACCGCAATGACGGGAATCGTCTTCAGATCGTCGTCTTCCTTGATCCACTTCGTGACTTCCAGACCGGAGACCTCCGGCAGCTGGATATCCATCAGAATCAGATCGGGACGATGCGCGCGCGCAAGCTCAAGCGCCTCCATGCCCGTGCGGGTCTGGAGGGTCTCATAGCCATGAGCTTCCAACAAATCATGAAACAGCTTCATGTTGAGTTCATTGTCCTCAACAATCAGCACGGTCTTTGCCATATCAATCGCCTTCGTCCCCGTGCCGTGCCCACCTTGTCCCAACCGGATCCGTCCTTGCGAACGTCCCGCGCACAAGCGTGACTGGCGTTGGCCCCTTTCCCACGATAGGTACCATATATCGTAGAGGGAATTCGTTTCGGAAAGGCAAACGCAAATGAACCTGGGACAGCGATCCCGCCTCAGCGCCGAGGAAGCCGAAACGCTCGCGGCCGACGCATTGGCATATCTGGCGGGCGACATGGAGCATCTTGGCCGCTTTCTCGCCCTTGCCGGCATAGGTCCGGCCGAGCTCCGGGACGCCGCCCAGGAAGACGGCTTCCTGATCGGCGTGCTGGAATTCTACATGGCGCATGAAGCGCTGCTGCTGGCGTTCTGCGAGGCCCGCGGCCACCGGCCGACCAGCATCGCCATCGCGCGCCACGCGCTTGACGGATCCGCCCTGTCCGATGGCTGAGCCGACGCCTGCGCTTGCCGAGACGCTGCGCCAGATCGAGACCCTCGACACCAGCGAGCGTCCGCTGGTGGTCTGCGACGTCGACGAGGTGGCGCTGCATTTCATCGCGCATCTGGAAGAGCATCTGGAGAGCCTTGGCTTGGCCTTCCTCAGCCACGACTACAAGCTGACGGGCAACATCGCAGACCGCAATGGCGCGCCATTGCCCGCCGACGAGATCAAGGGTCTGCTGCAAACCTTCTTCGACACCTGGACGCACAGGCAGCAGCCTGTGGAGGGCGCGCCGCAGGCGCTGCGCCGCCTGTCGCAGGACGCCGACATCGTGTTCCTGACCAATCTGCCGGGGGCCTGGAACCGGGACACACGGGCCAGGACCCTCTCGCAGCACGACATGCAGTATCCGGTGATCACCAACACCGGGCCGAAGGGCGGCGCGGTCGCAGCCCTTGCGGCCGGGCGCCCGGGACCGGTCGTGTTCATCGACGACAGCCCCCAGAACATCCGCTCCGTTCAGACAACTCTGGCCGATTGCATCCTGATCCATTTCGTCGCCGACAAGCGATTCTTCGCAACCTCCGACACAATCGCCGGCGTGCATCTGAAAACCGATGACTGGGGCGCCGTCGAGGCCTATATTTCGAGATGCCTTTCCGACTAGATCCGGAAACGCCCTCGCGCTGCGCGTCGGAGCTCCTGGAATGTCGCCCTCTCCCACAGACAAGGACGGATCCCCGGCGGGCCGGACGCCCGCGCAAGGCGGGTCGATCTGCCGCGATTGCGGCACGCGCCTGAGGCCGGCCGCGCGCCGCTGTAGCGCCTGCGGCAGTCCGCGCCTCCTCGCCCATGACGAACTCGACACGCTCTCCATCGCCCATGTCGATTGCGATGCCTTCTATGCCTCGGTGGAAAAGCGCGACAATCCGGAGCTTCTCGACAAGCCGGTGATCGTCGGCGGCGGGCGGCGCGGCGTCGTCTCGACCTGCTGCTATATCGCGCGCATCCGCGGCGTGCGGTCGGCCATGCCGATGTTCAAGGCGCTGGAAGCCTGTCCCGACGCCGTGGTCGTGCGCCCGGACATGGAGAAATACGCAAGCGTCGGGCGCGAGATCCGCGCACGCATGCTCGCGCTCACGCCGCTGGTCGAGCCGCTGTCCATCGACGAGGCCTTCCTCGACCTCACCGGCACCGAGCGCCTTCACCATGCAACGCCTGCCGAAACGCTGGTGCGCTTCGCCCGCGAGGTGGAGCGCGACATCGGCATCACCGTGTCCGTCGGCCTCGCCGCCAACAAGTTTCTCGCCAAGATCGCTTCCGATCTCGACAAGCCGCGCGGCTTTTCCGTGATCGGCGCGGCGGAAGCCAGGACCTTCCTCGCCGACAAGCCGGTGGGGCTGATCTGGGGTGTCGGCAAGGTGTTTCAGGACAAGCTCGCCCGCGAAGGCCTGAAGACCATCGGACAACTGCAGGCAATGGAGGCAACGGATCTGGCCCGGCGATACGGCGCGATGGGGCTGAGACTTGCAAGCCTCGCCCATGGACGCGACGAACGCCGGGTGTCGCCGGAGCGCGACACCAAGAGCATTTCCAACGAGACGACCTTCAACACCGATATCGGCGATAACGGCCAGTTGCGCGCCATCCTGCGCCGGCTCTCAGAGCAGGTCTCCGAGCGGTTGAAAGCCGCCGACATGGCCGGGCGCACGGTGACGCTGAAACTCAAGACCGCCGAGTTCAAGACGCTGACCCGGGCCCGCAGCCTGCCGGCGCCGACCCAGCTTGCCGACCGGATCTTTCGCGCCGGCGACGATCTTCTGCGGGGCGAGACGAACGGACGCCGGTTCCGCCTGATCGGCATCGGCGTCAGCGAGTTCGCCGATCCCGTCCATGCCGACCCCGACGATCTCGTCGACGACGGCGCCGGACGCCGCGCCCGCGCGGAGCGCGCGGTCGATGCGCTGCGCTCGAAATTCGGCAAGAGCGCCGTCGAACTCGGTCTCACCCGCTCAGGCGACATCCGCCGCCAGCGGGATCGCTGACGGCCGTATCGCCGCGGGTTCCTATTGCTTGCAGGTCACCGGATCGATCAGCGTCAGGTCCGACAGATTGCCGCGCAGCTCGAAGTCGCCGTAGTCGAGCTTGAGCCGCCGGCTGACGCCATTGTCATAAAGCAGGAACCCGAGCTGATAGGCCGGCATACGCTCGCCCGTGTCCTCACTCTCGCTGTCGAAATAGGCGATCGTGACCGGCCAGTGGGGATGATCGCCAATCTTCGCCACCGCACCGGCGTCTTCCTCGCCAGGGCTGCCCGGCCCGTCCCGCCGCGCGCCGATCACCGACGTCGTTTCATAGACCTTGTCACCCGTCTCCGACCCGTCGAACAGGTCCGCCACGAGGATCGTTTCCCCCTTGTCCGCCGCTTCCAGCAGGCGCCGCAGGTGTTCGGTGGGGAACAATGCCGTCCCCGACAGTCTCACCTCGCGCTCGTCCGGCTTCTTCAGGTCGAGCGCAATGTGATCGTCGGCATGCTCCGCGCGCCCGCGGGTTTCCTCGCTGAGCTTGCGGTTCACATAGGTCTTCGACAGGAACTGAAAGGCTTTGCTGGCGGGATCCTCGAAGGAACTCGTCTGCAGGTCGGTCACACGCGTCTGGCCGCGTTCGTCCGACACCTGGATGACGAAGCGGAACGCGACGCTGTAGCCCTCGCAGGGACCGCCGGTGAATTCATAGACCATCCGCCCGCTGACGCCGGAAATGCCGGCCGCCTGCGAGGTTTCCGCCAGCGACAGGTCATAGACCGCGCGATGCGTCAGAAGCTCGGTCGGCGCGGCCTGCGCAGCGCCGGACAGCGCCGCTCCCAGGACAACCGCCGTCGCGCCGGTCCGGGCAGCGGCAACGCCAAGACGCGTTATGTTCATCGTTTACTCCTCGACAGAACCCCGCATCAATGTCGCGCATCCGGGCGGCGCCGACCAGTCCTTCCGTGAAGGGAATTTTCCTTTCCCGTTCCCGAGGTCGCCCGGAGACCCGTTCGACGCTTGAAGCGCTTCGGAAATTCAGTCACTCTCCCGGCGAATTTTGCAGGCGGCCGAAAATCGGCGCGACGCGGACAGACCAAAGGAATTTGCCAATGCCGGGTGAAATCGAGAACCACATCTCCTCGCTGGGAATCACCTTGCCCAAGGCGGCCGCGCCCGCCGCCAACTATGTCCCCTATGTCCAGACCGGCAATCAGCTTTTCATCTCCGGCCAGATTCCGATGGGGCCGAACGGCATCGAGCATCAGGGCAAGCTCGGCGACGACTATTCGCTCGAGAACGGCCAGGCGGCGGCAAAGCTGTGCGCCATCAACCTCCTCGCCCAGGCCAAGGCCGCACTCGGCGACCTCGACCGCATCGTGCGGCTGGTGAAGATCTCGGGTTTCGTCAATTCCACGCCCGATTTCACCGACCAGCCGAAAGTGATCAACGGTGCGTCCGATTTCCTGGTCGAGGCGCTCGGCGACAAGGGCCGCCACGCCCGCGCCGCCGTCGGCGTTTCCGGCCTGCCGTTCGGGGTTGCAGTCGAGATCGACGCAATCTTCGAGGTCGCCTGACCGTTCCGCGCCATTCTTCAACGGAAACTTGCAAAGATGCGCGATCTTTCCTGGCTGACCGAGCGCCCGATCGCGCATCGCGGCTATCACGACAAGGCGCGCGGCTGCGTCGAAAACACGCCCTCAGCCGTTGCCGCCGCGATGGAGAAGGCATTCTCCATCGAGGTCGACCTGCAGCAAAGCGCCGACGACAGGGCCATCGTCTTTCACGACGACACGCTGGACCGGCTGACCTTCGAGACCGGACCGGTCAAGGCCCGCACGGCGGCGGACCTCCGCACGGCGATGATGCGCGGCACCGACGACCGGCTGTGGCTGCTCGACGAGTTGCTCGAGCTGGTCGACGGCCGGGTCGGCCTGTGCATCGAGATCAAGTCGCGCTTCGAGCGCCACCCCAAGCACGCCTATATCGCCGGCATCGCCGAAAGCCTGAGGCGCTACAAGGGACCTGTGGCGGTGAAGTCCTTCGACCCCGACATCATGCAGATGATGCGCGAGGCCGCACCCGACATTCCGCGCGGCGCATTGGGCGACGGCGCCCGCGACCTGAAGGAGTGGGGCCGCGCCAGCCGGATCGAGCGCTTCATGCTGCGGCACATGCTTTATGCCCCGCGCATCCGCCCGAGCTTCGTGTCCTATTGGGTCAAGGATCTGCCCGCCTTTGCACCCGCCACCCTGCGCCGGGTGTTCGGCCTGCCCTTGATCGCCTGGACCGTGCGCACGCCGGAAGATCGCGCCCGCGCGAACGCCTTTGCCGACCAGATCGTCTTCGAGGGCTTCGACCCCGACGCCGCCCTGTGACGAGTGGAGGGGAAGTGGCGCGCAGCCCCTCCCCTTTTTCGGCAGCCACCCTAAGTCGTGTGGGGGCGCGCTGCGCGCGATGGATACTCTCAACGACATGAAGGCACAGGTTTCGTGAGCGCAAGCGACGACGAGACACAGGAATTCGGATTGCGGGCCATTCCCTCGCTTGCGGAGATCTCCCGCCGCGACTGGGACGCGCTTGCCAATCCGCACTGGACACTTGGCGAGGGCGGGCGCGTCTCGCCCAGGGCGACGCCTGAATCAGCACCTGAAGGCGGCGATTCAATCTCTGAGGAAACGGAATTCAACCCGTTCATTTCTCACGACTTTCTGTCGATCCTGGAAGAGTCCGGCTGCGTCAGCGAACACACCGGCTGGCTGCCCCAGCACCTGGTGCTGGACGGACCCGACGGAACCCCGGTCGCCGCCCTGCCCTGCTACCTGAAAAGCCATTCCATGGGCGAATATGTCTTCGACCATTCCTGGGCCGACGCCTATCACCGCGCCGGGGGCAGCTATTATCCCAAGCTTCAGTCCTGCGTGCCCTTTACCCCGGCAACGGGCCGGCGGTTCCTGAGCGGCGCCGGCATCAACCGCCCGGCCGCCATCGCCGCCCTTGCCGACGGCCTGCGCGAATTGTGCCGCCTGCGCTCCGCTTCCTCGGCGCATGTCACCTTCCTGAACGCGGCCGAATGGGAGGTCGCCGGCGAGCGCGGCTTCCTGCAACGCACCGACCAGCAGTTCCACTGGCTCAACAAGGGCTATGGCAGCTTCGACGACTTTCTCGGCGATCTCGCCTCGCGCAAGCGCAAGCAGATCCGCAAGGAACGGCGCGAGGCGCTCGCCTCCGGGCTGGAGATCGAATGGGTCACGGGCGCGGACCTGACGGAAGCGCATTGGGATGCGTTTCACGCCTTCTACGAGGACACCGGCGCGCGCAAATGGGGCCGCCCCTATCTCAACCGCCGCTTCTTCTCCCTGCTCGGCGAACGGCTGGCGCACAGCGTGCTGCTGGTGATGGTGCGGCGCGAGGGACGGATGATCGCCGGGGCGCTCAACCTGATCGGCTCGCATGCGCTCTTCGGGCGCAACTGGGGCTGCCTGGAGGACCACCCGTTCCTGCATTTCGAGGTCTGCTACTACCAGGCCATCGAATTCGCGATCGAGCGCGGGCTGGCGCGTGTGGAGGCCGGAGCGCAGGGCGCACACAAGCTGGCGCGCGGCTATCTGCCGACGCCGACCTACTCGTCCCACTTCATCGCGCATCCGGGCCTGCGCGCTGCGGTCGCGGACTATCTTGAGAGCGAGCGTGAAGCCGTGCGCCGCGAAGGCGAAGCGATTGCCGAGGCCTATTCGCCCTTCAAGCGCGGCTGAGGATCCTCGCCCAAGCGATTCAAAAGACTCATCTCTTTCGCCGCACTTGAATCTTTTCCTCAAAGACCGTTCAGTCGGCGCATGCAACCATGCTGAATCGGCATGTGAACGTGAAGCTGATTCAGAACTTCAAGCGGAGACGGCGTCTGCCGGACCGCGCATTTTCAGGGAACCTGCCATGTCGGTGCCATATGACGACCAGAATGTCTTCGCCAAGATCCTGCGCGGCGAGCTGCCGAGCCAGACCGTCTACGAGGACGACAAGACGCTCGCCATCATGGACATCATGCCGCGCGGCGACGGCCATGTGCTGGTGATCCCCAAGGCCCCCTCGCGCAACATCCTGGACATTGCCGAAGACGACCTCAACGCCGTCATGGCAACGGTGCAAAGGCTCGCCCGCGCCGTGATGAAAGCCTTCGACGCCGACGGCACGACGATCCAGCAGTTTTCCGAAAGTGCTGGCGGACAGGTGGTGTTTCACACCCACGTCCATGTGATCCCGCGCTTCGACGGCGTAAAGCTGCGCCCGCACACCGGCGACATGGCCGACGGCGAGGTGCTCGCCGCCCATGCCCGCAAGATCCGCGGCGTGCTCGGCAACTGAGGGCGTCGCGCGCGCAACGCAGATAAGCCGGGCGACAAGCGCTTTCTCGTGGAGTCGGGGCGCCAACCTCACCAAGCGCCCCGACCTCCACCTCACCCGCCGCTCAGGCGGCGGCAGCCTCGTGTTCGGCATCGAGCCGCGCCTCGTCCTCAAACAGGCGCTGGAAGCTCGGCCGCGCGGTCACCCGCGCTGCATAGTCCCGAAAGACCGGACGGTCCGGGATCGCCTTGAACTCCAGCGCCCATTGCAGCGACGCGCCCCACTGGATGTCGGCGACCGTGATGTCCTCACCGAGGATATAAGGAGCACGCGCGAGCTGGTCGGCCAGAGCCTCAATCACCTGATCGAAGGTGCCATAGGAGGATTCGTTTGCCGGCGGCACATGGCCGTACATCCTGTCGCTCAGCGCCGGCTCGAAGCTTGCGGCATAAAACACCATCCATCGCAGATAGGCGCCGCGGCGCGGGTCGCCCGGCATCGGCGTCAGTCCGGCCGCGGGGAAGAGATCGCCGAGATAGAGCGCGATGGCGATGGATTCCGTCAGCACCGCATCGCCGTGGCTGAGGGCCGGCACCTTGCCGAACGGATTGATCGCCAGATAGGCCGGCGACTTCTGCTCGCGCGCGCGGATGTTGAGGACATTCAGCTCATGAGGCGCGCCTAGCTCGTCGAGAAGCGCGCGAGTGGCGCTGGCCCGGGACCGGGGGGCATAGTGAAGCGTCAGCTTTTCGGTGGACATTGCAGGTCTCCGTGTCAGATGGGCGGCGCATCGGCGCGCCATGGGGAGACCATGACAGGGTCCTGCTGACAGCATCCTGTCAGCAGCATGGCGCCGACCTCGATCTGTCCTCAACTTCCGCCGAGAAGGAGCCATCCGCCGATCAGCACAACCTCGGCGGCCAGAACGCCGACAATGACCCGCTGACCGAACAGCAGGAAGGCCGCGAAGCCGGAGACCGCGGCCGCCAGCCGCAGCACGACCGGTGCGCTTTCCAGCGCGCCGGCGGGAAACAGCACCAGCTTGGAGATCACACCGGCGACAAGCGCCGTTGCGACGCTGCGGATGAAGACCATCAGCTCGCTGTCTTCGCGCAGGCGTCCGCTGAACAGCACACCCAGCCAGCGCCAGACATCGGTCGCGAGCCAACCGGCAACGACGATCATCGCATAGGGCCACCACCACAGCTCCGCCATCGTCATCGCACTCCCCGTCGGGCCAACCGCGTGGCGACATAGGCGAGCGTGCCGCCAACCAGCCCGGTCAGGAGCAGATCCAGCTCCGGCGCGAGAAGATAAAACACCGGCCCGAGAACAAGGCCTGCGAGCATGGCGGCCTTGTCGGCGGAAATCCGCGACGCGCCCCAGAGCGAACAGAGGAAATAGACCGGCGTCAGCATGAAGAGCCCGCCGGCGACCATCGGCGGCAGGCTGCCGACCATCACATAGGCCACGCCCGTCATGCAGAACACGAAGCCCGTCAGGCTGGCGCCAAACCCCAGAAAGAACGGCAGGCGCGCCTCGCGCGGAAGGTCCTGGACATTGCGCATGGCGAACACCCAGGCGGTGACCGCGACGAAATGCGAGGCTATCAGCAAATGCCAGCGCTTCGTCTTGCCCTCAACGCGCAACAGCGGCATCAGCGCCATGGTCATCGGCATCAAGCGCACGGAGGCAAGCGCCACCGCAAGGCCCGCGGAGATCATGCCCATGCCGCCGGTGATCGCGCCGGTCAGGACGACGATGCTGGGCAGAGCCCACACGAGACCCGTCATCATCAGCGTCTGGTCGAGCGTCAGCCCGCTTTCGCGCGCAAGCCCCGCATAGCCGACGAACGCCGCGGTCAGGATCAGCGCCGGGATCGAGACGGCCGAGCGCATGCCGCGCAAGGCCCATCCCAGCGAGGTGACAGGCGGCGAGGACGGCTCGACCGGAGGCGGGGCGCCCGATGCGCCCGAAGGATCGGAAGGTGACGTCATGACAAGGCACTGGAAACCGGGAGGCGTCGCGTCGGGCACGCGCATCAGGCTGAAGGGAACCATTCCCTTCTAGCAGGCGTCGGGCCGAATGCAAAACGGCACCCCGCAGGGTGCCGTTTCACGATATCGGGAGCGGGGCGCAGGCCCCGGATCGGGCGACGTCAGTCCGCCAGCGGAACCTTCGGGATCAGGCTTTTCTTCGCCGGTCCGTCGCCCTTGCGGCTTGCGCCCGTGGAGGCCTCGGTCTTCTTCGCCGCCGGCTTGCGGCGCCGCTTCGGCTTGGCGGCCTTGGGCTTTTCGGCCTTCGGCTTGACCACCGTTTCCTCGACGCTTTCCAGCAGCAGACCGGCTGCGTCTTCCGAAACGGAGACCTTGACCGTACCGCCCTTGCGCAGCTTGCCGAAGAGCACCTCGTCGGCGAGCGGCCGCTTGATGTGCTCCTGGATCACGCGCGCGAGCGGACGCGCGCCCATGCGCTCGTCGTAGCCCTTCTCCGCCAGCCAGGAGACCGCCTCCTCGGTCAGCTCGAAGGTCACGCCGCGGTCGGCAAGCTGGGCTTCCAGCTGCATGACGAACTTCTCGACGATCCGGTGCACCACCTCGGTCGGCAGATTGCCGAAGGCGATGACGGCATCGAGACGGTTGCGGAACTCCGGCGAGAACAGCCGGTTGATCGCCTCCTGGTCCTCGCCCTGGCGCTTGACCCGGTTGAAGCCGATCGGCTCCTTCGCCATGTCGGAGGCGCCCGCGTTGGTCGTCATGATCAGGATCACATTGCGGAAGTCGACCTGCTTGCCGTTGTGGTCGGTCAGCTTGCCGTGGTCCATCACCTGCAACAGGATGTTGAAGAGGTCCGGATGGGCCTTCTCGATCTCGTCCAGAAGCAGCACGCAATGGGGATGCTGGTCGACGCCGTCGGTCAGGAGACCGCCTTGGTCGAAGCCGACATAGCCCGGAGGCGCGCCGATCAGCCGCGACACCGTGTGACGCTCCATATACTCCGACATGTCGAAGCGCAGCAGCTCCACGCCGAGCGAACTGGCGAGCTGACGGGCAACCTCCGTCTTGCCGACGCCGGTCGGACCGGAGAACAGATAGTTGCCGATCGGCTTGTCCGGCTCGCGCAGCCCGGCGCGCGACAGCTTGATCGCCGACGACAGGGTCTCGATGGCGTCGTCCTGGCCATAGACGACGCGTTTCAGCGTGGCGTTGAGGTTGGACAGCACCTCCTCGTCCGACTTGGAGACGGATTTCGGCGGGATCCTGGCCATGGAGGCGATGGTGGTTTCGATCTCCTTCACGCCGATGGTCTTGCGGCGACGGCCTTCGGGCAGCAGTTTCAGCGACGCGCCGGATTCATCGATCACGTCGATGGCCTTGTCCGGCAGCTTGCGGTCGTTGATGTAGCGGGCCGACAGCTCGACCGCCGTCTTGATCGCATCATTGGTGTAGCGGACCTTGTGGAAGGTCTCGAAATAGGGCTTCAGACCCTTCAGGATCTCGACCGCATCGGAGATCGTCGGCTCGTTGACGTCGATCTTCTGGAACCGCCGCAGCAGCGCGCGGTCCTTCTCGAAGAACTGGCGATACTCCTTGTAGGTGGTCGAGCCGACGCAGCGGATCGTGCCGGAGGCGAGCGCCGGCTTCAACAGGTTGGAGGCGTCCATCGCCCCGCCCGAGGTGGCGCCCGCGCCGATCACCGTATGGATCTCATCGATGAACATCACCGCGCCGGGATACTCCTCGATCTCCTTGACCACCTGCTTCAGGCGCTCCTCGAAATCGCCGCGGTAGCGCGTGCCGGCCAGCAGCGCGCCCATGTCGAGCGAGAAGATCGTCGCATCCATCAGCACGTCGGGGACGTCCTTGTCGACGATGCGCTTGGCAAGCCCTTCCGCGATGGCGGTCTTGCCGACGCCGGGATCGCCAACGAACAGCGGATTGTTCTTCGACCGGCGACACAGGATCTGGATGGTGCGCGAGATCTCCGCATCGCGCCCGATCAGCGGGTCGATGCGCCCGGCCTTCGCCTTCTCGTTCAGGTTGACGCAATAGGCCTCGAGCGCATCGGTCTTCTGCTTGGGCTTCTCGCCAACTTCCTCGGTGGCAGCTTCCTCGTCGGCACCGGTGACGGGACGCGCCTCGGACATGCCGGCGCGCTTTGCGATGCCGTGGGAG
This sequence comes from Stappia stellulata, assembly GCF_020176715.1. Lineage (GTDB taxonomy): Bacteria > Pseudomonadota > Alphaproteobacteria > Rhizobiales > Stappiaceae > Stappia. The sequence continues at coordinate 13,663 of NZ_JAIVMF010000002.1, read as the reverse complement.
ATGTAGTTGACCGCGTCGTAACGGGTCATGTCCTGCTCCTGCAGGAAATAGGCCGCGTGGCTTTCGCGCTCCGCGAAGATCGCCACCAGCACATTGGCACCGGTCACCTCCTCGCGCCCCGAAGACTGGACATGGATCACCGCACGCTGGATGACGCGCTGGAACCCGGCCGTCGGCTTGCTATCGTCGTCTCCGTCGATGACGAGGTTTTCAAGCTCGGAATCGATGTAATCGACGAGATTGCGTTTCAGAATATCCAGATCGACGTTACAGGCGCGCATCACGGCGGCTGCGTCCTGGTCATCGACCAGGGCAAGCAGAAGATGCTCGAGAGTCGCGTATTCCTGTTGCCGCTCGTTTGCGAAGGACAGCGCTTGATGCAGCGCCTTTTCGAGGCTTCGGGAGAATGAAGGCACTGGCGACCCCTATTTCTTTTCCATCACGCACTGAAGAGGATGCTGGTGTTTGCGGGCAAAGTCCATCACCTGTGTAACCTTGGTCTCGGCGACCTCGTAGGTGAACACCCCGCACTCGCCCACTCCGTGATGATGGACGTGCAACATGATGCGTGTCGCTTCCTCGCGATTCTTCTGGAAGAACCGCTCCACGACATGCACGACGAATTCCATCGGTGTGTAGTCGTCGTTGAGCAACAGAACGCGATACAAGTTCGGCCGCTTGGCTACCGTACGCGTTTTGGTAACGACCAGACCGCCTGTGTCGTCGCCGTCCCCGCGTTGAGGTCCTTTCGTCATTCCTGCTCCATAGCCTGTTTGCAACGGACCTTCTGGTGCGAACACATGCGATCAGCGGTGTTTGCCCGGCTGTCCGCTTCGTTCGAGGCTCGCGCCGGATGCGCCCGAAGCGCGAGTCCGGCAAAGTCATTTTGAGCGCGCGCCGGCCCGAATTGCCACACGAGGCAAGGGACGGTCTCGTCGGCGAGCGCGTCTCTCCAATATCCTAGCGCGCTGCGGCGGTTCACCAACCCCTCGGGCGCGCGGACGCAGGCATATTTCCCGGCTCCGCCGCACCGCTCCGGCGGGCCTCGCGGCGACGGACGACCGGAGGCTGCCCGTTCACTCTACAGTATGTATGATCATTTTCATCGGCAACAATGCCGTTGGACATCGAACGGACCGGGAAAACGAAGACCGGGGCGTTTGGTTCAGGAGACCGTGGGCACCCGCGGCGCGGCCCTCCCCGCAAAACGAAAAAGCCCGGCACGGGGCCGGGCTTTTACAGGCGGAGCCGAGGCCCCGCGAAACATGTCGCAAAACGACGAAGGACTTACTTGGCGACCTTGGCGATGACGCCTTCGTAAGGCTTGTAGGTGTCCTTGGCGAGTTCCGAATACATGTCGCCGATCTTCGTGACTTCGCCGACGAAGCCTTCGTATGCGGTCTTCATGAAGTCGCTCTGGGCTTCAAACGCCTTGTCGAGCGACTTCGAAGCGACGAGCTTCTCCATGGCCGCAGTGCTTTCCTCGAAGGACTTCTTCTGGTAGTCGGCCACTTCGGACGCGATCGCTTGCATGCCCTTGGTCATGGCGCCGATGCTCTGCATCATCACGTCCATGTTGTCCTTGCTGAGCTTCTGCATCTCTTCAAAATTGTTGATCATGATAACCTCGTTGGCGTGTCTGGTCTGTGGACCGCAGCACGGATACCCGTCTTGCGCATGCGCAGCCGGGTTCGATACCAATGGAACGACGCCGACTGTCTCACTGTCCCTTGGGTATATATGCAGTGCACAATTTATGTCAACGATCCATTTTGCGCCGCAACATATTCCTTCGTCCTAAGAGAATTCCCGGTCGTGTCCGCGCAACCGCGACGATAGTTTGGCGGAAGACCGCGCCCTGTCCACAGGTCGCCAAGCGACACGTCATTTGATACAGCGGACCGGCATCGGGTAACGGCGCATTAACTGCCATTTGCGAATCTGCGGGAACGACATGGCGGAAACAAACCGGCAGAACAACACGGAAACCGGATTTCGCAGGCGCTCGCGTTTGCAAATTCGTAACCCTGTTTGCGCTAGCCTTCCGTCCGCGGCGAGGGTCATCGCGGCATCCGGACCAACCGGAGCCGACGAGGGCGCCGCAACCGAAACACCTGGCCCGAATGGGGTGACATTGTGCTGAGTAAAGGTGTGCGACGCGCCGCGCGCGTCCTGACAAGCGGAATTCGCGGTTCTCTGATTGCGACGATCGCGGTCGGGTGCCTGGCATTGACGCCGGCGACGGCGAATGCGAATTCGAAATATTCCGGCATCGTGGTCGACGCCAAGACCGGCAAGACCCTGTACAGCTACAAGGCGGATACCAAACGCTATCCGGCGTCGCTGACCAAGATCATGACGCTCTACATGCTGTTTGAGGAACTGGAAGCCGGCCGCATGTCCCTGCGGACGCCGCTCAAGGTGTCCAAATACGCCGCGAGCCGCCCGCCGTCGAAACTCGGCCTCAAGCCGGGCAGCACCATCCGCGCCAAGGATGCGATCCTGGCGCTGGTAACCAAGTCGGCCAATGACGTCGCCGTGGTGGTCGCGGAAAACATTTCCGGCTCCGTGTCCGCCTTCGGTCGGCGCATGACCCAGCGCGCCCGCCAGCTCGGCATGAAGTCCACCACCTTCAAGAACCCGTCGGGCCTGCCGAACAGCAAGCAGGTCACGACCGCCCGCGACATGGCGGTTCTCGGCCGCGCGATCCAGGAGCGCTTCCCCAAGTACTACAAGTACTTCGGCACACGCGTTTATTCCTACAAGGGCCGCCGCTACGGCAACCACAACCGCCTGCTGGGCCGGGTGAAGGGCGTCGACGGCATCAAGACCGGCTACATCCGCGCGTCGGGCTTCAACCTGGTGACCTCGGTCAAGCGCAACAACCGGCACATTGTGGCGGTTGTCATGGGTGGCCGGTCGGGCGCCTCGCGCAATGCCCAGATGAAGAAGCTGATCGCCAGCTACCTTCCCAAGGCCTCGCGCGGCAAGCGCACCGCACCGATGCTGGTTGCCCGTGGCACCTCGGCGATCCCGCGGTATGCCGAACTGCGCAACATTCCGGTTCCCGACACCAAGCCGGTCCTGCTCGCCCAGGTCGAGGTTCCCGACACAAAGCCGCTTGCCTTCGCCAGGCCCGCCGCCATCGCCGAGGTTCCCGACGCCAAGCCGATCATCGCCGCCACGCAGCTCGCCCATGGCGACATCGTGACCGGGTCCATCGTTCCCGTGCCGCAGAAGGCGGATCTTAAGGCGGCCCTGCGCCGCAAGAGCCTGGCCTTCAACAGCGGCGCCGGCGTCCCGCTTCCCCCGGCCGCAGCCCCGCGCGCGCCGAAGCGCAGCGAGCCCGTGATCCGGGCCGTGCGGACGCAGACGATCCAGGTGGCGAGCGCGGCCAGCGGCGCAGCCGCCCTTCCCGCGGCTCCGGCGAATGCCTCCGTGACCGTTGCCGCCAACAACACCGCCGATCCCGAACCCGGCTGGCAGATCCAGATTGCCGCGGCCGAGACCGAGGACGGGGCGATTTCGATGCTGAAGAAGGCTCAGGGCCGTGTCGGACGCACGCTGCGCGGCTACGACCCGCACACCGAGCCGGTCGAGGCGGACGGCACGACCCTCTACCGGGCCCGTTTCGTCGGCTTCAAGTCCAAGACCGCGGCGTGGGATGCATGCAAGACCCTCAAGCGGAACAAGTTCAACTGCTACGCGGTCTATCAGTAGACCGCGTCGGCAACACCAAGATCAACTGTCACGCGTATTGGTGAGTTCAATGACGATCGAGAAGCAGGTCCTTAGCCTCGTTGAGTTTCGCAGCGAGAAAGCCGCTCCCCCCCTGGTCGGGATGAACACGTTTCATAAGGCGGCGATGCGCCGCCCGGATTTCCGCCTCGCTGGCGCCGTGCGAAAGCCCCAGAACCTGGTAGGCCTCCTCCTCGGTCATGGCGCCCGAGCCCGGCGCGGGTCCCTGCCCCGTTGCGGCATCCGCCTCGAAGTCTACGCGCCATCCGGGCTGCCGGCGGTCGAGATAAGCTTCGAATAACGCCCGGCTGTCCGGATCGCCCGCGACCTCGCCGTAAAACGCCTGAAGCTCCGACGGAGCAAGCCCGTCCAGCCGGCGCCCCTCGAAAGCGCCGGCCAGAACCTCCCCGTCCATATCGCCGGTCTCGTGATCGAGCCGCATTTCCAGATAGGCGGACCTGACCACCGACGTCTGGCCGGCACCGGCGGTGGAGCCGCTCCCTCCGGCGCTGCGAAACCCCTTCGCATTCCTCAGCCCGAGCAGCGACAGTCCGGCCATGCCGGCGAAAAACGCCAGATCGAAGCGCTTGACCAGCATAAACGCGACCGCAGCGACGAGAAGCGCGATCCCGCCTGCGGTCTTCAATTGCCGGGCAAGGCGCGCCGGATCGGCCGAGGCGATGGAATTGCCGAACGCCAGGACGAGCCCCAGTGCCGCCACCCCCAGCAGCAGATATCCCATGTCATCTCCCAGTGCAGCGCTTGCCGCACACCGTCAGCGTGTGAAACCTTCCCGCTCCATATAGCGGGGGACGCACCGCAGTGCGAGGGGGTGCCGCACGGCTTGAGGCGGCCTCAGCGCAAATGCGCCAGCAAGCGCCGCGCGCCCGCATCCCCGCCCTTGGTCAGCTTTTCCAGCTCCGGCCGACCGCCGGTCGCAAAGACCGCCGCGGCCTTCAACAACGCAGCCAGCTCCCCCGGCGCGCTTTCGTCCAGACGAAAATGCGCCCCCCCGGTCAGCCGCGCGATTTCGCGAAAGGCCGTTTCGGCGTGCCCATCGCGCCCGTCCTGGAAGATGAAGGCCGGCACCCCCAAGAGGCCAAGTTCACCGGCCCGCGCGCACAATCCGTCGACGTCTTCCTCCACGCAATCGCCGATATAGACCAGCGCCTGGACCTTTTTGCGCTTGGTCTCGTCGATCGCATGGCGCAGCACCTTGCGGATCTGCGTCTGTCCGCCGCGGCAGTCGATGCGGGTCATCAGCCGCGCCAGCGTGTCCCCATCCTGAACCCATCTGGACGCCGCGCATTCGCCGAAGCCGCGAAAATACACGAGCTGCATCGTCAGGTGCCCGACCTTTCCGGCGGCTGCGAACATCTCGCCCTGCAGCGAGCAGGCCCGGTCCCAGGTCGGCTGCCGGCTCATCGTCGCATCGAGCGCGATCACCAGCCGCCCGGCGCGCGCCACGTTGGTCGTCGCATTGGCATCCTTGAGAAACGCGGCGATTTCGGAGCCCGCCGATGCCCGTTCGACCGGAGAGGTTTGCTTGCTCTTGAGGTCGATATCGCGCTTGTTCGTCACCTGCGCCTCCTTCCGCCCGTTTCAGACCGTGGCAATTGCCCGCACAGTGCGATATGGCCTTCGCATCGGAAAATGCCAAGGCATGCGCAGCGGTTTCGCGGAAAGGCCTGGCGGTCCGGCTGACCTTTTTTTGCGACGGAGCTAGCGCCCATGACACGCCCCCGCATTTTCGAAACCATCGCCGGCCTGCGCGCGGATGTCGAGGCCGCCCGCCGCAGCGGCCGGCGCATCGCCATGGTGCCGACCATGGGCGCGCTGCACGAAGGCCACCTGTCGCTGGTGCGTGCGGCTCAGGCCAAGGCTGATCTCGTGATCGTCTCGATCTTCGTCAATCCGACGCAATTCGCGCCAAACGAGGATTTCGACGCCTATCCGCGCGACAACGACAGCGACATCGCCAAGCTTTCGGAGCTCGGCGTCGATGCCGTGTTCCTCCCGACCGTCGGCGAGATGTATCCGAAGGGCTTTGCGACGGGGGTCAGCGTCGGCGGACCCTCGCAGGGCCTGGAAAGCGTCACCCGCCCGCATTTCTTCAACGGCGTCGCCCTGGTGGTCACCAAACTGCTGCTCGCCGCTCTCCCCGATCTCGCCATCTTCGGCGAGAAGGACTATCAGCAGCTTTGCGTGATCCGGCAGTTCGTGCGCGACCTGAACATCCCTATCGAGATCGAGGGCGCCCCGACCGTGCGCGAAGACGACGGTCTGGCGATGTCCTCGCGCAACCGCTACCTCGGCCCGGACGACCGCAAGCGGGCCGCGCTGCTGCCCGCAGTCCTGCGCGAAACGCTTCAGGCCCTCGACGCGGGGACGCCGGTTGCCGATGCCCTTGACCGGGGACGGAGCAGGCTGACCGACGGTGGCTTCGAGGTCGATTACCTCGAGCTGCGGACCGCCGATACGCTCGCCCCGTTCGACGATGCGACCCGCGAATTGCGCCTGCTGGTCGCCGCGAAACTGGGCGCCACGCGGCTTATCGACAACATACCCTGGTCGCGCGCGTCCTGAGGGCGCGGGGCTTCAGATCAGGCAGAGTTCCAGAAGTTCCCGGCGCATGGCATCGGGAATATCCCCGCTCCCGTCCAGCCGGGTCAGATCGGCCGGCACGTCCTCGGGCTTGAGATAGCGCCAGCCCTGGAACGGACGGCGCGGATGCGGCCGCGTCGGATGCAGGATCGGTTCGAGCACCAGATCGCAGCGCTTGATGCCGGCGCCGTCGGTGAACGGGCGGATGTCGATCAGCCGCTGGCGCACCTGGATCGATCCCTTGATCACCCAATAGAGCGACCCGCCGTCGAGCAGCTCGTCACGACGGGTGGGCACCATCCGCGTGGTGTGGCATTGCTCCGGCGCCTCGCCGCGCGCGCGGCGTTCCTCAGCCCGGAAGTCGATCCAGGCCTGCAGGTCCTCGATGGAGCCGGCGCCCACACATAGTTTCAGCAGATGTAGCGTCATGCCTCCCGTTATAGAGCCTCCGGCCCGAGATCAAAGCGCCGGCGTGTCGGCCTTTCCCGCAATGCACATCTGTCTGCCATCCGGCGACCGCGCGCGTGGACGGGAGAGCTTGCGCGAATCGGTTGCGCGGCCTTTTAATTGGACATGCAGATCTTTCTCACAGGCGGAACCGGAACCATCGGGCGCGCGGTCCTCGCGCAATTGCTGGCCCGCGGCCACAGCGTCAAGGCGCTGGCGCGCTCAGCGGAGAGCGGCGCGCGGCTCAGGGCCGCCGGCGCGCAGGCGGTCTCCGGCGACCTGCGCGAGCCGCGCGGCTGGCTGGAAGAAGCCGCACGCTGCGATACGCTGGTGCACACGGGCGCGACATTCGACGCACAGGCCGTCACGGTGGAACGCCGCCTGGTCGCGGCGCTGAAGGCACTGCCCGCCGACCGGCCCCATCCCTTCAACGTGGTCTACACTGGCGGCGTCTGGCTCTATGCCGCAAGCCCGGTCGTTCCCTTGCGCGAGAACACGCCGTTTCACCCGCTCCCCGCCTTCGCCCATGTGGCGAATGCCATCCGCTCGCTGCTGCCGATGCGCCATATCGCCCTTTCGGTGATCCATCCGGCGCTGGTCTGCGGACGTGAAGACGGCCCTGTCGCCGATATGCGCCACGCGGCGGAAACCGGACAGGCGTTTCGCACCCGCGCCGGACTGGACACGCTGTGGCCGCTGGTTTCGGATGAGGATCTGGCGGATCTCTATGTCCGCGCCGTGGAAGCGCGCCGCTATCGCCTCAGCACCTTCGGATGCGGCGTGGAGGCCGTGCCCGTTTCCACGCTGATGCGCCTCGTGTCCGACAGTCTCGGCCTCAGGCTCGATCTGGAACATGAAGAGCGGGCGCCGGATCTTGACCCGCATCATGACGTCGCCGCCGGCTATGCCCTGTCGCAACGCGTCTCAAGTGCCGGCGCGGCCAAGCTGCTCGGCTGGAGCCCGCGCCACACCACCCCCGCGGATCTCGTCTACGCTCATACGCCGGTCGCGAGATAGCGCGCCGGTGCGCGACGCTCACTCCTCGACCAGCGAGACGATCGGCGCGCCCTGGTCGACCTGACCGCCTTCGATGACGAAGACCGTCTCCACCGTGCCGTCGCGCGGTGCGACGACGGCATGCTCCATCTTCATCGCTTCCACGACGGCCAGCCGGTCGCCCTTGGCAACCGTATCGCCGGCAGCCACATCGACGGCAATCACCTTGCCATGCATCGGCGCCTTGATCGCGGCCGCGCCTTCGGCCTCTTCGGCCACGCGCGCAAGCTGGTCGACCAGCGCGACCTTGACCGCGCGTCCGCCTTCCAGCGCATAGACCGCGTCGCCCGCCCAGCTCACGATGCCGGCGCCGCCGCCGGCTTCCGTCCCCTCCAGCGGAACCGGTCGCCCGTCCCGCCAGGCCACCTGGATGTCGCGCGCCTCGCCGTCGACCTCGACCCGCACGCCAACCGAACGCGGCCCGGAGAGCTGGAAGGCATCGCGCTGCGCGAAAGGATCGCACCAGCCAGAGTCCGCAACGACGTCGGCGCTCTCCTGTCCGGCGAGCAGCGCGGCAACCGCCATGGAGATCGTCGCCGGCGACACCTCGCCCTGCGTCAACGCTTCGAGATCGCGGTCGATCAGACCGGTGTCAAAGCCGCCCGCGCGAACCTCCGGGTGAGCGACGAGGCTCGCCAGAAAGGCCAAGTTGTTCTTCGGGCCGGCGATCCACGACACGCCGAACTGATGGGCGAGCCGGTCGAGCGCCTCCTCGCGCGTCGGCGCATAGGCAATGATCTTGGCGATCATCGGATCGTAGAAGGGTGAGATCTCGCCGCCGGCCTCGACGCCGCTGTCGATGCGAATGCCCTCGCCCTCCGGCAGCATCAAAAGCTCAAGCCTGCCCGTCGACGGCAGGAAGCCGCTGTCGGGGTCCTCGGCGTAGAGCCGCACCTCCACCGCATGGCCGTCGAGCCGGATTTCGTCCTGCGACAGCGGCAGGCCCTCGCCGGAGGCGATGCGGAACTGCCATTCGACCAGATCCTGCCCGGTGACCATCTCCGTCACCGGATGCTCGACCTGGAGGCGGGTGTTCATCTCCATGAACCAGAAACCGTCGGGGCGCAACGCGCCCGAGCCGTCGGCGATGAACTCGATGGTGCCGGCGCCGGAGTAATTGACGGCCTTCGCGGCTGCGACCGCCGCATTGCCCATCGCGGCGCGGGTTTCCTCGCTCATGCCGGGCGCCGGCGCTTCCTCAAGAACCTTTTGATGGCGGCGCTGCGCGGAACAGTCGCGCTCGAACAGATGCACCGCATTGCCCTTGCCGTCGCCGAAGACCTGGATCTCCACATGGCGCGGATTGAGGATGAACTTCTCGATGAGCACGCGCGGATCGCCGAAGGCCGATTGCGCCTCGCGCTGCGCCGAGGCGAGTGCCGCCTCGAAGTCGATGGCCTTGTCGACGCGGCGCATGCCCTTGCCGCCGCCACCCGCCACCGCCTTGATCAGCACCGGATAGCCGATCTCATAGGCTTTCTGCTTGAGGAATTCCGCCTCCTGCCGGTCGCCGTGATAGCCCGGCACCACCGGCACGCCGGCCTTTTCCATCAGCGCCTTGGCGCCGTCCTTCAGGCCCATGGCGCGGATCGCCGCCGCCGACGGCCCGACAAAGACGATCCCGGCATCGGCGCAGGCCTGCGCGAAGGCGGCGTTTTCCGACAGGAAGCCGTAGCCCGGATGGATCGACGCCGCGCCCGTCTGCCGGGCCGCCTCCAGAATGCGCGCGCCGACCAGATAGCTTTCCGAACTCGGCGCCGGCCCGATCGCGACCGCCTCGTCGGCCATGCGCACATGCAGCGCGTTGCGGTCGGCCTCCGAATGAACGGCGATGGTGCGCAGGCCCAGACGCCGCGCGGTCTTGATGATGCGGCAGGCGATTTCCCCGCGATTGGCGATAAGCACCGAATCCAGCATGGAGATCCTCTTGTCTTTCAGGCTTTGAGCGCGCCCGCCGGGATGCGGCGGGCCGCCATGTCACATGCGGAAAATGCCGAAGCGCGTCTCCGGGATCGGCGCATTCAGGCTTGCGGAAAAGGCGAGACCCAGCACCCTGCGGGTTTCCTGCGGCAGGATGATGCCGTCGTCCCAGAGCCGGGCGGTGGCGTGATAGGGATGCCCCTCCGCCTCGTATTTCTCGCGGATCGGCGCCTTGAAGGCCGCCTCTTCCTCCGCGCTCCAGCTGCCGCCGTCGGCCTCGATATTGTCACGCTTGACGGTGGCCAGAACGCTGGCCGCCTGCTCGCCGCCCATCACCGAGATCCGCGCATTGGGCCACATGAACAGGAAGCGCGGCCCGTAGGCGCGTCCGCACATGCCGTAGTTGCCCGCGCCATAGGAGCCGCCGACGATCACGGTGATCTTGGGCACCTTGGCGCTTGCCACCGCCGTCACCAGCTTGGCGCCGTCCTTGGCGATACCGCCGGCCTCATATTCGCGCCCGACCATGAAGCCGGTGATGTTTTGCAGGAAGAGCAAAGGGATCTTGCGCTGGCAGCACAGCTCGACGAAATGCGCACCCTTGAGCGCGGATTCCGAAAAGAGAATGCCGTTGTTGGCGATCACCCCGACGGGAATGCCCATGATGCGGGCGAAGCCCGTCACCAGCGTGGTGCCATAGGTCGCCTTGAACTCGTCGAACTCCGATCCGTCGACGATACGCCCGATGACCTCGCGAATGTCATATTGCTTGCGCAGGTCGACCGGCACGACGTCTTCCAGCTCGCCCGGATCGAGCACGGGCTCGCGCGCCGGCTGCAGGGCGAGCGCCGGCGCCTTCACCGTGTTGAGATTGGCAACGATGCGCCTGGCCTGCGCCAGCGCCTGATCGTCGTCGATGGCATAGTGATCGGCAACGCCCGAAACGCGAGCATGCACCTCGGCGCCGCCAAGATCCTCCGCCGAGACCTCCTCGCCGGTGGCCGCCTTCACCAGCGGCGGGCCGGCCAGGAAGATCGTGCCCTGCCGGCGCACGATGATGGTCTCGTCCGACATCGCCGGCACATAGGCGCCGCCGGCGGTGCAGGAGCCCATCACGACGGCGATCTGCGGGATGCCCATCGCCGACATGTTGGCCTGATTGTAGAAGATGCGGCCGAAGTGGTCGCGGTCGGGGAACACCTCGGTCTGGTTCGGCAGGTTGGCGCCGCCGGAATCGACCAGATAGATGCAGGGAAGCTGGTTTTCCATCGCCACTTCCTGCGCGCGCAGGTGCTTCTTCACCGTCATCGGATAATAGGTGCCGCCCTTGATGGTGGCATCGTTGCACACGATCATGCAGTCGCGGCCCGAGACGCGGCCGATGCCGGTGATCAGGCCCGCGCCATGGATCGCATCGCCGTACATCCCGTGCGCGGCTAGCGCGCCAAGCTCCAGGAAGGGCGTGCCGGGATCGAGCAGCCGTGTCACCCGCTCGCGCGGCAGCAGCTTGCCCCGCGACAGGTGTCGCTCGCGGGCGCGGTCGTTGCCGCCGCGCGCGGCCTCGGCCCGCTTTTGCGAAAGATCCTCCGCCAGTGCCGCCCAGGCACTGCGATTGGCATCCAGCTCCGCGCCCTGGATTGTGGAATTGCTGCGCAGGATCGCCACCCGTTCGCCCCCTCGGTTCCGCTTGTCGACCGCACCCGCACGGTCGAAGACCTCATTCGGGAAAAGACATTGAATGACGTTTACGTGCCAGTCAATGTCTTATGATTTAATTATAAATATCAGTAATTTACTGGATATACTAAACCTCATCCGCGTCAACGACAGCGGTTTCCTTGGCGGCGTCCGCGCACCATGCCTGCATCAGGGGATGCGCCATCACCGCTTCGGCGTAGGCCCGTTCCGTCTCGCTCATGTCCAGGCAATAGGTCAAAAACCGCGTGACCACCGGCGCATAGAAACAGTCGGCGGCGGAAAAGGCGCCGAAGAGGAACGGACCGCCGTCGCCGGCCCGGGACCGGCAGGTCGTCCAGATCTCGCGCACGCGCGCGGTGTCGCGGTCCGCCGTGGCGCCTTTGGGATGCGGTGCCGGCTCCCGGCGCAGGTTCATCGGAAACTGCCCGCGCAGGTCGGGAAAGCCGGAATGGAACTCCGCGCAGATCGAGCGTGCATGGGCACGGGCATGGGGATCGGCCGGCCAAAGCCCCGCATCCGGAAACCGTTCGGCCAGGTACTCGATGATCGCCAGCGTGTCCCACACGGCGAGATCGCCATCGATCAGCACCGGCACGCGGCCGGCCGGCGACAGCAGCTTGATCCGTTCGTAGAACTCCGGCGTGTCGAGGGGGAGCAGCTCTTCCTCAAAGGAAGTGCCGGTCAGCGAGAGCGCGAGCCAGGCGCGCAGCGACCAGGACGAGTAATTCTTGTTTCCGACAATCAGCTTCATTGCGGCCACGATCCATCTTCTGCGGGAAATGATTCGCCTTACGGAAGGCGGTGATGTTTAGTGTGGCCGAATTCCGATGTCTGCGACAGCCACATGATCCAGCTCCTTTCGCTCCGCCGCCTGCTACAAGTTCTGCCAGCGCTCGCCCTCCTGGTCGCGATGACGAACGGCGCGCTGTCGGACATGCTCGCGCCCGAGCCCTACACGGTTGCCAACACAGCGACACTCACCCGCTCCGATACCGGGATCGAGATCGTCCAGACGGGGTTCGAACAGCGCCTTGTGCATATTTCCGTGTGCGAGCGGGACAGCGAACTCGTGATCGACGCCGGCGCGTCCATGCGCCTCTGGCGCATTCCCACCGGCCTGTCGCGGATCGAATGGCCAGTCTCCGCAGGCGTCAGCCTGTCACGCGACGACGCGGTCGTCCTGGCCGGTGTCGCCACCCCGCAAGAGGTCTTGACCTGGGGCGCCGAGGTCGAATGGCCAGGGCTTGGCCCGGTTACGCTGGTCGTTTTCAGAATGGGTCCGGACCGGTTTGGCGGTCTTTTGTCGAGCATGCCCTCAGGCGTGCGCCAACTCCGCCAGATGGTGTTCCAGCGCACCTCTTCTCATGGCCGCCAGCGTCCGCAAAGCCGTCCCGTCGAGGCTTGCCCGGGCTGCTGACCCGCCCGGACGTTCAACGCCCTCCCCCGTCGGGCGCGGGGTCGTCGACCGGCCCGCCCTCAGCCTTCCACGCGCCGAAACCGCCGTCGATATGCGCCACGCGCGTCAACCCCATGTCCTGCACCGTCTTCGTCGCCAGCGCCGAGCGCCAGCCGGCGGCACAGAAGAAGACAAACCGCTTGTCCTCGCCGAACACCGGCTTGTGATAGGGGCTGTCCGGGTCGACCCAGAACTCCAGCATGCCGCGCGGGGCATGGACCGCCCCCGGCATCCGCCCTTCCCGTCCCAGCTCGCGGATATCGCGAATGTCGACGAAGACGACACCGGGATCGCCATGAAGCGCCATGGCATCGGCCACACTCAGCGTCTCGATCTCGGCATTGGCCTCCTCGATCAGCGCCTTGTAGCCCTTGGTCATCGCTCCCGACATTTTGTCCCCCTCCCGGTTTGAGCGCCTTGTATCTCCGCGCAGTCTTCGCCCATAGCGCGGGTTTTTCAAGACGCGATCCAGGACCGCCGGCGGGCGACGATGCGACCGGCACAAACAAAAAGGGGTGCGGCCTGGCCGCACCCCTCAGACTGCTGACAAACCCGTCGATTTCGGCGGGTTTGTTTTTTTCAGTTTTGGTTCTGAGGTTTTGAGCGGTTTTTGTTCAGGGTTAGGTTGGTCCAGCCACCTCAGGCTGGGGCTTGTTTTGGGGGCTTTGTGAGGGCCATTGCGATCTTCTTGATGTTTTGGGCTGCGGCGGCGAGCAGGCACTGCGTTTGCACGCGGGTCCGACT
>NZ_JAIVMF010000001.1 GCF_020176715.1 Stappia stellulata | reverse complement strand
AGAAAAGCCATGGCGGTGGTATCCTGATCAGGCTTCGGATTGTTCGCGGGCGTGGTGACAGCCAGAGACCCCATCAACTCTCCAAGCGGGAAAAGGAAGCGGCAGGGACCCCGATGACGACGGGTGAGAACCCAATCCCCGACCGGTCGCCTGCCACTGGTCTCCCGGCAATCTAGGGGCCGGGAGACCGCCCCCAGTCTAACACCCCTTCAAACGAACAATCCCCGACTTGATCGGGGATCCATTGGCACCCTCAGCGGTGGTTGGGGGGGGCGAAATGGCGGCGAAGTTCGGCAACCCTTCAGGCGTTTCGGCCCTGCGGCGACGTGGAATGGATCCCCGATCAAGTCGGGGATGACGTCCGTGTGTGGGGCGAAGGTCCCGGCCGGCGCAGGGAGCGGCGGAAATGGTGGAACGCCATCGGGGTGCTGCGGTCTTGGAAGCAAGAAGTCCCGGAGATGCCGTCTAGGAAAAAATTCCTTGACAGCGTGACGGTGATCGGGTAGGGTTCAGGCATGGTCGAACTGGTGCGGCCGGCGGGAAGCCGGCGCAGCGTTCGGCCTTTTTGATTCAAGCTGTTGGATGCAGCCCGCTTCCGGAGCCGCCCGACGGTTCGGGTGGGGCGTGACGGGCGGGGGCGCGAGGGACGGCAGTCGGCCGTTCAGCCGGTGTCGCCCTTGTCGCGGTCGCCGAGGTGGTCGAGGTCGGTATCGGCCTCGTCTCCGTCGTCATTGGCGCTTGTGTCGTCGGCCGCCGCACCCGGGATCTGGCCGGAGGCGTATTTTTGATGCCAGCGCCAGGCGACCGGGATCGACACCAGATAGGCGGCGGCGCCGATGGCCAGCATCTCGAACGGGTAGCTGACCAGAAGCGCGACGAAGAGCACGGCGGCGACGAAGAGCGGCAGCACGAGGTCGCGGCGGATGCGCGAGCCGAGCTTCTTGCCGGAGAAAGTCGGCAGCCGCGACACCATCAAGAGCGCGATGATCACGACATAGACGGCAACGACCGGCGCGAGCGCCGGCCAGTGCGGCAGGATGCCGACGAACTCCAGATAGACCGGAAAGAGCACCGCGAGCGCACCCGCCGGTGCGGGCACGCCGGTGAAGAAATTGACCGCCCAGGCCGGCTTGTCGGGGTCGTCGATGGAGACGTTGAAGCGTGCCAGCCTGAGCGCCGCCGAAATCGAAAAGACGAGGGCGGCGATCCAGCCGATGGAGCGCACCTCGTCGAGCAGCCAGGAATAGAGGATCAGCGCCGGCGCGACGCCGAAATTGACGAAGTCGGCCAGCGAATCCAGCTCCGCGCCGAATTTCGAGGTGCCCTTGACCAGTCGCGCCACCCGTCCGTCGAGCGCGTCGAGCACGGCGGCCAGCACGATGGCGCCGATGGCGAAATCCCAGCGGGTCTCCAGCGCCATGCGAATGGCGGTAAGCCCCGAACACAGCGCCAGAAGGGTGACGAGATTGGGCAGGATCAGGCGCAGCGGCACCCGGCGGAACCGCGGCGCGCGGCCGCGGCGGCGGCTGGTCGGACCGGGATCATAGGGGGCGAAAGGGGCGGTCATGACACCTCGCTCAGCTGACCCGCGCCAGCACGGCGTCGCGGGTCTCGGAGGCAAGATCGGCGATCACCGTCTCGCCGGCGATCATGGTCTGGCCGACGGCAACCGAAACCCGCGTGTCGAGCGGCAGATAGACGTCGAGCCGCGAGCCGAAGCGGATCAGGCCGAAGCGCTCGCCGGCGCCGAGGTTCTCGCCCTCGCGCACGAAGCAGACGATGCGCCGCGCCACCAGGCCGGCGATCTGGACGACGCCGATGCGCGTCTCGCCGCTTTCGATGACGAGCCCGTTGCGCTCGTTGTCCTCGCTCGCCTTGTCGGATTCTGCGTTGAGGAAGGAGCCGGCGCGATAGGCGACGCGGGTGATGCGTCCGCCCATGGGCGCGCGGTTCACATGGCAGTTGAACACATTCATGAAGATGCAGATGCGCATCATCGGCTCGTCGGAGAGCTCGAGCTCGCGCGGCGGCACGGCCTGGCCGATCTGGCACACGGTGCCGTCGGCGGGCGAAACGATGACGTCGTCGTCGATCGGCGTGACGCGGGGCGGATCGCGGAAGAAATAGGCGACCCAGGCGGTCAGGATCAGGCCGATCCAGAACAGCGGGTCGACGAACCAGCCGACGAGAACGGTCGCCGCACCGGCAATGGCGACGAACGGCCAGCCCTCGCGGTGAATGGGGACGAGCGTCTTGGTGATCGTATCGGTAAGCGACATCGGCGGTTCCGTGACTGTGGGCCGCGCCGGAGTGTGCCCCGGCCCGGTTGCGTTCCCGGACACCAGCGCCCGGTCGAACGCCTCTTGTGCACCGGAGCGGGCGCGAGATCAATCCGCGACGTCGCGCGCGTCTATTGCGCCGGTTCTTCCTCGCCGGCGCGCGGACCGCGAACGACGAAGCCCGGGTCGTCCAGGGTCGCGGCGCGCAGCCGCTCCTCGGCCTCGCTCGCCTCCTGCTGGCGCGCCCACATGGAGGCGTAAAGCCCGTGGGCGGCAAGCAGATCGGGATGGCGGCCGCGCTCGACGATACGGCCCTTTTCCAGGACGAGGATCTCCTCCGCGTTGACCACGGTCGACAGCCGGTGGGCGATCACGACGGTGGTGCGGTTCCGCGACACCTGGTCGAGGGCCGCCTGGATCTCGCGCTCCGTATGGGTGTCGAGCGCGGACGTCGCCTCGTCGAGGATCAGGATCGGCGGCGCCTTGAGGATGGTGCGGGCGATCGCCACACGCTGCTTCTCGCCGCCGGACAGCTTCAGCCCGCGCTCGCCCACCTCGGTGGCGAAGCCCTGCGGCAGGCTCTCGATGAAGTCGGCGATCTGCGCCATGCGCGCGGCCTCGCGCACCTCCGCGTCGGTGGCGTCGTTGCGGCCGTAGCGGATGTTGTAGGCGACCGTGTCGTTGAAGAGCACGGTGTCCTGCGGAACCATGCCGGTCGCGCCGCGCAGCGAGGCCTGCGTCACCTCGCGCAGGTCCTGCCCGTCGATGGTGATGCGCCCGCCGGTGATGTCGTAGAAGCGGAAGAGCAGCCGGGAGACCGTCGATTTGCCGGCACCCGACGGTCCGACGATGGCAACCGTCTTGCCGGCCGGCACCTCGAAGGAGATGCCCTGCAGGATCGGCCGGTCGGCGTCATAGTGGAAGTGCACGTCCTCGAAGCGGATGGTGCCGCCGTCGACGCTGAGCGGGACCGCGCCCGGCTTGTCCTTGATCTCGGCCGGCTCGCCAAGCAGCTCGAACATCGCTTCAAGGTCGGTGAGGCCCTGGCGGATCTCGCGGTAGAGAAAGCCGATGAAGTTGAGCGGGATCGACAGTTGCAGCAGGAGCGCGTTGATCATGACGAAATCGCCGATGGTCTGCGTGCCCGCCATCACGGCGCGCGCCGACATCACCATGCAGATCGCCGTGCCGACGCCGAGGATCACGGCCTGGCCGAAGTTGAGCCAGGCGAGCGAGGTCCAGGTCCGGGTTGCGGCGCGTTCGTAGCCTTCCATCGAGCGGTCGAAACGGTCGGCTTCCCACTGCTCGTTGCCGAAATATTTGACCGTCTCGAAATTCAGCAGGCTGTCGACCGCCTTGGAGTTGGCGTCGGTGTCGCTGGCGTTCATGTCGCGGCGGATGGCGATGCGCCAGTTCGAGGTCTGCACCGTGAACCACGTGTAGGCGACGATCATCACCGCGACGACGACCACATAGGCGAAGCCGAACTGGTACCAGATCACCCCCGCCATGATGGCGAATTCCATGATGGTTGGAATGCCGTTCAGGATCGTGAAGCGGACGATGTTCTCGATGCCCTTCACGCCGCGCTCGATCACGCGCGACAGGCCGCCGGTCTTGCGTTGCAGGTGAAAGCGCAGCGACAGCATGTGCAGGTGGCGGAAGGTGCGATAGGCGAGCTGGCGCACCGCGTGCTGGCCGACGCGGGCAAACAGCGCATCGCGCAGCTGGTTGAAGCCGACGAAGAGAATGCGCGCGCCATTATAGGCGATGACGAGCATCACCGGTGCCACGATCCAGGCGGGAAGGCCGCCTTCGCTGCCGGAAGCGGCCGCGCCGGCGCTGCCCTCGCCGGTCAGTGCGTCGGTCGCCCACTTGTAGAAATAGGGCGAGAGCACCGTCACGATCTTGGCGATGACCAGGGCGATCACGGCAAGGCCGACGCGGGACTTCAGGTCCGGGCGGTCGTGAGGCCAGATATAGGGCCACAATTGCCCGAGCGTCTTCAGCGTCGAGGCCTCGTCGGCCGAAATGCGCGGAGCGGAAGCGGGTACGCCGGAGCGGCGGCTTGTCATTCGGTGTCCTTTCGCGGGCGCGCGGGCGCCATGCGGTCATTAAGGTGCGGCGCCGGCGCGGGCTGCCGCAAAAAGCTGGCGAACAGGCGTTCGACATCGCCGGTAAGACGCGTCAGCGCCCCCGGCTCGAGATGATACCGGCAGCAACGACCGTCGCCGCGCATGCCCACGAGGCCGGCGGCGCGCAGCACCGCGAGATGCTGCGAGACGGTGGATTGCGCCAGCGGCAGGCGCTTGACCAGATCCCCGCAACAGGCGGTGTCGCAGGCAGCGAGCGCCTGGAGGATTTCCAGCCGGGCCGGATGGCCGAGCGCCTTGAACACGTCGGGAAGGTCGACATCCGCCGGGGCGCTGCAACAGGCGGCGGCGCGGGTCCTGCGCGGGCCGGCCGTTTCCGGGCTTTCAGCGGCGCATGTGGTCGAACGGGAGCGGGCCAAGAAACACTTTCATCGCAAATTGCCGATGAATGGGTTTTAGGGCCTGCGCGCGCATGAGGCAAGGGCGCTCCATAGCCGTTGCCCGACGTCTGTTGCAAGAACATGAGGAGACGGCATGGACGAGGAGACACCGCGCGCCGCATCGAGGCCCCGCCGGCGGCGCGCCCGCAAGCGACCGGTTCACCTGAGCGCGGACGGCTGGCGCATCGCCCGCAGCCTCTATGAAAACGACGGCCTGGAATTCGATGCCATCGCCCGGCGGATGAACGTGACCGTTCCCACCGTCGCCCGCCACGCGAGGGACGAGGCCTGGCTTCGGGCCGCCTCCGTCCGCGACCTGATCGAGGCCGGCGACACGCCGGGCCTTGCCCGGATGGTCGCGCGGCTGGCCAAGGCCTTCGAACATCAGATTTCGGCAATCGAGACGCAGTTTCGCGCTGCGGCCGGTGAGGGGGAGGCAAGGGCCGACGGCGGCACGCTGGAGCGCAACGCCAGAACGCTGGGCAGTCTGGCGAAGACGCTCGACGTCCTGATCGAGCTCCGCTCCGGCGTCGCCTCGCTCGATCCCACGGGGGGAGATGAAGATGCACTCAGGCGAGAGCTTGCGGAGCGCCTTGATCGGCTGTGCCGAAGGGGGGCTGCTGCCGGCGTTTCTGGCACGGCTGGATCACCGGGAGCTGATGTTCCTGCGCCATGACTGGCGGCTGTGGGCGCATGCGCACCAGCTGGCGCCCGCCGGCGACTGGCGGTGCTGGCTTTTGATGGGCGGGCGCGGTGCGGGAAAGACGCGGGCCGGGGCGGAATGGCTGCGCGCCTGTGTGCGTGCCGCCGCGCTGCGGCCCGATTCCGACGGGTTTCGCATCGCGCTCGTCGGCGAGACCCAGAGCGACGCCCGCGAGGTGATGGTGGAGGGGATCTCCGGCCTGCTCTCGGTCCATCCGGCGAGCGAGCGTCCGAGCTGGCAATCCTCCCGGCGCCGGCTGGAATGGCCGAACGGCGCGGTGGCGCAGGTCTTTTCCTCCGAGGACCCGGACGCGCTGCGCGGGCCGCAGTTTCATCTGGCCTGGTGCGACGAACTCGCCAAATGGCGTCACGTCCAGGAGACCTGGGACATGCTGCAATTCGCTCTCAGGCTGGGAGAGCGTCCGCGCCAGCTCGTCACCACGACCCCGCGCCCGATCCCGTTGCTCAAGCGGCTTATGGCGGATCCCGCAACGGTGGCGGTGACCGCGCCGACGGAAAGCAACGCCGCCCATCTGGCCGCCGGCTTCGTTGCCGCTATCCGGGCCCGTTACGGCGGAACCCGGCTGGCGCGCCAGGAACTCGACGGGGAGATGGTGGAAAGCCGAGACGGCGCCATGTGGAACCGCGACGCGCTGGAGGCGCTGCGCAGCGACCGGGCGCCGGCGCTCGAGCGCATCGTCGTCGCGGTCGATCCGCCGGCAAGCTCGGGCGTCGCCTCGGATGCCTGCGGCATCGTCGCGGCCGGGATCGATGCGGACGGGATCGTCCATGTGCTCGCAGACCGGAGCCTGGGGGCGGCGGCGCCCGCGCGCTGGGCCTCCGCCGCCGTGGCGCTCTGGCGCGATCTCGAGGCCGACTGTCTGGTCGCCGAGGTCAACCAGGGCGGCGAGATGGTCGCGGCGGTGATCGCCGGCGTCGACCCGGGCGTTCTGGTGAGAGCCGTGCGCGCGCGGCGCGGCAAGTGGCTGCGCGCCGAACCGGTGGCGATGCTCTACGAGCAGGGGCGGGTGCGCCATGTCGGGGCCTTCCCCGATTTGGAAGACGAGATGACGGATTTTACTCGCGAGGGCCTGTCGAACGGACGCTCGCCGGACCGGCTCGACGCGCTCGTTTACGCGCTTCACGAACTGGCGCTGAAGGCCGGTGGGACGCCGCGCCTGCGCAGCATCTGAATCCCTTTCTCAAGACGCTGGCTGCGCACTTCAAGTCGCGGAATCGGTTTCTCAAGACATTGCAAAAAAGGAAGAGCGATCATGGGGTTGCGAACCATGTTTGAATCGGTTCTGCGCGCGCCGCAGGAGCGAAAGGCCTCGCGCGCCGGACCGTTGCTGGCCTTTCACGGGGCAGGCCGCCCGGTGTGGACGCCGCGCGACTACGCCGCACTCGCCCGCGAGGGCTACGCCCGAAATCCGGTGGTCCATCGCGCGGTCCGCATGATCGCGGAGGCGGCCGCGAGCGTGCCCTTCGTGCTCTACGACGGCGAGCGCGAACTCGACCGCCATCCGGCGCTCGACCTGCTTGCCGCACCGAACCAGATGGCGTCGGGCACCGCGTTCCTGGAGGAGGTCTACGGCCACCTGCTGGTCGCCGGCAACGCCTATCTGGAGGGCGTTTCGGTGGAGGGCACCTTGCGCGAGCTGCACGCCCTGCGCCCCGACCGGGTGAAGGTGGTGCTCGGACGCGACGGCTGGCCGGAGGCCTATGACTATACGGTCGCCGGGCGCACGGTCCGGCTTTCGGCCGATGCGCGCGACGGCGGCCATTCGGTGCTGCACCTGAAGGTGTTCCACCCGCTCAACGACCACTACGGCTTTGCCCCCATCGAGGCGGCGCAGGTCAGCCTCGACCTGCACAATGCGGCGGGCGCCTGGAACAAGGCGCTGCTCGACAATGCCGCACGGCCCTCCGGCGCGCTGGTCTATGGCGGGCCGGATGCCTCCAACATGTCCGACGAACAGTTCGACCGGCTCAAGAAGGAACTGGAGGACGGTTATCAGGGTCCCTCCAATGCCGGACGGCCGCTGCTGCTGGAAGGCGGTCTTGACTGGAAACCGATGGGGCTGACCCCGAGGGACATGGATTTCATCGCCGCCAAGAACCAGGCGGCGCGCGAGATCGCGCTCGCCTTCGGCGTGCCGCCGATGCTGCTCGCCATTCCGGGCGACAACACCTACTCCAACTATCAGGAGGCCAATCGCGCTTTCTGGCGCCAGACCGTCCTGCCGCTGTCGTCGCGCGTTGGCGAGGCGCTGGCGCGCTGGCTGTCGCCCGACCGAGCGCGGCCGCTGCGGCTTGCCCCCGATCTCGACAAGGTGGAGGCGCTGTCCAGCGAACGCGCCGGCCTGTGGGCGCGGCTCGAACAGGCAAGCTTCCTGACCCGGGCGGAAAAGCGCATCGCCGTCGGCTATGGCGCGGAGCCGCAGGGTGGGGAGCCCGCGACGGGCGCGCCCGGGACGGCGCCGGAAGCGGATCCGACATGATGGAGCCCGTTGTCGAGACCATCGCCGGCAAGGGCGACCTTGCCCATCTGGTCCTGCTCCTGTGGGCAAGCTCGGCCTCCAGCCTGCTGGTTTGGAGCCTGCGCGAGACGATCCGTTCGAACAAGCGCTTCGACGATTTCGTCGAGGCGATCGCCCGCCTCAACCGCCTGTTCAGCGACTTCGATTCCTGACGCCGCTGGCCAAAGCCAACAGGCGCGTCCGCGCCGCAATGGAGAGATCCATGACAGTTCAGCCTCTTGAGAGCGTGCGCATGCTGATGCGCGCGAACGATGCCCCGCACCCCGCCCACCGCGCGATCTTCACCCATTTTGCCGCGCGCCTGGCGGCGCTCTTGAGCCGGCGCGCCCGATCCGGCGCGCACGCCGCGTGAGTGCCCGTCCGCCCCTTGCGGGGGAGAGCGTCGCGGTCAGCGGCTATGCCAGCCTCTTCGCCACGCCCGACGATGCGCGCGATCTCGTCGTGCGCGGTGCGTTCCGTCGTAGCCTGTCGGAGCGGGGCGCCAGCGGCATCCGCTTTCTCTGGCAGCACGATCCGGCCAAGCCCATCGGCGTGTGGGATCGGGCGTTCGAGGACGCGCGCGGCCTGCGCGTCGAGGGACGCCTGCTGACCCGCACAGCCGCCGGAGCGGAGGCGGCGCATCTTCTCGCCGGCGGCGCGCTCGACGGTCTGTCCATCGGCTTTCGCACCCGCAGCGCCCGGCGCGACCCGACGACCGGGGTGCGGCGGGTCTTCGACATAGATCTCTGGGAGGTGTCGCTCGTCACCTTCCCGCTGCATCCGGGCGCCCGTCTCGACGTGCCCGGCACCGCCGCCGTGTCGCCCTTGCGCGCGGTTCGCTCCTGACCGCCGAAGCGCCGGTCGCATTCATGAAACTGGAGATCCTTCGACCATGCCTACCGAATTTTCCCAAGCCGGGACGGGCGTCCCCGAGACCAAGGCCGTCACCCATGCCACTGCTGCGGGAGGACATCGCGCCGAGCTCGACGACATGCGCGCCACCTTCGACGCCTATCGCGAGACCAACGAGGAACGTCTCGCCGAGATCGAAACGCGCGGGGCCGTCGATCCCCTGACGCAGGACAAGCTCGCGCGCATCGACGCGCAGCTCGACCGCCAGCAGCGCCGGCTGGACGCCATTGCGCTGAAATCCGCCCGGCCGCCGCGCGGCGCAGGCCCGGACGAACCCGCCGACGGTCTCGCCGCGGAACACAAGGGCGCCTTCGTGTCCTACATGCGCAAGGGCCGCGAAGACGGCTTGCGCGCGCTGGAACAGAAGGCGCTCTCGGTCGGCTCCGACCCCGACGGCGGCTATCTGGTGCCGGACGAGACCGAGACCGCGATCCTGCGCGGCATGGCGAGCGTCTCGCCGATCCGCGCCATCGCCGGTGCGCGTCAGGTGTCGTCCAGCGTCTTCAAGAAGCCGTTCTCGATCTCGGGTCCGCAGTCGGGCTGGGTCGCGGAAACCGCCGCCCGTCCGCAGACCGGCGCGCCGACGCTTTCCGAGCTCTCCTTCCCGACGATGGAGCTCTACGCCATGCCGGCCGCGACGCCGTCGCTGCTGGAGGATGCGGCCGTCGACGTCGATGCCTGGATCGCGGAGGAGGTTGAACTGGCCTTCGCCGAACAGGAGGGCACGGCCTTCGTCACCGGCGACGGCGTCAACAAGCCGCGCGGCTTTCTCGACTATCCACGCGTGGCGGAAGGCTCCTGGAGCTGGGGCAATCTGGGTGAGCTCACCACCGGGGTGGCCGGCGCCTTCCCCGTGACCGACCCCGGCGACACGCTGATTGATCTGGTCTATGCGCTGAAGAGCGGCTACCGCCAGAACGCCGGCTTCGTGATGAACCGGCGCACCCAGGCCGTGGTGCGCAAGATGAAGGACGCCGACGGCAACTATCTGTGGCAGCCGCCGGCCACCGTGGGCGCGCCGGCCACCTTGATGACCTTCCCGCTCACCGAGGCGGAGGACATGCCCGACATCGCGACCGATGCGCCGGCCATCGCCTTTGGCGACTTCCGCCGGGGCTATCTGGTGGTCGACCGCACGGGCGTGCGCATCCTGCGCGATCCCTATTCGGCCAAGCCCTACGTGCTGTTCTACACGACCAAGCGCGTCGGCGGCGGGGTGCAGGATTTCGACGCGATCAAGCTCCTGACCTTCTCCACCTGACCTTTTCTGTCTGACCGGGTGCGGGAGCCCGCCGCACGGGCGGGCTCCCGGTTTCCGAAAGTGCTCCTTTAACCGCCATCCTGTTGGAAAGGACCGCCATGACGGCGATTGTGACGACCCCGCCGGCGCTCGAACCGGTGACGCTGGAAGAGGCGCGCGCCCATCTCCGGGTGAGCGGAACCGAAGAGGACTTGCTGATCTCGCGCCTGATTGCGGCGGCGCGCCAGCATCTGGAAGGCGTCGCGCGCCGGGCACTCCTCACCCAGGGCTGGCGGCTCTATCTGGATGCCTGGCCGCCGGGGCGCATCATCCGCCTGCCCGTCGGTCCGGTGCAGTCCGTCGACAGCATCACGGTCTATGACGGCGACGGGCTGCCGGTGCCGCTGGCCGCCGCCGACCACCGGCTGGACGGACAGGCGGAGCCGCCGCGGCTCCGGGTGGCCGCCGCAGCCCCGGCCGCGATTTCCGGCTTCAACGGCATCGAGGTGGAATTCACCGCCGGCTATGGCGCGGATGCCAATGCCGTGCCGCAACCGCTCCGGCAGGCGATCCTTGTTCTGGTCGCTCACTGGTTCGACGGCCGGGCGGCCGGCTTTAATCTTGCGACGGCGGGCGTGCCGGCCGGCTGGTCGGCGCTGCTTGCGCCCTACCGGATGCTCAGGCTGTGAGCGCGGCGGACGAACTCGACCGGGCGATGCGGCTGTCTCGGCCCGACCGGATCGAGGCGGCGGACGGGGAGGCGGAAACCGTCTTCACCGACGTCGGGCTGGTGTTCGTGGCGCTGGCGCCGGCAAGCCTTGCCGAACGGCAGGTGAGCGGGCGCCTCGGCGGTGTCGCGACCCATGTGGCGCGGCTGCGCAGCGGAACCGCCATCGCCGGCGGCTGGCGGCTCGCCGAGGGCATGCGCGCGTTTCGCGTCCTGGCGGTCGACGATGCCAGCCGCCGCTCGGGCCTCGTGACATGCGTGCTTGAGGAGGAAACGGCATGAGTGCCCAGGCAGATCTGCGCGGTGCGATCGTTGCCGCGCTGCGCGCCGATGCGGCGCTGACCGCAGTGATCGGCGCGGACCGGGTCCACGACGGCGCGCCCCGCGGCGCCGCCATTCCCTTCGTCGATCTCGGCGCGGTGGAAACGCGGCTGCTTGCCGCCACGCCGGACGAGGGCGAGCGCCACATCGTCGAGGTGCTGGCCTATTCGCGAAAGCCCGCGCGCGGCGAGGTCAGCGCGGTGCTGACCGCGATCCGCGACGTGCTGGCCGAGCTCGGTCCCACCGTCGGGGCGCAGCGCCTCGTGCATGTCTCCGACCCGGTAATGCGCAGCGAGCGCCAGCGCGACGGGCGTGGATGGCGGGGGCGGCTGAGCGTCCGGATCGTCACCGAGCCGGCGGCCTGAGGGGCGCCGTGCCTCCGAACCGGACCCAACCCAAAGCAAAGTCATGTGAAAAGGGGAGAATGCGATGGCCGCTCAGGCAGGCAAGGACCTTTTGCTGAAATGCGACACCGATGGTGTCGGGACATTCGTCACGGTGGCGGGCCTGCGGGCGCGGCGCATCGCGCTCAATGCGGCAAGCGTCGACATCACCGATGCCGACAGTGCCGGCCGCTGGCGCGAATTGCTGCAAGGTGCGGGAACGCGGGCTGCGAGTCTGTCCGGATCCGGCATCTTTCGCGATGCGAGCGCCGATGAAACCGTGCGCGGGCTGTTCTTCGACGGGATCATCCGCGACTGGCAGGTGGTGGTGCCCGATTTCGGGACGATCACCGGGCGCTTCCAGATCGTCGGGCTGGAGTATTCCGGCACCCATGACGGCGAGGTCACCTACGAGATCGCGCTGGAATCCGCCGGCGAACTGACGTTTGCGGGGAGCTAGGCCATGGCCAACCTGCACCGCGGCGAGGTTGCCGCCGTTCTCGGCGGCCGGCGCCGCACGCTCGTGCTCACGCTGGGCGCGCTGGCCGAGCTGGAAAGCGCCTTCGCAGCCACGGATCTCTCCGCCCTGGCGGAGCGCTTCGGGCAGGGGCGGTTTTCCGCAAGCGATCTCGCCCGCATCATCGGCGCCGGCCTGCGTGGCGCCGGGGAGGACATCGACGACGCCGATGTTCTCGCCATGGAGATCGAGGGCGGCCTGCCCGCGCTCACCCGTGTGGCGGCCCGGCTGCTTCAGGTCACCTTCTGCGGCGATCAGGGCGGGGCGAGCGGCGCGCCGGAGGCGCTGCGTCCCGCAAACCCTTGAGCGCCGCGGGTGATGCCCCGCCCGCGGCATTTCCCTGGGCCGACGTCTTTCGGGTCTGTCTGGTCACGCTGGGCTGGTCGCCAAAGACCATGTGGGCGGCCACCCCGCGCGAGATCGCGGCCGCGTTCGGGCGTCCGCCCGCCGGCGGCCCGTTGCTGTCGCGCGACCGTCTTGAGGCGCTGATGCGCCGCTTTCCCGATGGAGACCTGCGATGACCGAGGACATGAACGCCCCGCTGGATCTGCCCGCGAAGGAGGCGGAAGACCTGAAGCGGACCATGAACGACATCCATACGGCCTCAAGACAGATCGCATCCGCGCTGACGGTTGGCCTCACCCAGGCGGTGAGGAACGGCAAGGCGCTGGATGCGGTGTTTCGCTCCATCGCGCTGTCGCTCTCCGACATGGCGCTGAAGACGGCGATCGGTCAGCTGGAAAAAGGCCTGGCGCAGGGACTTGGCAGTCTCGCAACGGGTCTGGCGTCGAGCGTGCTGTCGCCGGGACCGGGGATCCTGCCCTTCGCCAAGGGCGGCGTCGTGGCGTCGCCGACCTATTTTCCGCTCGGCAATGCGGCGGGAGGCGGTGCGTCGGTCGGCCTGATGGGGGAGGCGGGCGCGGAGGCGATCCTGCCGCTGGCGCGGGATGCGCACGGACGGCTGGGCGTCAGCGGGGCCGGAAACGCGGCGGCGATGCCGCCGATCATCTTCAATGTGGAGACGCGGGATGCGGAAAGCTTCGCGCGTTCGGAAGCGCAGATCCAGACAATGGTAGCCCGCGCCGTCGGACGGGGACGGCGCGGGCTTTGACGTCGGGCCTGAAGAGGAGGGGCTCAGGCGCCGGCGTTTCAGGCAGCGGCCAGGAGAGCCGCGATTTCGTCTTTCAGATGCAGGCGCTTCTTCTTGAGGTTTTCGAGAGCCTCGTCGGACGCCGGCTCGACGTCCGTCTCGACGCGGTGAATCTCGCGGTTCACCGCATGATACTCATCCGCGAGTTTTGCGAAGTGCGCGTTGGAAAGCTTCAGCGCATGCAGCGCATCGGCCTTGTCCGGGAACTCTTCGTGCAGCTCGTGGGGAACGTGACTCATGTAGGGGATACCTCCGTTGTTGAGCCCAACAATGCGCGACGAGGGACGCTTGCGCTTTGAGCAAGATCAAACCGCTCGGACGTCCGACATTTTTTGCACAGGGCGATCGCGGTTTAGCAAAGTCCGGGAGGCTTAGACATGCCTGCATTCTTGGAGGAACGGTTTCCGCTGGGGATAGCCTTCGGCGCGACCGGCGGGCCGCAATGGCGCACCGAGGTCGTGGCGCTGGCGTCGGGCGCGGAAACCCGCAACGCGCGCTGGGCCGGGTCGCGGCGGCGGTATGATGCCGGCACCGGCGTGCGGTCCTTGGCCGATCTCCAGGCGGTGGCGGCCTTCTTCGAGCGCATGCACGGCCGCCTCTACGGGTTCCGGTTCCGCGATCCCTTCGACAACACCTCCGCCGCGACCGGCGACACGGTGACCCCGCTCGACTGTTTTCTGGCCACCGCCGACGGGGTCGCGTCGAGCTTTGCGCTCGCCAAGACCTATGGCGGCGGCGATTTCACCCGCAAGCGGCCGATCGCCAAACCGGTCGCCGGCAGCGTGCGCGTCGCTCTTGATGGCGTGGAACTTGTGGAGACGACGGATTTCACCTGCGATCCGGCGACGGGCATCGTGACGCTTGTCGCCGGACCTCCGGCCGCCGGGGTCGAGGTGACGGCCGGCTTCCGCTTCGACGTGCCGGTGCGCTTCGACACCGACCGGCTGGAACTCGGCCTGACCCATGTCGAGGCCGGGCGCGTTCCCACGATCCCGCTGGTCGAAGTCGACCCGGACGCGGAGGCCTGAGATCCGATGAAGACACTGTCACCGCAAACGGCGGCCCGGTTTGCCGGCGCCGCCACCACCCGCGCGACCTGCTGGCGGATCACCCGCCGCGACGGCAAGGTGTTCGGTTTCACCGACCATGACCGCGAGATCGCCTTCGATGGCGGAACGTTCCGCCCCGATCTCGGGTTCGAGACGACCGCCTCCACGCTGGAGCCGGACTTTGCCTCGGGAAGCGCGGAGGTCGCCGGCATTCTGTCGTCGCCGGAGATTTCCGACGGCGATCTTGCCGGCGGGCTGTGGGACGGTGCGGCGGTGGAGGTTTTCGCGGTCGACTGGCAGGACCCCGAGGCCCGCGTGCTGATGCGCCGCGCCGAGGTGGGCGAGGTGACCCGCTCCGGCAAGGCGTTTCGCGCCGAGCTGCGCGGGCTCGCGCATCTCTTCGACCAGCCGCGCGGGCGGGTGTTCTCCCACATTTGCGATGCCGATCTGGGCGACGCGCGCTGCCGGGTCGATCTCGATGCGGGCGGGTTTCGCGCGGAGGGCACGGTACAGTCCGCCATCGATGGCGCGGCTCTGAATGTGGCTGGCATCGGCGGCTCCGAGACCGACTGGTTCGCCGGCGGACGCCTGGAAATCGTCGATGGTCCGCATGCCGGCATGACCGGGGAGATTGTCGCCGACCGTCTCGAAGGCGCCGTGCGGGTGCTCGCGCTGCTGGCCCCGCTTGCCATGCTGCCGGCGCCCGGCTCGGCCGTGCGCCTGACCGCCGGCTGCGACAAGCGTTTTGCCACCTGTACCGGGAAATTCTCCAACACGGAGAACTTCCAGGGCTTTCCGCATATGCCCGGCGCGGATTTCGCGCTCGCCTATCCAAGCCGCGGTGCTGCCGAGAATGACGGCGGCCCCTTGGTCGACTGACCGGCGGCGCGGAGCGGTACACGGGAGATACCAGCATGGTCACACGCGATTGCATCCTGCGCGAGGCGCGGGGCTGGATCGGCACGCCCTATCGCCACCAGGCGAGTTGCAAAGGCGCGGGCGCCGATTGCCTGGGACTGGTGCGCGGGGTCTGGCGCGCGCTCTACGGGGCGGAACCGGAACGCCCGCCGCCCTATACGCGCGGCTGGGCGGAAGAGGGCGGCGCGGACACGCTCCTCGCCGCAGCGGGCCGGCACATGCGCGAGGTCGCGCCGGATGCGGCCGGGCCCGGCGACCTGCTGCTGTTTCGCTGGCGCGACGGCGCGCTGGTGAAACACGCCGCGATCCTCAGCGGCCCGGCGAAGATGATCCATGCCTATGAAGGGCTTTGCGTGACCGAAAGCCCGCTCGTGCCCGCCTGGCGGCGGCGCATCGTTGCAGCCTTTCTCTTTCCCGAGGTGGACCCATGGCAACCCTAGTACTGGCGGCGGCAGGCAAGGCCATCGGCGGCGCCCTGCTGGGCGGCGCGGGGGCGCTCCTCGGGCAGGCGGCGGGGGCGATCGCCGGCTATGCGCTCGATCAGAGCCTTTTCGGCGCCACCCGCAGGATCGAGGGCCGCAGGCTTGAGGACCTCTCCGTGCAATCCTCCGTCGAGGGCGCAAGCCTGCCGATGGTCTACGGCCGCGTCCGTCTGGCCGGCCAGATCATCTGGGCAACCCGCTTCGAGGAGGAGGTGCGCGAGGAAACGAGCGGCGGCAAGGGCGGTGGCGGCGGTCCGCGCACGACCACCCGCAGCTATCGCTACTACGCGAATTTTGCCGTCGCGCTGGCGGCCGGGCCGGTCAGCCATGTCGGCGCGATCTGGGCCGACGGAAAGCCGATGGAGATGGAGGGCGTCACCGTCCGCTTCTATCACGGCACGCCCGATCAGGAGCCGGACCCGCTGATTGCCGTGTTGCAGGGACCGTCTCCCGCCTATCGCAATACCGCCTACGCCGTTTTCGAGCGCCTGCCGCTGGATCAATATGGCGACCGCCTGCCGCAACTGACCTTCGAGATCATCCGCTCGGTCGAGCCGCTGGAACCGATGGTGCGGGCGATGACGGTGATCCCGGGGGCGGGCGAGTTCGTCTATGCGACCGAGCCGGTGACCCGGACCGTGCGCCCCGGCGTCAGCCAAACGGTCAATCGCCACATCGCCCACGGTCCGAGCAACTGGTCCGCCTCCATCGACGAACTGCAGGCGGTTTGCCCCAATCTGCAGCGGGTGGCGCTTGTCGTCTCCTGGTTCGGCGACGATCTGCGCTGCGGGTCGTGCTCGATCCGGCCGCGCGTGGAAACCGCCGGCTCGAGCGTGCAGGGGGCGGTGTGGGCGGTCTCCGGCGAAACCGCCGGAACGGCCGCGACCGTCAGCCTGCATGCGGGACGGCCGGCCTATGGCGGAACGCCGGCCGATTCGAGCGTGATCGCCGCGATCCGGGACCTCAACGCCCGCGGGCTCCAGGTCACGCTGCATCCCTTCATCCTCATGGACATTCCGGCGGGAAACGGCCTGCCCGACCCCTATGGCGGCAGCGAACAGGCCGCCCACCCCTGGCGCGGCAGGATCACAGCGTCGCTGGCGCCGGGCCTTGCCGGCTCGCCCGAGGGAACGGCGGCGGCGGCAAGCGAGGTCGCGGCCTTTGCCGGAACGGCCCAGGTCGCGCATTTTCTCCCGCAGGCGCAGGGGGTTGGCTACGCCGGTCCGGCGGAATGGTCGTTCCGCCGCTTCATCCTGCATCAGGCACGGCTCGCCGCCGTGGCCGGCGGGGTTGATGCCTTTCTGCTCGGGTCGGAAATGCGCGGCCTGACAAGGCTGAGCGCGGCGCCGGGCGTCCATCCCTTCGTCGATGCGCTCAAGGCGCTTGCCGCCGACGTCAAGACCGTGCTCCCGGGCGCAAAGGTAACTTATGCGGCGGACTGGAGCGAATATGGCGCCCATCAGCCGGGCGGCGGGGATCTGCGTTTTCCCCTCGATCCGCTTTGGGCGAATGCCAATATCGATGCGGTCGGGATCAACGCCTATTTCCCGCTAGCCGATGCCCGCGATGGCGGCGATCCGGACGGCAACGTCAATCCCTACGACCGGGAGATGCTGCGGGCGGGCGTTGCCGGCGGCGAGGACCACGACTGGTACTATGCCGACGATGCGGCGCGCGCGGCCGGCATCCGCACGCCGATCACCGATGGCGCCTACGGCAAGCCCTGGGTCTATCGTGCCAAGGACCTCGCCGGCTGGTGGTCGAACCCCCATATCGAGCGGGAGGCGGGCGTGGAGACGGGCATCGCCACGAACTGGGTGCCCCGGTCCAAGCCGATCTGGTTCACCGAACTCGGCGTGCCGGCCATCGACAAGGGCGCCAACCAGCCGAACCTGTTCTTCGACGCCAAGTCGTCGGAAGCCGCATGGCCGCGCTTCTCCAACGGCGGGCGCGACGATCTCATCCAGCGGCGCGCACTGGAAACGGTGCTCGGCTGGTGGACCGGCGCGCACCCGGAGATTGCGGCGGGCGACAACCCGGTGTCGCCGGTCTATGGCGAGCCGATGGTCGATGCGGGGCACTTGTATTTGTGGACATGGGACGCGCGGCCGTTTCCCGCCTTTCCCAGCCAGACCGACATTTGGGCCGACGGCGTGAACTGGCGGGCCGGACACTGGCTGAGCGGACGCCTGGGCAGCGTGTCCGTTGCCGGCCTGGCGCGCGCGCTTGCCGCCGACTTCGACATTCCGGCAAGCCTCTTTGCCATTGGCGAGATTGCCGGCACCCTGGATGGCACCGCCGTCCCGGGACCGGAAGCGCTCAGGAACGTGCTGGCGCCGCTTCTCGATGCGGCAGGCGCGGTCGCCGTGGATCGCGGTCCGCAGATTGCCGTGCTGCCGCGCTGGAGCCCGCCTGTCGCGCGTCTCGACAACGCGGATCTGGCCGTCGAGCGGGATGCGGCGGCGGCAAGTGTCCGGCGTTCCCAGGATGCGGACCTTCCGGCTGAAATCCGCATCGCTGCCCGCGACGCGGCGCGCGGGCATCGACGCTATGTGATTTCCTCCAAGCGGCGGGAAGGGCACAGCGCGCGGGTCGAGCAGATCGATCTCGCCTGCGCCCTCGACCCGGCCCTGGCGGCGGCGCTTGCCGATCAGCTGTTGCTCGCGCGCTGGAGCGGACGCGAGGAGGTCGAATTCTCCCTGCCGCCCGGACGGCTGGAGCTTGAACCCGGCGATGTCGTGACGCTTGCCGCCGATCCCTCCGCCGGACGGGGGCGAGATGCCGAATACCTTATCGAGGCGGTGGAGGAGGGGGCTGCGCGCCGCGTCAGCGCCCGCGCGGCCCGGGCCCCGGTCGCATTGCGCGCCAGAAGCCTTGGCGGCGAGGCGCGCCCGCGCTCGGTGATCGCCGCGACCGGCGCGGCGGATGTGCTGATCCTCGATCTGCCGACACTGCCGGGCGACGCGCAGGACGCCGCGCCGCGCATGGCCGCCTTCGCCGCGCCCTGGCCGGGGGCGGTCGATGTCTACCGGGTCCGTGGCGAGGGCGCGCCGGTGTATCATGCCCAGCTGACCGCCCCCGCGCTTCTGGTGGAAACCCTGACGCCCCTTTTGGCCGGGCCGGTGGCGCGCTGGGACCGGGTGAGCGAGGTCGATGTCGAGGTCTCCTCGGGCACCTTTTCCGAGGTGTCGCAGGACCAGGTGCTTGGCGGCGCCAACCCGCTTGCCATCGTCGGCGCCGACGGGGACGTGGAGGTGCTGCAGTTTCAGCGCGCCGAACTGATCGGCCCGCGCCGCTACCGGCTTGGCATGCTGCTGCGCGGGCTATTGGGCACCGAACGTGCTGCCGCCCGTCCGGTTCCCGCCGGTTCCCGCGGCGTTCTGCTCGATGAAGCGGTCGCGCATTTGCCGCCCTCGCTCGACGAAATCGGCGTGCCCTTCACCTATGCGGTGTTGCCGGCGGGTCTGCCGCTCGACAGTGCGGCGCGCAAGGACCTGGCGCATGTCTGGCGGGCGCGGGCGTTGATGCCCCTGGCGCCGGTGCATCTCGCGGGCGAGCGGATCGCCGGCAGCGGGATCGCCTTTTCCTGGATCCGGCGCACGCGCACCGGCGGCGATGCCTGGACTACGGTCGATGTCCCGCTCGGTGAGGCGCGCGAGGCCTATCTGGCGGAGCTGCTCGACGCCGGCGGCCTGACGGTCTGGTCGCGGGAGGTGGCGGCCCCATCCGTCGTCCTGTCGGACGCCGAGGAACTCTCCGTCTTCGGAGCTCCGCAATCCCTGGTCAGATTGCGGGTGCGCCAGATCTCCGACGTCGTCGGTCCGGGACTGGAGGCGCGCGCGGACTTCATCGTGTGAACGTGAGGGCTGCATCCTGGCCCGGCCATCGGGAGACAATCATGAAAATCAGCGACAAGGGTCTGGCGTTCATCGCCGGGCATGAAGGCTTTGTGTCGACCGCCTACCGGGATCCGGTCGGCGTTCTCACGATCGGATACGGCTTCACCATGCGCAGCCGGGTCTTTGCCGCCTGGTGGCGGACCCGGCACGGGCGGGCACTGCGCATGGGCGACGCGATCTCGCGCGCCGATGCCGATGTGATCCTGAAACGGCTGGTGGACGAGGAATACGGCGCGGCCGTTACCGCCCGGTTCGGCGCCTTGCCGCAGCATCACTTCGATGCCGCCTGTTCGGTCGCCTACAACCTTGGCCCGCGGGCGCTGACCTGGCGCTGGGCGCGCGCGCTCTCGGCAGGAGATCCGGCCCGTGCCGCCGCGATCCTGAGCGCCAATTACAACACCGCGCGCGGTCGCAAGCTGCCGGGACTGGTGCGTCGCCGCAAGGAGGAGGCGCATCTGCTGCGCACTGGAACGTTCCCGGGCCTTGACCGCGCTGAAGCGCCCCGGGAGCCGGCGGATGCGACGGTCGATGAAGAGAGCGCGATGCGCATGTTGCGGGCGCTGGGCTACCTGCAGGCCGATTTTGCGGCTGCGACCCGCGCCTTCCAGCGCGACACCCCGCCGCTTGCCGTCGACGGGATTTTCGGACCGAGGACCCGCGCGGCGGCCGAACGCCGCCTTCGCGAGACAGCCGGGAATCGCTCCCCGGCGCGCCGCCCGTCCCGTCTCGCCGGGGTGCTGGCAGTGGGGCTTGCGCTCCTTGGCGCCGTGCGCGCCGCCTGGCGGCGCTGGCGCGGATCGCCGCGCTGACGCCTCCGTTTTCCCCGAACCATCAACACCGAAAGGAACGTCCATGCGTGGCTGGAAAACGCTGCTGCTCAACCTTGGCGCGGCATCGAGCGTCATTCTCCTGGAGATCCTGCGCTATCTCGCCGACGTCGACTGGAGCGCGCATCTGCCGCCGCACATCGCGCTTTGGCTGGTGGTCGGGGTGAATATCGCCAACATCGTGTTGCGCCATGTCACCTCCGGTCCGCCGGCCTGGCGGGAGGGGCGGCGATGACCCTGCTCCTGCAATGGCTCGCCGGACCTTTTCTGCGCCTGGTGCTCGCCCATTTCGACCGCCGGATCGCAGCGCGTGGCGAAAGCGAGCGTCTCTCGGCCGATCTCGCCGCAACGGCGATCCGCTCCGAGATGGAGGCCCGCTCCCATGCCCGCGCCGTGCTGCTGGCGGAACAGGGCAGCTTTTTCACCGCCGCACGCCTGGGGCGGCTGATGTTCGTGGTGCCGCTCGGCCTGTGGTGGACGGCGGTGATCGCCGACAGCATTTTCTCCTTCTCCTGGAATGTTGCCGCCCTGCCGTCGCCGCTCGATGAATGGGCGGGCGCAATCCTCCTGTCGCTGTTTCTTGTCGACGGCCTTCAGGGCGCTGTGCGGGCAACCCGGGTCGGGCGAGGGGCAGGCAAGGACGCCTGAGCCGGCGATGGCTGAATTCGCTGTCGGCTTACGGGTTCTTGAAAGGGTCATTCATGTGCTATTCACACGAAACCCGGTACGGAACCTACATGCACACACACCCTTCCTTCCGGCTTCTGAAAGCCTCCCGCCCGGCGCTGACGGCCGTTGTCCTGTTCGCGATGCTGGCACTTGCGCAGCCCGTGACCGCGCAGGGGCAATGTCTCAGCCAGCCGCAGGCACGGGCCGCCGTCTCCAGCGGCCAGGCGCTGCCGCTCGGCCGTGTCGCCGGGGCCGTGGGAGGGGAAATCGTGCGGGCGGACCTGTGCCGCGAGGGCGGGCGTCTTGTCTATGTGCTTTCGGTCCTGAGCGGCGGGCGGGTCGACACGCGCGTGGTCGATGCCCAGAGCGGCAGGGTCCTGCGCTGACTTCGGAAATTTGAGGAAAGAGGTTTTTCGCGAAGATGCGACTGCTTGTTGTGGAAGACGACGACGACCTCAACCGTCAGCTCCGCGAGGCGCTGGAGGAGGCGGGATATGTCGTCGACAGCGCGAAGGACGGCGAGGAAGGCCATTTCCTGGGCGACACCGAACCCTATGACGCCGTGGTTCTCGACCTCGGCCTGCCGGTGCTCGACGGCCTGAGCGTCCTGGAGCGCTGGCGGCGCGACGGACGAACCATGCCGGTGCTGATTCTCACCGCGCGCGATCGCTGGTCGGACAAGGTGGCCGGCATCGACGCCGGCGCGGACGACTATGTTGCCAAGCCCTTCCACATGGAGGAGGTCGTGGCGCGGCTGAGGGCGCTTTTGCGGCGTGCCGCCGGTCATGCGAGCAACGAGATCGCCGTCGGCGAGGTGCGTCTCGACATGCGCGCCGGCAAGGTCACGGAAAACGGCACGACCGTGAAGCTCACCTCCCACGAATTCCGGCTGCTGTCCTATCTGATGCATCACAAGGGCCGCATCGTGTCGCGCACGGAGCTGATCGAGCATCTCTACGATCAGGATTTCGACCGCGATTCCAACACGATCGAGGTCTTTGTCGGGCGTCTGCGCAAGAAATTCGACACCGGCCTGATCGAAACCGTGCGTGGCCTTGGATACCGGATCGGCGAGGCGGATGGCTGAACAGGCGGTGGGGAACGCCGGCCGGCTGTCCGGCTGGATGCGCAACCGCTCGCTGGCCGCGCGGCTGATCCTGGTCGCGGCCATCTGGTCGGCAATCGCCATCTTTATCGCGGGCTTCGTGCTGGTCGCGCTCTATCGCGAGGCGAGCGAGCGCGCCTTCGATGCACGGCTCGACGTCTATGTGAAGGCCATTGTCGGGGAGATGGCCGGCGGAACGCCGGGCGCGCCGGCGGAGCCGGGCAACCTCGGCGAACCGCGCTTCGACCTGCCCGCCTCCGGCTGGTACTGGGTCGTGCTCGACGCGCGCAGCGACGAAGTGCTGTTTTCCTCCCTCTCCCTGTTCGGCGACCGGCTGGAGTTGCCGGATCTCCCCGTGGACGGCGAGCTGCGCTCTGTCATTGTCAGTCCGCGTGGCGCGGAACTGCGGGTTCTTCAAAGGCGCATCATCTTCGCGGAGGCCGCGGCCTACCGGATCGCCGTCGCCGGCGAGACGCAGGAGCTGCGCGAGCGCGAGGCGACCTTCGCCGGACAGGTGGCGCTGACGCTTCTGGTTCTCGGCATCGGGCTGGTGGGCGCGATCGTGCTTCAGGTGCGGATCGGATTGCGCCCCATGGCGGCCCTTCGCGCCTCGCTCGCCGCCGTGCGGCGCGGAGACGCGGAAACCGTCGAGGAAGATCTTCCCCCGGACCTTCGCCCGCTGGGGCAGGAGCTCAACGCCCTGGTGCGGTCCAACCGCGAAGTGGTCGAACGCGCCCGCACCCATGTCGGCAATCTCGCGCATGCGCTGAAGACGCCGCTGAGCGTGATCCTCAACGAGGTCCGCGCCGGTCACAGTCCTGACGCGCGCAAGATCGGCGAACAGGCGGCCGTGATGCGGGCGCAGGTCAATCATCACCTGGAACGCGCGCGCATGGCCGCACAACGCCGTGTCATCGGCGTGTCCACCGAGGTATCCCCCGTGCTTGTCCGGCTGGTGAAGGTGATGGCGAAGATCCATGGCGAGCGTAACGTCGACGTAACGCTCTCCGGGGAGACGGGGCTTCGCTTTCGCGGCGAGGAGCATGATCTTGAGGAAATGGCCGGAAACCTGATCGACAACGCCTGCAAATGGGCAAGGTCGCGGGTCGAGGTTTCCCTCCAACGCCTCGACGGGCCAGGGGCCGGACGGCTTGCGATTCGCGTCACGGATGACGGTCCGGGACTTTCGCCGGAAGAACGCGCGGAAGCGCTGAAGCGCGGCCGGCGGCTCGACGAAACCGTGCCGGGAACCGGGCTCGGCCTGTCCATTGTCGTCGATCTCGCGGCTCTTTACGGTGGGGAGTTCACCCTGTCACCTTCGGCTGCCGGCGGGCTAAGCGCGACGCTGGTGCTGCCGATGCTGGAGGGTGGGGATGCCGCTACGCCACGCATTTCGCAGACGTGACCCGCAGGCGGATCGTGAGACGCAGTTCGGCCACAAATGCATGTAATTTCTCCCCGATCCTGAAGATTATCGGGGTGCGTTCCCCCCGGTCGCTTCCGTGGCTTTCACGGATGGAAACGGGACATGGAAACACAGACGATGGCGGTCGGAGGCGGATCGGGCCGCCCCGTATGGATAGGGAAGTTGGAATGAACGCGTTCAGGCTTGTGCTGGCTGTTGGCTTTGCTGCTCTGGCTGCCGGTTGCGCCAGTTCGCAGGGCACCGGCACAACCGGACCTGTTGTCGTCGGGGACGGCCTGTTCGGCAGTGCGTTCAGCGCGTCCGCTGTTCCCCAGTCGGAAGCCGACCGGGCTCTGGCGGATCTTCTCAAGACCGAAACCGGGCAGGCGATGTCCGATGCGGACCGCCGCGCCGCCGCCACCGCGCTGCGTGGCGCGCTCGCTGTCGATCGTACGGGCGAGACCGTGGAATGGCGCAACCGCACCAGCGGCGCCAGGGGCCGGGTCGTTACCGGACCGAACTACCAGGTGAACAACATCGTTTGCCGCGATTACACGCATATCATCCTGATCGACGACCGCGAGAGCTCGCTGCGTGGCGCCGCCTGCCGGGGCGAGGCCGGCACCTGGCAGCCGATCACCTGACGCCTGTGCCGCAGCCCGTCGGCTGACGCTCCGGCAAATTCCGAGCGCGCACCGCCGGAAGCCCGTGCCAACACTTGTTTAATCCTTTTCTGCGACCGTTCCGCCGAGTTGTAATTACGCCTGTGTTGCGAGCGGACCCAATGCCTGACCGGCATCAACTGACGTTAAAGATCAAGTCCTATCTGGACGCGCTGTCTCCGCGCGCGATCCGGACGTTATTGCGCAGTCTCGAGCACGCGCGCTCGCAGGGCTCGGACGACCCGCATCTCGACCTGATTCTCGATGCCTGCCTGAATGCCGTGCGCACCGCGGACACGCTGGTGCTCGACGGCGAACCGCGCGGCGGACGGCTGCAAAGAGCGTTCTATCGACCGATCGAGGACCTTCTGGCGAATGAGGGTCTGTCCGGCAAGGTGCCGGGCCGGATCAACCGCTCCAGTCTTCCGCTGATCTGGACCTGGATGTCCCGCGACCTTGCGCCTAAGGCGTTCGGGTCCGCCGAGGAGGTCTCCATGCGCATGGAGACCGAACCGCAGACCGTTGAAACCCTTGCGGAGGACCTGCGCGAGCAGGCGATGCCGCTGGTCGCGGAAACACTGGCGGAAGCGCACTCCAGCGACAGGGTTCACCAGAAGATCGCGATGCTTGTCGGCGGCGAACGGGCACTGCGCGACCTTCACGATATTCTCGCAGCCTTCAACGCGCGGCCGTGGCTCGACGGGCTTCGCGAAAGCCTGCCGGTCCGCCTCACGGAGTGGGATTTCAAGGCGGGAAGTCCCTCGCTCTTGCGGATCAAGGCGGTGATGGACCGGCATGGCGAACAGGCGCCGCTGATTGCCTCCATCGTGCTGAGCCGCGTCGAGATTGCCGACACGCTGCTGGCGCTGACGGCGAGCCTTGCCGGCTCCACCTCGATCAAGAAGATGGCCGCGTCGCCCTATGCGATATTCGCCGAAATGGCGTTCTCCGAAGCCGAACGCTTCTCGGCGATTGCCTGCGGAGCCTGTTCGAACGCCGAACTCGCGGAGGCGCTGAACGCCTATTGCCGGCTGATGAAGACCATCGATCGCCACTACGACCTTGCCGAATCCGGCACATGGCAGCAGCGGATGGCGGTCACCCGCCGCTCCGTCTCCGCCCTGGTCACGCGGGAACTGGAAGCCATGACCGGCAGTGTCCGGCGTGCGCTGCTGGTCCCCAGGCTCGACGAGGCGGGAGAGCCGAAAACCGACACCGCGGCCATCGAGGAGGCGCATCGCGGCATGATGCTGCTCGACAAGATGCGCGACGCCGCCGACAGCCTCGCGGTGAACGAGATCACCGCCCGCACCCGGACCGCCCTCGATCAGTCGCTGGAAATCAAGACCCGCGCGCTGCTTTCGGAGCTATCGCAAAAGGCCGGCGCCGAGCGAAAGGCCCATCTGGTGGCCGTCGATGCGGCGATCGGCCTGTGCGAAAGCTATTTCGGCAAAGAGTATGCCGATCAGCTGCGCCGCAGCCGCAAGGCCGCGCTCGCGACCGAACCCAAGAAGCAATCCGCCGCGAGCTGATCCGGCGCACCCACCCGCGACGCCCTGTCACAGTCCGGTTTTGCTTGCGGAACGTCGCAAGTCGCGGTCTATATGCCCGTCATGATGATTTGGATTGTGTTCTCCGTTCTGGCGGTTGCAGCGGCGCTTTCGGTGCTGGTTCCCTTGTCGCGTTCCGGTCGGGAGCAGCGCGAAACCGCGGCCTATGACGTCGAGGTTTACAAGGCCCAGCTCGGAGAGGTCGACCGCGACCTCGATCGCGGCCTGATTTCCGAGGAGGCCGCGGAGGCGGCACGCACGGAAATCGCCCGCCGGCTGATAGCGGCCGGTGGCGCAGGGGAAGAAGCGCCGGACACGCCGACGGCGGACGCCGGCTCGCGTCCGCGCGCGCGCATCGGCCTTCGGGTCGCTCAGGCGCTGGCGCTCGTCGCGGTGCCGCTTGGAACCATCGGCCTCTACTCGGTCATCGGCTCGCCGGATGTTCCCGACCAGCCGCTTCAGGCCCGTCTCCAGGAACCGGTGCAGAACCGCTCGCTGCCGGATCTCGTTGCCAGGGTCGAGCAGCGGCTGGCCGAAGAGCCGTCCGACGGGCGCGGATGGGACGTGATCGCGCCGGCCTACATGCGGCTCGGGCGCGCGGAGGATGCGGCGGCGGCCTATGCCGCGGCGATCCGCATCCTCGGATCCACCGAGCGCCGGGAGACCGACCGCGGCGAGGCGCTGGTGATCGCCAAC
Source organism: Stappia stellulata (assembly GCF_020176715.1). GTDB lineage: Bacteria > Pseudomonadota > Alphaproteobacteria > Rhizobiales > Stappiaceae > Stappia. The sequence goes on along the minus strand of NZ_JAIVMF010000001.1, from coordinate 624,546 downwards.
AACGGCATCGTCGGCGCGGAGGCCCGGGCGGCCTTCGAGCGCGCCGTGGCGCTGGACCCGAGCGCGATCAAGCCGCGCTTTTTTCTCGCGCTCGCCCTGACCCAGGAAAACCGCAAGGACGAGGCGATCGCCGCATGGCAGGCGCTTCTCGACGAGGCTGAGGGCGGGGAGGCTTGGGCCGAGGCGGTTCGCGTCGAACTGGCGAAACTCGGCGTCGAGACCGCACCGGCGGTGGCCGCCGCGCCGGGGCCGAACCGGGACGACATCGCCGCCGCCGCCGAGATGACCGCCGAGGACCGCTCGGCGATGATCCGCTCGATGGTCGACCGGCTCGACACGCGCCTGTCCGAGGAGGGCGGTTCGACCGACGAATGGCTGCGTTTGATGCGCGCCGTCGCGGTGCTCGGCGATGCCGACCGACTGCGCGACACGGCGACACGCGCTGAAGAGGCGCTGAAAGAGGATCCCGCGGCCGTGGCGCAGGTGAAATCCCTCGCGCGCGAGCTTGGCGTCGGATCATGATGTTTCGAACGGGGCGTGGGGGCTTCGATGATGGGATCGCACCGGGACTGACATGACGCGCAAACAAAGACGCCTTACGATGATCGCCGCGGCCGGCAGCGTGCTTGCCGTTGCCGTCGGCCTGATCCTTTTCGCCCTGAACGACCGGATCGTGTTCTTCCAGAGCCCGAGCGATATCGTCGCCGGCGGGCTGCCGGATGGCCAGCGGATCCGCCTCGGCGGGCTTGTGGCGGAAGGCAGCGTGCAGCGCGGCGAGAACGCGCAGGTGCGCTTCTCCGTCACCGACACGGTCGAGACGGTCGACGTTGTCTATGTCGGGCTGCTGCCCGACCTGTTTCGCGAGGGGCAGGGCGTCGTCACCGAAGGGGTGCTCACCCCGGACGGGATCTTCAGGGCCGACAATGTGCTGGCCAAGCACGACGAGAACTATATGCCCAAGGAAGTCGCCGATGCGCTCAAGGGCAAGGGCGTGTGGCAGGGCGAGCAATAGGCGCGATGCCGGGCGCGTGAATTGACCTCGACGGGGGGCTGCGCCACCGTTGCCGTGCGGCCGATGCCGCAAGGGGAGGTTGACCTTCCGCCCGCCGGAAGCCCTAGACTTGATGCCGACCGCAGACGCGCGTGATCCGAGAGCTGGAAGGATGGACCGGAATGATTGTTGAAGTCGGACATTTCGCACTGATTCTCGCGTTCGTCCTGTCCCTCGTCCAGTCGGTGGTTCCGATCTGGGGCGCGCTGCGCCACGACCAGCGGATGATGGCCGTCGCACCGCCCGTGTCGGCGATGATGTTCCTTCTGGTCGGGATTTCCTTCGCCGCGCTGATGATGGCCTATGTCACGTCGGACTTCTCGGTTCTGAACGTCGTGCAGAACTCCCATTCGGCAAAGCCCGACCTCTTCAAGATCACCGGCGTGTGGGGCAATCACGAGGGATCGCTCCTGCTGTGGGTTCTGATCCTCGTGCTCTTCGGTGCGCTCGTGGCCGCCTTCGGCCGCAACATTCCGCCCGAGTTACGGGCGACGACGCTGGGTGTGCAGGGCTGGGTGACGGCCGCCTTCCTGCTGTTCACGCTGGTCACCTCGAACCCCTTCATCCGTGTGTCGCCGCCGCCGCTGGAGGGGCAGGACCTCAACCCGATCCTTCAGGACATCGGCCTGGCGATCCATCCGCCGCTGCTCTACGTCGGCTATGTCGGCTTCTCGATCACCTTCTCCTTCGCCATTGCGGCGCTGATCCTCGGGCGCGTCGATGCGGCCTGGGCGCGCTGGGTGCGCCCCTGGACGCTGCTTGCCTGGCTGTTCCTGACGCTCGGCATCGCCATGGGCTCCTATTGGGCCTATTACGAGCTCGGCTGGGGCGGCTACTGGTTCTGGGATCCGGTGGAGAATGCCTCCTTCATGCCCTGGCTTGCCGGCACGGCGCTGCTGCATTCCGCCATCGTCATGGAAAAACGCGGCGCGCTGAAGGTCTGGACAGTCCTGCTTGCGATCCTGACGTTCTCGCTGTCGCTGCTTGGCACCTTCCTGGTGCGCTCGGGCGTGCTCACCAGCGTGCATGCCTTCGCAACCGACCCGGCCCGCGGCACTTTCATTCTCGGCATCCTGGTCGTCTTCATCGGCGGATCGCTGGCGCTCTACGCCTGGCGCGCGCCGCTTCTCAAGCAGGGCGGCCTGTTCGCGCCGGTCAGCCGCGAGGGCGCGCTGGTGCTGAACAACCTGCTCTTGACGGTCGCGGCCGCGGCCGTCTTCGTCGGCACGCTCTATCCGCTGGCCCTGGAGGCGGTTACCGGCGAGAAGATCTCCGTCGGACCGCCGTTCTTCAACCTCACTTTCGGCCCGCTGATGATCCCGCTCCTGCTGGCAATGCCCTTCGGGCCGCTGCTCGCCTGGAAGCGCGGCGACATCTATGCCGTGTCCCAGCGCCTTTACGGCGCCTTCGGCCTGACCCTGCTGGCAACGCTGATGGTGGTGTGGTTCCAGGGGCCGCAGCAGATCCTGGCGGCCCTTGGCATCGGCGCCGGTGTCTGGGTGATCGCCGGAGCCGTCGCCGAAATCCTCTCGCGTGCGCGGTTCGCCGATGTCGGCATGTCGACGGGGTTCCGGCGGCTCTTCGGTCTGCCGAGCTCCGCCTGGGGCGCGGCCTTCGGGCATATCGGCATGGGCGTCGTGATGCTTGGCATCGTCGCCACGGAAGCCTTCCAGGAAGAAAAGGTCCTGACGATCCGTCCGAACGAGACCGTGACCATTGGCGATTACGAGCTTGCCTTCGGCGGACTCGTGCGTCGCACCGGACCGAACTACATCGACGACGTCGGTCATTTCGATATCTTCAAGGGCGGTGTGAAGGTCGCGGAAGCGGATCCGGCCAAGCGGCTCTACACAGCGCGGCGCATGCCGACGACGGAGGCCGGCATCGTGACCTTCGGCCTGTCGCAGGTCTATGTCTCCATCGGCGAGGTTCACGCCGACGGCGGTGCCGATATCCGGCTCTATCACAAGCCCTTCGTGACACTGATCTGGCTCGGCTGCCTGGTGATGGGTTTCGGCGCCGTGTTGTCGCTGTTCGACCGCCGCCTCAGGGTCGGCGCCCCGCGCCCGGCGCGCATGCGCGCCGTCCCGGCGGAATAGGAGCAGTGACAATGCGCAACATCGTTCTCGCGATTCTCGCCGGGCTGGCAATTGCTCTCGCGGCCTTGCCGGCGGGGGCCGTTGCCCCCGACGAGATCCTCGACGATCCGGTGCTGGAACAGCGCGCCCGAGACCTGTCTGCGAACCTGCGCTGCATGGTGTGCCAGAACCAGTCGATCGACGACAGCGACGCGCCGCTCGCCAAGGACCTGCGCGTGCTGGTGCGCGAGCGGCTTGTCGCCGGCGACAGCAATTCGGAAGTGATCGACTATCTGGTGGCGCGCTACGGCGAGTTCGTCCTGCTCAAGCCCCGCTTTTCCTGGAACACGGTCCTGCTTTGGGCGGTGGCGCCTCTCGCCCTTTTGGTGGGCGCGGGGACGCTGCTGGTCGCGGCGCGACGGCGCACGCGCACGCTGGCGACGACGCGGACCACATCGCTCAGCGATGCGGAACAGGCGAAACTCGACCGCATTCTCGCCGAACAGGCCGACGGACGCTGAGGGGGGTCTTGCGCATGTCGCCGCGCGCCGGGGCGATGGCGCGCAAGCCTCCGGCTCGACATTTCGAAGGCGCCGTCCCACATGACGGGGGCGGCGCCTTATTGCTGCGCCAGAAAACCGGGGATGCGTGAATGACTGCCAAGCCGATCCGACTGACCTTTGCCGGACATGCGGGAGCCGAGCTTGCCGCCCGGCTCGATCTGCCGGACGGCCCCGTGCGGGCCTATGCGCTGTTTGCGCATTGCTTCACCTGTTCCAAGGATGTGGTCGCGGCGCGCCGCATCGCGCAGGCGCTGACGGCATCGGGCATCGGGGTGCTTCGCTTCGATTTCACCGGCCTTGGCGGGTCGGGGGGCGACTTCGCCTCCACCAATTTTTCCTCCAATCTCGCCGATCTTCTGGCGGCTGCGGACTTCCTGCGGTCCAACTACGAGGCGCCGAGCCTCCTGATCGGCCATTCGCTCGGCGGCGCGGCGGTGCTTGCCGTTGCTGCCGATATTCCCGAGACTGTGGCGGTCGCCACCATCGGCGCGCCGGCGGATGCCGATCACGTGGTCCACAATTTCCATGCCGATCTCGAGACGATCCGCCAGGACGGACAGGCGGACGTTACGCTTGCCGGGCGCAGCTTCACCATCGAGCGGCAGTTTCTCGACGACCTGTCGCAGCACGCGGTGCGCGACCGGGTGGCACGGCTCGGCAAGGCGCTTCTGGTGCTGCATGCCCCGCGCGACGAGGTCGTCGGCATCGACAATGCGACGGCGCTTTTCGTGGCCGCCAAACATCCCAAGAGCTTCATCTCCCTCGATACCGCCGACCATCTGCTGAGCGATCCCGGTGATGCCGCCTATGCGGCGGATGTCATCGCCGCCTGGGCGAGCCGCTATCTCGCGCCGGCCGAAAGCCAGGCCGACGACAGCACGGCGGAGGGGGTTGTCGTTACCGAGACGGGGCAAGGCAAGTTCCAGGCGCTCGTGCGGGCAGGCACGCATCGCTTGCTGGCCGACGAACCGGAAGACGTCGGCGGCCTCGACAGCGGGCCGTCTCCTTACGACTATCTCGCGGCCGCGCTCGGTGCCTGTACCGTCATGACGCTGCGCATGTATGCCGAGCACAAGGGCATCGAGCTGGAGCGGATCGGCACGACGGTCCGCCATGCCAAGGTTCACGCCAAGGATTGTGCCGACTGCGCCGAGGATGCCCGCGCCCGTGGCGGCCGGATCGACCGCTTCGAGCGGATCCTGCATCTCACCGGCGACATCGACGCGGAGACCCGCGCCCGCCTGCTGGAGATCGCGGACAAGTGTCCCGTTCACCAAACGCTGGAGGCCGGCGCGGCCGTTGTCACGCAGGATGGGGATGCGGCCGGGGACTGACACGGCCGCTTCTCTATCCGTCGGGCGGTGGTGGCCTGCCAACATTACCAAAGCTTAATCGCTTCGACAGGCGGCTGTAAGGCGACATGGTCCATATCTTCAGGTGACACCCGGGCAGCCACTTCCCCTCAGGCCGGCCCGGCTTGATGTTCCTGACCAAGACGTGGAGACCAAACATGTCGACCAAGAAAATTCCCGCAGCCATTCGCCGTCTGCCGCGCGGTGGGCGCAGGGGCCTCGTCGTCGGTGCGCTGGCGCTCGGCCTTGCCGGCGGCCTGACGGCGCAGACCGTCGTGCCCGGACAATTCGCCCTTGCCGACCCGGTGCGGGTCGACGCCGCCGCGCCGCAGAGCTTCGCGCCGGTCGTCGCGGCGGTGAAGCCCGCCGTCGTCAGCGTCCGCGTCACCTCCGACCGGACCCCGCGCATGATGTCCTCGCGCGGGCGGGGCATTCCGGGCTTTGAGGATCTGCCCCGCGATCATCCGCTTCAGCGCTTCTTCCGGCAGTTCGGCGGCAAGCCGGGCGGCGATGACGCGCGTCCGCAGCGCCGTGCCTCAAGCCAGGGCTCGGGCTTCTTCATCTCCGAGGACGGCTATCTCGTCACCAATGAGCATGTCGTGGCCGGCGGCAGCGAATTCACCGTGGTCGGCGACGACGGACGCGAGTATGAGGCGCGGCTGATCGGCACCGACGAGCGCACCGACCTGGCGTTGCTCAAGGTCGATGCGGATACGGAGTTCACCTATGTCGAATTCGCCGAGGAGGCCCCGGTGGTCGGCGAATGGGTGGTTGCTGTCGGCAATCCCTTCGGTCTTGGCGGATCGGTGACGGCCGGTATCGTCTCGGCTCGCGGCCGTGACATCGGCGCCGGTCCCTATGACGACTTCATCCAGATCGATGCCCCGGTGAACCGCGGCAACTCCGGCGGTCCCGCCTTCAACACCAAGGGGCAGGTCATCGGCGTGAACGCTGCGATCTTCTCGCCGTCGGGCGGCAATGTCGGCATTGCCTTCGCCATTCCCGCGTCGACGGCGACCAACATTATCGCCGACCTCAAGGACGACGGAACGGTGGTGCGCGGCTGGCTCGGCGTACAGATCCAGCCGGTATCCGCCGACATCGCCGAAAGCCTCGGCCTCGAGGAAGCCAAGGGCGCCATCGTTGCCGAGGCCCAGGCCGACAGCCCTGCGCTGCAGGCCGGGATCGAGTCCGGCGACACCATCCTGACGGTCGACGGGGAGGCGATCGACGGACCGCGTGAGTTGGCCCGCAAGATCGCCGGCTATCCGCCGGAGACCGTGGTCGAGCTCGGCATCTGGCGCGACGGCCGCAAGCAGAGCGTCGACGTGACCCTCGGTCGCCTGCAGGAAAAGGCCAGCGTCACCGCGGCGGTCGAGCCGACCGGCGAGGCAACCGCCTTCGTCGACAGCCTCGGCCTGGAACTGGCCTCCGCCAGCAAGGTCGGCGCGGGCGAGCGCGGTGTGGTGATCACCGATCTCGCGAACGACAGCGCGGCCGCGGAGAAGGGCCTGAAGCGCGGCGACGTGATCCTCGAGGTCGCCGGCAAGCAGGTCGACGCTCCGGGCGATGTGGCTAGTGCCGTGCTCGGCGCCAGCGAGGGAGGCCGCAAGGCCGTCCTGATGCGGGTGAAGAGCGAAAACGCCACGCGCTTCGTGGCGGTCCCGGTCGCCCGCGGCTGACGCGGGTCCTCAAGGGGCGAAAGCCGGCGCCACCCGGCGCCTGAAACGCAACGAAGCCCCGGACCGGTGATACGGTCCGGGGCTTTGGCGTCGCGGGCGCGCGATTAGACCGCGCTCCCCGACGGTGATATGCAAGCAACCGCTGCGCAACGCGATGTGAAGAAGCCGATGCGAATCCTGATTGTCGAGGACGATACCGAAGCCGCCAACTATCTCGCCAAGGCCCTGCGCGAGGCCGGCCATGTGGTCGACCACGCGGCCGACGGCGAGACCGGTTACGAACTGGCGTCCTCCGCACCCTATGACGTTCTGGTGGTCGACCGGATGCTGCCGCGCCGCGACGGTCTCTCGATGATTTCCGGCCTGCGCGCGGACGGCAATCACACACCGGTCCTCGTGCTGTCGGCACTTGGCCAGGTCGACGACCGGGTCACCGGACTGCGCGCCGGCGGCGACGACTACCTCCCCAAACCCTATGCGTTTTCCGAGCTTCTCGCCCGCGTCGAGGCGCTTGGCCGGCGCCCGCGCCAGCAGGACATCGACACCAGCTATACCGTGGGCGACCTGACGCTCGACCGGCTCACCCACACGGTCACCCGCTCGGGCCGCGACATTCCGCTTCAGCCGCGCGAGTTCAAGCTGCTGGAATACCTGATGCAGAACGCCGGGCAGGTGGTGACCCGCACGATGCTGCTGGAACATGTCTGGGAGTATCACTTCGATCCGCAGACCAATGTGATCGACGTCCACGTCTCGCGGCTTCGCGCGAAGATCGACAAGGATTTCGACCGCCCGCTTCTCCATACGGTGCGCGGCGCCGGGTACACGATCCGTGACACCGCTCGCTAAATTGTTTCGCACCACGGCCATAAAGCTTGCGCTGATCTATCTGGCGGCGCTTTCGCTCGCCTCCGGCGCGGTGATCGTCTATTTGTCGCAAAACACGGCGACGGTGCTGCGCGAGCAGATCGTCGAAACGGTGGATGCGGAGATCGTCGGCCTGGCCGACCGCTACCGCATCGCCGGCATTCGCGGTCTGGTCGCCTCCGTCGAGGCGCGCTCGAGGCGGCCCGGCGCAAGCCTTTATCTCGTCACGGATTTTGCCGCCAACCAGCTCGTCGGCAACGTCGAGGGACTGGACGAGCGCGTGCTGGCCGGCGAGAGCGGCGAGCTGCAGCGGGTGAGCTACACGCCGCTCGGCGGCGGCGACAAGCGCGAGGCGCTCGTGCGGGTGTTCCAGCTTTCCGGCGGCTTTCGCCTTCTGGTCGGGCGGGATCTGCAGGAGCAGCAGTATTTCCGCTCGCTGCTGGTCGAGGCGATGCGTTTCTGGCTGCTGGTGCTTGCCGGTCTCGGTCTGGTGACCTGGATCTACGTCAGCCGGCGCGTGCTCAAGCGCATCGACGCCATGGCGGCGACCGGCCGGCGGATCATGTCGGGTGATTTGTCGGAGCGGTTGCCGGTGGAGGGCACCGGCGACGAGTTCGACCGCCTGGCAATCGGCCTCAACACCATGCTGGAGCGCATCGAGGCGCTGATGCAGGGCCTCAAGGATGTCTCCGACAACATTGCGCACGACCTGAAGACCCCGCTGACGCGCATGCGTAATCGGGTCGAGGAGGCGCTGCGCCAGCAGGATGCGGATGCGCCCGCGCGCGCGGCGCTGGAGGCGACGATCGAGGATTGCGACACGCTGATCCGCACCTTCGACGCGCTCTTGCGCATCGCGCGCGTCGAGGCGGGGTCTTCTGATGCCGTCCAGGAAACCTTTGACGCGGGCACTCTCATCGCCGAGGTTGGCGAGCTCTATGCCCCGGTGGTCGAGGATCAGGGAGGCCGGCTTGAGCTGGACGCCGGCACGGGGATGACGCTTTGCGGAAACCGCGAGCTGCTGGTGCAGGCTTTGGTGAATCTCATTGAAAATGCGTTGAAATACGCTCAAAACCCGGATGACGGCGGTGTCAGGGTCGCGCTTGAGGGATACAGGGACGGCGACACGGTGGTGCTTGCCGTTCGCGATTTCGGAACCGGGATCCCGGATGCCGACAAGGAGCGCGTGCTGCACCGCTTCGTGCGGCTGGAGAAGAGCCGCAATGCACCGGGGTCCGGGCTCGGCCTGAGCCTCGTGTCCGCGGTCGCGCGGCTGCATGGCGGGCGTCTGGTGTTGGCGGATGCGCATCCGGGATTGCGTGCGGAACTGCGGCTGCCGGCTGGCGGGGCATCCGGGAAACGGGGAAACGGGGTAGATGAGCGTGACGGGCGAGCAGACGGACGCACAGGCGGCTGACGACCAAACGGCGGGCGAACGGTCTCTGATCGAGGCGCTGACCGTGGAACCGGCACCGGCCGACCGACAGGCCGGCGAGGTCATTCTGGCCGATCTCGCGCCGGCGCTGGAGGCGATCGCCGATGCCGGCTTGCAGGACCGCGCCCGTGCTTTTCTGGCCGGGGCGCTCTCCAATGCGCCGTATCTGCGCGATCTCGCCTGTTCCGATCCCGAGCGCCTTGCGACCATCCTGACCACGCCGCCGCGTCAGCGCGCCGAACGCCTGATCGCGGAGGCGCGCGCGCTCGACGTGGACGACGAGGCGGGTCTGATGCGTGCGCTGCGCGATCTGAAAAAGGATCTGGCGCTGACGCTCGCGCTCGCCGACATCGGCCAGGCGATCGATCTCGATGCGGTGACCGGCGGTCTCAGCCGCTTTGCCGATGCGGCGCTGACCGCCGCGATCCGCTTCTGCCTGCGTGATTTGGAGCGCCGCGGCCGCTTCGTTCCCAAGGATGCGATGCGCCCGGAGGAGGGCTCCGGTTTCGTCATTCTGGCGATGGGCAAATACGGCGCCTTCGAGCTGAATTACTCCTCCGACATCGATCTGATCGTGCTCTACGATCCGGATCTGGCGCCGATGGGGGGCGGGGCGGAAGCTCCGGTGGAATTCGTCCGCCTGACCAAGCGTCTGGTGAAGATCATGGGTGACCGCACGGCGGATGGTTATGTGTTCCGCACGGACTTGCGGCTGCGTCCCGATCCCGGCGCGACGCCGCTCGCCATGTCGATCCCCGGCGCGCTCGTCTACTATGAGAGCCTGGGTCAGAACTGGGAGCGCGCCGCGCTGATCAAGGCGCGGGCCTGCGCCGGCGACATTTCCTGCGGCGACGCCTTCCTGAAGGAAATCGTGCCCTTCATCTGGCGCAAGTATCTCGATTACGCCTCGATCGCCGACGTGCATTCCATCAAGCGCCAGATCCATGTGCACAAGGGACACGGCGAGATCGCGGTCGCCGGCCACAACGTGAAGCTCGGGCGCGGCGGCATCCGCGAGGTCGAGTTCTTCGCCCAGACCCAGCAGCTGATCGCAGGCGGCCGGATCACCGAACTGCGCGGGCGGCGCACGCTCGACACGCTCGGCACGCTGGCGGATCTCGACTGGATCACGCCGGACACGCGGGACGAACTGGCCGAGGCCTATGTCTATATGCGCAACGTCGAGCACCGTATCCAGATGGTGAACGACGAGCAGACCCATATCCTGCCGGCGGACGAGAGCGCCCGCGCGCGGGTGTCGCGCCTGATGGGCTACACCGACCTCACGGCATTCGAGACCGATCTGCGGACGCGGTTCAAGACGGTCCAGCGGCACTATTCGGCGCTGTTCGAGAACGAGCCGGAGCTCGCCTCCGACCTCGGCAACCTCGTTTTCACCGGCGACGACGACGATCCCGAAACATTGGAAACGCTGAGCGGGCTCGGCTACGCCCGGCCGAAGGAGGCGGCGAAGATCATTCGCGCTTGGCATTTCGGGCGCTATCCGGCGGTGCGCTCCTCCAAAGCGCGCGAGCGGCTTACTGAGCTGCACCCTGTGCTGATCGCGGCATTGGCAAGCACCGACAATGCCGATCAGGCGCTGATTTCCTTCGACGGGTTCCTGTCCAAGCTGCCTGCCGGCGTGCAGCTGTTCTCGCTGCTCAGGTCGAACCCAGAACTGCTGCGCCTGCTGGCGACGGTGATGGGCGCGGCGCCCCGCCTCGCCGAGGTCGTCTCCAAGCGCGTGCATGTGCTGGACGCGGTTCTCGATCCGGCCTTCTTCGGCGCGATGCCGACCTCCGAGGAATTCCGGGCCGGCCTTGCCCGCACGCTGGACCTCGCGCGCTTCTATGAGGATGCGCTCGACCGTGCGCGCATCTTCGCGCAGGAGCAGCAGTTCCTGATCGGCCTGCGGCTCCTGTCGGACACGTTGACCGCCCACCAGGTCGGCGAGGCGCTGGCACGCCTGGCCGAGACGATCATCGAGGGCTTGCTGCCGTATGTGATCGCTCATGTGGCGGAAAACCACGGCCGGCTGCCCGGCGGGTCCTGGGCGGTTCTCGCCATGGGCAAGCTCGGCGGCCGGGAAATGACGGCCTCCTCCGATCTCGACCTGATCCTGCTCTACGATCACCCGGACGAGACCGCCCAGACGGACGGGTCGCGCCCGCTGGCCGCCAGCCAGTATTACATCCGCCTGACCCAGCGACTGGTGTCGGCGCTCTCCGCACCGACGGCGGAAGGGCTTCTCTACGAGGTCGACTTCCGGCTACGCCCGTCGGGCAACGCCGGTCCGCTCGCCACCCGTCTTGCGTCCTTCGAGGCCTATCAGGCCAAGGAAGCCTGGACCTGGGAGCATATGGCGCTGACGCGGGCACGGGTCATCGCCGCCTCCTCGGACGCCTTCGCGGAGCGCATTCATGCGTTGATCCGCGAGACGCTGGCGCGGCCGCGCGACGCGGCGAAGGTGGCGCAAGAGGTGGCGTCGATGCGCGCGCGCATCGAGGCGGAGAAGGGCACATCCGACATCTGGGACATGAAGCAGGTTGCCGGGGGGCTGGTCGATATCGAGTTCATCGCGCAATTTCTGCAGCTCGTGCATGCCGAGGCAGATCCCGGCGTCCTCTCCCAGACCACGGAGACGGCGCTGGAAAACGCAGCCCGCGCCGGTTTTCTGTCCGCCGGCGATGCCGAGGTACTGTTGCCCGCCATCCGTCTCTATCACGCCCTGACCCAGGTGCAGCGCCTGACCCTCGACGGACCGTTCAAGGCGGACGCCGCGCCAAAGGGCGTCCGCGACCTTCTGGTCCATGCCGGAGAGGCACCGGACTTCAGCCATCTGGAACATCGGTTGAAGGATTGTCAGGACGCGGTCAGGCAAACCTTCGCGCGGATCGTCGGACCGGTGGAGAAGGCGGGCGACTGAACCGCCGCGCGCGCTCTCGCAATTCAGGCCGCCGGCAGCTCGACCGGCGGTGTCGCCGGGCGACGGACCGGCAACGTCACGGTGACGCAGGTGCCCTTGCCGACGGTCGACTGAATGGCCATCGACCCGCCGTGCAGCTTGATCAGCGACTGGGCGATCGCCAGCCCGAGGCCCGAGCCCTTGTGGGTCTTGGTGAACTGGTTCTCGACCTGCACGAAGGGCTTGGCGAGGCGCACGATGTCGCTCTGCTTGATGCCGATGCCCGTGTCGCGGATGTCGACGACGATCTGCGCGATATCGCCCTTGCCCGAATGCTGGGCGGAGAGACTGACAGCTCCGCCATCGGGCGTGAACTTCACGGCATTCGCCAGCAGGTTCAGGAGAACCTGCTTCATCGCCCGGCGGTCGCCGTTCAGCAGGAGATCGTCGGCCGTCTCGGTGGTGACGGAGATGTTCTTCTCGTCGGCGGCCGAGGCGATGATCCGCGAGACGTCGCTGACGACGGCGCCGAAATCCATTTCCTCGTACTTCAGCTCCAGCCGGCCGGCCTCGATCTTCGACATGTCGAGAATGTCGTTGATGACGTTCAGCAGGTAACGGCCGCTGTCGTGGATATCGCTGCAATACTCGCGGTATTTGTCCGATCCGAGCGGGCCGAACATGCCTTGGTCCATGATCTCCGAAAAGCCGATGATCGCATTGAGCGGCGTGCGCAGCTCATGGGAAATATTGGCGAGAAATTCGCTCTTCGCCTGGTTGGCCTCTTCGGCCTTGGTCTTTTCTTCCGAATATTTCTCGGCAAGCTCGACGAGCTGCTGGGCCTGGATCTCGAGCTTCTGGCGGGACTGGCGCAGGTCGGCGACGGTCGCCATCAGCCGGCGCTCGCTTTCCATCAGCTTTTCCTCGTGCCGCTTCAGCGCGGTGATGTCGGTGCCGACCGACACGAAGCCGCCGTCCTTGGTGCGGCGCTCGGAGATCTGCAGCCAGCGCCCGTCGGCGAGATGCGCCTCGTAGCTAGAGGAGGGGTCGGATCCGTCGCTGCCGATCGTCGGGCTGGCGGAGACCACCGTCTGGCGGGCGCTCGACATCACCTGAGCATAGGGCGTTCCGGCCTTGATGGCGGAGTTCGGCAGATTGTGCAGCGTCTGATAGTTGGAGTTGCACATCACCATCCGGTTTTCCGTGTCCCACAGGACGAAGGCCTCGGAAATCGTCTCGATGGCATCGCGCAGGCGCAAGTCCGCTGTCCGGCTTTGCTCCGCCAGCTGCTTCTGTTCGGTGACGTCGATGCAGATGCCGATCAGATGCGGTTCGGAGATGCCCGGTTCGCTCTGCACCTGGGCGCGGGCGCGCAGCCATACCCATTCGCCGTTGGCGTGGCGCATGCGGAACTGCTTGTCGACGGTGGTTTCCCCGGTCTCCAGCAGCGATTCCGCGAGATCGTAAAGGTCGATGTCGTCGGGGTGGGTCAGGGCGGAGATCTCGGAGAAGCCGAGAATGTCGTCCCGCGGCGGCATGCCCAGCATTTCATAGAGCGAGGCCGACCAGAAGATCCGTCCGCGCGACAGGTCCCAGTCGAACAGGCCGCAGCGGCCGCGGTTGAGCGCGAGGTCGATGCGCGCGCGTGTCGCCGCGTAGATCTGGTCCGCCTGCTCGGCCCGGGTTGCCTGGGCGAAGAAGGCGTAGATCAGGATCAGCATCACCGTGGCGGTGCCGACGAAGAGCGTGACATTGGCCGAGACGCCTGCGCGCCACTCGGCAAACAGCATGTCCTTCGACTGGATGAGCGCGACCATGCCGAGACGTCCGTCCAGATGGTGCACGGTGGCATAGGCCTCGTCATCCGTGTCGGCGGCGATCGTCAGTACGCCGGCACGTGCGCCGAACACGGTCAGCGGCTGGCCCACGCCCAGAAGGTCGGACAGCGGGCGGCCTTCGAGGTCGGAGCGCAGCGGCGCGGTGGCAACGATGCGGCCGTCCTTGTCGGCCACCAGAATGCGGCGGGCGTCGCTCGTGGCGCGCGGCGGCAGGCTGTCGGCAAGCGCCGCCTGCAGTGCGGTATGGAACCCCTGTTCCGGCAGGTCGGCTTCCTCGGCGCCGAGGCGGGCGGCCAGGGTCGTTGCGATCATCGTGAGGTCGTCGCGCGCCCGCTGGTCGGTCTCTTCATGCTCGTAAGACAGGGTGAGGGCGCGATAGGTGGCGAGCGTGGCGATGAAGACGACGCAGAGAACGGGAATGGCGCGGCGAAAGAACGGTTCTGCGGTCAGGAGACGCTGATAGGCCGGTTGGGCCAGCAGGCGAATGTGTCCGGTCAGCGACTGGGCGTCGCGTTGTTTCCGAAGCAGCTCCGCGAATCGACGCGCGGACGCTGAACCTGCAAGGGCACGCGCCATCGTAATGGCTCCCGATGTTTCGATGTATCCGCAACGAGAACGCGACAGGCGTTCGAATCAACTTTATTTGAATCGCATTCGTTGATTTTGTCCAGAGCTGGGCAAGAAAAATATAGTTAATCAAAGGTTAATGCATCGGTCTTTAAACACAACTATCGCGAGTCTGGTCTTGGCCGGGGCGGTGGAGACGGCAGAGGCTTGTTGTCCGCCGTCTCCGGGCCTTTGGCCGCCCGCTGTTATTGCAGGCAGCGGTCGACGATATCGCGCACGTCGGGCGACAGGTTGCTTGCCTGCGCCATGCACTCAAGCGTTGCCCGTGCCCGGGCGCGGCGGCCGGGCTCGAGCGCCCGCCAGGAGCGGAACGCCGACAGCAGCCGGGCCGCGGCCTGCGGGTTGCGCGTGTCGAGATCCAGCGCGAAGTCGGCGATGAAGTCGAAACCCGCACCGTCGGCGCGGTTGAACTGGCTCTGGTTCCCGCTGGCAAAGGCGCCGATCAAGGCGCGGACGCGGTTCGGGTTTGCCGCCGAGAAGCCCGGATGCGCGGTGAGCGTCTTGACCGCGGCCAAGGTCTCCTCGCGCGGCGCCGTGGCCTGCACCATGAACCACTTGTCCATGGCAAGCGGCGTGCGCGCGTGGCGGTCGGCAAAGGCGGAGAGCGCGTCCTCATATCCCGGAAGGCGTGCGTGCACGAGGACGGTGAGGGCGGCGAGCCGGTCCGTCATGTTGTCGGCCGCGTCGAACTGCTGGCGCACGAGGGCGTCATATTCGCCGCCGTGGGCATGGCCCAGATATTCGAGCAGGACGTTTTTCAGCGCACGGCGACCGGCAGCGGCCGCATCCGGCGCATAGGGTGCCGTCTCCTTCATGCCGTCGTAGATCCGCTTGATGGACGGTGCGAGTGCGGCAGCGAGCCCGGCGCGCATCTGCGAGCGGGCGAGGTGGATCGCCTCCGGATCGACATTGCTTCCGATCTCCCGGGCGATATCCGCTTCGCCCGGCAACTGCAGGCACAGAGCGCGGAAGGCGGGCTCGAGAGTATCGTCCGTCATGGTCGCCTCGATGGCGGCGGTCAGGCGCGGGTCGATCTCGAGCGGCTGCTGGCGCGGGCCGGCGAAGGTCTGCGCGATCAGGGTCTTGAAGACGACCGTCTGCAAGGCCTCCCAGCGGTTGAAGGCGTCCGCGTCATTTGCGGCGAGGAACAGGAGGTCGGTGTCGCCGAGATCGCTCTTCAGGGTGACGGGGGCTGAAAAGCCGCGCAACAGCGAGGGGACGGGACGGTCCGCAACGTCGTGGAAGACGACCTTCTGCTTCGGCGCGGTGATATGCACCACGTCGCCGGTCGTTTGCGCGCCGGTCACGGCCCCGTGCGAGAGCTCCGCCCCGGTCGGTCCGACGAGCCCGATCCGCACCGGGATGTGGAGGGCGGGCTTGTCGTTCTGCTTCGGGGTCGGCGGCGTGTGTTGCGCCACGGTGAGCGTCAGGCGCTGTTCATTCGCGTCATAGTCGCTGTCGATGCGCAAGGACGGCGTTCCGGCCTGCTCGTACCACAGCGCGAACTGGTTGAGGTCGCGGCCGCTCGCCTCCGCGAAACAGGCGAGAAAAGCCTCGATCGTGGTCGCCTCGCCGTCGTGGCGCTCGAAGAACAGATCCATTCCCTTGCGGAAATCCGCCGCACCCAGCACGGTCTTGAGCATGCGCACGACCTCCGCGCCCTTCTCGTAGACGGTGGCCGTGTAGAAGTTGTTGATCTCGTGATAAAGGCGCGGGCGCACCGGATGCGCCAGCGGACCGGCGTCCTCGGGAAACTGGTGCGACTTCAGCAGGCGCACGTCGGAGATCCGCTTGACCGCGCGAGACCGCATGTCTGCGGAAAACTCCTGATCGCGGAACACCGTGAGGCCTTCCTTCAGGCATAGCTGGAACCAGTCGCGGCAGGTGATGCGGTTGCCGGTCCAGTTGTGGAAATACTCATGCGCGATCACGGCCTCGATGCCGGCATAGTCCTGATCGGTTGCCGTATCGGGGTCGGCCAGCACGTATTTGTCGTTGAAGATGTTGAGGCCCTTGTTCTCCATCGCGCCCATGTTGAAATCGGAGACGGCGACGATGTTGAAGACGTCGAGGTCGTAGCAGCGCCCGAAGGTCTCCTCGTCCCAGCGCATCGACCGCTTGAGACTGTCCATTGCCCATCCGCAATGGTTCTCGTTGCCATGTTCCACATAGATGTTGAGCGCGACGTCCCGGCCTTCGGCGGTCGTGAAGCGGTCGCTGACGCAGGCGAGGTCGCCGGCGACAAGCGCGAAGAGATAGCTCGGCTTGGGATGCGGATCGTGCCAGATCGCATAGTGCCGGTCCGTTCCCGGCACCTCGCCCTGTTCGACCGGATTGCCGTTTCCAAGCAGGAGCGGCGCTTCGCTGGCCCGGGCCTCGATGCGGGTGGTGTAGACGGCGAGGCAGTCCGGCCGGTCGAGGAAATAGGTGATCCGGCGAAACCCTTCCGCCTCGCATTGCGTGCAATAGGTGCCGTTCGAGCGGTAAAGCCCCATCAGCTTGGTGTTTGCGTCCGGATCGAGCCGCGTTTCGATATCGAGCCGGAACGGGCCGTCGGGCAGCTTGTCGATCTCAAGCCGCGACGGGGTCGCGCGGTAGCGATCGGCGGCCAGCACCTGGCCGTCGAGCGCCAGCGAAACGAGGGTCAGTTCGTCGCCGTCGAGGATGAGCGGCGCGTCCGCCGGCGCATCGCCCGCACGGCGGATCGTCAGGCGCGCGGCGACCCTTGTGGCGCGCGGAGCCAGCCGGATATCGAGATCGACAGTGTCGATCCGGAAGCTCGGCGGGCTATAGTCCTCGAGGCGGACCGGGGCAGGGGTCTCCGTGCGCATCAATGGCTCCTTCTTGCGGCTCGCATCCTCGGGCGCGTGTGTCCGGCCGGTGCCGGGCGACGGGATGAGGCATGCGGCAATCGTGGTTTTGCGGGTCGGCCGCGTCGCTCCTCAGCCGCTCAGCAGATCGCTTTGGTCATGGCGACGAGGGTCTGCGTCAAATCGCTGTGCGGATCGGCCAGAGGGGCGATCACCGTGAAATGGTTGTCTGTCCCGCGAATATCGAGGCGCGTGTCGACGCCGCCGCGTCCCCAGATGTCGGCGATGATGCGGGACTGGCGGATGAACTCGCTGGATTCGCCGCCGCCGACGGCCGCAGTGAGATGGGTGCCGGACGGCGCCACCATGGCGAGCGGCGAGACGTCGATGGCTTCCTTGCGGTCAAGGCGCAGATTCGCGTTGAGCGAGGTATCGATCAGCGGCTGCAGGTCGAAGACCCCGGAAATCGACAGGCCCGCCGGCACCAGGCGCAGCGGCAGGCCGCGTTGCGCCCAGTCTGTGGCGAGCAGGGAGGCCGTCAGGTGCCCGCCCGCGGAATGACCGAAGGCGACAATCGGTTTGCGGTAGCGTTCCCAGATGTGGCCGGCCAGATGGCGGATTTCCTCGACGATGTCTCCGACGCGGACCTGCGGGCACAGGGTGTAATTCGCCACCGCGCAGGGAATGCCATGCGCCACGATCCCGCGGGCCATGTGGGAGAAGAAGGTGCGATCAAGCGCCTGCCAGTAGCCGCCATGCAGGAAGAGGGCTATGGCGCCGCCGCGGGGCATGCCGTCTTCGGGCAGGAAAAGATCGTAGGTCGTGCGTTCCGACAGCTCGTAGGGGATCGCCAGATCGCAATGCGCCTCGGCCCTGTAGGCGGCCGCATCCCGCTTCCAGCCCTCGATCAGCGCCGGATGCTCCGGCACAAGCGCCCTGTTGTTGTATTCCGCTTCGTAGTCGATCACGCCGGTGCTCCTGTTTCATCTGCCGTCTTACCTGCCCGTCGCCTGCGAGTACAGAGAGAGCATGCGCGTCCCCGACCCTTGCCCTCGCGTGACGGGCGGGGTCGCCGCCGTGCGTCTTTCCGGTGTAAGGTGCGTCTGATTTTCAAGACTGCACGGGCAGGAATCGACGCGCCGAATGATCAAGCGTTTGAGAAAATATGGGCGCTCCCGCGTGCGGGGGATCTCGATGACCGTTCTGGTGGGCGCCGCTTTCGGCGCGCTGCTGACCGTGTCCATGCTTCTCGTGCTCGGTCTTGCCGTGACCGCGAACGTTCAAAACACCTTCTCGCTCCTCAACGACAAGGCGGTCCTGGCCACCGGCGCTCTTGAACGGCAGGTGCGCGATCACCTCGATCTTGCGGCAAGTGCGGTCAACGGCTTGAAGACCCAGATGGACGACCGTCCGCTTGACGTCTCCGCCTATCCGGAGCTGCGCCCGGTGTTGCTCGCCGCCGTCAACGCCAATCCCGCCATTGATGTTCTGGTCGTCTCCCGCCCCGACGGCGAGGCCTTCGGCATCTACCGGTCGGAAACGGGAAAGCTCTGGCCGTTTCAGCGCCAGCAGGTGCCGGAAGTCGCATCGCGCTACAGTATTCCCGAAATCGGCATGGATGCGCCGGCGACCTGGGGCCCGCTGATGGAGTCCGACGGTGCGCTTTATGCGAATGTCACCGTGCCGCTCGTGCAAGAGGGACAACTGTCCGGCTATCTCACGGCCGCCGTCTCGACCGAGGAGATCGGAAACACGGTGCGCCAGCTCGACGACGGTCCCTTCGCGACCGTTTTCATCATTGCCGATGGCGACGAGGTCATTGCGCATTCGGACCTGGAACGTCTTCCGCAGATCGACGGCCGGCCGGCGATGTTGCCGGCGACGATCGAGGAACTTGGCGATGTCGCCCTTCAACGCCTCAGGACAAGCCCGCGCCTCGACAATTTCCGCCGCGCGAGCGCCGCCGGCGTCGATGTGCGTGATCTGGAAACGCCTGAGGACGGGCCCAACTATCTGTCCATGACCAAAACCATCGCCGGCTACGGTCCCGGTGTGTGGACGGTGGGCCAGTATTACGAGGCATCCAGCATCTCGCGCGAGGTGCGGCGCCTGTTCGGGTCTGCCGTGGTCGGGCTGGTGTCGATTGTGATTGCGCTGGGGCTGTCGATTCTTCTCGTGCGCCGGGCGGCGCGGCCGCTGTCGGAAATCGCTAGGCGCGCGGAACATGTCGGCGCACTCGACTTCGACCAGGTCGCTCCCTTGCCGAGAAGCCGGATCAAGGAGCTCGATCAGGTCTATCAGGCGTTCAACGCGATGGTGATCGGCCTGAAGGCGATGAACACCTATGTGCCGCGCAGCCTGTTTCGCAAGCTGATGCGCCTCGGTGTCGACAGCGCTGCCGTTGCCCAGGAGCGCGACCTGACGTGCATCTTCACCGACATCGTCGGCTTCACCTCGGTTTCGGAGCATCTCACGGCACCGGAAACCGCGCAGCTCTTGAACGACCATTTCGCTCTGCTGGTCGCGGCCGTGGAGGCCGAGGGCGGAACGGTGGACAAATTCGTCGGCGACGGCATGCTCGCTTTCTGGGGCGCGCCGGACGCGCGCGACGATCACGCCCTGGCCGCGACCCGCGCCTGCCTCTCCATTTCACAGAAGGTGAAGCTGGCAAACGCGCAAGCCGTCGAGGCTGGCGGCAAGCCGATCCGGCTGCGTATCGGCATCCACAGCGGTCGGGCGGTCGTCGGCAACGTCGGGGCGCTCGATCGCTGGAACTATACGGTCGTGGGAGATGCGGTAAACCTGTGCGAGCGCCTGCAGACCCTTGGCCGGGACGTGGCGCCCAATGCGGAGGTGGTGATTCTTGCGAGCGAGGAGACCGTTTCGCGGATCGGGCCGGTGGGCGCCGCATCGCTTGGCGCCTACCAGTTGCGTGGTCGCAGCGGAGCGGTCACAGTGTGGCGCATTGACGAGACCGCAGCGCCGGATGCTGTTGCAGAGCCGGCGCCCATCGGCCTTGCCGGTGAATGAAATGCACCGTCAATCGCAAGACATTCTTTTGTGATTTTCATCACTTGTCTTTAAAGTCGCCGTGACACTGTGTCGGTGAGGCTGGGGAGCCGACAGGACGCTTTTTGCAAGCGGTAGTCCGTTCCTCGCGCCAATGCGATTTCGCCGGGAGGAGGGCGGTTTACGTGGATGTGCTGACGGTCGACGATCTGAGCGTCGATTTTGTGACCCCGGAAGGACGCGCCCGCGCGGTGAACGGAGTGTCCTTTTCCGTGCCGGAAAACCGGACCGTCGCGCTTGTTGGCGAATCAGGGTCCGGAAAGACCGTCGTGTCGCAGACCATCATGGGTCTTTTGCCGGAAAAGGCGCATGTCACCGGCGGGCGCGTCCTGTTCCGGGATCCGGCGACCGATGGGGCGCCGGTCGATATCGCGCAGCTCGATCGCAAGGGGGCGACCTTGCGCGCCATCCGCGGCAACCGGATCGCCATCATCTTCCAGGAGCCGATGACCTCGCTGTCGCCGCTGCATACGATTGGCGACCAGATTGGCGAGGCAGCCCAACTTCATCGCGGCGCCGGGCCGGCGGAAGCGCGTGAACTCACCCGCGAAATGCTGAGCCTGGTCCGCTTTCCCGATCCCGTGCGCGGCCTGGATGCCTATCCCTTCGAGTTGTCGGGCGGCTTGCGCCAGCGCGCGATGATCGCCATGGCGATGATCTGCCATCCCGCACTCCTGATCGCCGACGAACCGACAACGGCCCTGGACGTCACCATTCAGGCGGAAATCCTGAAGTTGATGAAGGACGTCCAGGAAACCCTGAAGATGTCGATGTTGCTGATCACCCATGATTTCGGCGTGGTCGCCAACATGGCCGACGAGGTCGTCGTCGTTTACCACGGGCGGGTGATGGAGCAGGGCAGTGCCGCCCAGCTCTTCGGCAATCCGCAGCATGCCTATCTCAAGGCGCTGCTCAATGCGGTGCCGCGGTTCGGGATGGAGCCGGGAGAGCGGCTGGTTCCCATCCGGCCCATCGAGCCGCACGCGGAAGGGTTCTTGAAGAGCGGGCGCACCCGTGCGGCCACGCCGGGCACGCCGCTCGTTTCGCTCGCCGGCGTGACCAAACGCTTCGTGACCCGCAAGGCCGGGATGTTCGGCGGAAAATCCCACGCGCTGCTGGCGCTCGACGACATCAACCTCACGGTCAATCGCGGCGAATGCCTCGGGCTTGTCGGCGAATCCGGGTCCGGCAAGACGACGACCGCCAAGGCGATCCTGCGGGCGATCGAGATCGACGAGGGCGAGATCCGCTACGATGCCGGCGCCGGGCCGGTGGATGTCTCCAAACTCTCTGGCGCTGATCTTCTCGATTACCGCAAGCGGGTCCAGTTGATCTTCCAGGATCCGTTTTCCTCGCTCAACCCGCGCATGACGGTCAACGACCTGTTGTCCGAGCCGCTGGTCATCCACAAGGTCGGAACGCCTGAGGAGCGCGCCGAACGCGTGCGTGAATTGATGCGGCTGGTCGGTCTCGACGCCCGCTTCCTGCGCCGCTACCCGCATTCCTTCTCCGGCGGACAGCGCCAGCGCATCGGCATCGCGCGCGCGCTCGCGCTCAATCCGGAATTCATCCTCTGCGACGAGCCGACCTCCGCGCTCGATGTGTCCGTCCAGGCGCAGATCCTCAACCTGCTGAAGGACCTGAAGCGGGAACTCGGCCTGACCTATCTGTTCGTCAGCCACAACCTGGCTGTCGTCGACTATATCGCGGACCGCATCGCCGTGATGTGCCGCGGACGGGTCGTGGAAGTCGCGCCGACCCGCGAGCTGATCGAAAATCCGCTGCATCCCTACACGCGCGCCTTGCTCGATTCGGTCCCCGAGCCGGATCTCGACGCGCCGCTCGATTTCGCCAGGCTCGACGCGGGACGCGCGTCGGAGCCCGATGCCTGGCCGCACCCCTATCGACTGACCGACGGCATGGCGCCGACGCTTGTCGAAACGGAGCCGGGCCATTTTGTCTGCGCACCCGGCCTTGCCGGCAACGCCCCCCTTTCATCCGTCAAGGAGGCTGTATCATGAGCCTGGGCTTGAGGCTTTCCTCGACCATCGTGTCAATCGCACTGCTGACGTTCACGGCCCTCGGCACAGCCGCTTCGGCCCTTGACCTGAAGGAAACCCCCGGACTGGCGGAGCGTGTCGGCAAGGACCTGCCGCCGGTGGCGGAGCGGGTGCCGGCCGAACCTCTCGTGGTCGACCTTGAGGCGACCGGGCGCGAGATCGGCACGTCGGGGGGAGAGATCAACACCCTGATCGGCCGCTCGAAGGACGTCCGCCTGATCAACGTCTGGGGCTACGCGCGCCTCGTCGGATACACCGAGGACCTCGTTCTCGTTCCCGATCTCCTCAAGGATCTGGTGTCGGAGGATGATCGCCGCTTCACGCTGCATCTGCGTAAAGGGCACAAGTGGTCGGACGGCGCGCCCTTCACGAGCGAGGATATCCGCTTCTGGTACGAAGACATCGCGTTGAACCAGGAACTGCAGCCGGCCGGTCTTCCCGCCTTCATGCTGGCCGGCGGAAAGCCGCCTGTGTTCGAGGTGATCGACGAGACGACCGTGCGGTTCGCCTGGGACGCGCCCAATCCGCTTTTTGCCCCGGAACTGGCCAAGTCGCGTCCGCCGTTCATCTACCGGCCTGCGCATTATCTCAAGCAGTTCCACGCCAAATACGGCGACATGGACGAGATCGCCGAGCTTGCCGCCGCGCGCAAGCTGCGCAACTGGGCGTCGTTGTTCAACAAGATGGACGACATGTATGACGCCAGGAACCCGGATCTGCCGAGCCTGCAGCCTTGGCTCAGGCTGACGGACGATGGCGAGCGGCGTTTCGTCCTGGAGCGAAACCCCTATTATCACCGGGTCGATACGGCTGGAAACCAGTTGCCCTACATCGACCGGGTGATCATGACCGTCGCCGACGGAAAGATCATTCCCGCCAAGACGCAGGCGGGTGAGTCTGACCTTCAGGCGCGCAACATCGGCTTTTCCGACATCACGATCCTGAAGCAGGGCGAGAAGTCCGGAAAGTTCAAGACCTATCTCTGGCCGATCTCCAAGGGATCGGAGATTTCGATCCTGCCGAACCTGACGGTTGCCGACCCGGTCTGGCGCAAGGTGCTGCGCGATACCCGCTTCCGGCGCGCCCTGTCGCTCGGGATCGACCGCGACATGATCAACAAGGTGTTGTACCTGGGCTTCGGAAAGCCCGGAAACGATACGGTCCTGTCCAAGAGCCCGCTGTACAAGTCGCACTATCACGAGGCCTATGCCTCCTACGACCCGGACAAGGCCAATGCGCTTCTTGACGAGATGGGGCTGACCGAGCGCCGCAGCGACGGCACCCGGCTCTTGCCGGACGGCCGGCCGCTGGAGATCATCATCGAGGCGTCCGGGGAAAGCCAGGAACAGCTCGATGCGCTGGAGCTTGTCAGCGAGACGTGGCGCGGCATCGGCGTGCGCCTGTTCGCCAAGCCGAGCCAGCGCGACATCATGCGCGAGCGCGCGCTTTCGGGGCTTTTGGTGATGTCGGTCTGGTCCGGCTTCGAAAACGGCATTCCCACCTCCGAGATGCCGCCGGAGGACTTCGTGCCGGTTCGTGGCGATTTCCTGTCCTGGGCGCGGTGGGGCGACTATTACGAGACCGACGGCCTTACCGGTGAAAAGCCCGATTGGCCGCCGGCTGTGCGCCTGATCGAACTCTATGACTCCTGGCTCGTCTCGACCTCCAGGGCGGAGCGCGAGCGCATCTGGCACGAGATCCTGGAGATTCACGCCGAGGAAACGATCCATATCGGGCTGGTGTCCGAGGTGCGTCAGCCGGTGGTCGTGAAAAACCTCGGAAATGTGCCGAAGGAAGGCATCTACGGGTGGGACCCGGGTGCGCATTTCGGCATTCACCGCATGGATGAGTTCTTCGTGAAATGACGGGTTTGACACGCAACATGACGATTCCCCTGCAGGAGGTCGCCTGATGGCCTTCTATGTGCTGCGCCGGATCCTGACGATGATCCCGACGCTGCTGGTTATCTCGTTGCTGACCTTCATCATCATCGAGTTGCCGGCGGGGGACTATATCTCCAATCAGATCGCGGCCCTGAGGGCTGCGGGAGAGAGCGCGTCGATCGCCAAGCTGGAGTTCATGCGCAGCGAGTTCGCGCTCGACCGCCCGTTCCTTGAACGCTATCTGATCTGGGTCGGGCTGTGGCCCGGACCGCACGGCTTCGACGGGCTGATCCAGGGCAACTGGGGCTGGTCCTTCGAATACGACAAGCCGGTGGCGGAGGTCGTCGGCCCGACGCTGCCGCTTACCATCGTGCTGAACACGGCGACCATCCTCTTCGTCTATGTCGTCTCCTTTCCGATCGGCATCTACTCGGCCACGCGGCAGTACTCCTGGGGCGACTACGGCTTTACCCTGGTCGGCTACATCGGCCTTGCCACGCCGAACTTCCTCCTCGGTCTGATCCTGCTGTATTTCTCCAACCGATGGTTCGGCCTGTCGATCGGCGGATTGATGGACCCGCAATACATCGGCGAGCCCTGGAGCGTTGCCAAGGCGCTGTCGATCCTGGCGCATCTGATCGTGCCGACGATCGTGATCGGGACCGCCGGTACCGCCGCGATGATCCGCCGGCTGCGGGCCAACCTGCTCGACGAGCTGCACAAGCAATATGTCACGACCGCGCGCGCCAAGGGCATGCGCGAGGCCCGGCTCTTGCTCAAGTATCCGCTGCGCATGGCGCTCAACCCCTTCATCGCCGACATCGGCAACCTGATCCCCTCGCTGGTGTCGGGGTCGGTGATCGTGTCGGTGGTGCTGAACCTGCCGACCGTCGGGCCGGTCCTGCTCAATGCGCTGCAATCGCAGGACCAGTTCCTCTCCGGCTTCGTTCTGCTCTTCGTGGCGATCTTGACGCTGTTTGGCATGCTGGTGTCCGACCTGCTGCTCGCCGTGCTCGACCCGCGCATCCGCCTGGGCGGAAAGGCGCCGTCATGACCGTGCAGGGAGGCGATCCGCTGGATCGGGATCACTATGTGAACCCCGAGCCGTTCAACCCGACCGCGGCCGAGACGCTCACGCCGGAGCAGGAGCGCTACTACCAGGCCTCGCAGTGGAAAATCATGTGGTGGAAGTTCCGCCGCCACAAGCTGGCCGTATGGTCGGGCGCGATCCTGATCCTGTTCTATCTGGCCGTGCCCTTTGCTGAGCTGATCGCGCCCTATACGGCGAACGAACGCGCGAACGATCACCTCTATTCGCCGCCGCAGGCCGTCCATCTCTTCCATGAAGGCCGGTTTGTCGGTCCCTTCGTCTATGGACTGGAGGCAAGCGTCGATCTGGAAACGGTGCGCTGGGTCTTCACCGAAGACCGGACCGACGTGCAGCCGATCCGGTTTTTCTGTTTCGGGTCGCAGTACAAGTTCTGGGGCCTGATCGATGGCAGTTTCCGCCTGTTCTGTCCGGCGGAAGGCGGCACGCTCTTCCTGCTCGGCACGGACAGGCTGGGCCGCGACGTTTTTTCCGGGCTGGTCTACGGCGCGCGCCTGTCGCTCACCGTCGGTCTGGTCGGCGTGACCATCTCCATCGTGCTCGGCCTGTTCTTCGGCGGGATCGCCGGCTTCTTCGGCGGCATCATCGACAGCCTGGTCCAGCGCGTGATCGAGATCCTGCGCTCGCTGCCGGAGCTTCCCCTGTGGATGGCGTTGTCCGCAGCACTTCCCGTCACCTGGTCGCCGGTGTGGATCTATCTCGGCATCACCGTGATCCTCGGGCTGCTCGACTGGCCGGGGCTTGCACGCGCGGTGAGATCGAAGCTGCTCGCGCTGCGCGAGGAGGAATATGCCCGCGCCGCGACACTGATGGGCGCCACCCCCTCGCGCGTGATCCGCAAACATCTGCTGCCGGGTTTCACCAGCCACATCATCGCCTCCGCCTCGCTATCGATTCCGGCGATGATCCTGGGCGAGACGGCGCTCTCCTACCTCAATCTCGGGCTGCGGCGCCCGGCGGTGTCCTGGGGCGTGCTGCTCAACGAGGCGCAGGATATCTCGGTCGTTGTGGTCTATCCGTGGCTGATGGCGCCGGTTGTCCCCATCATCATCGTCGTTCTTGCGTTCAATTTCCTCGGCGACGGTTTGCGTGATGCCGCCGACCCGTATAAGTGAGGCGGAACGCGCGGGGGCGTGTGCTGGCAAACCGGAGACGAGAATGGCGAAGAACGCATCGACCGCTGACGGCTGGGACGAGGAATACCGGGCCGGACGCTGGTCGTTCCTGCGCGATCTGCCCGAAAGCGGTCGCTATGGCATCATCGGCATGTGGCTGTCGCTGACGGAGACGCTCGACAGCGTGCTCGACATCGGCTGCGGCGAGGGGCTGCTCTACGAGCGCCTGCAGCCGATGGGTATCAAGCGCTATGTCGGCGTCGATCTGGCGCCGGCCGCGCTCAACATCGCCAATGTCGATCCCGACCTCGCCTCGCTGCGCGCCGGCGATCTGCACACCTTTACGCCGGAGGAGGGCGAGACCTTCTCCGCCATCGTCTTCAACGAGGTGCTGCATTTCTCCGACGATCCGGCCGCTGCAGTTGCGCGCTACGTTCCGTTTCTGGCGCCGGGCGGCGTGATTGCCGTGTCGATGTATTCGCCCAAACGCCTTGAATCCGGTGCCAACCGCCTGATTTCCCGCCTGTGGGAAGCCACCGACGGTGTGGAGTGGGACGTTCTCGACGACTACCGGCTGACCTCCGACAAGAAGAACGTCACCTGGCGGTTGCGTCTGGTCAGGCCGGCGATCTAACGCGCGGCCAGAAGTGCGCCGGCGCGCAGGAAGCGCGCGCCGGGATGGGCCCGCAGGATGGCGAAGGTCTTGTCCAGAAAGTCGAAACAGGCGTCGTTCTGCGCCAGATGGTGCGACAGGATGCCGAGCGGCTCGTCCGCATTGGTGCGCCGTCGGGCGAGCTGGTAGTCGAAGCGCAGCGCGGCCGAGCGCCAGCCGATGAAGCGCCGGTCCTTCTTCCATTTGATCATGTCGATATGGGTCTGCAGATAGGGCAGGGCGCGCGGGTGAAACTGCGTGAAGGTGGATGAGGCCACCAGTCCGGCCTCCGGCAGGCGGCGCGCGATCTGCGGTGACAGACGGTTCCAGGGCGGCACGAACACCGGCACGAACCGCGGGCCGAACAGGGCCGTGAGCCTTTCGCAGCCACCCTTCAGCAGACGGATCGCCTCATCGGCATCGCGGCGCGATCCGAACTCCGCCGCCTTTTCGCCGCGCGCCTTGTCCTGATGGTTTCGGTGTTCGTACCCGTGCTGGAGCACCGCGACGAAGGGCTCGTTCGCGATTCGCTCCGCAAGCGCCTCGGTCGCCTCCCTCGGGATCACCGCAAGCGAGACCTCGATGTCATGCGTGTTGGCGATGGCGATCAGGCGATCGAGCGCCGGCGTCGGTTCGACGGCGTCGTCGTCGCGCCACCAGACCGGAACGCTCAAGCCCCGTTCGGCGAACCAGTCGAGATGCGCCTCGAGTTGCGCGCGGAAGTCGCTGAACCCGTCGTCGGTCATCGGCTTCGCCGCTCCAGGTCGTCCATCAGGATCTCGGCGCTGCGTTCCGCCCCGCCCGTTTGAACGGTAAACCGGCGTTTCGGCAGGGCGAGGGCGTCGTCGATGGCGCCGGCCAGGGCTTCCGACGTCAAGGACGCTTCCGGGGTGACGACCGCCCGCCCTTGGCGCTGCAGCGCTTCGGCGCGTTGCTGCTGTTCGGTTTCCTTGATCTGGGCGAAGGGCACAAAGACTGCCGGAACGCCTGCCCGCAGGACATCAAGCACCGTGTTGTAGCCGGCCTGACTGACGGACAGCCGTGCGCGGGCCAGAAGCGAAGGAAAGTCCCGCCGTGCGCGCTCCAGGACAATGCCGGTTGAGGCCTTGTTCGAAAGTGCATCGAAGGTGGCGGCGTCGATGTCATGGCCGGCAAGCAGCCGCCAGGTGCAATCGCCGGCGCGCCGGGAGAGCGGGCGGGCGTCGATGGCCGCTGCCAGAAGGTCGGCGCCGACGGCCCCGCCGCCGCAGGAGACGATCACCTCGTCCTCGCCGTCTCCGTCCGGCGCATCAGGGCGACCGGTCGAGGTGTCGACGAAGCCGGTGTAGCGCAGGAGCGGCGCGATACGATCGGTGAAGGGGAAACTGTCCTCAAGCCGGATGAACTCCGGATCGGAATGCACCAGCACGCGGTCGTAGAAGGCCTGGGCAAGCTCGGCCATCTGCTCTTCCTTCCAGAGCTGCTGCTTGCGCACCAGGATGTCGCGGATCGACGCTGCGACAAGCGGCGGGCGATCCAACGCCCGGGCGGTCGCGGTCAGAGCCTCCATCTCGAAGGCGAAGGGACGGCGGCCGAAGGGCCAGGTCTCGCTCAGAAGCAGGTCATAGGGCCGGGCGGTGAAGGCGCGAAGGGTCGCCTGCCGGCGGGCCGTCTTCCAGCCGTCGTCTATCTCCCGTCCCTCGGGCGTCAGGAACGTCTTGAAGCGGGCGTCGGCGGCGCGCACTGGCGGCAGTTCGACGATCTCCAGTCCACCGACATCGGCATGCGGCGGCAGCGTGTTGCCGGTGGCGAGTGTCACCGCCACGCCCCGCTCGGCGAGCGCGCGCCCGATCGCGGCGGCCCGCAGCACATGGCCGGTCCCCAGCAGATGTTGGACGTGGATGAAGGCGGAGAGGGTCATGACGGCAAGGTCCCGCTTCGGGCGGCATAAGTGGCGCCGGCCGCTTGCATCAAGGCATCGAGCCGCTGCGCCCCACTGGCGAGGCTGTGACGCTTGGCGATGTTCGCCCTCGCGCCACCGGCAAGACGCGCCACAAGGCCGGGATCGTCGATCAGACGGCGGATGTTGGCGGCGAATGCGGTCGTGTCGCCCTCCGGTGACAAAAGCCCGCTGCTGCCGTCGGCAACCACCTCCGGTACGCCGAAGGTGTCGCCGCCGACAACGGCAAGCCCGCTCGCCTGCGCTTCCAGAAAAACGAAGCCGAAGGCCTCGCGGATCGCCGGCCAGACGAGGACGTCATGGCGGGCGTAGAGCGCGGGCATGTCATCCTCCGCAAGGGCTCCGGTGAAGGTGACGCGCGCGGGATCGAACCACCCTGCGATTTCCGTCCGGCAAGGCCCGTCGCCGGCTATGGTCAGTTGCCAGGGCCGCCCCGCCAGCAGGGCAAGTGCGTCCGCGAGCAGTCTGTAGGAGGCGTGCTTGTCTCCGGGCCGCATCATCCCGACCGCCAGCAGCCGCAAGGGCGAGGTCGCCGCACTGCGCGACGACGCCGCATCGCGAAACGGTGCCTCGTCAAGGAACGGCGGACAGATCTCCAGCCGGTCGGCCGGCACGACCTCCTTGAGGCAGCCTAGGTCGGCGCTGTGCAAGGCAGCGACCCGGTCGGCGCGGGCGAGGGCCGCATCGGCTGCGGCGAATCCGTGCGACCAGGGGCCGGTGCGACGCTTGGGCGCCCGGCTTGCCTCGATCACGACGTAGGGAAGGTCGAAGGCGCCGGCCAGTGCGGGGCCGATCCAGTCCGGCGCCTTGTGGTAGAGGTGGTAGGTCAGGAACGCGTCGGGCCGGGTGCCGTCAGATCGCCATTCGCGCGCGATCCGCGCTGCCTCGCGTCGGGCCTCGGCCTCCAGCGCAAGCTGCATGTCGACGCCGCCGTCCCTGCGCCAGGCGCGAAACCGCGAGGCGACCGAGACTTCGTGCCCGGCCGTTTCCAGCGCGCGCAGGATCAGCCGGCCCATGGTGCGATCGCCGGACGGCACAGGATCGTCCAGCGGTTTCATCGGAGCGGTGAAGGCGATGCGCATCGCTGTGCCTTACAGGATCTTGCGAAACCGGTCTGCCAGAAAATCGAGCCCCGGGTCGGCGGAAAACCGGGCGCGGACGTCCTGTGCCGCTGCCTGGCCGAGCCGGTGGCGGGTGTCGGGCGAGCGGATCAGCGTTTCCAGCGCGGCAGCAATCGCCGAGCGATCCGCCGGCGGAACCAGAACGCCGGTCTCGCCATCGCGGATCAGTTCGGGAATCGCGGAGACCCTGGTGGCGAGGCAGCACAGGCCCATTGCCTGCGCTTCCATCAGCACGTTCGGCAGCCCGTCGCGGTCGCCGGACTTGGCGACCTTCGATGTCAGGACGAACAGGTCCGCGCGGCTGGCCGCGGCAATCACATCCTCGCGCGGACGCGCGCCCTGCCAGGAGATGCGGTCCGTCAGGCCAAGGCGCTCGGCGAGCGCCTTCAGGTCGTCGGCCTTTTCCCCGCCGCCGATATGGTCGAAGTGCCAGTTGAGCGAGGCGGGCAGGGCCGCCAGCGCATGCAGCAGGTCGTCATACCCCTTCTTTTCCACCGCGCGCCCGACGGAGAGCAGGCGCACGGGCGCGCCGGTCGCGCCGTTTGCCGTGCCGGGCGGCCCGTCCGGTTGCGGAAAGGGCGAGAAATCCAGCCCGTGGTAGACGAGGTCCACCTTGTCCGCAGTCCCGGCGAGCGCGTTCAGGTGATCGACGTTGACCTTCGTGCAGGTCACGCCCCAGGCGGCATCGGCGAGCTTAACCTTCAGGTCCCACTCCGCACTCGTCCAGATGTCCTTGGCGTGAGCGGAAAACGACCAGCGCCGGCCCGACAGATGCGCGGCATACCTGGCAACGGTGCAGGGCGTGTGCAGATAATGGGTGTGGATCCAGGAGACGTCGTCGGGAAGCTCGTGGGCAAGCACGCAGGCCTGGCCCCAGCGCCGCTGCCGCCCGGCATTGGACTCGCGCGCGAAGTCCGCCTCGAAAAGCGCGCGCGCCTCCGCATAGGTCGGCTGCGCCTGCGCCCAACGGCGTGCGCGGGCAACGCGGGCCGGGTCATCCTTCAGATACTCGGGAAGATAGAGAACATCGGCGGTGATCTTGCGATGCACCTCGTGGATGAAGGGATCATAGGGCTTGCGCAAGGCGACGATGAGCTGGTCGATCCCGCGTGTCTGAAGCCCGTGGATCTCCTGGGCGATGAAGGTTTCCGACAGGCGTGGATAGCCTTTTACGACGACGGCGAGGCGCGACATGTGATCCTGGTCTTCAACAGGGTTCAAGGGGCAGGCGAGACGCGGGTCAGTCCCCGCCGCGCGCAGTAACGCGCAGCGCATCCGCGCGCGGCTTGTCCGCCAGGATGGTTTCGACGCGGTCGCCGATCACGTCCAGTCCGCCAAGCAGATTGTCGATCCCGGCCGCGGACGGAGGGTTCGAGTTCGGCAGGGCAACGAGCGCCGCGATCATCTTGTCGACATCGGGGTAGTCCTCGATCGGAAGCACCTTGAGCAGGCCGATGGCCTGGGCCCGTGTCGCGCGAATGGACTGTTCCCGCCGCGGGACGACTCGCGGCACCATCAGCGTCGGCTTGTCGAACGACAGGATCTCGCAAAACGTGTTGTAGCCGCCCATTCCGACGATGGCCTTCGCGCCGGCCATATAAGGCTCGATGGTCGGCAGGAAGCGCAGGATATGGACATCGCGCAGGTGCTCCGCCCGTGCCAGGAATTCGGTCGCCGATGAGGCCGGCATGAAGGGGCCGAGAACGATCAGCGCGGGAAACAGCGGCTGCGAGCGGGCCTCATAGGCTCGCATCACCCAGTCGACCAGTTCGACGCCGTCGCCGCCGCCGCCAGGCGTGACGAGAATATAGGGTTCGTCGTCGAAGGGCAGCGGTTCGGTGATCTTGGCGTCGGCGGGAATGTCGCGGCGCAGGTATCCGGTGTTCGTCGCCTTGGCATGAACGGCGGGCGACAGGTCCATGCCGGCCAACGGGTCGTGCAGGTCGGGCGGTCCATAGATCCAGATCTCGTCGTAGAGCCGCTCGAGCGCTGGGTCGACGTTCTTGCGGGTCCATTCCTCGCGCAGATGCGCCGGGTCGTCCATCACGTCGCGCAGGCCGAGAACGAGCCGGGTCGTCCCGCGCGCCTTGAGCATCTCCAGCGTGCTGAGGATCTCGCCGCGCAATCCGAGCGGTTCCTTGTCGACGATCAGGATGTCGGGATCGAACACCTGCGCCGTGTGTTCGATGATCGACGAGCGAATCGCCAGAATGTGCTCGATGTTGAGCGACAGCGACAGCGGCGTGTATTCGCCATTCCTGAGCTTGATGACGCCTGGAATGCGAACGAAGTCGACGCGCGTGCGGAATTCGAAGCTGCCGATGATCGGGGATCCGGACAGGATCAGGACCGAGAGGTCGCCAAACCGCTCGGTGAGCGCATGCGCAATTGTCCGGCAGCGCCGCAGATGGCCCAGACCAAAGGAATCATGGCTGTAAATCAGCACTTTCGGGGAAGTGTTCGTCATTCGGCCCCATTCGGTCAGCGCAACCGGTGTCCGGCACGACCACGCATCCCCTCATACCCTTCTGCTCTAGCCCCGGCGTCAACGCGATGCAAGACCGGAACGGTCCGGTTGTCCCGGGCAAGGCGGAGCCCCGCCGGTTTCTGCGCCGCTCGCACGACCCGGACCGGAACGGTGGCCAAATGCATACTGCGCGAACTGGCGCTTTGAAAACACCGCGTTATGATGCGAGAAGATCGAGAGCGACCAACGCCAGCCAGGCACACAACCCCCTATGGAAAAAAGCCTCTTCCGCTTCATCTGGCAGTATAGCGCAAGGCAGCAGATGGTGATCCTGCTGATCACCGTGCTATCGTATCCGGTAAGCTATATCCTTTTGGAGCTGCCGAAGCTGATCGTCAACGACGCGATCCAGGGGGAATTGTTTCCCCGCGAGGTGCTGGGCTTCGAGTTCGACCAGATCTCCTATCTGGTGCTCTTGTGTTTCGCCTTCCTCGGCCTGGTGATCCTGTCGAACGGGATCAAGCTTGTTCTCAATGTCTACAAGGGGCGTCTTGGCGAGCGCATGCTCCGCCGGCTCCGCTTCGAGCTGTTTCAGCGGGTGCTGCGGTTCCGTCTTCCGCACTTCAAGAAGGTGAGTTCGGGCGAAATCATTCCGATGATCACCTCCGAGGTCGAGGATGTCGGCGGCTTCATCGGCGAGGCGGTGGCCTTGCCGGCCTATCAGGGCGGCATGCTCGCCGTCCAGATCGGCTTCATCTTCATGCAGGACCCGCTTCTGGGGTTGGCGGCAATCTCGTCCTACCCGATGCAGGCCTACATCATTCCCAAGCTGCAGAAGAAGGTCGTTCTGCTGTCCCGGCAAAGGGTGCGCAACGTGCGCGTCATCGCCGACAAGATCGGCGAAAGCATCACCGGGGTGTCCGAGATCCATGCCAACGATGCGTCGGCCTGGCATTCGGCCGACCTTTCCGATCGCCTCTATACCAACTACAAGATCCGCTTCAAAATCTTCAACTGGAAGTATTTCATAAAGTTTCTCAATAACTTCATGAATCAGTTGACGCCGTTCCTGTTCTATCTGATCGGCGGCTGGCTGGTGATTGAGGGCAACCTGTCGATCGGTGCGCTGCTTGCGGTGATTGCCGCCTACAAGGACCTTGCCGGTCCCTGGAAGGAACTTCTCGCCTACTACCAGATGGTTGCCGATGTCGACGTGAAGTACCAGACGGTGGTGGAAAACTTCGATCCGCCGGACATCTACCCCGTCGCCCGTCTGGTCACCGACGAGCCCGAGCCGCTCTCCGGCGCGCTGGCTCTGAAGAATGTCAGCGTCTCGGGAGGCGCGGCCGGTCAGGAGGCGTTCGACGTCACGGTGACGGTGGAGCCGGATCAACATCTCGCGGTCATCGGCCCGGACGGATCCGGCCGCTCGGAGGTGCTGCAGCTTGCCGCCGGCCTGCTTGGTCCGACAAGCGGGCGGGTCGAGATCGGCGGGCGAAACCTGGAGACCTTGAGCGAATCCGTGCTCGGCCGCCAGATCGCCTATGTCGGCCCGGCGGTGCATGTCTGGACGGGAACGGTGCGCGACAACATCTTCTACGGGCTGCGGCACCGGCCCCTGCGCCCGCCCGAACGGACCGGCGAGTCCAAGGTGGATTACGCCCGACGGCTCTCCGAGGCCCAGCTGACCAGCAACCCGCAATATGACATCGAGGCGGAATGGGAGGATCTGGACGCGCTTGCCTGTGCGGATGTGGACGACCTCGTCGAGCACGCGCTCGCCCTGATCGAGCTCACCGGCCTGGCGGCGGATGTGTTCCGCATGGGATTGCAGGCAACCATCGACCCGGAGTCTCAGCCGGAGTTCGCGGACGCGATCCTGGCCGCGCGCCGGGCACTTGCCGACCGGGTCGCGAATGACGACCGCTTTTCCGCGATGATCGAGCTCTGGCAGATCGACCGCTTCAACAACAGCGCCAGCGTCGCCGAGAACCTCCTGTTCGCGGCGCCCGCGGATAGCTCGATCGGGATCGACACCCTGGCGTCGGATCCCGACATCGAAGCGGCCTTGAAGGAGTCCGGGCTCTATGCGCGCCTGCTGGAGATCGGCCAGAAGATCGCCGAGACGATGGTCGAGCTCTTCGCCAACATCAGCGACGATTCCGGCCTGCTCGGCGATTATTCCTTCATCACCCAGGATGAATTGCCCGAGTTCGAGCGGATCCTGAGGGCTGCAAAGGTCGGATCCGGCAAGGGCGGGCTGACCCCGACCGACGAGCAGCGTCTCATCGGCCTTGCCTTCAAGCTGATTCCAGCCCGGCACCGCCTGGGCGTTCTCGACGACGACATGCGGGGCGAGATCGTGGCGGCCCGCGCCACCTTCCACAAGCGTATGGATCAGGCGGAGCGCCGTTTCGTCGTGTTCGACCGCGACCGTTTCGTCGCGCCGATGACCATCGAGGACAATCTCCTCTTCGGCCGGCCCCGCGTCGACCGGCGGGATGCGCGCGAGAAGATCGACAAGGTGATCCGGGCGCTCGTCGAGGAGATGGAGTTGCGCCGTCCGATCATCCGTGCGGGACTGGGCTTCCACGTCGGTGTGGCCGGGTCGCGGCTTTCGGCCGGCCAGCGCCGGCGGGTCGCACTGGTGCGTGCGTTGATGAAGAATGCGCCGGTGACGATCCTCGACGAGACGGCAACGGGAAACAGCGACGACGACAAGGCGCTGCGCAAGGTGATCCGCGAGCAACTCGACGGGCGCATGCTGCTGTTCGGGGCGTCGAATTTGATCGTCGCGGAGGAATTCGATCATAGTATCGTGATGAACCAGGGACGGATGACGGAGAGCGCGTCGGGGGATGACAATGCGGAGTGATCCGGGGTTCGCTCTCCTGTCCCGATCGTATCGAATGGCCCGAGCGCCGGTACGCACGGCGTGCCGCGTGCCGCCGGGCCGAAGGAGGATCTGTGACCCTAGACGCTGAAGTTGACGCCCTGCGTCGTGTGCCTTTGTTCCGGGGCATCGATGCCACCAAACTGAGGCTGCTGGCTTTCATCTCCGACCGGACGCATTTCGCGCCCGGAGAGGAGTTGTGCCGTCAGGGGGAGGAGGGCGATTCCGCCTTCATCATCCTCGAGGGCGAGGCGGACATTCGCGTTTCCACGCCGGATGGCGAAAAAACCGTCGCCCGGCTCGGGCAGCATTCCATTGTTGGCGAAATCGCGATCCTGTGCGACGTTCCGCGCACCGCAACGGTGGTGGCGGCAACGGAAATGGACGTCCTCACCGTATCGAAGGATGACTTTCTCCGGTTGCTCAAGGAATTTCCGGACATGTCGCTCGAGGTCATGCGCACGCTCGCGCAACGTCTGGAGCGCACGACACAAGACCTCGCGGCGCAAAAGGCGTCCGGCGCGGCAGCTTGAGGCGAGGAAACCGAGTGTCGCAGTCGTTGTCGCTGAAATTGTGGGGTGTGCGCGGGTCGACGCCCACGCCGGGTGCCGGAACGCTTCGCTATGGCGGGGAAACCACCTGTTTCGAGATCCGCGCCGGAGAGGATGCCATCCTGATCGATTGCGGGTCGGGTGCGCGCAATCTCGGTGTGGAGCTTCATGCCGCGCCGCCGCGCGCCTTCGACCTGTTTTTCACCCACACCCATCTCGACCACATCTGCGGACTGCCGTTCTTCACCCCCGCCTATGACGACCGCTTTTCCATCACGGCCTGGGCGGGGCATTTCGCCGACCGCTCCGGGCTGATGGATATCATCTGCCGGATCATGTCGCCGCCGATCTTTCCCGTTGCCGCCAACAAGCTGCGGGCGGTGTCCTTCCGCAATTTCCGGTCCGGCGAAACCGTTGAGCGCGGCGACGGCATCGCCCTGCGCACCGTCGGGCTCAACCACCCGGGCGGGGCCACCGGCTACCGGCTGGACCATGCCGGCAAGTCCATCTGCATCATCACGGATCACGAGCATGGCAATGCCGAGATCGATCAGGCCGTCCGGCGGTTCGTCGAAGGCGCCGACGTGATGATTTATGACGCCATGTACACGGATGACGAATACGACCGCTTCGTCGGCTGGGGGCATTCGACCTGGCAAAAGGGCATTGAGCTGGCGCTGGACGCCGGCGTCGCCTGTCCGGTTCTGTTCCATCACGACCCGCGCCGCACCGACGACCAGCTGGATGCGATCGGCGAAGCGGCGGCAAAACGCCATCCCGGGGCGCTTGTCGGGCGCGAGGGCATGGTGCTGACCCCGTAACGCACGATCACGTCGCGGTGACGCCGCCAGCGGTGAGTTGCCGGTGAGTTGGTTTGCGGTCTTTATGGCCGGAGGTGGGGCGTTCGCAAGTGCTCGATGCGGCCCGCACAACCGAAGCCGGCGGAGATGCGACGTGGACAATGGCAAGGCGGTTGCGCCCCCCCGGCGTCGGGACGGCTGGGTCGGCTACATTCTTCGCGGCGGTCCCCGGCAGGACGGAATCCCCGAACGGGTGCGGGCCGAGATCCGCATGCGCGAAAACAGCGCCGAACGCCTGATCGGCTGGGTCCAGCTCGCCATGGTGGTTTTCTTCGCCGGGCTCTATTCGCTTGCGCCGCGGGCCGAGGGCGCGGACGGGTTCAATTTCGTGCCGCTGGCGCTTGCCGCCTATTTCCTCTTCACGGTCCTGCGCGTCGGCCTGTCCTACCGCTTCGTCCTGCCGGCGTGGTACCTGGTGGTCTCGATTATTGTCGACGTGGCGCTCCTGTGCGCCCTGATCTTCTCCTTTCATATCCAGTACGGTCAGCATCCGACGTTTTATCTCAAGGCACCGACCTTGATGTATCTCTTCATCTTCATTTCCTTGAGGGCCCTGCGGTTCGATCCGCGGTTTGTCCTGATCACCGGTCTGGTGGGCGTTGCCGGATGGCTTGCGCTGGTCGGCTATGCGGTGCTCTCGGACATGGGAGACATGCGCATCACCCGCAATTACGTCGAGTATCTTACCTCCAACGCGATCTTGATCGGGGCGGAACTCGACAAGACGATCATCATCCTGGGTGTCACCCTGTTTCTGTCGGTGGCCCTGTACCGGGGGCGGCAGGTTCTGTTCGATGCGGTGCGCGATCACGCGGCCGCGGAAGATCTCAAGCGCTTTTTCGCGCCCGAGGTGGCTCACACGATCACGGATTCCGATGAGGCGCTGACCGCGGGGCGCGGAGAGATCCGCAAGGCCGCGGTTATGTTCATCGATATTCGCGGTTTCACACGCACGGCCGCTGGGCTGCCGCCGGCGACGGTGATGCAGGTGCTCGCCTGCTATCAGGAGGAGATGCTGGCTCTGATCTCCGCGCACGGCGGGCGGGTCGACAAGTTCCTGGGCGACGGCATTCTGGCAACCTTCGGTGCGGTGGAGCCGAGCGAAACCGCCGCCGCCGATGCCGTGCGGGCAGCCTGCGGGCTGCCTGCGGCCGTCGAGCGGCTGGTGCCCCGCGCGCTGGCCTGTGGATGGCCCGAGCCCCTGCGTGCTGGCGGAGCGGTGACCTACGGGGCCGTGACGGTCGGCGTGGTCGGGGCCGCGAACCGCCTGGAATTCACGGTTATCGGCAATACGGTGAACCGGGCGGCGAAGCTCGAAGACGCCAACAAGGCGCAGGCGACACGGGTGCTGACGGA
This sequence comes from Stappia stellulata, assembly GCF_020176715.1. Classification (GTDB taxonomy): domain Bacteria; phylum Pseudomonadota; class Alphaproteobacteria; order Rhizobiales; family Stappiaceae; genus Stappia. Next base: position 586,264 of record NZ_JAIVMF010000001.1, on the reverse strand, counting down.
CCTGGAGACCTTCGAGTCGGCAAGGGCGCAAGGGTACCGCGAGGCGCCGCTCGACCTGCGCCCGGCCCGGGAGGTCGCCGGCATCGCGCAACCGGTGGACCTGGTGGTGCTGGCTTGAGAAGACCCCGCGCCCCGCACCAGGGCGCGTCTTACTTGACCGTCTGGCGGCTTCCTGCCACCAGTCTCCCCCGAATGCACTGCGAGGGTGGTGCCTGTATCGGGACGACAACTGGAGAGGACATATGAAACTGGGGGATACCATTTCCGCCGTGGTGACGGGCGGTGCGTCCGGGCTTGGCGCTGCGACGGCACGCCGTCTCGCCGCCTCCGGCGTCAAGGTCACGCTCTTCGACATGAACGTCGAGGCGGGTGAGGCCGTGGCAAAGGAAATCGGCGGCGCCTTCGTGGCGGTTGACGTCACCAGCGACGACAGCGTCACCAAAGGCTTCGCTGCCGCGCGCGAGCGCTTTGGCGTGGAGCGGATCCTGGTCAATTGCGCCGGCATCGCGCCGGTGGCGAAGACCACCTCCCGTGGCGAGCCGCACCCCATGGACATGTTCGAGAAGGTGATCGCGGTCAATCTCGTCGGCACCTTCCGCTGTATTGCCCATTCCTCGACCGCCATGACCGCGCTTGATCCCGTCACGCCCGACGGCGAGCGCGGCGTGATCGTCTCGACCGCCTCCGTCGCCGCTTTCGACGGCCAGATCGGTCAGGTTGCCTATGCGGCCTCCAAGGGCGGTGTCGCCGCCGCGACGCTGCCGATCGCGCGGGATCTTTCCAAATCGGGCGTGCGCGTGATGACCATTGCGCCGGGCCTGTTCGAAACGCCGATGCTGCTCGGACTTCCCGAAGAGGTTCAGGCCTCGCTCGGCCAGCAGGTTCCGTTCCCCTCGCGTCTCGGCAAGCCGGAGGAATATGCCAATCTCGTTGCGGCGATCGTCGACAACCCGATGCTCAACGGCGAGACGATCCGTCTCGATGGCGCCATCCGGATGGCGCCGCGCTGAGGCGGGTATTCTTTTTCGTCGTGACATGACAGCGGCCCGGATAAGTAGATCTGGGCCGTTCTATTTTATTGTGCGACTCTATGTTTGGTTGTAGACACGCGCAATCGTCCCCGTTTTCTGGAAATTCGCAAGTGGATCAAAGTATCCGTTCGGCCGTTCCCGGCGCCGCTCAGGCATCTCCGCCGGGCCGCCTGGCCGTTCTCGACGCCCTGCGCGGCTTCGCCGCCCTTGGCATCCTGTGGCGCAACATCTTCGTGTTCGGCATGCCGGCGGTGGCTTTTTCACTTCCCGAGGAATGGGGTGTGTCGACCGGCGCCAATGTGGCGAGCTGGCTGTTTGTCGTCATCTTCGTCGACGGCACCATGCGCGGATTGTTCTCGCTCCTGTTCGGTGCGTCCGCGATCCTGATCATGGAGAAATACGCCGTGCGCCCCGGCGGTCTTGCCGCTGCGGACCTCTATTTTCGTCGGCTGATGTGGCTGATCGTCTTCGGTCTCGTCCACGGCTATCTGCTGTTGTGGCCGCATGACGTTCTCTACGTCTACGGCGTCATCGGTATGTTCCTCTTCGTCTTTCGCAATCTTTCGGGCCGCTGGCTTCTGGTGATCGCCCTAATGATCTTCGCCGTGTCGTCACTCAAGGACGGCACCGGCTGGAGCCTTGCGGAAGATTCCATGAACGCTCTCGACGCCAAGATGATGCTCCAGGCGGCGCAGTCGCCGCCGGATGCACCGGGCGTCCCTGATCCCGGTCCGACGGAGGAGGAGGCGAGCACGGTTGACGGCTCCGACATCGAGCGGGCGATGCTGGACGATATCGAGCGGCTGGCGCTCTACGAGATCGAGGAGCATCTGCAGGACTACCCCGGTCTTGTGAAGACCATGGCGCTGCAGACGTTCCAGGAGCAGACCTCGGTGTTCGTGTCGGATCATTTGCTGGATGTCGGGGCGATGATGTTCTTCGGCATGGCGCTGTTCCGTCTCGGGGCCCTGTCTGGCGCATGGCCGTTTCGCGCCTATCTGGCGCTTGCGGTCGGCGGATTGGGGCTCGGCCTCCTGCTCGGATTCGGGATCCACGGGGCAACGGCGATCGAGGGTTGGGACGATTATTCGGTCGGGACGGCCGATGCCTATCTCTACAACGCCCGCCGGCTGGCATTGTGTCTGGGCGTCGTCGGCCTGTTCCATGTCCTGACGCATGCCCGGGCGACGGCGGCCGTCGTGCGGGTCCTGGCGCAGGTCGGACGGATGCCGCTGTCGGTCTACGTCAGCCAGACCATCGTCTGCATTACTGTGTTTTACGGCGTCGGCTTCGGACAGTTCGGAACGCTGGAGCATCATCAGCTGCTGATTGTCGCGCTGGCAATCAACGCGGTCCAGATCATCGTGGTCCTGCTTTGGCTGCGCCGCTGGCGTCAGGGGCCGCTCGAGGCGCTGCTTCGCCGTCTGGTGGAGGGAAAGGCGCGCGCCGGCTGATTTCCGCTGCGTCGCCATTGCCATGCGGGCCTGCCCTTCTACCCTAATTGTCACAAGCGCCGATGAAGGCGTGAGCGGCAGGGGAGGTCAGTGGGTGCAGCGCTTCAAGTCTATACGCCCGCGTGTTGCCAAGGACGCGGAAACGCGAAGACCCCGGGCTCGAAGAGGCCGGCTGGCGGCAGGCGTCGCCGCCGGGCTGTCCGCCCTGATGGTTCCACTGGCGGCGATGGCCTGTCCGCTCGCGCTGGTGCTGGCAATCGATGTGTCCTCCAGCGTTGATGCCAGCGATTATCGCTTGCAAATGCGCGGCCTTGGCGAGGCCTTCGAGGATCGCGAGGTCGTCGATGCGATCATTTCCAACGGCGGCGTTCTGGTGACGGCCTTCGAGTGGAGCGGCCGTAACCAGCAGGTTCCCATCGCCGACTGGACCTGGCTTGAGACGCCCGCCGCCGTGCAGACTTTTGCGGATCGTCTGGCCGGCGCATCGCGCAGTCACCACCGGTTTCCCACAGCACTCGGATATGCGCTGGGCCATGCCGCAATCCAGTTCAACCGCGCGCCGCGCGCCTGCGCCCGGCAGGTCGTCGACGTCTCCGGCGACGGAGTGAACAACGAGGGCTTTCCGCCGGCCAGCGCCTATCGCGCCTTCGACTTCTCCCGCACAACGGTGAACGGGCTCGTCATCCGGGGCGCGGATCCGGATCCGGTGGCTTATTACCGCGAGACCGTCATTCGCGGGCCCGGCGCCTTCGTGGAAACGGCGGAGAGCTTCGCCGACTACGGCACGGCGATGAAGCGAAAGCTGCTGCGAGAGATTGCCGGCAACGCCTTTGCCCGCAACAAGCCGCAAGGAGTGCCGCGGGCGGTTGCCTATCGGCAGTTCCGGCGCGAGGACGCGCCGTAGAGGCCGCCCTGACCGGACCCGGTGACGACGCCCGTCGAGGGCGGGCAGCGGCTCTCGGGCCGCGCCGGCATCGGCCGGCCGGAAAGACAGGCCTGATAGGCGGCGTTGAAATTGCGCTGCCAGTCGTCGAGGTCTGGACCGTTCAACGCGTCGAGCGTCGCAAGCCCTCCGCCGAGACGGGCGCCACGCCGTGCTCCGCGTACGCTCCAGCCGCCGGGGGCAGGGCCGGGGCCGGCAAGGCCGCCGACAATGGCGCCTTCCACTGCGGCTCCCGCAACGTCCTCGCCATCGATGCCGCGCGCACCGGCCCGGTCGGCATAGGCCGCGGCCTGGAGCGAGCAGGCATCCGGCTCCGGTCCGGAATCGGCAAGGCTTGCAGGCGCGCTGGCTAGAACCATCACAAGGGCAAGGAACCAGCCGCTGCGCGCAGTGGCGCCGGAGGCGGTGCGGTCGAACATGACTGGGTCGGCGGTCATGGCAGGATCCTCTCGGTCTCGTTGGCTCGGCGAAAAGCCTGTCCCCGACAAAGCGAACAGTGGCAGGTTGCCCTTCGATCGGGGCCATGGCGTGGCGCGCTCTGCATCCGGGCGGTCGGCGCTCCGTTTCCTGCCACGGCTTTGCGAGGGCAGGGCGAAAACGCGGCCATCCTATTCGGATTCTCCCTTCCGCATGCTTAACTCGGGCGCGCCGCGCAAGAATGGGCTTCACACCGGAGATATTTTAGGTCTAAAATATTTCCAACCGCCGGCAGAGCGGTGAGCCGTACAAAACGCGGCGTCAGAAGACGACAGACACCATCCAGAGGACCGCTGCTGACCGGATCGTGGCGTGCGGCGGGCCTGAGGGGAGAGACCAATGAAGCGTATTATTACTGCCGCGGTGACCGCGGCCGCAGTCGGCCTTTATGGTGCCGCCGCGCAGGCGGAAAGCCTGAAGATCGGATTCCTGGCGACCCTTTCCGGACCGCCGGCGGTTCTTGGCCAGCACATGCGCGACGGTTTCCTGCTGGGCGTCAAGCAGGCCGGCGGCAAGCTGGGCGGCCTCGACACCGAGGTCATCGTCGTGGACGACGAGCTGAAGCCGGACGGCGCGCTGACCAAGGTGCGCGGGCTGCTGGAGCGCGACCAGGTCGACATGATGGCCGGCGTGGTCTTTTCCAACGTGATGATGGCCGTCTACAAGCCGATCATCGACAGCGAGACGATTTTCGTCGGCGGCAACGCCGGTCCCTCGCCGATCGCGGGCCGCGCCTGCTCGCCCTATTTCTTCACCACGTCCTACCAGAACGACCAGAATCACGAGGCGATGGGCAAATACGCCGAGGACGCCGGCTACAAGCGCATGATCGTGATGGCGCCGAACTATCAGGCGGGCAAGGATTCCATCGCCGGCTTCAAGCGCCACTTCAAGGGCGAGATCGTCGACGAGCTCTACACCAAGCTCGGCCAGCTCGACTTCTCCTCCGAGATCACCCGCATCGCGGCCGCCAAGCCGGACGCCATCTTCACCTTCATGCCGGGCGGCATGGGCGTGAACCTGGTGAAGCAATATGCCCAGGCCGGCCTTGCTGGCGAGATCCCCTTCCTCTCCGCCTTCACCGTGGACGAGACCACGCTGCCGGCGACCCAGGACGCCGCGCTTGGCCTGCAGGCCGGCGCGCAATGGGCGCCGAACCTCGACAATGCGGCCAACAAGGAGTTCGTCGCAGCCTTTGAAGCCGAATACGGCTATGCGCCGGCAACCTATGCGGCCCAGGGTTATGACGCGGCCCGCCTGATCGATGCGGCGCTGAAGAAAGCCGGCGGCAAGGGCGACAAGCAGGCGCTGATGGCCGCCTTGAAGGAAGCCCCCTTCGAAAGCGTTCGCGGCGACTTTACCTTCAACACCAACAACTTCCCGATCCAGGACGTCTATGTCGTCAAGGCGGTCAAGCGCGACGACGGCAAATATGTCACCGAAACGGTCGAGAAGGTGTTCGACGACAAGGTCGACGCCTATGTCGACGAATGCCGGATGAACTGACGTCCGTTCGTCCTTCGGTCCGGGCCCCGCGCCCGGACCGTCTGCACTCCCATCGCCTCCGCAGTCATGCGCAACCGACGAGGTCGGACCGTTGAGCGCCACCCTTTTTGCCGTCCAGACGCTGAATGGCCTGCAGCTTGGCATCCTGCTGTTTCTGATCGCCGCCGGACTGACGCTCGTCTTCGGCGTGATGGATTTCATCAATCTTGCCCATGGCGTCCAATATATGCTCGGCGCCTATCTGGCGGTCGCGGGCTACGCCATCACCGGCACCTTCTGGGGCGCGATGCTGATTGCGCTCGTCGGCGCGCTGGTCGTCGGCCTTCTGCTTGAGGCCCTGATCTTCCGACATCTCTACGACCGGGATCATCTCGATCAGGTGCTGGCGACCTTCGGCGTGATTCTGTTTCTGAACGAGGCGGTGAAGGTGATCTGGGGCGCGGCGCCGCTGACGCTGCCCATGCCCGATCTTCTCTCCGGTTCCATCGAAATCATGGACGGCTTGCTTTACCCGGTCTACCGGATCGCCCTGATCGTCGCCGGTCTAGCGGTCGCAGCCCTTCTCTATGTGCTCGTCAGCAAGACCCGCGCGGGCATGCTGGTGCGCGCCGGCGCGACCAATGCGCCGATGGTCTCTGCCCTTGGCGTCGATATCCGCCGCCTGTTCATGCTGGTCTTCGGCTTCGGCACCATGCTCGCGGGCTTCGCCGGCATTCTCGCAGCCCCCATCCTGGTGGTGGAACCGGGGATGGGCGACAATCTGCTGATCCTCGCCTTCGTCGTGATCGTCATCGGCGGCATCGGCTCGATCCGCGGCGCGTTCCTGGCAGCGCTCATCGTCGGGCTGGTCGACACGCTGGGCCGGGGCTTTGCAACCGACATCGCCAAGCTGCTGCTTTCGCCCTCCGCTGCCAATGACGTCGGCCCGGCCATCGCCTCCATGCTGATCTATATCCTGATGGCGGGCGTGCTGTTCTTCCGGCCGACCGGCCTCTTTCCCGTGCGGGGTGGCTAACCTCATGTCCACACAATCCGCTCCCGCCCGCCTGTCGCGCGAACTGATCGGTGCGTTGATCGTCTTCGCGCTCTTCGCCGGGCTCCCCATCCTCGCCGATGCGATGGGCGATACCTTCGTCGTCTTCTTCACCATCCGCATCATGGTCTTCGCCATCGCCGCCGTCAGCCTGTCGCTGATCCTCGGCTATGGCGCGATGGTGAGCTTCGGCCACGCCGCCTATCTCGGCCTCGGTGCCTATTGCGTCGCCATCCTGGCCGAGCACGGCATCTGGGATGTCACCGTCTCGTTGCCGGTCACGCTGGCCGTCTGCGGCCTTTTCGCGCTGGTAACCGGGGCGATCAGCCTGAAGACGCGCGGGGTCTATTTCATCATGATCACGCTCGCCTTCGGGCAGATGGCCTATTACACGGCAACCTCGCTGTCCGCCTATGGCGGCGACGACGGGCTGACGATGTGGGGGCGCACCGAGATCCTGGGCTCCACCGCGCTCGGCGACCGCACGGTGTTCTACTATGTCGTGCTCGGATGCCTGCTGACCTGCTATCTGCTGGCGCGCATGATCGTCGCCTCGCGCTTCGGACGGGTGCTGCAGGGTGCCAAGCAAAGTGAAATGCGCCTGCGCGCCATCGGTATCGATCCTTACGCCTACCGGCTCATCGCCTATGTCATTGCCGGCATGATGGCGGGGCTTGCCGGGGCGCTTCTGGCCAACGCGGCCGAATTCGTCTCGCCCGCCTATATGTCCTGGCACCGTTCGGGCGAACTCATCGTCATGGTGGTGCTCGGCGGTCTCGGGTCGCTGCTTGGCGCGATCGTTGGGGCTGCGAGCTTTCTGGTGCTGGAGGAGGTGCTGTCCCACTTCACCGAGCACTGGCGGCTGATTTTCGGCCCCTTCCTCGTGCTCGTCGTGCTGTTCGGGCGCGGCGGCCTGATTTCGCTGCTGCCGGGAGGGCGCAAGAATGGCTGAACCGATCCTTGCGCTCGACGATCTCTGCAAGGCCTATGGCGCGCTTAAGGTCACAAGCCACGTCAGCCTTGACGTTCGGCCCGGCGAGATCCACGCGGTGATCGGCCCGAACGGCGCCGGCAAGACCACGCTGATCGGCCAGATCTCCGGCTCGCTCGCCCCCGACAGCGGTCGCATCCGTTTCGACGGCCGGGATGTCACCGCCTTGCCGATGCATGCGCGCGCCCATGCGGGCCTGCTGCGCTCGTTCCAGATCACCGAGATCCTTCCCGCCTTCACCGCGCGCGAGAACGTGGCGCTGGCGCTGCAGGCGCGCGAGGGGCATTCCTTCCGTTTCTGGCGCAACGTGTCGCGCGACGCGGATCTCAATGCCCGCGCCGACGCCTGTCTGGCTGAACTCGGCCTGGAGGCCCGCGCGGAGGTGCCCGCCGGCACGCTGTCGCATGGCGAGAAACGCGCGCTGGAGCTTGCCATCGCCATGGCCTGCGAGCCGAAGCTCCTGCTTCTCGACGAGCCGATGGCCGGCACCGGGCGCGAGGAAACCGACCGTCTGGTCGAGGTCCTGCGCGCGCTCAAGGGGCGCTACGCGATGCTTCTGGTGGAACACGACATGAGTGCCGTCTTCGCGCTGGCCGACCGGATCTCCGTTCTGGTCTACGGCGAGATCGTCGCCACCGGAACGCCGGAGGAAATCCGCGACAATCCACGCGTGCGCGAGGCCTATCTCGGCGAGGAGGCGGTGGCATGACGATGCTGCTCGAAGTGTCCGGGCTGGAAGCCTCCTACGGGGCGGCGAAGGTTCTTTTCGGGATGGAGTTTTCCGTGCCCGCCGGCAAGGTCGTCACGCTCATGGGCCGCAACGGCATGGGCAAGACGACTACGATCCGCGCGCTGCTCGGCATGATTGCCGCCGACGGCGGGCGCATCGTCTTCGACGGCGAGGACGTGACGGGGCGCCCGTCCTATCGGGTCGCGCAGGCCGGCCTCGGGCTGGTGCCGGAGGGTCGGCAGATCTTCCCGACCCTGAGCGTTGAGGAAAACCTGATCGCCACCAGCGCCAATCGGCACGGGGCGACGCCCGGCTGGTCGCTGGAGCGGGTCTATGAGTTCTTCCCGCGCCTGCGCGAGCGTCGGCAGAACATGGGCAACCAGCTGTCGGGCGGCGAGCAGCAGATGCTCGCCATCGGCCGCGCGCTGATGACCAACCCCAAGCTGCTGATCCTGGACGAGGCGACCGAAGGCCTTGCGCCGCTGGTGCGCGCAGAGATCTGGGCCTGCCTGGAACGCCTCAAGGGCGAGGGACAGTCGATCCTCGTCGTCGACAAGAATGTCGATGCGCTGGAAAAGCTCGCCGATGCCCATGTCGTGGTGGAGAAGGGGCAAGTCGTCTGGTCGGGGACATCCGCGGAACTGTCGGCCGACGCCACCATTCGCGAACGCTACCTGAGCGTTTGAGCGCACGTCGAGGCGTTGAAAGTTCTCTTGCGTTCTTGTCATGAGGGCGGTGCGAAGTCGTTCATTCGTCATATCCGGACGTTCCAATTCCGGTTAGGGTCGGTCCCTCACAAATTCTCGATCACGTCACGTGCAAAAGGCACGAGCGCCCGTCCCGTCAGGGTGCGAAGGCACGATCTGCAATCAGCCGCAAAGGGCGATACGCAATGACTTCAGGCCCCAATCATCGTCTCGTGGAACGCGCTCGCCGTCAGATGGAGCAGGGCGGTCTTGACCGGCGCCAGTTTGTTCGCCTTGCCGCGCTTTTCGGCCTCGGAGCGGCAAGTGCCTACGGGCTCGCCGGCCTTTCGGCGCCCGCGCAGGCGAACACGCTCGCCGATTCGCCGTTTCCCGCCGTCGATGCCGAGGCCACGCGTGGCGGGGTCCTGCGCATCGGCATGGGCGTGCAGAAGATGGACGATCCGGCGCTGTTTTCCTGGGGGGAGATGGCCAATCAGGCTCGCCAGGTGCTCGACTATGTCGCGCTGACGGGCGCTGACAACATCACCCGGCCGATGCTCGCCGCCGGGTGGTCGCCCTCCGACGATCTCAAGACCTGGGTGATCACCTTTCGCGAGGGCGTGACCTGGCACAATGGCGATCCCTTCACCGCCGAGGACGTTGCCTGGAACGTGCGGCGCTGGCTCGACGCCACGCTCGGATCCGCCAACATCGGCCTGTCGACCTTCAGCGCGCTGGTGGAGGAAACCGGCGAGCGGGAGGAGGACGGGACGCCGGTGCGCCGTCCCATCGCGGGCGCCGTCGAGGTGGTCGATCCGTTGACGCTGCGCCTGAACCTCGCCAAGCCCGTCTTGTCGGTTCCGGAGGACTTCAGCAATTTCTCCTGCCCCATCGTGCATCCGTCGTTCACCGCGCCGTGGTCGGACAATCCGATCGGCACGGGCGCCTACACGCTCAAGGAGTTGGTCGTCGGCGAACGCTGTATCCTGGAGCGGATGACCACCCGCGCCGATGGCGAAGCCTTCGCCTATTGGGGCGGAGACGTGCTGCTTGACGAGATCCACTACTACGACTTCAGCGTCGACAACCAGTTGCTCGCGCTGGCCGGCGGCGACGTCGATGCGATCTTTGAATTTGGCCCGGAGCAAAAGCCGCTGGCCGAGAGCTTCCCCGGAAAGATCCTGCCGGTGGAGACGGCCTATTGTCTCGTGTGTCGGATGCGCATGGACACGGCACCTTTCGACGATGTGAGGGTGCGCAAGGCTGTGCAATTGTCGATCGACAATGTGGAGATCGCGGCCATTGTTTTTGCCGACGATGCACAGACGGGCGAGAACCATCACGTGTCGCCGGTGCATCCGGAGTATTTCGACCTGCCGAAGACGATGCGCGATGTGGACGGGGCAAAGGCGCTCCTTGCGGAGGCCGGATATGCGGACGGAATCGACCTTACCATCGACGTCGGCAATACCGACGGCGTGTGGCAGCAAACCGTGTGCGAGGCGATGCGCGACCAGATGGCCGACGCCGGTATTCGCCTGACCGTGAACCTGATGCCGGCGACGAAATATTGGGAGGTGTGGACCGAAACGCCGTTCGGCGCGACGTCCTGGGCGCATCGTCCGCTCGGCACCATGGTGCTGTCGCAGGCCTATCGTTCCGGCGTGCCGTGGAATGAGAGCCGCTTCTCCAACCCGGACTTCGACGCCGCCCTGGACGCGGCAGAGGCGATCTTCGATCCCGACGAACGTCGGCAGAAGATGGAGACGGTCGAGCGGCTGCTGCAGGACAGCGGCGCCATCGTACAGCCGCTGTGGCGGCCGATCTACACGATGACAGCGGACAAGGTGCATGGCTTCCCGGCGCATCCGTCGAAGTACCATGTGCTCAACGCCACCTGGGTCGAAAGCTGATGCGGATGCCTGACGGGCCGCACCGAAGCGGTCCGTCAGGCGGTTCCGGGAGCGGGCGGTTCACAGCGAATCGCAGCCGCTGATTTCCCAGTCGTTCTTCAGGGCCTTAAGACGCTCGTTGGCTCGGTAGATGAGGGTTTCGGCCATACCCGCGCGCTGCTTTAAGCGGGATTTTTCGGCTTTGATAAACTCCAGGCGATCTCCGGTGGCGCCATTTCGACGTTCATTTGTGATTTCGAGCCATTCCCGGTTTAAGGCGTCGCGCTCGGTTTCGAGCTTTCGAAGATTGGATTGCTCGCCGGCTATTTCTGTTCGCAGCGAGCGACAATGGTTCCGAAGATTGAAGTCATGCGGTGTCAGGGACATTCGTTTTTCGGGCGCTTCGCCGAATGCTGCGATCTGGAGAGACGTCTGAACCCGTTTGCGGTCATGCATTCGAAAATCCTCATTTTTGCCAAATTTAATTGAGGTCATCCAGACTAGCTCTATTTTTTGATGGCGAATAAAGTCGTTTGAATGCAAGAAAGTATATGAAAATGAAGGGATTTTTTCTTCACTCCTGGGCGCTGAAGGCTGTTCTAGTCTTTGTTTGCTTGCTATTTTCTCCCTCTCCTTCAGCCCACGCCGAGCCTTTCGATGCAGAAGTCTTCATGCGCGATGTTCGAGAGTATCGAACGTTCACCACGGGAGGGCTCGCGCTCTCGCGGGACGACGGGCGGGACTGGTTTCGGGTTCGGAGCCCTTGGCTTCCGTTTCTTGAAAAACAGGTCTCCGAGGCGTTGAGCCCGGATGCACGCCAGCGGCTGCATGTTGCTGTGACAAACAGGGAGTGTGGCGAGGTCGCTGAGATCGAGTTGGCCGCCTACAAGCATTTGTATCCGGAGTTGAGGCTGGCCCTTGCTGAAACGGATATCGGTCCACTGTTTCGCAAGGCGATATTCCCCATCTACTCGCGTGCGTTTTCGTATTGTCAGGCGCTCCGCATTGTCGAGCCCCTCGTTGCGGAGGCGCAAAGGCTGACCGAAGAGTGGGCGGACGAAGTCGACGTCCACACGGCGCAATATTTCATCGGTATCGGTCGTGCGACCGCGACCCGTTCCGTCGAGTTGGACGACAATCGTCTCTTCAGCGCGACGTTCGTCCTCAAGCACCTTGCCGCGTGTCACCATCATGCCGGCGCCTTGGAATTTCTTCTTCGGGTCGACGCTCAACTGAAAAGTCTCAAGTACTTTCCCGACCAGGGCATTTATCTCGTTCGCCTTGGCGAGGCGTTGGGGATCGGGGCGGTCGATAAATTCGAACCGCTAACGGACCTATGGGATGAGGAAGTCCGCGCGCGGATCGAGCGCATCAACCGGGTCTTCGACGAAAACTCGTTGGACGATGCGGTGCATCTGCTTCCCTACCGCGACGACGCGTGCGATCAGCTTCCCGGCTATCTGACCAGGCTGCATGAGCCGCGGAGGGACGCATTGCATCCCTGAGCGGGTGGCATTGCCGTTCTCACCGCGCTTTCACTTGCGTTTCGGCAGGTGACAATTTACTCGTCACTTCCACTAATAGTCATACGAACCGACAGGGGCGAGCATGCCGACCTACCGCTCTAGAACCACCACCCATGGACGCAACATGGCGGGCGCGCGCGGCCTGTGGCGCGCGACCGGCATGAAGGACGGCGATTTCGGCAAGCCGATCATCGCGGTGGTGAACTCCTTTACCCAGTTCGTGCCGGGTCACGTGCACCTGAAGGACCTTGGCCAGCTTGTCGCGCGCGAGATCGAGGCCGCCGGCGGCGTCGCCAAGGAGTTCAACACCATCGCGGTCGATGACGGCATCGCCATGGGCCACGACGGCATGCTCTATTCGCTGCCCTCGCGCGAGATTATCTCCGACAGCGTGGAATATATGGTCAATGCCCATTGCGCCGACGCGATGGTCTGCATTTCCAACTGCGACAAGATCACGCCGGGCATGCTGAGCGCCGCGATGCGGTTGAACATCCCGGCCGTCTTCGTCTCCGGCGGACCGATGGAGGCCGGCAAGGTCCGGCTCGCCGACGGCACCGAGCGGGCGCTGGATCTGGTCGACGCCATGGTCGCGGCCGCCGACGACAACATGTCGGACGAGGATGTCGCGGCGATCGAGCGTTCCGCCTGTCCGACCTGCGGATCATGCTCGGGCATGTTCACGGCGAACTCCATGAACTGCCTGACCGAGGCCCTTGGCCTGTCGCTGCCGGGCAACGGTTCGACGCTCGCGACCCATGCCGACCGTCGGCGTCTCTTCGTCGAGGCGGGGCACCTGATCGTGGATCTTGCCAAGCGCTACTACGAGCAGAACGACGAAAGCGTGCTGCCGCGCAACATCGCCAACCGTCAGGCGTTCCACAACGCCATGTCGCTCGACATTGCCATGGGCGGCTCGACCAACACGGTGCTGCACCTGCTCGCCGCCGCCCGCGAGGGCGAGGTCGATTTCACCATGTCCGACATCGACAAGCTGTCGCGCAAGGTGCCGGTGCTGTGCAAGGTCGCGCCGTCGGTGCCCGACGTGCACATGGAAGACATTCACCGCGCCGGCGGCATCATGGGCATCCTGGGCGAACTCGACCGGGCCGGGCTGATCGACACCTCGCTGCCGATGGTGCACAGCGAAAGCGTCAAGCACGCGCTCGATCAGTGGGACATCAAGCGCACCGACAGCCAGACCGCGCGCGACTTTTTCCGCGCAGGTCCTGCCGGCATTCCCTCGCAGACGGCGTTTTCGCAGGATTGCCGCTACGACAGCGTCGACGACGACCGCGAAAACGGCGTGATCCGCGCGAAGGAGCATGCCTTCTCGCAGGACGGCGGCCTGGCGGTGCTCTACGGCAACATCGCGCTCGACGGCTGCATCGTGAAGACCGCGGGCGTCGATGATTCGATCCTGAAGTTCACCGGCCGGGTGCGCATCTTCGAGAGCCAGGACAGCGCCGTCAGCGCGATCCTGACCAACAAGGTGGAAGCCGGCGACGTGGTGCTGATCCGCTACGAGGGCCCGCGCGGCGGACCCGGCATGCAGGAAATGCTCTATCCGACGAGCTATCTGAAATCCAAGGGTCTCGGAAAGTCCTGCGCGCTTGTCACCGACGGTCGCTTCTCCGGCGGCACCTCGGGCCTTTCCATCGGCCACGTTTCGCCGGAAGCGGCGGAGGGCGGGGCGATCGGTCTGGCGCGGGAAGGCGATACGCTTGAGATCGACATTCCCAACCGCACGATCAATCTGGCGATTTCCGACGAGGAGATGGCCAGCCGGCGCGCCGGGATGGAAGCCAAGGGCCCGAATGCCTGGAAGCCCGAGGAAAAGCGCACCCGCAAGATCACGACGGCACTCAAGGCCTATGCGCTGCTGACGACCTCGGCGGCGGAAGGGGCCGTGCGCCGCGTCGACTGAGATCCCGCGCACATTATTTCAATCATGATCCGGAAACGGGCGGCCTCTGGTCGCCCGTTTTCTTGTGCGATTGCCGTGTATGGCGCGAAAGCCGTCTTTGCCTTGGGCGCGAGGGGGCAGTACCGTCGGCGGACCGGAGCCCACGCGAGGCCCGGCATTGAAGGAAGGACTTTCGGGTGAAACGGAACGGGCTGTATCTGATTATTGTCGTTCTCGCCGTCGCGGCGGGTGTGTTGGGCTACAAGGTCTATCAGGACCAGCAGCAGGCCTCGGGTATCAACATCCAGGTCGGCGAAGAAGGTATCTCTGTCGAGACCAAGTAAGGCGCGACCTCCCTTACGCCCGCTCGATGCGGCCCTGGTAGCAATTGTTGCGGGCCGAGCGCAGATGCACAAAGGCGATGTCGTCGCGTGCAAGCAAGGCCTCGGCGCGCGCCTCGATCTGCGACGTGTCGACCACGTCCCCGGTGCCATAGACGATCCGCTGGTCATGGCCGTAGCCGCGCATGATCAGCCTGTCCATCCCGGCGAACATATCCGGTAGCGTGTCGCTGTCCGGATGTCGTTCGCAGGGCTCAGCGCACAGGAAGATCGGGCCGATCTCCGCATAGGGCTGGGCTTGGGGGAACGGCCGGTGGGCGAGGATCAGGTAAGGCGCGCCTTCGGGTATCTGCCTCAGGCAGTGCCGGCAGGGGAGGCCTCCGCCGCTGGAAGTCGCCCTCTCCGGCGTCTGGCCGTTGGCATCGGGACCGCCCGCCTGATAGCGGCGGACGGTGTCGGTATCGAGTGCGAGAAATCGAAGTGCGGCCATGGTCTGCCTCCGTCTGGCAATGAGTGCACCAGACGGATAGCCGTATGGGTGGGGCGTGGGCGACCCGATTTGCGAGCGGTCCCGCGCCGGATTGGCGGCGGATTACTCCGCTGCCTCCCGGAAGGCCGGATTGTGGGTCTTCGGCTTGGCCTTGAGCTTGAGTTCCTTCAGCTCTTCGCGCTCCCGCTCCGCATTCCTGAGCAACTGGAACTTGCCCGGCTGATACTGTTTCGGCGCGAAAATGTCGCCGAAGCCGTAGTCGCCGGCAGCCCTCAGCGTGAAGGCGGGGTCGGCGAGATGCGGCCGGCCGAGCGCGATGAGGTCCGCGCGGCCCGCCGCCAGGATCGTGTTCGCCTGGTCCGCCGAGGTGATTGCCCCCACTGCCATGGTCGCGATGCCGCTCTCGTTGCGGATCTGGTCGGCGTAGGACGTCTGGAACATGCGTCCGTAGACCGGCGCGCTGTCGGGACTGGTCTGTCCGGTGGAGACGTCGATCAGGTCGACGCCGGCTTCGGCAAAGGCCTTGGCGATAACAACGCTGTCGTCGCCGGTAATCCCGCCCTCGATCCAGTCGGTCGCCGAGACGCGCACCGACATCGGCTTGTCGTCGGGCCAGGCCGCACGCACTGCCGTAAACACCTCCAGCGGGAAGCGCAGGCGGTTTTCCAGCGATCCGCCGTAGTCGTCGGTACGCGTGTTGGTGATCGGCGACAGGAAGCTCGCCAGCAGATAGCCGTGGGCGCAATGCAGCTCCAGCATGTCGAAGCCGGCGCGCGCGCCGCGCTGCGCGGCGGCGACGAAGTCCGCCTTCACCGTGTCCATGTCGGCCCGGTCCATCGCCTTGGGCGTCTGGCTTTCGGGATAATAGGGAAGGGGCGAGGCGGATAGGATCGGCCAGGCTTCTTCAGCCGGAAGCGGACGGTCCATGCCCTCCCACATCAGCTTCGAGGCGCCCTTGCGGCCCGCGTGACCGATCTGCAGACAGATCTTCGCTTCCGACTGGGAATGTGCGAAATCGACGATCCGCTTCCAGGCCGCTTCCTGTTCGTCGCTCCAGATGCCGGCACAGCCCGGCGTGATGCGGGCCGTCGGCGAGACGCAGGTCATCTCGGTAAAGACCAGACCCGCCCCGCCCATGGCGCGCGAGCCGTAATGCACGAGATGGAAGTCCTGCGGGACGCCGTCGACGGCGGAATACATGCACATCGGCGAGACGACGAAGCGGTTGGCAAGCGTCATGTCGCGAAGGCGGTAGGGCTGGAACGCCGGAACGACGGGATCCTGCGTGTCGACGTCGAAGCCCGACGCCTTGACCTTTTCCGCGAAGGCGCGGGTCGCCTTGGCGACGAAATCGGGCGCGCGCAGGTCGAGATTGTCGTAGGTGATCGCCTTGGAGCGGGTCATCACGCCGAAGGCGAAGGTGACCGGATCCATGTGCCAGTAGCGCTTGACGTGCTCGAACCACACCAGCGACACGTCGGCGGCGTGCTGGGTCTTTTCCACTTCCTCGCGGCGGGTGTCCTCGAAGTCGGCAAGGGCGGCCGGCACGTCGGCGGTGCGCATCACGCTTTCATAAAGCGCGATGGCGTCTTCCATGGCGAGCTTGGTGCCCGAGCCGATGGAAAAATGCGCCGTCGACTTGGCGTCGCCCAGCAGCACGACATTGTCCATCGTCGTGCGGGCGTTGCGGATCATCGGGAAGTTGCGCCACATCGAGCGGTTGATCTTGAGCTTGTGGCCGTCGAGTTCCTCCGCGAAGACGCCTTCCAGGAAGGTCGCGGACTCCTGCTCGCTCATGTGTTCCAGACCGGCCTTGTCGAAGGTCTCCGGGTCGGTCTCCAGCACCCAGGTCGAGAGGCCCGGCTCATACTGGTAGGTGTGGGCGATGAAGATGCCGTGCTCGGTTTCCTTGAAATAGAAGGTGAAGGCGTCGAGCGGCTTGGTCGAGCCCATCCAGGTGAACTTGTTGGGACGCAGGTCGACGCTCGGCTGGAAGTGGTCGCGATGCGCTTCGCGCACGGCGGAATTGATGCCGTCGGCGGCGATGATCAGGTCCGCATCGGCGAACTGCTCGATGCCCTTGATGTCCGCCTCGAAGTGCATCTCGATGCCGAGCTGGCTTGCGCGCTCCTGGAGGAGCAGCAAGAGGGTGCGGCGCGAACAGCCGCAGAACCCGTTGCCGCCGATGCGGAAGACGTCATCCTTGTAGTGGATGGCGATGTCGTCCCAATAGGCGAAATTCTCGGTGATCGCCCGGTAGCTCTCCGCGTCGTAGCGCTCGAAGGTCTCCAGCGTCTGGTCGGAAAACACCACGCCGAAGCCGAATGTGTCGTCCGCCTTGTTGCGCTCGTGCACCGTGATGCGTGTGTCCGGCCGCGCCTTTTTCATCAGGATCGCGAAATACAGGCCCGCCGGGCCGCCGCCGATTACCTCGATACGCATGACCGTTCCTCTCCTTGTGCGCCGGCCGACCCATTTCACCGGGAGCTGGCGCTTGCGTCCGTGCTGGAGATATTTTAAACTTAAAATAATTCGGGGCGCAATGGTCGTTGTTTCCCTTACGTGGACGTTAGGTGAAACGGATTGAGCCGGCCGGCGCAGGCATCAAAGGAGTCGCATCTCATGACACAGGGACCGCTGCACGGCCGTCATGCGCTTGTGACCGGGGGAGGCCGCGGTATCGGCGTGGCGATTGCAAAGCGCCTCGTCGCCGAAGGCGCGCTCGTCACGATTCTCGGGCGCAATGCGACCCGCGCCGAACAGGTCGCCAAGACCCTTGGCGCAGCCGGCTTCGTCTCGGCGGATGTGACCGACCGGGACGGCTTGAGCGAGGCGATCCGCGCGGCGGAAGAGCGCCACGGCGGCGTGTCGATCCTGATCAACAATGCCGGGGCTGCCGAAAGCGCTCCCTTCCTCAAGACCCCGCCCGAGCAGTTCCAGCGGATGCTCTCGGTCAATCTGGACAGTGTGGTGACGGCCTGCCATGCGGTGCTGCCCGGCATGATCGCGGCCGGAACGGGCCGGATCGTCAACATCGCCTCCACCGCCGGCCTCAAGGGCTATCGCTATGTCTCCGCCTATGTTGCGGCGAAACATGCGGTGGTCGGTCTGACCAAGGCGCTGGCGCTGGAAACGGCGGAAACCGGGGTGACCGTCAATGCGGTCTGTCCGGGGTTTGCCGACACCGACCTTGTCCGCGAGAGCGTTGCGAGAATTCGCGAGAAGACCGGGCGCGAGGAGGCGGACATCGTCGCCGACATGGTGCGCGACAATCCCCAGAAACGCCTGATCGATCCGCAGGAAGTGGCCGATTGCGTGTTTTGGCTCACCGGCGACGGTGCGCGGTCGGTCACCGGCCAGTCGCTGGCGGTTGCCGGCGGCGAAGTGATGTGAGGCGCTGATGGAAAAGCTCGTCGACGAGGACCTGCCGGAGACGGTCGATGCCGAAACCCGGGTGCAGGGCAGCGGCGATCACCACGCCGAGCTGCGGCTCTGGCTGAGAATGCTCACCTGCACAAACCTGATCGAATGCGAGATCCGCTCGCTGCTGCGTACGCGTTTCGACGTGACGCTGCCGCGCTTCGATCTGATGGCGCAGCTGGAACGCGCGCCGGACGGCATGACGCTGGGCGACCTGTCGCGCCGCATGATGGTGTCGGCCGGAAATGTCACCGGCCTTGTCGAGCGGCTGGTGCAGGACGGTCTCGTCGAGCGGCGCCCGGCGCCGGGCGACCGGCGGTCCGCGCTCGTCAGCCTGACGGACAGCGGCCGGGCGAGCTTCGAGACGATGGCTGCGGCCCATGCCGACTGGGTGGCGGATCTGTTTGCCGGCCTGGACGCCGGCGATATCGACGCGCTGATGGGTCTGCTTGCCAAAGCCAAGGCCTCCGCGCGCGTGGCGGCCGAGGGCGCGCCGCACGTTTCCACACAAGCAACACTGGCGAAAAAGGACACCGCCGATGGCTGACGTCGCCCCGCAGGAAACCTACGCGATCACGCTGCCCGTGCGGGACTACACCCCGCAGCACTTCCTGCTGGATGTGGCCGGCAAGACGGCGACGATCACGCTGAACCGGCCGGACCGCAAGAACCCGCTGACTTTCCAGTCCTACGCCGAGCTGCGCGACCTGTTTCGCGCGCTTCAGTTCGACGAGGAGATCAAGACCATCGTCGTGACCGGGGCGGGCGGCCATTTCTGCTCCGGCGGCGACGTCTTCGAGATCATCGAGCCGCTGCTGTCGCGCGACATGCCGGGCCTCCTGCAGTTCACCACGATGACCGGCGAACTGGTCAAGGCGATGCGCGCCTGTCCGCAGCCGATCGTCGCCGCCATTGATGGTGTGTGCGTCGGTGCCGGCGCGATCATCGCCATGGCCTCGGACCTGCGCGTCGGAACGAAAAAGGCGAAAGTCGCCTTCCTGTTCAACCGCGTCGGCCTTGCCGGCTGCGACATGGGCGCCTGCGCGATCCTGCCGCGCATCATCGGTCACGGCCGGGCGTCGGAGCTTCTCTACACCGGCCGCGTCATGAGCGGCGAGGAGGCCGAGCGCTGGGGCTTCTTCAACCGGCTGGTCGACAGCGATGCGGTGCTGTCGGACGCGCGTGCGCTCGCCGACAGCCTTTCCGCCGGTCCGACCTTCGCCAACTCCATGACCAAGCGGATGATGCACATGGAATGGGACATGTCGGTCGACCAGGCGATCGAGGCCGAGGCGCTGGCCCAGGCGGTCTGCATGAAGACCGAGGACTATCGCCGTGCTTTCGAGGCCTTCGCCGCCAAGCAGACGCCGGTGTTTCAGGGCAACTGAGGCCGCGCTTTTCGCAAGGATTTCGCCATGACCGACACAAGCTTTCTCGACTGGCCGTTCTTCGATGACAGCCACCGTGCCTTCGCCGCCGAGGTGGACGCCTGGGCGGGCGAACACGCGGAAGCGTTGGTCGATCACCATGACGTCGACGGCTCCTGCCGCCGGCTGGTCGCGGCGCTGGGCAAGGCCGGCATCCTCAAGGCAGCGGTGCCGGCGGCTTATGGCGGCTTGAGCCAGAAGCTCGACGTGCGCCGGCTCTGCATCGCCCGCGAGACGCTGGCCCGCCACGCCGGGCTTGCCGATTTCGCTTTCGCCATGCAGGGGCTGGGCACCGGCTCGATCTCGCTCTTCGGCTCGGACGATCTGAAAGGGCGCTATCTGCCGCCGGTCGGGCGCGGGGAAAAGCTCGCGGCCTTCGCCTTGTCCGAGCCGGAAGCAGGTTCCGATGTCGCCGCCCTTGCAACGGTTGCGGAACCGGACGGGCCGGATCATGTCCTGATCACCGGCGAGAAGACCTGGATCTCCAACGGCGGGATCGCCGACCATTACGTCGTCTTCGCCCGCACCGGCGAGGCGCCCGGCGCGCGCGGCCTGTCCGCCTTCGTCGTCGATGCCGATGCTCCCGGTTTCAGCATTCGCGAACGGATCGACACCGTCGCGCCGCACCCGCTGGCGACACTTGGTTTCGAGGGCGTGCGCGTTCCCGTCTCCGCCCGCCTCGGCAAGGGCGGTGAGG
The DNA here is from genome assembly GCF_020176715.1 of Stappia stellulata. Classification (GTDB taxonomy): domain Bacteria; phylum Pseudomonadota; class Alphaproteobacteria; order Rhizobiales; family Stappiaceae; genus Stappia. The sequence continues at coordinate 565,714 of NZ_JAIVMF010000001.1, read as the reverse complement.
GGTTCAAGGTGGCGATGGCAACGCTCGACATCTTTCGCTCCACCGTCGGCGCGGCCGCGCTCGGCTTCGCCCGCAGGGCGCTGGACGAGACGCTGGAGCACACCACGCGGCGTGAGCTCTTCGGCGCGCCGCTCGCCGACCTGCAGATGACGCAGGGGCGTCTTGCCGACATGATCGCCGACGTCGATGCGGCAGCCCTTCTCGTCTATCGCGCCGCCTGGACCAAGGACATGGGGGCTGCCCGCGTCACCCGCGAGGCCGCCCTTGCCAAGATGGTGGCGACGGAAAACGCGCAAAAGGTCGTCGACAGCGCGGTGCAGCTTCATGGCGGCAACGGCGTGCGCGTCGGCACCAAGATCGAGGAACTCTACCGCGACGTCCGCGCCCTTCGCATCTACGAGGGCGCGACGGAAATCCAGAAGGTGGTGATCGCCCGCCAGGCGATTGCCGATCACGCCGCGCGCGCCCAGTCGCGCGCAGCCGCCGCCGAATAAAGCCAAGACGAAGCGCCGGACAACCGGCCGTTGACACCCATCCAGAGGAGAGCCGCATGGCAAAGTCAGCGCATCTCGACACCTTCACCCGGGACAATCTTCCCCCGCAGGAGATGTGGCCGGAGTTCATCAATCTCGACCGGCTCGGCTATCCCGAGCGGCTGAACTGCGCGAGCGAACTGCTCGACCGCAATGTCTCGGAAGGCCGCGGCGACAAGCCGGCGCTGGTGTCCCCGACGACGAGCTGGACCTACGCCGAGCTTGCCGAAAAGGTCAATCGCATCGCCAATGTGCTGGTCGATGACTTCGGACTGAAGCCCGGCAACCGGGTTCTGCTGCGCTTTCCCAACACGCCGATGATGACGGCGGTCTATTTCGCCGTTCTCAAGGCCGGCGGCGTCGTCGTTGCCACCATGCCGCTGCTGCGGGCCAAGGAGCTGGCGGTCATCACCGACAAGGCGGAGCTGTCGCTCGCCATTTGCGATCATCGCCTGGCCGAGGAGATGGAGCTGACCCGCAGGCGCACGGACCGTCTGGAGCAGATCCTCTACAGCGGAGGCGAGGGCGACGACACGCTGGAAGCGCGCATGGAGCGCGCATCGCCCGAGTTCACCGCCTGCGACACGGCGGCCGACGATGTCTGCCTGCTCGGCTTCACCTCGGGCACGACCGGCGAGCCGAAGGCGACCATGCATTTTCACCGCGACATGCTGGCGATCTGCGACTGCTATTCGCGCGAGGTCCTGCGTCCGCTGGAAAGCGATGTCTTCATCGGCTCGCCGCCGCTTGCCTTCACCTTCGGCCTCGGCGGCCTGGTGCTCTTTCCCTTCCGCGCCGGCGCAACCGCGATCCTTCTGGAAAAGGCGGGGCCGGACGAGCTTCTGGCCGCGATCCCGAAGATGCGGCCGACGGTGGTCTTCACCGCGCCGACGGCCTATCGGGCGATCCTTGCCAAGCGCGGTGACACGGATCTTTCGTCCCTGCGCAAATGCGTGTCGGCCGGCGAGGCGCTGCCCAAGGCGACCTGGGACGACTGGCATGCGGCGACCGGCATCAAGATCCTCGACGGGATCGGCGCGACCGAGCTCCTGCACATCTTCATCGCCGCGCGCGAAGACGAGGTGCGCCCGGGCGCGACCGGCAAGCCGGTCCCGGGCTATGAGGCGAAGGTCATCGGTCCCGATGGCAAGGAGGTGCCGGACGGCACGCCCGGACGTCTGGCCGTGCGCGGACCGACCGGCTGCCGCTATCTCGCCGATCGCCGTCAGGCTGACTATGTCATCGACGGCTGGAACGTGACTGGCGACACCTATATTCGCGATGCCGACGGCTATTTCTGGTATCAGGCGCGCTCCGACGACATGATCGTCTCGTCGGGCTACAACATCGCCGGGCCGGAAGTGGAGGGCACGCTGCTTGCCCATCCGGTCGTTGCGGAATGCGGCGTGGTCGGCGCCCCGGACCCCGACCGCGGCCGCATCGTCAAGGCCTATATCGTGCTGAAGCCGGGCGTGACCGGCGATGCGGCGCTCGCGAAGGAATTGCAGGACTACGTCAAGGCCGAGCTCGCTCCCTACAAGTACCCGCGCGCCATCGAGTTTGTCAGCGAACTGCCGCGCACCGAAACCGGCAAGCTGCAACGCTTTGCCCTGCGCGAGATCGCGGCCAGTGAATCGGGCGACGCGGGTTCCGCGCGCGCCGCCTCCTGAACATGGAAATGACCGAATGACCAAGACAGCCGAAACCGCAAGGATCGAACCCGGAACCGGTGCCGCACCGGCAGCCTCGCCGTCGCTTTTGCAAGCGCTTCAGCCGGAGGGCTGGCCGCAGCCTCGCGGCTATGCCAACGGCATGGCGGGACGCGGGCGCATGGCGCTCACCGGCGGCCAGATCGGCTGGACGCCGGACGGCAAATTCTCTGATGTCTTCGTCGAGCAGGTCCGCCAGACGCTGGAAAACGTCGTGGCCGTGGTGCGGGCGGCAGGCGGCGGCCCGGAGCATATTGCCCGGCTCACCTGGTATGTCACCGACATGGAGGCCTACCGCAATTGCCTGAAGGACCTCGGCCCGGCCTATCGCTCCGTCATGGGGCGCAATTTCCCGGCGATGGCGGTGGTGCAGGTGCTGTCGCTGGTCGAGCCGGAGGCCATGGTGGAAATCGAGGGCACGGCGATCCTGCCGGAGTGAGCCGGCACCGGGAGCCACCCCGGACTTGCCGGCGGAGAGCGACAGGCTAGTCTGGCGTTCCCGTGTCTCCGACCTGCGAGGAAAAGCCGTCCATGGATGTCCTGAACGCCCTCGACAGCCGCTTCAGTTGCCGCGCCTTTCTGTCCCGCCCGGTCCCGGAGCAGGTGGTGCGCGACATTCTCCAGGCGGCATCGCGCGCGCCCTCCGGCGGCAATCTTCAGCCCTGGCACGTCCATGCGCTTGCCGGTGACCCGCTTCAGCGGCTGGTCGGGGCCGTGCGCGAGCGCATGAGCGAGATGCCGCGCGGCGAACCGGGCGAATACCGCGTCTATCCGCCGGATCTCAAGGAGCCCTATGCCTCCCGTCGCTTCAGGGCCGGGGAGGATCTCTATGCAACCATTGGTGTCGCCCGCGAGGACAAGGTGGCGCGCGGGCGGCAATTCCGGCGGAATTTCGAGCTGTTCGGCGCGCCGGTCGGGCTTTTCGTCTATCTCGACCGGACCATGGGACCGCCGCAGTGGGCGGACTGCGGCATGTTTTTGCAAAGCGTGATGTTGGCGGCGCGTGCGCATGGACTGCACAGCTGCGCCCAGGAGGCCTGGGCGCAGTGGCATTCGCTGGTCGCGGACCATCTGAAGCCGCCGGCCGTGCACATGCTGTTTTGCGCCGTCGCGCTCGGCTATGCCGATGAGGCGGCGCCGATCAACGGCTTGCGCACGGAGCGGGCCGCGGTCGAGGATTTCACCCGCTTTTCCGGTTTCGGCGAGACCGCCTGAGCAACCGCTCAGGCGACCGCGCTTCCCCGTGCGGCCTGATCCGTCTGCCTGCGCACCAGCCGCGTCACCACATTGTGGATGATGCGGTGGCCGGCATCCTGGTCGAGCGACATGATCGATTCGGGATGGAACTGCACGGCCGCAATCGGCTCCTCGGTATGTTCCAGCGCCATGATCACCCCGTCCGCCGTTTCGGACGTGATGCGCAAGCCGTCCGGCAGGGCCTCCCTGACCGCATGCAGCGAATGGTATCGTCCGACGGTCACCGGTGACGACAGGCCGTCGAACAGCATCGATCCCGCCTCGAAGCGCACCGGCGACGGCTTTCCGTGCATCGGCACGTCGAGCTGCGCCAGTTTTCCGCCGAGCGCTTCGGTCAGCGCCTGAAGACCGAGGCAGACGCCGAAGATCGGCAGGCCGCGGGCGCGGGCGCGTCCGATGGTGGCCGCGCAGTCGAAGTCCTTCGGGCTGCCGGGGCCGGGGGAGAGGACCACCAGGTCCGGCGCGACATCATGGAAGACGCTGTCCGACACCGGCGAGCGGTAGGTGACGACCTCCGCGCCGGTCTGGCGGAAGTAGTTGGCCAGCGTATGGACGAAACTGTCCTCATGGTCGACCAGCAGGATTTTCAGCCCCTTGCCCGGCAGCGATGCCTCGGCTCCGGCAATGGCGGCGCGGCCCTGTCCGGCCTCGCGCACGGCGGCGCGCATGGCCTCCGCCTTGAGTTCGGTCTCTGCCTCTTCCTCTTCCGGGATGCTGTCGTAGAGCAGCGTCGCGCCGGCGCGGATCTGCGCGACACCGTCCTTGATGCGCACGGTCCTGAGCGTCAGACCGGTGTTCATGTCGCCGTTGAAGAGCACGGCACCAATGGCGCCGCCATACCAGGCGCGCGGGCTTTTCTCGTTGCGCTCGATGAAGTCCATCGCCCAGCGTTTCGGAGCGCCGGTTACCGTGACGGCCCATGTGTGCGACAGGAAGGCGTCGAGCGCGTCGAGATCGTCACGCAGGATGCCCTCGATGTGATCGACGGTATGGATCAGCCGCGAATACATCTCGATCTGGCGGCGACCGATCACGCGCACGGAGCCCGGCACGCAGATGCGGCTCTTGTCGTTGCGGTCGACGTCGGAGCACATCGTCAGCTCCGCCTCGTCCTTGGCGGAGTTCAGCAGCTTGCGGATCTGCGCCTCGTCCTCGATGGCGTTCTTGCCGCGCCGGATCGTGCCGGAGATCGGGCAGGTCTCGACGCGGCGTCCGCCGGACACCCGCACATACATCTCCGGGCTCGCGCCGACCAGATACTCCTGGTTCCCCAGGTTGATGAAGAAGCCATAGGGAGACGGATTGATCTCGGTGAGCCGGCGGGAGACGGCGGAAGGGGCAGCCGGGCAGGCCTCGTAGAAGGTCTGGCCCGGAACGGTCTCGAAGAGATCGCCGCGCTTGAAGTGATCCTTCGCCGCGCGCACCAGCTCGGCATATTCGCCTGGCACATGATCGCCGCGCCCCGGATCGCCGGCGGCGGGACGATAGCCCTCCGACTTGCCGTCGCGCGGCAGTCCCTCGGTGCTTTGGCCGTCGACCGTGAACTCGTATTCCACCACATGCGCCTTGCGGCCGTAGTGGTCGACCAGCAGGATCTCGTCCGGCAGATAGAGCACGACGTCGCGCTGGTCTTCGGGGCGCTCCAGCGACAATTCGATCGGCTCGAACTGGAACGCGAGGTCATAGCCGAAGGCGCCATAAAGGCCGATATGCTCGTCGTCGCAGGCAAACAGCGCATTTATCGCGCGAATGACGGAGAAGATCGATGGCTGGCGGGACCGTTCCTCCTCGGTGAAGGCGCGGGTCGGGCGGGCGATGCGCATGTCCAGCCGGTCGCCGTCGCGCGTCAGGCTTTCGAGGTCTTCAAGCTTGCGCAGATGCGTCTCGATGGCCGGCAGGAGGATGCGGCCGCGGTCGTTGAGCGCCTCGATATGCGCGTCGCGGTCGAGCGATTCCAGCACCAGCGGCGGATTGATCAGCGCCATGTCCCAGCGTGTGTAGCGTCCGGGATATTCGTAGGAGGAGGAGAAGACGGCGCCGCGTTCCGCATCCAGCCGGTCGATCCAGGGCGCAGTGCCTTGCGAATAGTCGGCGGCACGCACCCGCGTGGTGATGCCGATTCCGCCCTCGGTGACGAGGCTGATTTCGCGTCCGGTGTACATGTCCGTCTCTTCCCTTGCCGCGCCGCCGGACCCTTTCCCGCCGCCAGACATGACAAAGCCGCCGGCGGGACCCCGCGGCGGCTTTTCGATTTGCTTCAAGTGACGTTCGGTCACGCGCTGTCGATTGCCGCCTTTAAAGGGCGCGCCACCACCAGCCGCTGTTCAGGATCCGAATGTCGCTCATGTGTTTTCAGTAGCGCAAGGCGTGCGCGCGCGCAACGTGCAAATCATGCCGTCAGCGGAGGGGCCGGGTTCGGATCCTGCGTGCCGTCGACCAACCGCCCCAGCCGGACAGCGGTCAGCCCCTTGTCGAGACGGCGCGTCGGCATGATCAGCATCATGTTGTCCTCGGGCGTCGCGACGGACACGCCGCCGTCATGGGCGATCACGGTTCCGGCCCGCTCGATCACCTCGCCGCCGATGAAGCGCTGGGTGAAGCGGAAGGTGTCCGTCGTGATCGTGATCGGCGCGGCGATCTCGATGAACTGCTGGGGCGCGGGGGCCGGACGCGATGCGAGATAGTCCGCGCCGAACTCCGGCGCGACCGTGGCTGTCGCATGGAGGAAGCGCAGGCTTGTCTCGATGGCGACATCGGCGGCCTCCGCCTCCCAATGCTGGCCACACTCCACCAAGAGCGCGTTTCGCTCGCTCGAGGGATCGATGAACTCCGCGTAGTCGCGCAGCCGCTTGCCGGCCGCATGACCGGCATCGCTCACCACCAGCTCCGGAACGCCGATGGCTCGGGCGAGATCGCGTCCCTTGGCAAGCGGACCGGCCAGCATCAGCGGCGGCGTCGCGTTCTGCATGGAGTGGAGATCGAGCAGAAGATCGACGGTGTCGAAGAACGGGCGGAGCACGCGGGCCCGCCGCCGTTCCAGCGTGGCGTCGTCGTCAAGCGTTTCCGCCTGCCACAGCCGGTTCATGTCCTCATCCGCCCAGCGCGAGGCGAAGGGGTCGGCCGGATCGAAGCGGGCGTAGGCGTCGAGATTGACGAAGACCAGAGACAGCTTGCCCCTGACCGGCCGGACATCGTGCCTGAACAGCCAGTCGAGCGCGATCGGGCCGCAAAGCTCGTTGCCATGCACGATGGCGGAAATCGCCACATGCGGACCGGGTTTGCCGCTGTCGAAGGTCGTCACGCCCTCAATGCCGGTGTTGCCGGCAAGATAGGGGGTGATGTCGACCTTGGAGAGTTCGACGGGCGGCGTGTCGGCGGCAACTGCTGTCATGGTTCGATCCGTTTTTAGTCGTGCTTGGAAGGCTGAAGGAAGGGGCGGGCGGTCAGGCGCTGGCCTCGTCCAGAACCTTGTCGAGGAAGGCCTCGCATTTCACCAGTTCCGACAGGGCGATGAACTCGTCCGCCTTGTGGGCCTGCTCGATGGACCCGGGGCCGATGACGACGGTCGGCACGGCGCCGATCTCGACGAAGCGGCCGCCTTCGGTGCCATAGGCGACCTTGGCGTGGTCGTTGCGCCCCGCGAGACGCTTGGCAAGCCGCGTCACCTCGGCGTCGATCTCGGTATCGAGGCCGGGAAAGCTGGAGATCTCCTCGAAGGCGATGCCGGTTTCCGGCGCGATCGCCTGCATCTCCGGCTCCAGTTCCTCGCGGGCGTAGCGCATCACCTCCTTGACCAGAGCATCGACATCCTCGGCCGGGAGCGCGCGGAACTCGAAGGACAATTCGGCGCGGTCGGGCACGATGTTGAGCGCCGTTCCGCCCTGCAGGATGCCGGTGTGGGCGGTGGTGACGGGAACGTCGTAGAGATCGTCGCTCATGCCCTTGGCGAGCGTCTTGCCCATTTCGCGCACCTTCAGCGCCAGCATGGCGGCATAGTCGACCGCGTTGACGCCCTGCGGCGCCAGCGAGGAATGGCAGGTTCGGCCCGTAACGATGGCCTTGTAGGAGCGCTTCGCCTTGTGGCCGACGATCACCTGCATTTCGGTCGGCTCGCCGACGAAACAGGCGCGCGGCATGGCAACGGTATCGACCAGCTTGCGGATCAGGCTCGGCACGCCCTTGCAGCCGACTTCCTCGTCATAGGAGAAGGCGAGGTGGATCGGCGCCGTCAGGTCGCGGGCCAGCATGTCGTCGACCTTGGCAAGGCAACAGGCCAGAAACCCCTTCATGTCGCAGGCGCCGCGCCCGTAGAGCTTGCCGTCGCGGTCTTCCAGCGAAAAGGGATCGCTTGCCCAGTCCTGACCGTCGACGGGCACGACGTCGGTATGCCCCGACAGCACGAAGCCCGGCACGTCGCGCGGGCCGATGGTCGCAAGCAGGTTGGCCTTTTCGCCGGTCTCGTCCGGAATTCGGGTGGACGAGACGCCGCGCCTTGCCAGAAAGTCCTCGACATAGGCGATCAGGGCCAGGTTCGAGTTGCGGCTGGTGGTGTCGAAGGCAACGAGGTCGGCCAGGATCTGCGCCGCAACGGGTCTTGCTGAGGTTAGCATGTCAGTCGTCCTTTCACGGCCGTCAGGCCGGGTGTGAATAGGCGTCGGCCGGGACCGCGCGGCGGGCGTGTTCGATGAAACGCTGCGCAATCGGGGTCACCTTGCCGGATGGCATGAAGAACTGGGTGAGATAGTCCACGCGGGGCGTGAACCGGCGAAACTCGACACCCTCGAACCGGCGTTGACCCACCGGGAAGGGATTTACGAGGCCAAGCCCGATGCCGGATCGCACCAGCTCGCAAATGGCGATGCTGGTGGCCGTTTCGACCCTTATTTCGCGGTGAATGCCGCGTTCGGCGAAGATCCGGTCGTAGACATTGCGCTGGTGAAAGCGGCGGGTAAGGGCGATGAAGGGCTCGCCCGCCATGTCTTCCGGCGTGATTTCCGTTTTCTTCGCAAGACGGTGGCCGGAGGGAATCGCGGCATGGGCGATGGCGTGACGGAACGGGTGCATGCGCAGCCCGTCGTGCCGGATCAGATGGTCGCTGATGCCGAGATCGGCGTTTTCATCCGCGACGGCCGCGGCGACCGTCGTCGACATGCCGATTTCCAGGTGAATGCTGGCGCCCGGGTGGTCCTTGAGGAAGCCCGCGAACAATCCGGTCAGCAAATGGTGGCTCAGCGTCGGCGGCGCGGCGATGCGAAGCCGTTTGGCATTGCCCTCGTCGCTGTTGGTGGTCTCGAGACGGGCAAGTGTTGCGAAGATCGGCTCGATCTGCTCGTTGAAGGCCAGCCCCTCCGAGGTGGGCTGGATCTTGTTGCCGAAGCGATGAAACAATTCGCGTCCGAGCCGGATTTCGAGCTGCTGGATCGCGCGACTGACCGTCGGCTGCGAGATTCCAAGCTTGTGCGCGGCCGCCGTTGTCTTGCCCTCGGTAATCACCGCGCGCAAAACCTCAAGCTCGCGAAGGGTGGGGCCGTTTCGGTGGCCGCCGTCGCCCGCGGGGCGCGTCATGGGAAACCTCAGGGATAGGTATTTACGACAGGAATAGGACTATGCGTTCTTGTTATCGTTTTTACGTTGTCCATCATATAATCGCATAATAGCCTCCTGAACAAGCTGAAGCCGTCACGAAAACGATGACGGTTGCATGCAGCCGGAGATCCGTCCGATCCCGCTCCGGCTGTTCGAAAAATCCAGAGGGATCCGGAGGGGAGACTATCCAGATGAAATCCATCAAGGCGCCATTGATGCGCGTGATGTTTGGCGCGGCGTGTTCCGCCGTTGCCCTGGCCGGGCCGGCCGCCGCTGAGAGCATCACCATCGGCATGGCCTCGGAAGCGACATCGATCGACCCGCATTTCCACAATCTGGGTCCCAACAACCAGCTCAGCTTGATGATCTTCGATCGTCTCGCCAATCCCGATGAGCGCCAGAGCTTCGAGCCGGGCCTTGCCGTGTCCTGGAAACCGGTGAACCCGACCACCTGGGAATTCAAGCTGCGGGAAGGCGTGAAATTTCACGATGGCAGCGATTTCAATGCCGACGATGTGATCTGCACGTTCGAGCGTGCGCCGGAGGTGCCGAATTCCCCGGCGGGCTTCTCGACCTACACCAAGGGCAAGAGCTTCGAGAAAATCGACGACTACACGGTTCACGTGAAAACCGAGGCGCCCTATCCGCTGATGGTCAACGATCTCGGCAACGTCGCGATCATCTCCAACGAGGGCGGCTGCAACGGCACGACGGAGGAATTCAACTCCGGCAAGGCGGCCGCCGGCACCGGGCCCTTCAAGTTCGTCGAATATGTTCCGGGCGACCGGATCGTGCTTGAGGGCAATGACGACTACTGGGGTGAGAAGCCGATCTGGGACACGGTCACGCTCAAGCCGATCAAGTCCGGCCCGTCGCGCGTTGCAGCGCTCCTCGCCGGCGACGTCGATGTCATCAGCGGCGTTCCGACGACCGATATCGAGACGCTGAAGGCGCGCGACGACGTCACCCTGTCGCAGGGCGTGTCGAACCGCGTGATCTACCTGCACATCGATCAGTTCCGCGAGAACTCGCCCTTCGTGAAGGCCAATGGCGGCGGCGACATCAAGAACCCGCTGATGGACCAGAAGGTGCGTCTGGCGATCTCCAAGGCGATTTCGCGCGAGCTGATCCGCGACCGCGTGATGGAAGGGCTTTCCATTCCCGCCGGACAGCTTCTGCCGGAAGGCTTCTTCGGCGTGTCGGAGAACCTGAAGCCGGAACCCTATGATCCGGAAGGTGCGAAGGCGCTCCTCGCCGAGGCCGGCGTTCCGGACGGCTTCGAGCTGACGATCCACGGCCCGAACGACCGCTACGTCAACGACGCCAAGATCGTCGAGGGCATCGCGCAGATGCTGAACAGGATCGGCATCAAGGCACAGGTCGAGACGCTGCCGCGGTCGGTCTACTTCTCCCGCGCTTCGCGCGGAGCCGATGGCCTGCCGGAGTTCTCGCTGATCCTGGTTGGCTGGGGTGCGGGCTCGGGTGAGGCGTCCTCGCCGCTGCGCGCGCTGATCGCCACCTTCGACAAGGACAAGGGCATGGGCACCGCCAATCGCGGCCGCTATTCCAATCCGGAAGTCGATGCGGTGATCGAAGCCGCGCTTGCGGAGGTCGACGACGCCAAGCGTCAGGATCTGCTCGCCAAGGCGACGGAAATGGCGATTGCGGATCTCGCGATCATTCCGATCCATTATCAGGTCAACACCTGGGCGAGCCGCAACGGCATCAGCTACATCCCGCGCACGGACGAATACACCGTCGCCCAGGGTGTGGTGAAGGACTGATCCCGCGAGTGCGGGGGCGACCAGGATTTCCCGGCCGCCCCCGCACCTGTCATACGGTCCGGGTCTGTTCCCGGGTCGCGACCGCCGGCCACCATGTTTCAGTACATCTCGCGCCAGGACACACCGGCCCATGAGCGTTTTCATTCTTCGTCGCCTGCTGCAAAGCGCGCTCGTGATGGTCGCCATGGCCAGCATCGTGTTTTTCGGCATCCATATGGTCGGCGATCCGGTCTATATGTTCGTCTCTCCCGACATGGATCAGGCGGACATCGAGAAGGTGACCCGCGCGCTCGGCCTCGACCGGCCCATCTGGGAGCAGTTCTGGGCGTTCATGACGAGCGCAATCCAGGGTGACCTCGGCCAGTCTTTCGTCTTCGGCGAATCCGCGCTGGGCCTGATCGTCCAGCGCATGCCGGCAACGCTGGAACTGGCCTTCGCGGCCCTGTTCCTGGCAATCGTCTTCGGCATCCCGCTCGGCCTCTATGCCGGTCTCTATCCCGACAGCAAGACCTCCAAGACGATCATGGCCGGCTCGATCCTCGGCTTTTCGCTGCCGACCTTCTGGGTGGGCATCATGATGATCATGGTGTTTGCGGTGGTGCTCGGCTGGCTGCCATCGACCGGTCGCGGCGAGACCGTCGACGTCTTCGGCATCGAGCTTTCCTTTTTGACCCTCGACGGGTTGCAGCATCTGGCGCTGCCGGCGCTGAATCTGGCGCTGTTGAAGATCTCGCTGGTCATCCGCCTGACGCGGGCCGGCACGCGCGAGGCGATGCTGCAGGACTACATCAAGTTCGCCCGCGCCAAGGGCCTGTCGCGCAGCCGCATCGTCGGCGTGCATCTGCTGAAGAACATCCTCATTCCCGTGGTCACGGTGCTCGGGCTGGAGTTCGGCTCGCTGGTCGCCTTCTCGGTGGTCACGGAAACCATCTTTGCCTGGCCCGGCATGGGCAAGCTCCTGATTGAGTCGATCCAGCAGCTCGACCGGCCGGTCATCGTCGCCTACCTGATGATGATCGTCTTCCTCTTCGTCGTCATCAACCTCCTGGTTGACATCGTCTACTCGCTTCTCGACCCGCGCGTGCGGCTCGCAGACCGCGGAAACTGAGTGGACCCATGAGCGCCAGCGATCCATTGGACACACCAACCGTGACAGACACCACAGCGGCTTTGCCCGCCAAGGTCGACACGCCCCTGCGGCGTTTCCTGTCGGATTACGCCGACAGCCCGCTTGCGGTGGGGGCGGCGGCCGTCCTGTTCCTGATCATCCTGATCGCGATCTTCGCGCCCTGGATCTCGCCGCAGGACCCCTATGATCTCGCAACCGTGTCGATCTTCGACGCGCGCATGCCGCCGGGCAGCTACGCGATGGACGGTACGCCGTTCCTGCTTGGCACCGACGGCGCGGGCCGCGATCTCTTGTCCGCGATCTTCTACGGCTTGCGCATCTCGCTGTCGGTGGGCGTCGCGTCCGGCATCATCGCCATCATCGTCGGCATGAGCGTCGGGCTCGCCGCCGCCTATGCGGGCGGGCGCACCGAAAACCTGATCATGCGCGTGGTCGACCTGCAGTTGTCGCTGCCGGCGGTTCTGATCGCGCTGATCCTGCTGGCGATTCTCGGCAAGGGCGTCGACAAGATCATTATCGCGTTGGTCGTCGCACAGTGGGCCTATTATGCGCGCACCGTGCGCGCCTCCGCGCTGGTCGAGCGCCGGCGCGAATATGTCGAGGCCGCCGCCTGTCTCGGCCTCGGGCACGCGCGCATCATCTTCCGCCATATCCTGCCCAATTGCGTCGCACCGCTGATCGTCGTCGGCACGGTGCAGACGGCCCATGCGATCGCGTTGGAGGCGACGCTGTCCTTCCTCGGCGTCGGCCTGCCGCCGACGGAACCCTCGCTCGGGCTGCTGATCGCCAACGGCTTCGACTACATGCTGTCCGGCAAATACTGGATCGCGGTCTTCCCGGGCGTTGCCCTCCTGATCACCATTGTTTCCATCAACATGGTCGGCGACCAACTGCGCGACGTGTTGAACCCCCGACTGCAAAAGTGAGGACGGCATGAGCAAGTCACCCGTCCTGGAGGTCGAGGACCTCAAGACGCATTTCTTCACCAAGGCCGGCGTTGCCCGAGCCGTTGACGGCGTGTCGTTTTCGCTGGCACGCGGCGAGGTGCTCGGCCTCGTCGGCGAGAGTGGCTCCGGCAAGACCGTGACCGGCTTTTCGCTGATGGGTCTGGTCGACCCGCCGGGACGGGTCGTCGGCGGATCGATCCGCCTGGCGGGAGAGGAACTGGTCGGCAAGTCGGAACGCGACTGGCGTTCCTTGCGCGGGCGCAAGATCGCGATGATCTTCCAGGATCCGATGATGACCCTCAATCCGGTGCTGCGGGTCGACACCCAGATGATCGAGGCGATCCGCGCGCATGAGCATGTGTCGGAAGAGGCCGCCCGGGAACGCGCCCGCGCCGCGCTCGCACGGGTCGGCATTCCCTCGCCGGACGAACGTCTGGTCGCCTATCCGCACCAGTTTTCCGGCGGCATGCGCCAGCGCGTTGCGATTGCCATCGCGCTCCTGAACGAGCCGGAGGTGATCGTCGCCGACGAGCCCACCACCGCGCTCGACGTGACGATCCAGGCGCAGATCCTCTACGAGGTGCAGAAACTCTGCGCCGAGACGGGGCTCGCGATGATCTGGATCACCCATGATCTTGCCGTTGTCGGCGGCCTCGCGGACCGCGTTGCGGTGATGTACGCCGGACGCATCGTGGAGGAGGGGCCGGTCGGCGAGGTGCTCGACGGGCCGCTTCATCCCTACACGCGCGGACTGATCGGCTCCGTGCCCAGCCACAACCAGCGCGGCCGGCGCTTGACCCAGATCCCCGGCATGGCGCCGTCGCTGCTTGCCCTGCCGCCCGGGTGCAGTTTTGCCGCGCGCTGTCCGCGCGCCGATGCCGCCTGCACGCAAATGCCGGAGCTGGTGTCCGCAAGCGATCGCCGCGGGGTGCGCTGCCACCATCCGCACCGACCGGACGAGCCGGCCTATGAAGGAGGCTCGGCATGAGCAAGCAGCCCCTGTTGCGCCTTGAGGGCGTCTCCAAACGCTTCGCCAAGCGGCTGGACACCGCCGAGAAGATCGTCAATCTCCTTGGCGGTGATCGGCGCGAGGAGGTCGTGCATGCGGTCGACCGCGTCTCGATGGAAATCGCCGACGGCGAGGTCGTTGGCCTCGTCGGTGAAAGCGGCTGCGGCAAATCCACGCTCGGGCGTGTCGTCGCCGGCGTGCATGCGGCAAGCGACGGCAAGGTCTACTGGCGCGGCAAGGATGTCTCCACCTTGAGCGGGGCCGAGCGCCGCGACGCCCTCCTGAAGATCCAGATGATCTTCCAGGACCCGATGTCCTCGCTCAATCCGCGCATGCGGGTGCGCGATATCGTCGGCGAGGCGCCGCGCGTTCATGGGCTGATTTCGGCCGGCGAGGTCGATGACTATGTCGACAAGATGCTGCTGCGGGTCGGTCTCGATCCGGACTTCCGCATGCGGTATCCGCACCAGTTCTCGGGCGGCCAGCGCCAGCGCATCGGCATTGCCCGCGCGCTGGCGGTGGAACCGGATTTTCTTGTCTGCGACGAAAGCATCGCCGCGCTCGACGTCTCGATCCAGGCCCAGGTGCTGAACCTGTTCATGGACCTGCGCGAGGACCTCGGTCTCACCTATCTGTTCATCTCGCACGATCTTGGCGTGGTGGAGCATCTCTCCGACCGGGTGGTGATCATGTATCTCGGCCGCGTGGTCGAGGTGGCGCCGACCGAAGAACTTTTCGCCGGACCGAACCACCCTTACGCACAGGCCCTTCTGGACGAGGTCCCGCGCATCGACACGCGCAAGCGGGTGTTCCAGCCGATCAAGGGCGAGATCCCGTCGCCGATCAATCCGCCGAAGGGCTGTCATTTCCATCCGCGCTGCCCGCATGCCTTCGCGCGCTGCCGTGAGGAAGCGCCAGCCCTGCGCGAGATCGCGCCGGGTCGTCTGTCGGCCTGCCACCTGAACGACGGGTAGCGGGAGATGGCGGACGGTGGGCGCGTCGGGGCCGAGATGATCGAGATCCGCCGGCCGGCACGGGTGCTGGCGCCGCTGGTGCTCGACAGCCCGCATTCCGGCACGGTCTATCCGGAGGATTTCGATCCGCTGCAGCCTCCGTCGCGCTACCGACGGGCGGAGGACATGTATGTCGACGAGCTGTTTTCGGCAGCGCCCGACCTCGGCATGCCTCTGCTCGCCGCCCGCTTCGGCCGGATCTACTGCGACGTGAACCGGGCCTTCGACGATCTGGCGCCCGAAACGCTGGCCGACGGCGACGAACTGGTATTGGCGCCCAGCGCCAAGGCCCGGCTCGGCAAGGGCGTCGTTTGGACCGCGACGCCGCCGGACGGCGCACCGCTGCTCGCATCGGCGTTGCCGCGCTCCGACTACGAGGTGCGCCTGGAGCGCTGCTGGCGGCCCTATCACGCCGCCCTCGCGGACCTGCTTGCCGAGACCAGGGGCGCGGCCGGCGGGGTCTATCATCTCGATCTCCATTCGATGCAGCCCGTGGCCAATGCCATGCATGAAGACGAGACCGGAGGCTTGCGCCCCGACATGGTCCTGTCCGACCGCGAGGGCCGGACCTGTTCCGCCGGCTTCATTGCGGAAGCCCGACGGATCCTTCTCGACCTCGGGTTCTCGGTTGCGATCAACGATCCCTTCAAGGGGGCGGAGATCCTGCGTCAGCATGGAAATCCGGACGCGGGTGTCCACAGCCTGCAGATCGAGGTCAATCGCGCTCTCTACATGGACGTCGAGAGCTTTGAAAAGACGGCGGATTTTTCGAACACGCAGGAGCGTTTGACCCGGTTCCTGCGCGAGCTGCGCGACTGGGTCGCAGCACGTTAGACCCGCATTTCCACCTGGCGACAGTTGAATTTTGGACGCGGACAGGGCAGGAGAGCGCAATCTGTCACGCGCGGGCTTCCGCGCGCCTGCCCCAGGATCACGGAAACGCCCATGAACACCGGTCTGTCTCGCCCCAAGGACCAGATCCGCTGGCTGCTGCTTGAGGGCATCAGCCCGTCAGCGACCGACGTACTCGCCGCGTCCGGTTACACCAACGTTCAACTGCTCAAGACCGCGCTCGACAAGGAAGCCCTGAAGGACGCGCTGCAGGGCGTGCACATCCTCGGCATCCGCTCGCGCACCCAGGTTGATGCGGAGATCCTGGAAGCTGCGCAGACGCTGGTTGCCGTCGGCTGCTTCTCGGTCGGCACCAATCAGGTCGACCTGGTGTCGGCCAACCGGCGCGGCATCACGGTGTTCAACGCGCCGTTTTCCAACACGCGCAGCGTCGCCGAACTGACCCTCGCCGAGATCGTCATGCTGATGCGCGGCACTTTCCAGAAGTCGATGGCCGCCCACAACGGCCGCTGGCTGAAGAGTGCGGCCGGCAGCAACGAGGTGCGCGGCAAGACGCTCGGCATCGTCGGTTACGGCAACATTGGCTCGCAGCTCTCCATGCTCGCCGAGGCGATGGGCATGCGGGTGATCTTCTTCGACCAGACCGACAAGCTGCGCCACGGCAATGTCGAGCCGACCGAGACGCTGCACGCGCTTCTGGAAGCCTCCGATGTCGTGTCCCTGCATCTGCCGCAAACGCCGGAGACGCGCGGCATGATCGGACGCGCCGAGATCGCCGCCATGAAGAAGGGCGCCTATCTCATCAACAACGCCCGCGGCACGGTGCTCGATATCGACGCACTCGCCGATGCGCTGAAGTCGGGCCATCTGGCGGGAGCCGCCGTCGACGTCTTCCCGAGCGAGCCGAAGTCGAACGACGAGGAATTCCTGTCGCCGCTGCGCGGGCTCGACAACGTCATCCTGACGCCGCATGTCGGCGGTTCCACCGAAGAGGCGCAGGAGCGCATCGGTGAGGAAGTCGCCCGCCGGCTGGTGGAATATTCCGACGTCGGCTCCACCATCGGTGCGGTGAATTTCCCCCAGGTGCAGCTGCCCAAGGGAACCAACAACACCCGCTTCATCCAGGTGCAGCGCAATGCGCCCGGCGAACTCGGCAAGCTCAACGACCTCTTCGCCAAGTGGAAGGTCAACATCGCCGCGCAGCATTATCAGACCGACGGCGAGATCGGTTACGTCGTGCTCGACGCCGACGGACCGGTGGAGGACGCCGTCACCCTTCTGGAGGAAATCCGCAAGCTGTCGGGCACGATCCGCGCGCGGCTGCTCAACCGGGTGTAGGCGCGCGGCCCTTGACCGCAGTCGCGAGCGCCCCATCCTGAAGCGTCTGCAAGACGCCTGCGGGCGCTCGAAGGAGACGATCACGATGGACCTCAACGCCGACTTCGAACAGCCGGTCGCCGTTCATGCCGGCGAGCTGGAATGGCGTGCCTCGCCCATGCCGGGCGTCAGCCGGCGCATGCTCGACCGGATCGGCGACGAGGTGGCCCGCGCCACCTCCATCGTGCGCTACGACGCGGGAAGTGCCTTTTCCGCCCACACCCACGGCGGCGGTGAGGAGTTCTTCGTGCTGGAGGGCGTGTTCCAGGACGAGCATGGCGACTATCCGGCCGGCACCTATGTGCGCAATCCACCCGGATCGAGCCACACGCCCGCCTCGAAGGACGGCTGCGTCATCTTCGTCAAGCTCTGGCAGTTCGACCCCGCCGACAAGAGCCATGTGATCGTCGACACCAACAAGGCCGCGCCAGTGCCCCATCGCGACCGGCCGGGCGTCTGCGTGCTGCCGCTGTTTGCCGACGATCATGAGGACGTGCGCGTCGAGCATTGGGAGCCGGATTCCGAGGTCGGCCTCGATGTCGCCGGCGGGGCGGAACTGCTCGTGCTCGACGGAAGCTTGCGCCACGGCGACGAGATCTTCGGCCGCAACGGCTGGATCCGTCTTCCGGTCGGCGCGCGGCTGCAGGCTGTCGCCGGAGCGCAGGGCGCGCGCGTCCTCGTCAAGACCGGCCACCTGCGGGAGGTCACCGCGCCGACGGGCGGCTGAGCGCTCCCCGCGCCCTACTGCCGGATCGCTTCGAGATCGATGCGGATCGGCACCTCGTCGCCGACAAGGCCGTTTTCCACCGCATAGGTCATGCCGAAATCGGAGCGCTTCAGCGTCGTCGTCGCGCTGATGCCGATCACATAGGTGCCGCCGAAGGGATAGGGGCCGACCTTGTTCAAGGTGACGTCGAGGGTCACCGGCTGCGTCACGCCGCGCAGGGTGAGGTCGCCGGTCACCATGCCGCTGCGCGGTGTTTCTTCCGCGTTCGAGGTCATCTGGAAAGTGATGTCGGGATGCGCTTCGGCTGAAAGAAAGTCGTCGGAGCGCAGATGCTCGTCGCGCCGCTCATTGTTGGAAAACACGCTGTCTGCCAAGATGGTGACCGTGAGATCGGACAGCGTGCGGGTCTCCTCGTCGTAGGTGAAGGAGCCTTCGCCCTTCAGGAACAGGCCCCAGGTCGGCCCGTAGCCGATGTGGTCGGCGTTGAAGACAATCGAAAAATGCGCCGGATCGATCCTGAAATCGCGCGGGTCCGCGCGCGCCGGATCGGCCGGCGCGATCCATGCCGCAACGAGGGCGAGGGCTGCGAGAGTTCCGTAACGACGCATTCTGACCTCCCTTTGTAGACCTGCGGGGTATCGGCGCATGCCGGGCCGCAACCAAGGATATAGGCAAGCCTTTGGCGCGCGGCGAGGGGGAGGCCGTCAGTCGTTCCACAGCCAGGCGGCGCCACGCACGCCGGAGCTGTCGCCGTGTTTCGCCTTGCGGATCGGCACTTCATACTGGTCGGAGAAGATGTAGGGCGCCATGGCCTCCGGCAGTCGCGCATAGAGCTCGTCGACGTTCGACATGCCGCCGCCAAGCACGAAGACATCCGGATCGAGGATGTTGGCGACCATCGCCATTGCCCGGGCAAGCCGCGAGATGTAGCGCTCCAGCGCCTCTTGCGCCTCGACCTCTCCGCTGCGCGCGCGGGCGACGATCTCATGCCCGGTGGCGGCCGCGCCGGTGACCCGTTCGTAGTCCCACTGGAACCCGGTTCCCGAGCACATCCGGTCGATGGTACCGCGATGCCCGGTCCAGCACTCGGGGCCGGGAAACTCGTCCTCGCTCATCCACGGCACGGGGATGTTGCCCCATTCCCCGCCGATGCCGTTGGCGCCGCGATGGGCCACGCCGTTGATGGCGATCCCCGACCCGCATCCGGTGCCGATGATGATCGCATGAACGACCCGCGCGCCGGCGCCGGCCCCGTCGGTCGCCTCCGAGACCGCCAGGCAGTTCGCGTCGTTCTGGATGCGCACGGGCCGTTGGAGCGCGGCCTCGAGATCGCGGTCGAGCGGCTGTCCGTTCATCCAGGTGGAGTTGGCGTTCTTGACGAGCCCGGTCGCCGGCGACAGCGATCCGGGAATGCCAAGGCCAACGCTGCCGGTTTCGCCGGTCGCAGCCTCGGCAGCCTTCACAAGGGCTGCGACCGCGCGAACGCAGCCGTCGTAGTCGTCGCGCGGGGTCGCGATCCGCTGGCGGAAGCGCTCCGTTCCGTCGGCTGCGAGCGCGATCGCCTCCATCTTGGTTCCGCCCCAGTCGATGCCGATCCTGAGCCGCCGTGAGGTGTCCTGCGTCATGGCGTTTTGGTGTCTCCCTGTCGCTCGGCGTCCCGTGCCCGGCGCGCCGCCAGCGCCGTTTTCAGATCCGGGGCGGCGGCGACCAGCATGCGCGTATACGGATGCCGGGGATGGTCGAACACGCGCGCCGTGCGCCCGCGCTCCACGATCTTTCCGCCGTTCATCACCATGACCTCGTCGGTGATCGCCCGCACCACGCTGAGGTCGTGCGAGATGAACAGATAGGCGAGGCCGAGCTTCGCGCGCAAGCTCGCCAGCAGGTCGAGCACCTGCGCGCGGATCGAGACATCGAGCGCGGACACCGGCTCGTCGGCGATGATCAGCCGCGGCCGGGTGACCAATGCGCGCGCGATCGCGATGCGCTGGCGCTGGCCGCCGGAAAACTCATGCGGATATTTGCTCGCATCCTCGGCGCTCAGGCCCACTTCGCTCAAGGCTTGTGCGACGCGGTCGCGTTTTTCGCTCGGGCCGATCTCGCCGCGCATCAGATGCAGCGGTTCCGCCACCACCCGGCCGATGCGATGGCGCGGATTGAAACTGCCGTAAGGGTCCTGAAACACCACCTGCACGGCGCGGTGCACGGCCTCGCGGGCATCGCCGCGCGCGGAAAACGGATCGCGGCCAAGAACCGACAGCGTGCCGCTGTCGGGGGCTTCGAGGGCAAGCAGCGTGCGCGCCAGCGTGGACTTGCCGCAGCCGGATTCCCCGACCAACCCGACGCTCTGCCCGGCGCGGATATCGAAGCTCACGCCCTTGACGGCGGTCAGCCGGCGCGGCTTTTCGAAGAAGCGCTTGCGCGGCTGGGGGTAGCTGCGCACCAGGTCGCGCACGCTCAGGAGCAATTCGTCGGAGGCGGCGCGGCCCGGGCGGATCGGCCGCCGTGCGCGGATCGGGACATGATTGGAGGCCGCCATCAGCGCCCTGGAATAGGGATGCGTGAGATTGGCGAAGAGCGACACCGTCGGCCCGCTTTCCACGATCTCGCCCTCCCGCATGATCGCCACCCGGTCCGCCATTTGCGCCACCACGGCAAGATCGTGGCTGATCAGCAGGCAGCCCATCCGGTTCTCGTCCACGATTTCCTGAATGAGGGCAAGGATCTGCGCCTGGATGGTGACGTCGAGCGCGGTTGTCGGCTCATCGGCGATCAGGAGGTCCGGGCGGCAGGCAATCGCCATGGCGATGACGACGCGCTGGCGCTGACCGCCGGAGAGCTGATGCGGGTAGCGCTCGCCGGTCACCCGCGCCCGCGTCAGTCCCACCCGGTCGAGCAGCGTGCGGGCGCGCTCCGCCGCAACGGCGCGGGACACGCGCATGTGCCAGAAGATCCCTTCGGCAATCTGGTCGCCGATGGTCCTGACCGGGTTCAGCGCGGTCATCGGCTCCTGAAACACCATGCCGATGCGCCGGCCGCGCAACTTGCACATCTCCGCTTCGCGCAATTGCAGAAGGTCCTGCCCGTTCAGCGGTAGCTGTCCCGCCACCGTCGCGCCATGCGGCAGAAGCCCCATGGCGGCGAGCGCCGTCATCGACTTGCCGGAGCCGCTCTCGCCGACGAGGCCGAGCGTTTCGCCGGCGGCAATGTCGAAACTGACACCTTTCAGGATCTGTTTTCCGTGAATTTCGACCCTCAGGTCCCGCGCCTGGAACAGCATGTCAGGCCGCCCGTCGCTTCAGGCGCGGGTCGAGCAGGTCGCGCAGGCCGTCGCCGAGCAGGTTGAGGCCGATCACGGTGACGACGATGGCCAGCCCCGGATAGAGCGCAAGCGTCGGCGCCAGCATCATCATCGTCTGCGCCTCGTTCAGCATGCGGCCCCAGGAGGCGAGCGGCGGCTGCGCGCCGAGGCCGACATAGGACAGCCCGGCTTCCGCCAGAATGCCGAGCGAGAACTGGATGGTTCCCTGCACGATCAGGAGGTTCGCGATATTCGGCAGGATGTGCTCCGCGATGATGCGGATTTCACCCTTGCCCGAAACCCGCGCCGCCAGCACGAATTCGCGCGACTTGGTGGCGAGCGCGCCGCCGCGTGCGACGCGCGCGAAAACCGGGATGTTGAAGATGCCGATGGCGATGATGGCGTTGATCGCGCCGGCGCCGAACAAGGCAGTGATCATCACCGCCGACAGGAGCGTCGGAAAGGCGAAGATGAGATCGTTGACCCGCATCAGCCCCTCGTCGAGCCAGCCGCCGCGCGCGGCGGCGATCAGTCCGAGCGGCACGCCGAGGCAAACGCCGATCCCGACCGCCAAGAGCGCGACGGCGATGGATGTGCGCGCGCCGACCATCAGCATCGACAGCATGTCGCGGCCGTATTGATCCGTGCCGAGCGGATGCGCCAGCGACGATCCCTTCAGCCGGTCGGCGACGGAGAGCGCGTCGATGGCATAGGGCGTCCACACCAGCGAGACAAGGGCCGCCACCAACACCAGCGTGACGATGGCGCCGCCGGCAAGCAGCGTGCGGTGGCGCATGAGCAGAAAGACGAGCGGCAGGGCGGGCGGGGTCTGGCTCACGGGTTCACCGTTTCCTCAGCCGCGGATCGGCCGCGGCATAGGCCATGTCGACGAGGAAGGTCACCACAATGACGGTGCCGACCAGAAGCACGACGACGCTTTTCACCACGATCAGGTCGCGCTGGGTGATCGCCTGGAAGATCAGCCGTCCCAGTCCCGGCAGATAGAAGACGTTTTCGATGATGATCGTGCCGGCGATCAGGAAGGAGAATTGCAGGCCGAGGATCGTCAGCACCGGAATGAAGGCATTGCGCACCGCGTGCCGCCACAGCGTCGCGTTGCGGGTCAGCCCCTTGGCGCGCGCCGTGCGCACATAGTCCTCATGCAGCGCGTCGATCAGGGCGGAGCGCATGACGCGCGCAAGGATTGCCGCCTGCGGCAGCGCCAGCGCGATGGCGGGAAGGGTCAGCGCTAGAAGTGCCGGACCGATGCCGCCCCCCCAGCCCGGAAACCCGCCTGACGGGACGAGGCGCAAGGTCACCGCGAAGACATAGACCAGCAGCATGGCGAACCAGAAATTCGGGATCGCGATGCCGATCTGCGTCAGCGCCATGATGCCGCCGTCCTGCCAGCCGCCGCGATGGCGCGCGGCATAGACGCCGACGGGAATGGCAATGACGGTGGAAAGCGCCAGCGCGATCAACGCCAGGGGCAGCGACACGACGGCGCGATCCGCCACCAGATCGGCAACGGGCACGGAATAGGTATAGGAGGTGCCGAGGTCGCCGGTCGCAAAGCCGCCGATCCAGGCGAGATAGCGGACCCAGGCGGGCCGGTCGAGGCCGAGCTCCTGGCGAAGGGCCGCCAGCGTGTCGTCCTGCGCGTTCAGCCCGAGCATCAGCTGTGCCGGATCGCCCGGCAGGATCTCCAGCACCACGAACGCCAGAAGCGTCGCGACGAGGAGCGTCGCAGCCAGGCTGGCGAAGCGTTTGGCGGCATAGACCAGCATCCAGGAGCGGACCTTCGTCGCGCGGTGTGAGGGAGCATGAGAATGCGGGGCACGAACAACGAAAACAGCCTAGCGCGGAACCGCGCACAAGCAAAGACATCAGCGCAGGCCGCCAGATTGTCGTCCGGTACCATGTTCTGGTCCTGCGGTTCCGGTCGAGTCTTCCACAGGCTGCAGCGCAAGAAATCGGCCGGATCTCAAGACGTGTTGAGGCCTTGCGGTGTTAGATAAAGTTAACGTAGGGTCCAACCGCAGTATTTCGGGTGTTTTTGAGGTTTGAGACTCTGGTTGAAAAAGGCAATATGACCTCAATTTCAGGGTGTTTTTTTAATGTAAGTTGTCATCGTTGTGACGTTCAGGTCATTTTGCTGGATTTGAGTTTTTAATTACGCTCGGTTATACGACCCCGCAATGATCGGGAAAATCAAAAGACGTTGTCCAGAGCGATGCGGCGCCGGTGTGCCGGCGTCGACATGCGCCGCTTGCCGGCCTTGCTTGCTGTCCCGATCGTTTCTTCTTCTCCCCAAAAATTCAGGATGATTTCATGCGGAAACTGACCTTGACGGCGGCCGCTCTCGCGGCTTCGTGTCTCCTGCCGCTTTCGGCGCAGGCTGAGGAGGCATCTTGCGGTGAGGTGTCGATCACCCAGATGAACTGGGCATCGGCCGAAATCGTGACCACCGTCGCGAAGTTCATCATGGAACAGGGCTACGGCTGCACCGTTTCCGCCGTTCCCTCCGACACGGTTCCGGCGATGGCTTCGGTTGCCGAAAACGGCGAGCCGGACATCGTGACCGAGCTTTGGCAGAACTCCGTGGGCGACGTTTATGAACGCCTCATCGCGGAAAAAAAGCTCAAGCAGGCCGGCGAAGTGCTGGCGCCGGGCGGTATCGAGGGCTGGTGGCTGCCGGCCTATTTGGTCGAGGCGCATCCCGAGCTCGCGACCATCGACGGCGTGATGGCCAATCCCGAGCTCGTTGGCGGCCGCTTCAACAACTGCCCGGAAGGGTGGGGCTGCCGGGTTGTCAGCGACAATCTGATCCGTGCCTTCGATCTGGAATCGTCGGGCATCGAGGTGTTCAACCACGGCTCCGGTGAGACCCTGGCCTCCTCCATGGCCGCGGCCTACGCGGACAACGAGCCCTGGTTCGGCTACTACTGGGGCCCGACCGTTCCGCTCGGCAAGTTCGACATGGTGAAGGTGGACCTCGGTGAGTACGATGAGGCGGCCCATGCCGCCAATCAGAACAAAGACAATCCGAACCCCAAGCCGTCCGGCTTCCCCACGGCCAAGATCTACACCGCGATCCTGACCGATCTGGAAAAGCGGGAGCCGGCTATCGCCGAACTCATGTCGAAGATGACCTTCAAGACCGACACGATGAGCGCACTGCTCGCCTGGAAGGACGAGAACAACGCCTCCGCCGAGGAGGCCGCGGTCTACTACCTCACCAATCATCAGGACGAGTGGGGTCCCTGGCTCAGCGACGCGGCGCGCGAGCGCCTGGCAAAGTTGCTCCAGTAATCCGGAGCGACGGCGAAGGCCCCCCTTCGACCCTGCGGACGGAGCCGGAACCGGCTCCGTCCTTTTCATTGCAACACCTTGTCTTGCAACAACAACAAGGGCGGACCGATCCGGTCCGGAACAATCAATGGCAACTTATGACGGTGTGTTCGATACGCTCGGGCTGAGGGCATGGTGCGATGCCTCCGGCAACGACGGGCCGATGTCCATGGCCGACCTGATGGCCCGGACCGGCGGAGACGACGCCGGAGCGGGCTCGCTTCGCGATCTTCCCTTTCCCTCCCTCGATGCGCTTCACGAAGCCTGCGGCGCGATCCCGCAGTCGCGCGACCTGACACTCGGCCTCGAGCAGGGTTTCCTGGCCATTCGCGACGGTCTGCGCATTGTCATCGACCCGCTGACGCAACCCTTGAGCTGGATGCTCAGCGACATGATCTGGGTGATGACCTCCACACCCTGGTGGATCGTCATTCCCGCCCTTCTGCTCCTGGCCTTTTTCGTGGCGCGCTCCTGGAAGGTGGTGGGCTTCGTCGCCGCGACGCTCGGTCTGCTGGCGTTCATCGACCATTTTGAGCCGGCGATGGAGACGCTTGCCATCATCTTCGTCTGCGCCTTCATATGCGTTCTCTTCGGTGTCCCTATCGGCATCGCGATGTCTCGCTCCGACAGGATGCAACGCATCGGGATCCCCATTCTGGACATGCTGCAAACGCTGCCGCCCTTCGTCTATCTGATTCCGCTGATCTTTCTCTTCTCGGTGACCGAGCCGAAGCTCTACGGCATCGCCATTATTCTCTACGCCATCGTTCCGGTCATTCGCCTGACCGATCTCGGTATCCGTCTGGTCGACCAGAGCGTGGTCGAGGCCGCCGACGCCTTCGGCATGACCAGCCGGCAGAAGCTCTTCGGCGTGCAGATCCCGCTGGCCCTGCCCAACATCATGGCCGGTGTGAACCAGACCATCATGATGAGCCTCGCCATGGTGGTGATCGCCTCGCTCGTTTCCGCGCCCGGCCTCGGCGTCCTGGTGCTGCGCGGCATTCGCAACCTGGAACTCGGCGTCGGCCTGGTTGCCGGTCTCGGCATCGTGATGATCGCCATCCTGCTGGACCGCGTCACCAAGGCGGCGCTCGCCCGTGTCGATGCTAGCCAGTCCAGCCGATAGGAGCCTGCGATGACCAATCAGGTAAAAGTGTCGATCCGCCACCTCTACAAGATCTTCGGGGACGATCCCGTGACCGCGATGGAGGCGGTTGGCGAGGGCATGAGCAAGGCGGACCTGCTCGAGACCCACAACCATGTGCTCGGCCTGCGCGACATCAACGTCGACATCCGCGAGACCGAGATCACGGTGATCATGGGGTTGTCGGGATCGGGCAAGTCGACCCTGATCCGCCACTTCAACCGGCTGATCGAACCGACCGCAGGCGAGGTGCTTGTCGACGGGGAGAACATTCTGGAGTGGGACGAGGCGCGGCTGCGCCAGATGCGTCGCGAAACCATGTCGATGGTCTTCCAGAAATTTGCCCTCCTGCCGCATCGAACGGTGCTCGACAACGCCGGCCTGGCCCTGGCCACGCGCGGCCGGAAACGCAAGGACTATGAGGCGGAGGCAGAGCGCTGGCTGGAGCGTGTCGGCCTCGGCGGTCTTGGCGGGCAGTTCCCGCATCAACTGTCGGGCGGCATGCAGCAGCGCGTCGGCATTGCCCGTGCCCTGACGTCCAATGCGCCGATCATGCTGATGGACGAGGCATTCTCCGCGCTCGATCCGCTGATCCGTACCGACATGCAGGATCTCCTGATCGAACTTCAGGGCGAATTGCGCAAGACCATCGTTTTCATCACCCACGATCTCGACGAGGCGCTCAAGCTCGCCGATCATCTGGTGATCCTGAACGATGGGGCGGTGGTGCAGCAGGGCGAGCCGCAGCATATCCTGCTGAATCCGGCGGACGCCTACATCGCCGACTTCGTCGCCGACATCTACCGGGCGCGCGTTTTGCGCGCGCGTTCGGTGATGCGCACGGAGCCTGTCGACGGCGAGATCGCCGGCGAGATCGACCACAACGACAATCTGGAAAGCGTGATCGAAAAGGCCGAAGGGTCGCTGTCGCCGCGTTTTCGCGTGATGCGCGACGGCAAGCCCGTCGGCACGCTGCTGATGCCCGACATCATGCGCGCGCTCGTCCCCCGCAAGGCCGAGCACGCCGCCTGATATGGCGAGCGGACAGGCGACACCCCGCCGGCTGCGCCTGCGGGGTGTGTTTTTTCTCACCTGTTGTGGTTCCGCAATCTTCCTGCGTGCAAGGCGCGGCCGGTGGCATTAGTCTCGGCGTCCCGCGCCGTTGGCAGCCTCCGGCTCCGGCGGGCGGGCCACACCCATCGACGCAACGAGAAATTCCCCGGGAGGGACCATGAACATCTGGAGCAAACTGGCGTTCGCCGCCTCCGCGCTGGCGCTTCTTCCGCTGTCGGCCGCGGCCGAAACGCGGGTCACCTACAAGTCGGCCTCGGCCGGGTCATCCTATTATCAAATGGCCGTCCAGATTGCGGAAGGCCTGAAGGCCGGCTCGAATGGCGAGATCATCCTCACTGTCGAGGAAAGCCAGGGCTCCGTGCAGAACGTCATGGAAGCCGCCGTGCGTCCGGGCAACTATGTCTTCACCACGCCACCGGTTCTCGTCTCGCTCGCACAGGGCGGCAAGGCGATGTTTAAGGGCAAGGAAAACCCGAAGTTCGCCGAGATCCGCGCGCTCTTCCCGATCCCCTCGCTGACCATGCATTTCGTCGTGCGCGACGATGCGGGGATCGAAAGCTTCGACGATCTCGCCGGCAAGACCATCCTGCTCGGCAAGGGCAGCTTCGGCGCGCGCGAGGGCGAGAAATACCTCGAACTCTTCGGCCTGAAGGACAAGGTGACGCTCGCCGACGTTGAGCTGTCCAACGCGGGACCCGCGCTGAAGAACGGCCAGATCGACGGCTTCGTCACCGCTGGCTCCTATCCCGCGCCCAATGTGATCGAGGCGGCGGCCGGCACCGGCGTGTCGATCCTGTCGCTGAGCGACGAGCAGATCGCCGAGACCAAGCGCACCAAGCTGGTCATTCCGGCCGGCACCTATGCGGGTCAGAGCGAGGACATCGTCACGACCTCGCTTCCCGTCGTCGCCTTCACCACGACGGCGATGGACGACGACACCGCCTATGAACTGACCAAGACCTTCTGGGAACAGAAGGACAAGATGAGTGCCGACGCCCCCTGGTGGAACGGCGTGTCGGATGCGCTTATTGCCAATATCACCGGCACGATCCACCCCGGCGCGCAGCGCTACTACGCCGAACGCGGGGTCGAACTGACCGACGCGCAGAAGTAAGCGCTTGCGCTTTTGGCGCAGGACCGATAGGCGAGATCGACGGCCCGGACGTCAGTGTCCGGGCCGTTTCCGTCTCATTTCATCGTGCCGGCCGGCCTGTGTTGTCAGGCTGTGGCCCGGCCTCCCGGGTTTGGTCTCATGTCCCCATCCGCGCGCCTTTTCTGGGCCGTCCTTGGCGCCGTCTCCATCGCCTTCCATCTGGCTCTGGTGTTCTCCGGTCTGGTGCCGAACCTCGTCAGCCGGCCGTTGCACATGGCGCTGGCGCTGCCCTTCGTGCTGGTGCTTCTGGCAAGAACGCCGGCAGAGCGCTGGTCCGGCGCGGCGATCGCGGCCGTCGGGATCGCCGCCTGCCTGTGGGTCGCGGTCAACGCCGACGCGCTTGGCGATCAATACGGCTATCTCGGCGGCCCCTTCCAGATGGCGGTCGCGCTGACGCTTCTGGCCGTGGTGCTGGAAATGGCGCGCCGCGCCATTGGCTGGCCGTTGCCGCTGGTGGCGGCGCTTGCGCTTGCCTATGCGGTCTGGGGCGCGGCAATCCCGGGCGAATTCGGCCATCCGGGCCTGCCGATGGCGAGCCTTTTCGGCACGCTGACGATTGCCGAGGGGGGCATCTGGGGCAAGCTCACCGGCGTGTCGGTCAATGTGGTGGCGATCTTCGTGATCTTCGGCGCGGTGCTGAACGCCGGCGAGGCGGGGCAGGGCTTCATGAATGTCGCGGCCGCCGCGGCCGGCCGGCTGCGCGGCGGCGCCGCCAAGGTCTCCGTGCTGTCGTCTGCGCTCTTCGGCTCGATCTCCGGGTCCGCCTCCGCCAATGTCGCCTCCACCGGCGCGATCACGCTGCCGGCGATGACCCGGCTCGGCTATCCGCGCGCGCTTGCCGGCGCGGTCGAGGCGGTCGCCTCCTCGGGCGGGCAGATCATGCCGCCGCTGATGGGGGCGGGCGCCTTCGTCATGGTCGAGCTGACCGGCACGCCCTATTCCGACATCGTCATGGCGGCGCTGCTGCCGGCGTTCCTCTATTTCTTCGCCGTCTGGATCGGCATCGACGCCTTCTCGCTGCGCCATTCGCTCAAGGGGCTGGCGGTGGAGGACCGGCCGTCCCTGCGCGCGGTCGCGATCACCTCGGCGTTTTTCCTGGTGCCTTTCACCGTGCTGCTCTGGGGCATGTTCGTCACCGGGGTGACGCCGCAATATGCCGCTTCGCTTGCGATCCTCGCCGGTGCGGCGCTTCTGGCGCTCGACGCCAATCTCACGCTCGACTGGAAGCGCACGCTGCTCCGGCTGGAAGAGGCCTGCATCAACGGCGGCAAGCAGATCGGCACCATCGCCGCGATCATCCTCTGCGCCTCGATCATCATCGGCGTGCTCGGCATGACCGGGCTCGGCGTGAAGATCACCTCGCTCATTCTCTCCGGCTCCGGCGGCTACCTGTGGCCGGCGCTGTTGCTCACGGCGGTTGCCTGTTTGGTGCTCGGCATGGAGGTGCCGACAACGGCCGCCTATGTGATCTGCGTATCGGTCGCGGGACCGGCGCTGATCGCGCTCGGTCTGGAGCCCTTGCAGGCGCATCTTTTCGTCTTCTGGTACGCGCTCCTGTCGACCATCACGCCCCCGGTCTGCGGCGCGGTCTTCATCGCCGCCGGCATGGTCGGCGAGAACTGGCTCAAGGTCGCGTTCTCCGCCATGGCGCTCGGCCTCGGCCTCTATCTCGTGCCGCTCGGCATGATCGCCAATCCGGCGCTGATCGCGCTCGCCGATACGCCCGTCGCCGCACTTCTCGCCGCCCTCAAGTCCGGGGCGGGCCTCGGCGCGATCTCCTTCGGCGTCATCGCCCCGCTCAGCCCGCTGCTGCGCGCCGTACTTGTCGCCGGCGGCGGGGTGCTGCTCTTCGTGTGAGGGACGGTGAAGCGAAGAAACGCTCACCGTGCCGATTTCGCGTCGTGCAGGGCCCTCCGCCGCACGCACCGCCGTCACCCCGGCCAAGCGACAGCGCGAGCCGGGGTCTATTGGTGCCCTTGGCCGGAGTGAGACGCGGTACGGTTGGGAAACGCAATGCCTCCTGCGCGCGCCCGAGCGCTTGGTGGCGTGGATTGGATCCCGGGTCGGGGCCCGGGATGACGGCGGAGAGTGGCGCGGTCTCGCTGCGCTTTGCAAACCCCAGGCGATCCCGGGATTGTTTCTGCTGGGGCGTTTCCACCCGCCGCAGCCGTCATCTCCGACTCGATCAAGGATCCATTGGCACCCTCAGCCGGTGTCGGGCGCGGTGCGGCCGATCAGTTCGGAATGCCGAGGATCAGCGCCTGCTGCGACGTGGATTGGGTACCGGCCAAGTGGCCGGAAGGACGACAGGGCGCGGGACGGTTTCGTTCCTGCAAGTTGCTCGCTCCCGCGTCCCTTGAACACCTGGCTTCACACATCAGAAGAGCGGCGGCGTCTTGCCCCGGCTCCCTGATCGCTTGTCATGCAGGCCGAGGCCCGCTCACTCCCAGGAAACGCCCGTCAGGTCGTTCGCCTGGATCGGGGAATTGACCCATAAGCCCTTCAGGCCCGAGGCCCAGACGCCGGCCTTGGCGAGCTGGAACAGATAGACGTTCACCGCATCCTCGGTGATGATCCGCTGTGCCTCGCCCATCAGAGCATAGCGTTCGTCCGTCGCCGAAGCGGTGTCCAGCTTGGCCATGGTCTCGTCGAACCGGGCGCTGTCATACTGGAAATAATAGTCCTTGCGGCCGTAAATGCCGATGTCCATCGGCTCGGTGTGGGAGACGATGGTGAAATCGAAGTCCTTGCCCTTGAACACCTCCGACAGCCACTGCGCCCACTCCAGCGGAACGATCTCCAGTTCGATGCCGATCTTCTTCAGGTCGGAGGCGATCAGCTCGCCGCCGCGCCGGGCGTAGACCGGGGGCGGCAGCTTGATCGTCGCCTTGAAACCGTCCGGATAGCCGGCCTCGGCAAGCAGCGCCTTCGCCTTGTCGAGGTCGAGCGGATAGGTGTCGGTGAGGTCGACATAGGCGGGATGATGCGGGGCGAAATGCGTGCCGATCAGCGTGCCGATGCTGAACATCGCGCCGTCGATGATCGCCTGGCGGTCGATCGCATGGGAGATCGCCCGGCGCACCCGCAGGTCGGCGAGCGGTCCGGCCTTGTTGTTCATCGCCAGGATGGTTTCGCCCTCGGTGGTGCCGACGGCGACGGTGAAGCGCGGATCGGCATCCAGCATCGGCAGGTTTTCCGGCGCCAGGAAGACCGGGAAGGCATCGATGTCGCCGGCCAGCAGCGAGGCAAGCCCTGCGCCCGGATCGGCGATCACCTTGAAGGTGGCTTTCTCCAACGCCACCGGGTCGCCCCAATAGGCATCGTTGCGCACGATCTCGACGTTGTCGCCCTGGGCCCAGTTGGAGAAGCGGAACGGACCGGTGCCGACCGGCTTCGTCTTGTTTGTCTCCGCGCTTTCCGGCGCCACCATGGCGGCGTCGCCCCAGCCGAGGTTGAAGAGGAAACCGCCGTTCGGCTTGGAAAGCGTGATCCGGACGGTCGCGGGATCGACCACCTCGACGGCTTCGATGCCGGCAAACAGCGGCTTTTGCGCGTTGGTGCTGTCCTCCGCGCGGGCGCGGTCGAGCGAGAACTTCACATCCTCCGCGTCAAAGCTCGTGCCGTCATGGAAGGTCACGCCGTCCTGAAGCTGGAAGGTATAGGTCAGTCCGTCCTCGGAGATCGTCCAGCTCTTGGCGAGCAAGGGCTGCACGGCGCCGTTCCTGTCGATGCGGGTCAGGCCCTCGAAGATGTTGGCATAGGTGATTTCATCGATTGCCGCGGCCGCGCCCGCCGTGGGGTCGAGATGCGGCGGCTCCAGCTGGACGCCGAGCACGATATCGGTGCGGGCCGCCTCGGCGGGCAGCGGGGCGAAGGCCGCTGCCGCGCCGATCACGAGGCCGGCGGCGAGTGCCGCGCGCCGGTTGAAGAATGCCATCATCGAAAAACCTCCCGTTTTCGTGCGGCGCCCGAGGTCGGGCGCCGTGCCGTCGCATGACTGCGTCGCGCGTGCGTGCGAGCCTAGCGCCCGGCGGTCAAAAGCGCCACGGTCGCCTGCGCCATCACCTTGGCGCTGTCGACCATGTCGTCGATGCCGACGAATTCGTCCGGCCGGTGGGCCATGTCGAGAATGCCCGGGCCATAGGCGATGCAATCGTGCAGATGGCCGATGCGGGCGATGTGTTTCTGATCGTAGGTGCCGGGCGAGATCACATAGTCGGGCGCCTTCGACAGCACATCGCGAATGCCGTCGGCGACCGCGCGCACCACCGGAGCGTCCCGGTCGGTCATCGTCGGGATCACCTCCATCAGGTCGCGGATCCGGTAGTCGAATTTTTCCCGCGTGCGGGCGAGGTCGTCGAGAATGTCCATCACCTCGCCCTTCACCTCCTCCAGGCTTTCCTCGATCAGGTAGCGGCGGTCGATCACCATCCGGCAGCTGTCGGGCACGCAAGGCGAGGGCAGACCGTCGAAGCCTTCCGGCTGGCCGCCATGCATCGAGTTGATGTTGAGCGTCGAGGAGCGCGCGCCTTCGGGCACCACGGGCATGTCGGTGTGTTTGGCGGCAAGCTTGGGGTAGAGATCGCGCTCGAAGCGCTCCAGCACGGCTCCCATGTGGCGCACGGCGCAATCGCCGAGGAACGGCATGGAGCCATGCGCGATGGAGCCGCGCGTCTCGATCTCCGCCCACCACACGCCGCGATGGCCGAGGCAGATTCGATCCTTGTTGAGCGGCTCGGGTATGATCACGTGGTCGACGCGCGGCTTGGAGAACAGCCCTTTGGAGGCCAGATAGGCGACGCCGCCGAAGCCGCCGGATTCCTCGTCGACCGTGCCGGAAATCTCGATGGCGCCGGGAAATTCCGGCATGGCTTCCAGAAGAGCCTCGATTGCGATGATGGAGGCAGCGAGTCCGCCCTTCATGTCGCAGGCGCCGCGCCCGTAAACCCTGCCGTCGCGCACGACGCCGGCAAAAGGCTCGACGCTCCAGCCGTGACCGGCCTCGACCACATCGATGTGGGAATTGAAATGAACGCAGGGGCCGGGGCGCCGGCCCTCGATGCGGGCCACCACATTGGTGCGCGGATAGCGGGCGCTGTCGCCCGGCGTGTCCTCGCCGCGCATGTAGCTCACCTGGAAGCCGCGCCGGGCGAGCCGGGTGCCGATGAACTCCGCGCAGGGCGTGTAGGCTTCGCCCGGAGGGTTGACGGTCGGTATGCGGATCAGGTCCTGGGTCAACCGCACAAGCTCGTCGCGCTTGTCGTCGACGCGCCGAAAAAGCGCCTCCAGCATGTCGCCTCCCGTGATAGGACAGAGCCGGGCGACCACGAACTTGCACCGGTTGTCCGTGCACATGGTGCACCACCGGGCGGCGACTTTCCAGCGCGCTGACGGCGTTTTGCGGATCGAAGGGCGGGACGTGCCGAAGACGATTTGGGAAAACACCGAAGACGCCGCGTCAGGCAGGTCCGGGGCGTCCCCGACGGATGGCGGAAGCGGGCGCCAGGCGCTCGCCCGCCTGCATCGGCTGCAGATGGGCCGCCGTCTTCTCGGGCTTTTCGGCGTGCTCGTAGCCGTTGCCTTTGCCCTCGCGATTGCCCGCATGATCATGGGAGACGCGCCGCCCTTGCCGATTACCGGCGAGAGGGCCGTGGACCTGCCGGCCGATGCCTTGGCCGGTCTTCCGCCGGAGGAACGGATGCGGCTGTTGCGCCCCATGCTCGACCGGCCCGCGGTCTTCAAGCGTGTCTATGGCGGTCATCCGGCGGATCTCTGCGCGGCGATCTCCGGTCTCGGCGTGCCGATGTCGGACTGGAAGCCGGACCCTTTTGTCGCCGGTTTCTGGTACTGCGCGAGCGAGCTGGTCGTGCTTGGACGCACCGCGCCGGACGGACGGCACGCCACGCTTTTCGTCAATCTGCGGGGGCAAAGCGAAACGTCGCTCAACACCGTGCGCGTCAAGCTGAATGCGGAAAACCCGGCAACGGTGAGCCGGGCGCGGGCCTCGCTGCTGCGGGTTCTGGATGCGGTCGGCTCGCGCTACGGCTGGCCCTGGCCGGAGGGGGTGCAGCAGGCGGTGACGGACAATCGCGCGGCGACATTCGAGCAATACGGCATGACGGTGACGATCCTGCCGGAGGACCCGGACCTGACCGGGGACCTGCCCGGCGTGGTGCGGGTCAATGTCATCGTCGAGTTCCCCGTCGTCGACCTTGTGGCGCCTGCGGAACTCTTCGCCCCCTTCGCCTGGGAGGCGGAGAGGGCGGGCGAGCGCCGGCGCAACCGGCCGGTCGGCGGGGCAGACCCGCAGACGCGCGATACCCGCGGGGTCAGCGGCCGGGAAGGGGAATGAACTCTTCCGCATCGCCTGGAACCGTGTCGAAACGCATCTGCTTCCAGTCTTCCTTGGCCTGGTCGATCCGCTCCTTCGACGAGGAGACGAAATTCCACCAGATATGGCGCGGCCCGTCCATCGGCTCGCCACCGAGGATCAGGAACCGCGCCGGTCCGCGCGCCGTCACGGTGATGGCGTCGCCCGGCTTGAAGACGAGAAGCTGCCCTTCCTCGAAGGTGTCGCCGGCAATCTCGATGGTGCCGCCGACGGTGTAGATCGCCCGTTCCTCATGGGTGGCGTCGACCGGCAGACGGCGCCCGTCCTCCAACGTGACATCGGCATAGATCGTCTCCGACGCCGTCTTCACCGGCGAGCGCGCGCCATAGATTTCCCCGGCGATCACCCGCACCGTTGCGCCCTGATCGGTGAGGACCGGGAGGTCGCTTTTGCCGACATGTTCGAAGGCGGGTGCCGTTTCCTCCGCGTGTTTCGGCAAGGCCACCCAGCTCTGGATGCCGAAGAGCTTGCGGGCGCGCGCCTTCTGCTCCGGGTCCTCGCGCTCGGAATGGACGATGCCGGAGCCGGCCGTCATCCAGTTGAGTTCGCCGGGCCGGATCGGCAGGTCGGAGCCGAGACTGTCGCGGTGGTGGATCTCGCCCTCAAACAGATAGGTCACCGTCGCCAGGCCGATGTGCGGATGCGGGCGCACGTCGATCCCGCCGGTGTGCAGGAACTCCGCTGGTCCCATCTGGTCGAAGAAGATGAAGGGGCCGATCATCTGCCGCTTGGGCGAGGGCAG
Organism: Stappia stellulata; assembly: GCF_020176715.1. Classification (GTDB taxonomy): domain Bacteria; phylum Pseudomonadota; class Alphaproteobacteria; order Rhizobiales; family Stappiaceae; genus Stappia. Next base: position 530,635 of record NZ_JAIVMF010000001.1, on the reverse strand, counting down.
CGCGCGGCGCACCTCGAAGCCGCCGAGATCGCGGGCGCGCGGCACGATGATCGTGTCGATCATGTCGCAGGATTTTGCGTCGCCGGGCGTCGGGTCGAGATCGGGCATCCACGTCATGGCTGTCTCCTCGGCAGGTGTGTCGGGCGCGTCGGGCGCCCGTCCTGTCTCAAAGGATAATCCATCCCGCGCCCGGTTCCAGCCTCCGTTCGCAAGACGGATTGTATGGTCTGGGTGAACGATCTCGCGCGCTCTCGCCAGGACCGTTCAGCCATCTGAAGGCCGTGACGATTCCGGGCATCGTTGGCCGGCCCCTTCGATCAGACCGTCCCGCCCAGTTCCGCGCCGAGGTCCTGCAGTTCCTTGCCGCCGGCCATCAGGTTCTGCAGTTCGTCGATGGTGATCTCGTCCTTGGCGTGGGTACCGAGGGTCTTGCCGCGGTTGAGCACGGTGAAGCGGTTCCCGACGGCGAAGGCATGGCGCACGTTGTGGGTGATGAAGATCACCCCCAGCCCCTTGGTGCGCACCTGGTTGATATACTTCAGCACCATGGAGGTTTGCGCCACGCCGAGCGCCGAGGTCGGCTCGTCGAGGATCAGCACCTTGGCGCCGAAATAGACCGCCCGCGCGATGGCGACGCATTGGCGCTCGCCGCCGGACAAGGTGCCCACCGCCTGTTGCGGATCGCGCACGTCGATGCCGATGCGGCGCATCTCCTCGCGCGTCACCGTGTCGGCATGGGCCATGTCCATGTGGCGGAAGGGCGGGAATCCCTTCAGCGGCTCCCGGCCCATGAAGAAATTGCGGGTGATCGACATCAGCGGGATCATCGCCAGGTCCTGGTAGACCGTGGCGATGCCGGCGTCGAGCGCGTCGCGCGGGCTCTGGAAGGAGACCGGCCGGCCTTCGACGTGGAAGGTTCCTTCCGTCGGCGCATGGACGCCGGACAGCGTCTTGATCAGCGTCGACTTGCCGGCGCCATTGTCGCCGAGCAGGCAGAGCACCTCGCCGGCATGGACCTTCATCGAGACGCCGCCGAGCGCGATCACGGAGCCGAAGTGCTTGACCAGGTCGCGCACCTCGATCAGCGGTGTGGAGTTGGATTCGGTCATGGCCTCAGCGCTCCCCCGTCGCCCGCTTGCGGATGAAGTTGTTGAACAGGACCGCCAGCAGCAGCATGCCGCCGAGGAACACCAGATACCAGTCCTGGTCGATGTCGGTGTAGGTCAGGCCGATCAGCACCATGCCGAAGATGATCGCCCCGAGGAACGCGCCGATGGCCGAGCCGTAGCCGCCGGTCAGCAGGCAGCCACCGATGACGGCGGCGATGATCGCCTCGAATTCCTTCTGGAAGCCGCGCCGGGCATCCGTCGATCCGGCGTCGAGCACGGTGAGGATCGCGACCAGCGCCGCGCACATCGCCGTGGCCATGAACAGGATGGTCTTCACCCGGCGCACCGGTACGCCGGAATTGCGCGCGGCATTGGCGTCGCCGCCGGCAGCAAAGATCCAGTTGCCGAACTTGGTGCGCAAGAGCACCCAGGTGGCGACCAGCGCGATACCTGCGAACCAGAGGATCTCCACCGGCATGCCGGTCACCTTTGGCGTGCCGTTTCGGAAGGTGTCGATCCAGCCGTTGGCGGCGAGCATGGCGAACAGCCCCTCGAAGGCCTCGCCGGAGAAGAGTTCGAGGATCGGGCTGTCGCCGGCCGCTTCCTTGACGCCGCGCAACTGGGTGGCGCCGTCGGTTGCCCATTTCAGCCCGACCAGCGTCAACCCGCGCAGGATGAACAGGAAGGCCAGCGTCACGATGAAGGAGGGCAGGCCGGTGCGCAGCACGATCTGGCCGTTCATCGCGCCGATGCCGCCGGCAAAGATCAGCGTGGCGACGATGGCGACGATGAGCGGCATCTCCCAGGTCACGAGCACCGTGCCGAAGGCAAGGCCTGCAAAGGCAACCATGGAGCCGACCGAGAGGTCGAACTCGCCGCCGACCATCAACAGCGCCGCGCCGATGGCGAGAATGCCGAGCTGGGCTGCGGGCGCCATGAAGTTCATGATGCCGGCGAGCGAGAACATCGCCGGATTGGCGACGGTCATGAAAAACGCCGTCACCAGAATGAGCCCTGCCAGCGCGCCGAGTTCCGGGCGCCGCAGCAGTCGGGTCATCAGGGTGGTTTGCTTGAGCCGTTCATCCGGCTGTGCCGGCGTGGCAGGCACCGCGTCTGCATCGCTCATCGTGTGGCCTCGCAAGCCTACGTCGCGGGGGGGGGCGCCAGGGTGCGCCGGCTCAGGCCGCGATCGGTAGCGGAAACGAAACGGGGGCACGGCGCAAGGCCGCGCCCCCGGGCGGTCAACGGTCGATCATCCGCTCAGCGGATGCCCTTGGCCGAAAGGTCGACCACCTGGGCCGCCTTGTCCTTGGTGATCAGGTTCGGACCCGACGGCACATTTCCGCCCGGCATCAGGCCGTAGCGGGCGTGATTGGCCAGAAACACCACCGGCAGGTAGCCCTGCAGGTACTGCTGCTGGTCGATGGCGAAGGCGGCTTCGCCGTCGGCGACCGACTGCAGGAAGTTGGCCGAGAGATCGAAGGTCGCGACATTGATCTTGCCGATCATACCGCTGTCCTTGACCGCCTGCACCACCGGCTCGCCGGCGAGCGACGCGCCAAGCGCCATGATGGTGTCGATGTCGCCGTCGGAGGCGATTGCCGCCTTGACCTTCGACAGGATCTCGCCCGGATCGTTGGTCGTCGGCAGGATGGTCACCGACCCGCCGAAGCCTTCGGAAAAGCCCTCGCAGCGCTGGTCGAGCGAAACATTGCCGACCTCGTGGTTGACGCAAAGGCCGGTCTTGCCGCCCATCGCGGCGAGCTCTTCGCCGGCCTTCTTGCCGGCGTCATATTCTTCCTGGCCGACATGCAGGGCCGCTCCCAGCGAGGCGGAGACGTCGGAGCCGGAGTTCATCGAGATCACCGGAATGCCGGCGGAGACCGCCTTGCGGATGGAATCGCCGAGCGCATCCGCATCCGGGATCGAGACGATCAGCCCGTGCGGCTCTTGGTTGACGGCGGCATCGATCAACTGGGCCATCGCCACCATGTCGAAGGTTTCCGGCGCACGGTAGTCGACCGCGACATTCATGTCGGTGCCGGCCTGGGCCACACCGTTCTTGACCACCGACCAGAACGGATCGGAGGCCTGCCCGTGGCTGACCACGATGATATTGATGTCCTCGGCCGAGGCCGGGGCGACCGGAGCCACCGCGGTCAGCCCCACGACGGCGACCGCCGACAGCAAGCGTGTGAACAAGCGATTCATTTGGTTTCCTCCCAGTTTCCCCGCAGCGGGGACCCCGTTGAACGGGATTTCAGGCAATTCTCCCTTGACGGCCGCCTGTGCGATGCCCTCGCCCGGGACGCATCCCTGCGCCGGACCGACAATCCAGCCCGCTCCCAAACGGGTGCAGGATTGCAATGGCATCGAAGCGGCCGGAATGTCGCATTCCAAAAATCGACATCTGGAATTTTTATTCCATTTTCGCTTCGCCGGTGTCAAGCTGAAAACCGAAACGGCCGGCGGCGGACGCGACATGTGTCGGGAGGCTTTGCGGTTTTTGACAAGATCGGCGATTGTGCGCCGGCAAATGTGGACAGGAGAGGGATGCGGAATGAGCGATGTGCAGGAGGCCCCGCGGGACTACGACAGTTTGCGTGCGCTCCTGATCGCGCGCCGGCCGTCCATGCCCAAGCGGCTTGCGCAGGTAGCGGCCTTCGCCGTCGACCGTCCCGACGATGTCACCTTCGGAACGGTGGCCGTCATCGCGGAGCAGGCGGGCGTCCAGCCCTCGACGCTGGTGCGCTTCGCCCAGTCTCTCGGCTATCAGGGATTTTCGGAGTTCCAGGACGTGTTTCGGGCCAGGCTGCGCGAGCGCTGGCCGGATTATGACGAACGGCTGGAGGCCTTGCGGCGGCGGTCAGGCGAAAGCCGGGGCGCCCATGCGCTGTTCGGCGATTTCGTCGACACGGCGGTCGCCTCGCTGCTCAGACTGCGCAATTCCATTTCCGGCGACACGATGGAGGAGGCGGCGCGGCTGATGGCCGATGCCCGGGTGATCTATCTGGTCGGCCAGCGCCGCGCGTTTCCGGTGAGCGCCTATATGTCCTACGCGCTTGCCAAGCTCGGCATGCCGGCGGTGCTGGTCGACAATCTGGCCTCGCTCGGTCCGGAGCAGGCGGGCGCGGCCGGCCCCGAGGATCTGTTGGTCGCCGTGAGCTTCACCCCCTATACCTCGCTCACAGTGGACGTCGCCAACGCGGCGGCCGAGCGCGGCGTGCCGGTGCTGGCGCTGACCGATTCCCCGTTCTCGCCGCTGATCCAGTCGGCCCGCGCCGTGATCGAGGTGGTGGAAGCCGATCTCGGTGCCTTTCGCTCGCTCTCCGGCACCTTGTGCCTGGCGATGGCGCTCTGTGTCGCTGCCGCCGAGCTGCGGCGCGGCGAAGACGGTGGCGGCGACCTTTGATGCCGCGCCGCCGCTCAACGACCTGATTTCAAAAACGGACCGGTTGCCCGCTTTTGGCCGACTCCGTTGCCGCGTCCGCCAGCCTTTGTGCCATCAGCCCGTCATGCCCGTCCGGCTTGGGCGCCTGCTCGCCGCGGGCGGCCGCCAGAAATGCGTCCAGTTGCAGCCGATAGGCGGTTGCGTAGCGCTGGAGAAAGAAATTCTGCGCGGGATCGGCGGTGAAACCCGCGCCCGTTGCCAGCTCGACGGTGGTTTCATGCTGGTTGCCGGCCCGCAGCAGGCCCTTCTGGCCGTGCACCTCGATGCGCTGGTCGTAGCCATAGGTGGCGCGGCGGGAATTGGAAATCTGTGCGATCTTGCCGCTTGCGGTCTTCAAAAGCACGGCGGCAGTGTCGACATCGCCGGCCGCGCCGATCGCCGGATCGACCAGACTGGAGCCGACCGCATGCACCTCGACCGGCTCCTCGCCGAGCAGGAAGCGGGCCATGTCGAAATCATGGATCATCATGTCGCGGAACAGGCCGCCCGAGCGTTCGATGTAGGAGACCGGCGGCGGGGAGGGATCGCGCGACAGGATGGTCACCAGTTCCACCTCGCCGATCTGGCCGTCGTCGATCCGTGCCTTGACGCTGGCGAAATTCGGATCGAAGCGCCGGTTGAAACCGATGAAGAGCGGCACGCCGGCGGCCTTCACCGTCTTCAGCACGCCTTCGATGCGTTTGGCCGACAGGTCCACCGGCTTTTCGCAGAAGATCGCCTTGCCGGCCCTGGCCGCGCGCTCGATGAAGTCGGAATGCGTGTCGGTGGGCGAGGCGATCAGCACCGCATTGGACCCGCTTCCCTCCAGCGCCTCGTCGAGATCGATGACCGGTGCGTCGAGACGGCCCGCGAGCGTGCGCGCGGCCGCCTCGCTGGCGTCGCATATGCCGGCCAGCGCCACGTCCTTGTGGTCGGCTGCGCGTGCGGCAAGATTGGCTGCATGGATCTGCCCGATCCGTCCGGCTCCGATGATTGCGATGGAAAGCACGTCTGGTCCTTTCAAAGAGAATGTATGTTCCATATTGACCGCAGCATAGAATTTACGTTTCACTCGCGCAAGGTCGCTGCCGGCGTCTGAACGGGGCCTGGCGAGAGACGCGGCGGGACTGGCGTCGCACCTGCGCACCCTGCCGCGCAAGCCGGAAAAGAGGAAGTCATGGCAAACTCGAATGCGCCGCTCGGTGTCGGGCTGATCGGAACGGGCTATATGGGCAAGTGCCATGCGCTGGCCTGGAATGCGGTGAAACCCGTGTTCGGAGACGTCGCGCGGCCCCGGCTCGAGCTTCTGTGCGAAACCTCCGAGGCCTATGCAAGCGCGCGGGCCGAGGAGTTCGGCTTTGCCCGTTCAACCAGCGACTGGCACGCGTTGGTGTCGGATCCCGCCATCGATGTTGTCTCGATCACCACGCCGAACGCGTTCCATGCCGAGATGGCGATCGCCGCGCTGAAAGCCGGCAAGCACGTGTGGTGCGAAAAGCCGATGGCGCCCGACTTCGCCGATGCGCTCGCCATGAAGGCTGCGGCCGAGGAGAGCGGCCGCGTTGCGGTGCTGGGGTACAACTACATCCAGAACCCGGCGTTTCGGGAGATCGCCCGGCTGATCGGCGAGGGCGCCATCGGCACGCCGTTCCAGATCCGCGCCGAGATGGACGAGGATTTCATGGCCGATCCGGACACGCCGTTCTTCTGGAAGAATGCATCCTCGTCCGGTTATGGCGCGCTCGACGATTTCGCGGTCCACCCGCTGTCGCTGATCCAGCGCCTGTTCGGGCGGGTCGAGCGAGTCTTCTGCGACATGGCGATGCCTTATGCGACCCGACCGGACGGCGGGGACGAGGCGCGTGCGGTCGAGACCCATGACATGGCCAACTTGCTGATGCGCCTAGAGGGTGGGCTTCAGGCAAGCCTGCAGGTCAACCGCTGCGCCTGGGGGCGCAAGGGCCGGATCGCGCTTCAGGTCTTCGGCTCGAAGGGCTCGATCCTCTATGATCAGGAGCGGATGAACGAGGTCGAGCTCTACCGCGCCGAGGGCGACGCGCGCCAGCAGGGCTTCGCCCGCATCCTGACCGGGCCGCAGCACCCGCCCTACGACCGCTTTATCCCCGCGCCCGGACACGGCCTCGGTTTCAACGATCTCAAGGTGATCGAGTGCCGCGAGCTGCTGCGCGCCATCGCCGGCGAACCGGCGAGCGTGATTTCCTTCGCCGACGGGCTGGAGATCGAGCGTGCGGTGCATGCGGCAGCGCGGTCTTTCGAGGTCGGCGGATGGGTGGAGGTCGCCTGATCAGGTGAAGATCGTCCGGTCGCGGGCGACCTGTTCGGCGATGAAATCGGCGACGACACGCACCCGGCGCAGGTCGCGCGAGGATTCATGCAGCACCAGCCAGTAGCTTCGGTCGATCCTTTGATCCTCCAGCACGCGCTCAAGCTCCGGGTGATTGCGGGCGATGAAGGCGTGCAGAATGCCGATGCCCGCTCCCGAACGCACCGCTTCCGTCTGTCCGAGTGCGGAGCCGATCTCGAAACGCGGACGGAAGCTGCGGTCGATTTCGTCGGCATAGGCAAGAGCGGCGGAATAGACGAGGTCCTCCACATAGCCGACCAGTGCGTGGCGCTTGAGATCCTGCGGCGTGTCCGGTTTGCCGGCGCGGGCCAGATAGGCCTTTGAGGCATAGAGGCCGAGCGTGTAGTCGACGAGTTTCTTGGCGACCAGCCGGCCGTGGTCTGGCCGCTCGACGGTGATGGCGATATCCGCCTCGCGGCGCGACAGCGACACCGCGCGCGGCACGGGCACGAGCTGCAGCGTCAGTTCCGGGTGCCGCTCGGTCAGTTCGCCGAGCCGCGGCGCCAGAAAGGCGACGCCGAAGCCGTCGGGCGCGCCGATGCGCACCGTGCCGGAAACGGCCACATCCGCGTCGCCGATTTCCGCCCGGGCGCCCAGCATCTCCGCCTCGACCCGCTCGGCCGTGGCGAGAAACCGTTCGCCGGCTTCCGTGAGCGCCGACCCGGTGGTGCGCCGGTCGACAAGCTTTACCTTGAGATCCGCCTCCAGCGCCGACAGCCGGCGGGCAACCGTCGCGTGATTGACGCCAAGCGCGCGGGCGGCGGCCAGCAACTGGCCATGGCGTGCGACAGCAAGGAAGATGCGCGTGTCGTCCCAGTTCATGTAGGCTCCGGTCTGGATCGCAAAAAAGGCGCGAGTTTCGATTTTTGCACAACGGATGCGGCTTTCCTCACATTGCATCCGACAAAAAACGAAGGCAATACAGGTTCAGCCAATTCGTTCCGCTCAGTGACGAGGGGACCGCACGCGCGAAAGCCGCGGCTTGGCCAAAAGGGAGAAACGACCCATGAAGACAATTGGACATTTCATCGGCGGCAAGCACGTCGAAGGCACCTCCGGCCGTCATGCCGACGTCTACAACCCGGCGACCGGCGAAGTGCAGGCCAAGGTTGCGCTTGCCTCGCAGGCAGAGCTGCGCGCCGCCGTCGAAAACGCTGCCGCCGCGCAGCCGGCCTGGGCCGCGCAGAACCCGCAGAAGCGCGCCCGCGTGTTGATGAAGTTCGTCGCGCTCCTGCACCGCGACATGGACAAGCTCGCCGAGGCGCTCTCGCGCGAGCACGGCAAGACCATTCCCGACGCCAAGGGCGACGTCATCCGTGGCCTGGAAGTCGCGGAATTCTGCATCGGCGCGCCGCACCTGCTGAAGGGTGAGTTCACCGAAGGCGCCGGCCCGGGCATCGACATGTACTCCATGCGCCAGCCGCTTGGCGTCGTTGCCGGCATCACGCCGTTCAACTTCCCGGCGATGATCCCGATGTGGAAGTTCTGCCCGGCGATCGCCGCCGGCAACGCCTTCATCCTGAAGCCGTCCGAGCGCGACCCCTCCGTGCCGATCATGCTGGCGGAACTGATGCTCGAGGCCGGCCTGCCGGCGGGCATCCTCAACGTCGTCAATGGCGACAAGGAATCCGTGGACGGCATTCTCGACGATCCGGACATCATGGCCGTCGGCTTCGTCGGCTCCACCGCGATTGCCGAATACGTCTATTCGCGCGGCTGCGCCAACGGCAAGCGCGTGCAGTGCTTCGGCGGCGCCAAGAACCACATGATCATCATGCCGGATGCCGACATGGATCAGGCCGCCGACGCGCTGATCGGCGCGGGCTACGGTGCGGCCGGCGAGCGCTGCATGGCGATCTCGGTTGCGGTTCCGGTTGGCGAGGAAGCCGCCAACGCGCTGATGGAGCGGCTCATCCCGCGTGTCGAGGCGCTGAAGATCGGTCCCTATACGGCCGGCGACGACGTCGATTTCGGCCCGTTGGTGACGGCGCAGGCGCGCGACCGCGTACTCGGTTTCGTCGAGCAGGGCGTGAAGGAAGGCGCGACACTTGCCGTCGACGGCCGCGATTTCACCATGCAGGGCTATGAGAACGGCTACTTCATGGGCGGTTGCCTGTTCGACAATGTCACCAGGGACATGTCGATCTACAAGGAAGAGATCTTCGGCCCGGTCCTGTCGGTCGTCCGCGCTCCCGATTATGACGAGGCGATCGATCTGGCGATGAGCCACGAGTACGGCAACGGCACGGCGATCTATACGCGCGATGGCGACACGGCCCGCGACTTCGCCAGCCGCATCAACATCGGCATGGTCGGCATCAACGTGCCGATCCCGGTGCCGCTTGCCTATCACACCTTCGGCGGCTGGAAGCGCTCCGGCTTCGGCGATCTCAACCAGCACGGCCCGGACGCGTTCAAGTTCTACACGCGCACCAAGACGGTCACCTCGCGCTGGCCGTCGGGCCTGAAGGACGGCGCCGAATTCGTCATCCCGACGATGAAGTGAGCCCCGGTCCGGCCCGTCAGGGCCGGATCGATCATGCCAGTGGCATGATCGAAGGGGCGAACGCGAGTCGAGGGTAAGCGGGCGCAGCCCGCGTCGAGACCGCAACCCGGTCCGGCCCGTCAGGGCCGGATCGATCATGCCAGTGGCATGATCGAAGGGGCGAACGCGAGTCGAGAGTAAGCGGGCGCAACCCGCGTCGAGACCGCAACCCGGTCCGGCCCGTCAGGGCCGGATCGATCATGCCAGTGGCATGATCGAAGGGGCGAACGCGCCTCGAGGGTAAGCGGGCGTCAGCCCCGTGGTCCGAGACTGCAATCCGGTCGGGCGAACGCGGTCTGGCTGAAACAGAATTGGGAAGGCCGGCTGCGCATCCGCAGCCGGCCCCAGACCGATGACGAGGGCGGCGAAAGCTCTCCCGCGTCATACCGGGCAAGCGCAAGCGCGACCCGGTATCGGAGAGCCAAAAGCCTATCCTTTTTCTGACTTGTCCGCCGGAAGACCGGGCCTCACCGATTCCGGGCCGCAGCTCACGCAGCGTCAGGGATCACGACGTTTTCGCGGTTTTCTCATCAGCCTCAGCCGGGACATGCGTCCCGGCTTTTTCGTGTCTGCCGCCCGGATCTGCCGGTTGCGAGCCCTTCGGTTGCGGTCCTGTTTGCGGTTCCGCGCAAGTCCCGATACTGTGCCCCGAAAATCGGGGCCGCCGCGACCGCGGAAGGTCAACAGTCCAAGAGGGTTAGATGACGCAGCGTGAAGTCGTTCTCGTTTCGGGTGTGCGCACGGCAATTGGCAGTTTCGGAGGGTCGCTGAAGAGCGTGCCGCCCAGTGAACTGGGGGCGAAGGTGGCCGCCGAGGCGATCCGGCGCTCGCGTGTCGCCGCAACCGACATTGGCCATGTGGTGTTCGGCCATGTGATCAACACCGAACCCCGCGACATGTATCTTGCGCGCGTTGCCGCCGTTGAGGCGGGCATTCCGGTCGAGACGCCGGCGCTGACCGTGAACCGCCTGTGCGGATCGGGCGCGCAGGCCATCGTCTCGGCCGCCCAGTCGGTCCTTCTCGGCGATACCGACTACGCGCTCGCCGGCGGCGCGGAATCGATGAGCCGCGCGCCCTATGCCTCGTCGGGTGCACGCTTCGGCGTGAAGATGGGCGATGCCGCCTTGCATGACATGATGCTCGGTGCGCTGAACGATCCCTTCGGCGGCGGGCACATGGGCGTGACGGCGGAAAACGTCGCGGAACGCTACACCATCAGCCGTGAGGCGCAGGATGCGCTGGCCGTCGACAGCCAGCAACGGGCCGGGATCGCCATTCGCGACGGCCGGTTCGTCGACCAGATCCTGCCGATCGAGGTCCGCGCCGGGCGCGAGACGGTGACCTTTGCGACCGACGAACATCCGCGCCCGGACACCTCGCCCTCGACGCTGAGCGGCCTGCGGGCCGTGTTCCGCAAGGATGGCTCGGTAACCGCCGGCAATTCCTCGGGGATCAACGATGGAGCGGCGGCCGTCGTTCTGGCCGAACGATCGGCGGCGGAGGCGCGCGGCCTGACGCCGATGGCGCGGCTGATCGGCTATGCCCATGCCGGCGTGTCGCCGGATATCATGGGCATCGGTCCGGTTCCGGCGGTGCAGAAGCTGTTTGAAAAGACCGGAATGACGGCGGCGGATTTCGACGTGATCGAATCCAACGAGGCCTTCGCGGCGCAGGCCTGCGCGGTGATGCGCGAACTGGGCCTGCCCTCCAATCGGGTCAACCCGAACGGCGGCGCCATCGCGCTCGGTCACCCGGTCGGCGCCACGGGCTGTATCCTTGCCGTCAAGGCGATGTACGAACTGGAGCGCACCGGCGGGCGCTATGCGCTGGTGACCATGTGCATCGGCGGCGGGCAGGGCATCGCGCTGGCACTGGAAAACCTCAGCGCGGCGTGAGGCGGGCGAGCTGACCGAACGGAGAAAGGCTCGCCCTTTGGCGGGCCTTCTTTCGTTTCGCTCGCGCGTTCGACGGGCGCGGTGGGCCGCCGCTCGTCAGGGTGGGTTGGCTGCCTATCTACTGGTAGAGACACTCACGCAACGAACGGAAGCCGAAATGCGGTTGGCAAACGCGCTTGTTTTTGGCTGGGGCCTGGTTTGCCTCGCGATGATGCCTGTTCAGGCTGCGCGGGCGGAGCCTCCGTCCTTCACGCTGCAGGCCGGCGCGGATCACCTGCTTTCGGGCAAGGTCTGGTCGCGCGCGGATGGCGGCTTTGTGTCGGGCGACGCGGTCGGGACGGCGGTGCGCGACGCGCGCTATGTGCTTCTCGGCGAGATCCACGACAACCCGGACCACCATGCCCTGCAGGCCTATTTGCTGGGTCAGGCGGCCTCAAACGGCCGCCGCCCGGCTGTGGTGCTGGAAATGATCCCGCGCGACCGGCAGGACCGGATCGAGGCGCATCTTGCCGCAAGGCCGGCGGATGCGGCCGGGTTCGGCGCGGCCGTCGGCTGGTCCGAGCTTGGCTGGCCCGACTATGCGATCTACCGGCCGATCCTTGAGACCGCCCTGGGGGCCGGCCTGAGCGTGGTTGCGGGCGACGCGCCGCGCGCGGATCGCCGCGCGCTGGCACGGGAGGGGCCGGAGAGCCTTGGCGCGGAGACGGTCGCGACGCTGTCGCTGGACGCCCCGCTCGGTGTGGCGGAGGAGGCCAGGCTTCTCGACACGCTGTTCGACGGTCATTGCGGGCTGATGCCGCGCGCGGCGCTGGCGCCGCTGGTCGCGGTCCAGCGGCTGCGCGATGCGACGCTGGCCGATGCGATGATCGCGGCAGATGGCGCCGACGGCGCGGTGCTGATCGCCGGTGCCGGGCATGTGCGCGCCGATTTCGGCGTGCCGCGCTATCTGGCATGGCGCGACGCGACGGCCACCGTCGTCACGGTCGGGTTTGTCGAGGTGCGCGCGGATGCGACGCAGCCGCAGGACTATGCGGCGGTCGGCGACGGTGACGCGGCGCTTTACGATTATGTCTGGTTCACGCCCGGACGCGGGGCGGAGCGCGGCGACCCTTGCGCGGCGTTGGAAAAGCGCTTCGGCAAGAAGCGCGGCAAGGAATAATGCCAACTGCCTTCAGGGCTGTGACCGCCGGGTGGTGTCATCCGGCACCTGGTCCGGTTTCGCTGCAGTCCCGGGCTCGGTAGGGCCATCCGGGGCTGCATCCTTGCGCGGAGTGTCAAAGGAACTGAGCCTGCGCGCCGTGACTTTCTTGCGCGCACGTCTCATCTTGACCTTGTTCATTGCCCGCCGCGATACCTTGCCGAGATCCTGCCGCGAGAAGAAGAACGGCAGCACGGGTTCTTCCGGTTCGACATGTTCCACCGCAAGCCCGACGGCGGTGATTCCGTGATCGTCGTTGATGTCGCGCACGACGAGGTCGATGTCGCCGTAGGGCACGCGGTCGGTCGGCTCGATGTCGTCGCCAAGCTCGCGTTCCATCACCTGCTTGAGCGTCAGTTCGGCATCGCGCCGCTCGACGCGAAACCCGTAGGCCGCGCCGACGTCGGCGATGCGCGTTGCCGGATCGAGCGGAAAGTCACCGAACAGCGCCGGGTCGTGCTCGTCTTCCGGCGCGCCGGCGAAGAGTGCGTCGAGCACCGGCACCTGACGCGCGTTGGTGAGGATATAGACCCGGTCGCCGGCCTCGGGACGTCCGGCCTTTTGCAGGCGGATGGTCTTGCCGTCGCGCAGGATCAGCGTCGGCCTGGCCCAGCGGGGAATGCGGGCCCCGCGCGCCACCGCACTTGCCGGATGCACCGTGTAGCAGACGATTTCATGATCGAGCCCGCCCGGCAGTTCCAGCTCGATCCGCTCGACGGGGCCGCGCCTTGCAGGCACGATCAGCTTCAGCCATTTCGCCATCGGGCGGATTGTCCAGCCCTGAAGGACGAGAGAGGTCAGCACGATCAGAAAGGTGACGTTGAAGATCGCCTGGGCATTCGGCAGTCCCGCGATCAGCGGCAGGATCGCGAGCAGGATCGAGACCGCGCCGCGCAGGCCCACCCAGGAGACGAAGGCGATCTCCGCGCGGGTAAAGCCGAAGGGCAGCAGGCAGAGCCAGACCGCGACGGGCCGGGCGACGAAGATCAGCACGGCGGCGAGCACCAGTCCGGGGAGCGCGACGTCACCGAATTGCGAGGGTGTCGCCAGAAGACCCAGCGTCACGAACATGCCGATCTGCCCGAGCCAGGTCATGCCGCCCTGAAAGTTTTTCAGCGCCGGCTGCTGGCGGATGCGGACATTGCCGCAGGTGATGCCGGCGACATAGACGGCGAGGAACCCGCTGCCGCCGGCAAGCGAGGTCGCGCCGGAAAGCGCCAGGGCCAGCGCCAGCACGACGATCGGATAGAGCGCCGGCTCCAGGTTGACCCGGTTGACCAGTTGCACGATGGCATAGCCGCCGGCGAGACCCGCGGCCAGGCCGATGCCCATCTGCTGGACGAATTGCAGGGCAAGTCCGCCGGCGGTGCCGCTGTCGAAGTCGAGCGCGCCGGCCGTGATCATGCTCACCAGCGTCATGGTGAGGAAGATCGCCATGGGGTCGTTCGATCCCGATTCCACCTCCAGCGTGGCGGAGATCATCTCGCGCAGGTGGACCCCGCCGACGCGCAGGAGGAAGAACACCGCCGCCGCGTCGGTCGAGCCGACGATGGCGCCGAGCAGGAGCCCCTCCACCCAGGACCAGTCGAACAGCAGATGCGCCGCCGTCCCGACCACCGCGGAGGTGATGCCGACGCCGAGCGTCGCCAGCACGAGGGCAGGGGCTGCGGCGAGCCGAAAGGTCGACAGTCGTGTTCGAAAACCGGAATCGAACAGGATGATGGCAAGCGCGATGGAGCCGATGAAATAGGCCGCGCGCGCGTCGGAAAAGGCGATGCCGCCGGGACCGTCCTCGCCGGCGGCAATGCCGACCAGCAGGAACACGAGAAGCAGCGGCGCCCCGACCCGAAAGCTGACGAGCGACGTGAACACCGACACGGCGACGAGACCGGCAGCGATCAGGATCACGAGGTTCAGCGTTTCGAGCATTCAGCGGGGCCCTGCCCCGTGTCGGGGCGTGTCGAGGGAATCGTGCAATTCCCCCGACTATACGGCAATTTGAGCCCGAATTGCGGTCGCCTCAGGCGGCGGCGCGCGGTGCGGTCGTCGCGACGCTTGCCGGCGTTGCCGCGCCGCTTGCAAAGATCCGGCCGAAGCGGTTCGCAAGGAAGGTGTCGAGCGCGATATCTTCCTGTTTGATCAGGCCGCGCGTCGCGATCTTGCCCGCACGCATCAGGTCGAGCGCGGTGCAGACGCCGGCCGATGTGGTGCACTGGATCGCCGACCAGGTGTCGCCGGCAAATTCCTGCGCCGTCACCCGGTAGACGGCGGAATCCTGCTCGTGCAGGTCGCCCTTGGTTCCCGAGGCGGTGATGAAGATCAGCACCACATCCTGCCGGGTCATCGGCACGGCGGTTTCCAGCACCTCGCGCATCAGGTCGCGGCGATCCTTCATGCCGAGGTCCTGCAGCAGCATGCGCATGATGTCGCGGTGCCCCGGATAGCGGGTGGTGAGATAGCGCAGGTTCTGGACCTTGCCGGCCAGCGTCTCGCTCAGCGAGCCGAGACCGCCGGAGGTGTTGAACGCCTCGTAGGTCACGCCGTCGAGGGTGAAGTTCTCGTAGCCCTCAAGCGGCTGGACCAGCGTCGGCTTGCCGTTGACGACGGCCTCGCAGGGCTCGCAATACTCGTTGATCAGCCCGTCGGTCGACCAGGTGAGATTGTACTTCAGCGCATTGGTGGGAAAGCGCGGCAGCGCGCCGACGCGCATCGTCAGCGTGTCGAGCGTGTCGAAGCGCTTGGCGAGGTCGTGACCGGCGATGGAAACGAAGCCCGGCGCCAGACCGCATTGCGGCGCGAAGGCCGTCTCCGCGCCCTCGGCGAGCGCGCGCACGGCCTTGGTCGAGGCGACGTCCTCCGTCAGGTCGAGATAATGCGCGCCGGCGCGTTTTGCGGCGCGGGCAATCGTTTCGGTGAGGAAGAACGGCGCGGCGGAGAGAACCGCCTTCTTGTCCGACAGCGCTGCGACCAGCGCATCCTCGTCGGCGACGTCGACCACTTCGGTGGCGACCCCCGGCCGGGCGGCATTCGCCAGCGCGGCGGCATCGCGGTCGGCGATGGTGACGGCATAGTCGCCCGTATCGGCGAGCATCGCGGCAAGCGCGCGCCCGATCTTGCCTGCGCCCACGATCAGTACCGGCCATGTGCTCATGACGTAAATCCTCCTCAAAAGCCTTGATTTCGAGGAGGTTACGTCCGTGTCCGTTCGCCGGGGAGGGCCCATTCCGCCGGATGTTGCCGGTTTTTCGTTGATTTGACAGAACTTCCGACGATTTGCCGGATCAGCCGCCGGCGAGCGTCGGCACGGGGCTGCGGTCGAACTTGGTGGCGAGCACGATGGAGGAACGCGAGCGCTGCACGCCGGGAATGCCGGCGATGTCGTCGAGCGCCTCGTCGAGATCCTCAAGCTGCGGCGCCTCGACGACGAGGCAGATGTCGAATTCGCCCGAGACCGTCAGGCAGGAGCGGATTTCCGGAAAGGTTTCCAGACGCTTGAGCGTCTGTCGCACCTGCTGCTGCTCGACGGCGAGCATCACCAGGGCGCGCACGGGATTGTCCTGCGCCGGGCGCGACAGCACGGTCGTATAGCCGGTGATCACACCCGTCCGTTCCAGTCGCGCGATCCGCTCGTGCACGGTTGAGCGGGCGACGCCGAGCTTGCGCGCAAGCTCGGAAGTCGGCATGCGCGCGTTCATCTGCAGCAGCGCAAGGAGCTTCTTGTCGAGGGAATCGCGGGGAGAGGCCATGAAATCCGTGTTCCGGTCCGGTGATTCGTCGATAATACCGACGAATCGCGGGCGCTCCCATTCAATTTGTCCGTTCTCGCGGGGTGCGCCTGCTTTTAGGCAATCGTATAGGGGATCAGCCGGCGGTCGTTGCTGTCGATGGTGATGGCGCGGTTGAGCGGCGGCACGGAGCGTTGCGGGCAGGTCAGCCGCTCGCAGATGCGGCAAGAGATGCCGATCGGCTCGAAGGCGGCGGCGCGGGTCAGGTCGAGGTCGTCGCAATAGACGATGTCGCGGGCATGGGCGATCTCCGTGCCGAGCGCGATGGCGTAATGCAGCACCGGCCCGCTGTAGCCGCCCGATTTCTTGATCACATGCGCGGCGAGCGAGATGTAGCGCGAGCCGTCCGGCGTCTCGGCCAACTGGCGGATGATCGTGCCCTGGGTCTCGAAGGCGCGATGGACGTTCCACAAGGGGCAGGCGGCACCGAAGCGGGCGAACTGCAGCTTTGTGGCGGAGTGCCGCTTGGTGATGTTGCCGGCCCGGTCGACGCGGGCAAAGAAGAACGGGATGCCCTTCATGCGGGGCCGTTGCAGCGTCGACAGGCGATGCGCGACCTGTTCGAGGCTCGCGCCGAAGCGGTCGGCGATCAGGTCGAGGTCGTGGCGGGTTTCCTGCGCCGCGCGCAGGAAGGCGCGATAGGGCAGCACCAGCGCGCCGGCGAAGGCATTGGCAAGCCCGATGCGCGCGACATGGATGGCGTCGTCCGACTGGAACTTCGCATCCTTCAACACGCCGTCCATGATCCCGGTCGCCTCCAGCAGGGCGATCTGGTGGGCGAGCTGAAAGACGATGGTCGATTCCGGCAGGGCCTCGTTGAGCACCAGCCGTTTGGCCGCGCTGTCATAGGTGCGGATCTGGCCCGCGTCCTCGCCCGAGCGGCGGCGCTGCACGGTGATGCCATGCCGGGTTTCCAGGTGGTCGACCAGATCGCGGGCGAAGATCCGTCCGGCCGGCGCGATTGTCTGCGACAGAGCTTCCGCCGCCAGGTCGAGGTCGTGGATGTAATTGTTCTCGAAGTGGAAGAAATCGCGCACTTCCTCGTAAGGCGTCGGCCGCGCCAGGCTCTCGTCGCGCGCCAGCGTGTCGTCGAGGGTGGCGAGCTGCTCGCTGGTCTGGCGGTAGGCCTGATGCAGCCGCACCAGCCCGTGGGCGATGTCCGGTGCGTTTTGGCACACCATCTTGAAGTCCTGCAGCCCCGGCACGTTGCCCGCGAACACCGGATCGGCGAAGACTTCCTGAAGCGCTGCAAGCAGCCGGTCGTTGTCGTCCACCGACAGCGAGGAGATATCGAGGCTGAATTTCTCGCTGAGCGACAAGAGCACGGGGGCGGAGACCGGGCGCTGGTTGTTCTCCAGCTGGTTGACGTAGCTGGTCGACAGGCCGAGCCTTTCGGCGAAATCCCGTTGCGTCAGCGCCGCTTTCTCGCGCAGACTGCGGATCTGGCGGCCGAGGAAAAGTTTTTTCATTCCGGCGTGTCCGTCTCCCGATCCGCCGTGACGGCCTGTCCGGCGAGTTTGCAAATTTGCAGAATTGAATTTGCAAACAGATTAAATTCGCTTTGCGGCTTTTTCAACTCTGACTTCGCCGCGTTAAACGGGTAGGAGCACGGACGATTGCATCGGGAGGTTTCGCAATGACGCAACATGCCGGATCGACACGCGCTTCGCTGTCCTTCGCGCCGAAGGGCCTTGTCGCGACGCTCGCCACCGCTTTCGCCGGATCGCTGCTTCTCACCGTCTCCGCCAAGGTCAGCATCCCCTTCTATCCCGTTCCGATGACGCTGCAGACGCTGGCGCTGCTGGTGCTGGGCTTCACGCTCGGCCCGCGCTGCGCCGCCGCCGCCGTGCTGCTCTATCTGGCGCAGGGCGCGGCCGGTTTGCCGGTCTTCTCCGGGACGCCGGCCAAGGGCATCGGCCTTGCCTATATGGCCGGCCCGACGGGCGGGTTCCTCGTCGGTTTCCTCGCCTCCGCCTGGCTTGCGGGCTGGTTCGCGCTCAGCGGCTGGACGCAAAACCTGTGGCGCGCCGTGCCGGCCGCGCTGATCGCCCAGGCGGTTGTCTTTGTCCCCGGCCTGCTCTGGCTCGGCCTGCTTCTCGGTTTCGACAAGCCGGTTCTCGCCTGGGGGCTGTATCCCTTCGTTCTTGGCGGTATCGTCAAGTCGCTTCTCGCCGCCGCC
Organism: Stappia stellulata; assembly: GCF_020176715.1. Taxonomy (GTDB): domain Bacteria; phylum Pseudomonadota; class Alphaproteobacteria; order Rhizobiales; family Stappiaceae; genus Stappia. Next base: position 512,129 of record NZ_JAIVMF010000001.1, on the reverse strand, counting down.
ATTGCCGTGGCGCTGACCCCTCGTCCTCGTAGCTGAAAGGCCCGTCCATGCAGGAGATTTTGCAGGAGCTGGAAAACCGCCGCGCCGCCACCCGGATGGGCGGCGGGAAACGCCGGATCGACGCCCAGCATTCAAAGGGCAAGCTGACCGCGCGCGAGCGCATCGACGTGTTTCTCGACGAAGGGTCGTTTGAGGAATACGACATGTTCGTCGCCCACCGCTGCGTCGAGTTCGGCATGAGCGGCACGCAGATGCCGGGCGACGGCGTCATCACCGGCTGGGGCACGGTCAACGGCCGCCAGGTCTATGTGTTCTCGCAGGATTTCACCGTCTTCGGCGGCTCGGTTTCGGAGACGCACGCGCAGAAGATCTGCAAGATCATGGACATGGCGATGCAGAACGGCGCACCCGTCGTCGGGCTGAACGACAGTGGTGGCGCCCGCATCCAGGAGGGCGTGGCCTCGCTCGCCGCCTATGGCGAAATCTTCCAGCGCAACATCATGGCCTCCGGCGTCGTGCCGCAGATCAGCGTCATCATGGGGCCCTGCGCCGGTGGCGCGGTCTATTCGCCGGCGATGACCGATTTCATCTTCATGGTGCGCGACACCTCCTACATGTTCGTCACCGGCCCGGATGTGGTAAAGACCGTGACCAACGAGGTGGTGACGGCGGAAGAACTCGGCGGCGCCAAGACCCACACCAGCAAGTCCTCGGTCGCCGACGGCGCTTTCGACAATGATGTGGAAGCGCTGATCGCGCTGCGCCGCTTCATGGATTTCCTGCCGGCGAGCAACCGGGAAAAGCCGCCGGTGCGCACGTTCTTCGACGACCCGGCGCGCGTCGAGCCCTCGCTCGACACGCTGATCCCGGACAATCCGAACAAGCCGTACGACATGAAGGAGCTGATCGTGAAGATCGCCGACGAGGGCGATTTCTTCGAGCTCCAGGAGGCGTTTGCAGGCAACATCATCACCGGCTTCATCCGCATCGAGGGGCAGACGGTCGGCGTGGTCGCCAACCAGCCGATGGTGCTGGCCGGCGTGCTCGACATCAACGCCTCGCGCAAGGCGGCGCGCTTCGTGCGCTTCTGCGACTGTTTCAACATTCCGATCCTGACACTTGTCGATGTTCCGGGCTTCCTGCCGGGCACGACCCAGGAATATGGCGGTGTCATCAAGCACGGCGCCAAGCTGCTGTTCGCCTATGGCGAGGCGACGGTTCCCAAGGTCACGGTGATCACCCGAAAGGCCTATGGCGGCGCCTATGACGTCATGGCCTCCAAGCACATTCGCGGCGACATCAACTACGCCTGGCCGACGGCCGAGATCGCGGTGATGGGCGCCAAGGGCGCGACCGAAATCCTCTACCGCTCCGAACTCGGAGATGCCGAGAAGATCGCCGCGCGCACCAAGGAATATGAAGACCGTTTCGCCAATCCCTTCGTCGCGGCCGAAAAGGGCTTCATCGACGATGTGATCATGCCGCAGTCGACGCGCAAACGTGTCGCCCGCGCCTTCGCCGCGCTTCGCAAGAAGACGCTGACGAACCCGTGGAAGAAGCACGACAACATTCCGCTGTGAGGCGGGGAGGCGTCCGGGGTGCCGACGATCTTCGAATGGAAGGGATGGAAGTTTCTGTTCTACAGTCTCGATGGCCATGAACCGCCGCATGTTCATGTTCGCAAGGATCGCAAGGAAGTCAAAATCTGGCTGGAGAGCCTTGCGGTCGCGAAAAACAGGCGGTGTAGCGATCAGGATATTTCGGCGATCCTGAAAGTCGTGACCCGAAACCGAGACGCTTTCGTGGAGAGGTGGCATGAATATTTTGGAGATTGATCATGATCTTCTCGAGCCGGTCGCGGCTCACTGCACCGAGAGCGAACTCGTGGTCACGCTTGCCGACGGAGTTCGTCTCGTCACGCCCCTGTGGTGGTATCCGCGGCTCCTCCAGGCGACACCGGAGCAGCGCCGCGTGATCGAGTTGTCGCCCTTCGGCGTGCATTGGCCGGAGATCGACGAGGACCTGAGCATTGAGGGGATGCTGAAGGGCCGTAAGGCCCCTGGCGCGACGCCTCCGGCGGAGGCGGCTGAGTAGTTTCGAGGGTGGAAAATCCGTTGCCCGGTTCTCGCGCAACTTCCACCTGACAGCAAAAGACGAAGTTGAAGGTGGCGTCACACATGATGCGGGCACGTCATTCAGATCGGAAAGACACAGAATGCTGAAGAAAATCCTGATCGCGAACCGCGGCGAGATCGCCTGCCGCGTCATCAAGACCGCCAAGAAGATGGGCATCGCGACCGTCGCCGTCTATTCCGACGCCGACCGCGACGCGCTGCATGTGAAGATGGCCGACGAGGCGATCCACATCGGCCCGCCGCCGGCGAACCAGTCCTATATCGTGATCGACAAGATCCTGGACGCCATCCGCCAGTCGGGCGCCGATGCGGTACACCCCGGCTACGGCTTCCTGTCGGAGCGCGCGGAATTTGCCGAGGCGCTCGCGAAGGAGGGCGTCGCCTTCATCGGCCCGCCGCCGAACGCCATCGAGGCGATGGGCGACAAGATCACGTCGAAGAAGCTCGCGGCGGAAGCCGGCGTCTCCACCGTTCCGGGCTACATGGGCCTGATCGCGGACGGCGACGAGGCGGTGAAAATCTCCGGCGAGATCGGCTATCCGGTGATGATCAAGGCGTCGGCCGGCGGCGGCGGCAAGGGCATGCGCATCGCCTGGAGCGAGGGCGAGGTCCGCGAGGGCTTCCAGTCGTCGAAGAACGAGGCGGCCAGTTCCTTCGGCGACGATCGCATCTTCATCGAGAAGTTCGTCACCCAGCCGCGCCACATCGAGATCCAGGTGCTGGCTGACACGCACGGCAACACGATCTATCTCGGCGAGCGCGAATGCTCCATCCAGCGCCGCAACCAGAAGGTCATCGAGGAGGCGCCGTCGCCCTTCCTCGACGCCGAGACGCGCAAGGCCATGGGCGAACAGGCGGTCGCCCTTGCAAAAGCCGTCGGCTACGCCTCCGCCGGCACGGTGGAATTCATCGTCGATGGGGAGCGCAATTTCTATTTCCTGGAGATGAACACCCGCCTGCAGGTGGAGCACCCGGTGACCGAGCTGATCACCGGCATCGACCTTGTCGAGCAGATGATCCGCGTCGCCGCCGGCGAGACGCTCTCCGTCACCCAGGACGACGTCAAGCTGAATGGCTGGGCCATCGAAAGCCGGCTTTACGCGGAAGATCCCTACCGCAACTTCCTGCCCTCCATCGGCCGGCTGACGCGCTATCGTCCGCCGCAGGAGGGCCGCAACGCGGACGGCATCGTCGTGCGCAACGACACCGGCGTCTTCGAGGGCGGCGAGATCTCCATGTTCTACGATCCGATGATCGCCAAGCTCTGCACCTGGGCGCCGGACCGGCTGACCGCGATCGACGCCATGTCGGCGGCCCTCGACCGCTTCGAGGTCGAGGGCATCGGCCACAATCTGCCGTTCCTCTCCGCCGTGATGGATCACGAGCGGTTCCGCTCGGGCAACATCACCACGGCCTTCATTGCCGAGGAATATCCGGACGGCTTTGCCGGCGCGACGCTCGATGACGCGAGCATCGCGCGTCTCGTCGCCATCGCGGCCGCCTGCAATTTTGTCTCCGAGACCCGGGCCACCGGCATTTCCGGCGCGATGGACAACCATCGCCGGGTGGTCAATCCCAATTGGGTCGTGACCCTCGACAAAGTCGAACATGCGGTCAAGGTGCTCGAGACGAGCGACGGTTTCCGCATCGAGGGCGCAAATGGCGCGCCGATGGCGGTCTCGCTCAACGGCTGGCGTCCGGGCATGCCGCTGGTGGAGGCGGTGGTCGACGGCGTTTCCTGCGCGGTCAAGATCGCCCGCACCATCCAGGGCTATCGCATGCGCATGCGCGGCGCGGATCTCACCGTCACCTGCCTCACGCCGCGCCAGGCGGAGGCCGCGCGGCTGATGCCGGAGAAGATCCCGGCCGACACCTCCAAGATGCTCTTGTGCCCGATGCCGGGGCTGATCGTCTCGATCTCGGTCGAAGCCGGTCAGGCGGTGGAAGAAGGCCAGACGCTTGCGACCGTCGAGGCGATGAAGATGGAGAATGTCCTGAAGGCGGAACGCAAGGGCGTTGTGAAGAGCGTCAACGCCAAGCCCGGCGACAGTCTCGCCGTCGACGAGCTGATCATGGAATTCGAATAGTGCGGATAGACCCCGGCAAGGAGATCCGGATTCTGTGTTGCGTACTTGCAGGTGCCCTTGCGACCAGCGTGGCGATGGTGGCCCACGGCGCGATCTGGGTCCGGTTTCCGCCGACGGGGTCAGCCGGAATGTTCTTCGCCAAGGCGGCTCTGGTGGGAATTCCGGCGTTCGGCGGCGGACCCTTCTGGGTTCATCTGTTCAACGCCGGTGTGTGGGGGGCCTGGGGCGGCCTGGCCTACGGGCTTTGCATGCGGATGCTGTTCGGGTCCGTGCGGATCGGCCGGCTTGCGCTGCTCTTCGGCCTCGGCCTGGCTGCTGTCGCGATTGGCGGACAGCTCGCCATCCTCGGCATCGTGTCCTCGGTGTCGCTGGGGTATCTTTTTCTGGCCGGCTATGCGGTCGCAGGGCTGTTCGTGGTGAGGGACTGGCCGTCCGGAGAACGCAGGGTGACAGGTGCTGTCGCCTGAGATTGAAGCCATTTTCCGAGAATGAGCATGTCCTGGCAGGACAGGCCCGCGGAGGGATGACAAGATGACAGAAAAGACCGTACGCGACTGGATGGACCTGGCGTCCAGGGAACTCAAGGGCCAGAGCGCGGAGGATCTCGTCTGGCAGACGCCGGAAGGGATCCCCGTCAAGCCGCTCTACACGCAAGCGGATCTTGAGGGGATCGACCATCTCGGTACGCTCCCCGGCTTCGATCCCTTCCTGCGCGGGCCGCGCGCGACTATGTATGCCGGTCGCCCATGGACCATCCGCCAGTATGCGGGCTTTTCGACGGCCGAGGAGTCCAACGCGTTTTATCGCAAGGCGCTCGCCGCCGGCCAGAAGGGCCTGTCGGTCGCCTTCGACCTCGCCACCCATCGCGGTTACGACAGCGACCATCCGCGCGTCGTCGGCGATGTCGGCAAGGCCGGCGTCGCCATCGACAGCGTGGAGGACATGAAGATCCTCTTCGACGGCATCCCGCTGAAGGAAATGTCCGTTTCCATGACCATGAACGGCGCGGTCATCCCTGTGCTTGCAAGCTTCATCGTCGCCGGCGAGGAGCAGGGCGCGACGCGCGCCGAGCTTTCCGGCACGATCCAGAACGACATCCTCAAGGAGTTCATGGTCCGCAACACCTATATCTATCCGCCGGAGCCTTCCATGCGGATCGTCGCGGACATCATCGAGTATACGGCCAAGGAAATGCCGCGCTTCAACTCGATCTCGATCTCCGGCTACCACATGCAGGAAGCCGGCGCGACGCTGGTGCAGGAACTGGCCTTCACGCTCGCCGACGGACGCGAATACGTGCGCGCGGCGCTGAAGAAGGGCCTCGACGTCGACGCCTTCGCGGGCCGACTGTCGTTCTTCTTCTGTATCGGCATGAACTTCTTCATGGAGGCGGCGAAGCTGCGCGCGGCGCGGCTGTTGTGGTCGCGCATCATGGACGAGTTCGAGCCGAAGAAGCCGCAGTCGAAGATGCTGCGCACCCACTGCCAGACGTCGGGCGTGTCCTTGGCCGAGCAGGATCCCTACAACAACATCGTGCGCACGGCCTTCGAGGCGATGTCGGCGGTGCTCGGCGGCACCCAGTCGCTGCACACCAACTCCTTCGACGAGGCGATTGCCCTGCCGACGGAGTTTTCCGCCCGCATCGCCCGCAACACCCAGCTCATCCTCAACCATGAGACCGGCGTCACCAATGTCGTCGATCCGCTGGCCGGCTCCTATTACGTCGAGAGCCTGACCGACGAGCTCGCCACCCGCGCCTGGGAGATCATCGAGCGCATCGAGGCGGAAGGCGGCATGACGGCCGCCGTCGACAAGGGTCTGCCCAAGCGCATGATCGAGGAAGCGGCCACCCGCCGTCAGGCCGCCGTCGACAAGGGCGATGCGGTGATCGTCGGCGTCAACAAGTACCGCCGCGACGACGAGGACGCGCTCGACATCCTGCAGATCGACAATGCGGCGGTGCGCAAGTCGCAGGTCCGCCGGCTGGAGAAGATCCGCGAGACCCGCGATCCCGACGCGGTGGCCGAAACGCTCAAGGCGCTTGAGGAAACCGCGCGCACCGGTAAGGGCAACATCCTGGAGCGCGCCGTCGAAGCGGCCCGGGCGCGGGCCACCGTCGGCGAGATTTCCGACGCCATGCGCGCCGTCTTCGGCGACCATGCGGCGACCCCGGAAGTCGTCACCGACATCTACGCCGGCGAATACAAGGACGAGCCGGAGTACCAGACGCTGGTCGCGCGTCTCTCCGATCTCGCCGCCGAGCTTGGCGAAAAGCCGCGCGTGATGGTCGCGAAACTCGGGCAGGACGGTCACGACCGGGGTGCCAAGGTGATTTCCTCGGCCTTCGGCGATGTCGGCTTCGAGGTGCTCGCCGGCCCGCTGTTCCAGACGCCGGAGGAGGCGGCCAAGGCCGCCATCGACGCCAAGGTCCATGTGGTCGGCGTGTCGTCGCTTGCCGCCGGCCACAAGACGCTGCTGCCGCAGCTCGTCAAGGCGCTGGAGGAACGCGGCGCCGGCAACATCATCGTCGTCTGCGGCGGCGTCATCCCGCGTCAGGACTACGAGTTCCTGAAAGAGGCCGGCGTCGCGGCGATCTTCGGCCCCGGCTCCAACGTGCTCGACGCCGCCCGCTCGGTGCTCGACCTCATCGCCGGCCGCCGCCGCAACGTAGCGTAAGGCGCTGCGCTTTCTGATCGACTGAACACGGCCGGTTGCGATCCCGCGACCGGCCGTTTTGCATCACCTTGCTCAGGCCGGCGTGTCCGCGATCTCGCGCGCCGGCGCGCGGACCTGCGGCCGGCACATCCCCCAGAGCGCGTCTTCATTGTGGCGGGTGACGTCCTGCGCCACTGCGGCGATGGTCGTGCGCAGCCACTGGTGGGCGGGATCCGCGTCGTCGCGGCTGTGCCAGATCAGCTTGACGGTGAATTCCGGCATCTCGATCGGCGGTTCGAAGATCTCCAGGTCCAGCAGCTCCGCCTTGGCGAGCGCGATGCGCGCCGGCAGGCAGGCGACCAGATCGGCTTTCGCGACCGCATAAGGCGCGAAGATGAACTGCGGCAGGGTCAGGAACACGCGCCGCTTCAGCCCGCGCGCTGCAAGCGCTGCATCGATCGCGCCACCCGGACCGTTGCGCGGGGCGACCAGCGCGTGTTCGGCTTCGACGAATTGCTCCAGTGTCGGACCGTCGGGTCCGAACCGCCCGCGCCGGGCGATCCCGACCAGGCGATCCGCATAGAGCGGCGCGGCGCGGTGGCGGGGTTCAAGATCGCCGACGACCCCGATGGCGAGATCGATCTCGCCGTCGTCCAGCATCGGTGCCATGCCGACGGTCCGCGTGTTCTTGATGTGAAGATCGAGACTGGGAGCCGTCTCCCGGACCCGCTCGATCATGTCGATCAGGAGCACCGCCATGGAATTGTCGGTCATGGCGATCCTCACCACCCGGTCGAGCCGGGCCGGGTCGAAGGCCAGTGCCGGGGCCAGCGCCTCCTCGATCCGCGCCAGCGCCTCGCGCACGGGCAGCGCAAGCGATTGCGCCCGGGCCGTCGGCTCCATGCCCCGGCCGGAGCGCACGAACAGCTCGTCGTCGAGCAGCGCGCGCAGGCGCGACAGCGCGTTCGACATCGCCGGTTGCGACAGGCCGACCCGGCGCGCCGCGCGCGTGACATTTCGTTCGCTGAACAGCGCGTCGAAGGCGACGAGAAGATTGAGGTCGATGGCTGATATATTCATCTGGTGAATGTCACAGGATACCCAAAATCAATTGGACGATAGACGGCATCTGCCCCAGATACAATCGGGTTCCGTTTTCGAAAGGCCGGCGCGCAAGTCGCCGGTCCCGCGTCCAGGAGGCTTTCATGATCCGTTTGAATGTGAACGGCGAGGATCGAGAGGTCGATGTCGATCCCGAGACGCCGCTGTTGTGGGTTTTGCGCGACGAGTTGCAATTGACCGGAACGAAATACGGCTGCGGCATTGCAGCCTGTGGCGCCTGCACCGTGCAGATGGACGGGTTTCCCACCCGGTCTTGCCAGACGCGGGTGTCGGATGTCGAAGGCGCGAAGATCACCACCATCGAGGGTGTCGACGGCAAGGCGGCCAGCGCCGTGCAGGCCGCCTGGCGCGAGCTCGACGTTCCGCAATGCGGCTACTGCCAGTCGGGGCAGATTCTGGCGGCGACCGCGCTTCTGGCCGAGACGCCGAAGCCGAGCGACGACGACATCGACGCCGCGATGAGCGGAAACGTCTGTCGCTGCGCCACGTACCACCGCATCCGCGCGGCGATCCACCGCGCATCCGAAACGATGGAGGGCTGAGCCGATGCTGCATCTCATGCAACGAATGGCCAATGCGGCCCCGCGCCCGAGCCGGCGCTCCTTTTTGAAGCTCTCCGCCGGCGCTGCCGGCGGGCTGCTGATCGGCGTCAAGCTGCCGGGTTCCCTGGCGCAGGCCGCGGAAGGCGCTGCCTCGGACCAGATGTTCACGCCCTTCGTGCGCATCACGCCGGACAATCTTGTCACCGTGCTCAACAAGCATCTCGACATGGGGCAGGGCAACGCCACGGGGCTTGCGACCCTCGTCGCCGAGGAACTCGATGCCTCGACGGAGCAGATGCGGGCGGAATTCGCGCCCGCCGACAATGCGAAGTACCAGAATCTGCTCTTCGGCGTTCAGGGGACGGGCGGCTCGACCGCCATCGCCAACTCCTTCGAGCAGTATCGCAAGGCCGGCGCCACTGCGCGCGCCATGCTGGTGGCGGCCGCCGCCGAGGCCTGGGGCGTTGCAGCCTCCGAGATCTCCGTCAAGGCCGGCACCCTGTCGCATCCCTCGGGCAAGTCGGCGACCTTCGGCGAGATGGCCGAGGCGGCAGCGGCGCTGGACGTGCCGGGCGACGTCACCCTCAAGACGCCGGACCAGTGGGTCTATATCGGCAAGGGCTTCCCGCGGCTCGACGTGGCGAACAAGACGGTCGGCGCGCCCAATACCTACGGCATGGACGTGCAGCGCGACGACCAACTGGTTGCCGTTTTGACCCGTCCGCGGGCCTTCGGCGCGACGGTCGCTTCGCTCAACGCCGACGAGGCGCGCAAGGTCGCGGGCGTCGTCGACGTCATCGATGTGCCGGGCCACGGCGTTGCGGTGCTTGCGACCTCCACCTGGCCGGCGATCAAGGCGCAGGGCCTGCTGGAGATCGAGTGGGACGAAAGCAAGGCCGAAACCCGGTCCTCCGATGCCCTGTTCGACGAATACCGCACGCTGGCGCAAGCCGAGGGGCCGGTGTTCCGGCACGATGGCGATGCGGCGGCGCAGCTTGAGGGCGCGGCGAATGTGGTCGAGGAGACCTTCGAGTTTCCCTATCTCGCCCATGGCATGATGGAGCCGATGGTGCTCACCATCCATGTCGAGGGAGACCGGGCGACACTTTGGTATCCTGCGCAGTTCCAGACGGTCGACCAGGCAACGGCGGCCTCCGTGCTGGGCATCCCGCAGGAAAATGTCGCGATCAACACGCTCTACGGCGGCGGCTCCTTCGGCCGGCGCACTTCGTTTGACGCCAAGCACATCGTCGAGGCGGCCTCCATTGCGAAGATCTGGGGCAAGTCCCAGCCGATCAAACTGGTCTACACCCGCGAGGATGACACGCGCGCCGGCTACTACCGGCCGATGGGCGTTCACAAGGTGCGTGTCGGTCTCGATGCCGATGGCAATCTGGTCGGCTGGCACCATCGCATCGTCCAGCAGTCGCTGATGAGCGGAACGGCGTTTGAATCCTTCGCCGTCAAGGACGGGATCGATTCCACCTCCGTCGAGGGCGTCGAGGACTTCAGCTATGCGGTGTCGGCGTTCCACGGCGAGCTGCATTCGCCGAAGGTCGGCGTGCCGGTTTTGTGGTGGCGGTCTGTCGGCCACACCCAGACGGCCTATGTGGTGGAAACCATGATCGACCGCGCCGCCGAGGCGGCCGGTGCCGATCCGGTCGCCTTCCGCCGGGCGCATCTCACCCGCAAGACCGGGAGCGACGCGCATGATGCCGACAACGCCCGCAAGCTCGGCGTGCTCGACAAGGTCGTCGAGATGTCCGGCTGGAGCGAGGGTGCGCCCGAAGGCCGCTTCCGCGGCGTTGCCGTCCACAAGTCTTTCAACAGCTATGTGGCCGAGGTCGCGGAGGTCAGCCGGCGCGACGACGGCACCTTCAAGGTCGAGAAGGTCTGGTGTGCGGTCGACTGCGGCGTCGCCGTCAATCCCGACAACGTCAAGGCGCAGATGGAGGGCGGCATCGGTTACGGGCTCGGCGCGATCCTCTTCGACGAGATCACGCTGACCGATGGCCACGTCGACCAGGAAAACTTCGACACCTACCGTCCGCTGCGCATGGAAGACATGCCGGCGGTCGAGGTCGAGGTGATCGCCTCGGCGGCCGCGCCCACCGGTGCGGGCGAGCCCGGCACCCCGCCCATCGGCCCGGCCGTCGCCAATGCGATCCGCGCCGCGACCGGCAGCGTCCCGTCGGTCCTGCCGCTCTCCAAGGCGGGCCTTGCCTGACCGGCTTCTCAAAGCCGGGGCTCTTCACGAGACCGCACCGCGCCGGAGCAATCCGGTGCGGTGCGGACGGTTGATGAAGATTGCGCATGTTCTCCCGCGTCATACCGGGCAAGCGAAAGCGCGACCCGGTATCGGAGAGCCAGAAGCTTATGGTCTTAGTGGGGTGCTCACCGCGAAACCGTGCCTCCCCGATTCCGGATCGCAGCTAACGCTGCGTCCGGAATGACGCCTTTTCCGTGGCTTTGCCAGAAGCCGCACCGCGCCGGAGCAATCCGGCGCGGTGCGGACGGTTGACGAAGGGTGCGCATGCTCTCCCGCGTCATACCGGGCAAGCGGAAGCGCGACCCGGTATCGGAGAGCCAGAAGCTTATGGTCTTGTGGGGTGGTCACCGGGAAACCGTGCCTCCCCGATTCCGGATCGCAGCAAACGCTGCGTCCGGAATGACGCCTTTTCCGAGGTTTTGCCAGAAACCGCACCGCGCCGGAGCGACCCGGCGCGGTGCGGACGGTTGATGAAGGGGGCGCATGCTCTGCCGCGTCATACCGGGCAAGCGAAAGCGCGACCCGGTATCTGAGAGCCAGAAGCTTATGGTCTTGTGGGGTGGTCACCGGGAAACCGTGCCTCCCCGATTCCGGATCGCAGCTTACGCTACGTCCGGAATGACGCCTTTTCCGTGGCTTTGCCAGCAACCGCACCGTGCCGGAGCGACCCGGCGCGGTTCAGACTGCTGACGAGGGGTGCGCATGTTCTCTCGCGTCATACCGGGCAAGCGGAAGCGCGACCCGGTATTGGAGAGCCAGAAGCTTATGGTCTTGTGGGGTGCTCACCGCGAAACCGTGCCTCCCGGTGTCCGGATCGCAGCTAACGCTGCGTCCGGGAGGACGCCTTTCTCCATGGTTTTGTCAGCAACTTCGCCGCGCCGGAGCGATCCGGCGCGGTTTTTCGTTGGCATCCCCGGCAGGCCCTGTCCATAACGGGCCGCGGCGTTTCGGCCACTGGTTAGCCGACGGCCTCGCGGCTTCGCCGAGCAGGGTCACCTTGAGGAGTTTTCGTGAGCGGCTATCGGCTGAAGGACGGCGGCGTGTGGATCGACCGGGGGCGAGAGATCCGGTTTCGTGTCGATGGGCGTGACGCTACTGGATTCTTCGGCGACACGCTCGCCTCGGCGCTCCTTGCCTCAGGCGTTTTGCGGTTTGGACGCAGTTCCCGCTATCGCCGGCCGCGCGGCGTATTCGGCGCCGACGATGATCTGACCGACCTGCGCGTGGCGCGGGCAGGGCGCCCTGCGCGGGCGTTGGACATGGCTGCCCGGGAGGTCGATCTTGAAGCGGATCTGGAGGTCTGGCGTCCATCGCGCGGCTGGCTGTCACTGCCATTCGCCCTGATCGGAGCCGAAGCCTTGCGCGGGCCTCGTCGCATCTCTTGCCCCGGTGAGGGAGATGGCGTCGCGGAGACGACGGATACAGGAAACACAGGCACGCTGGAGGCCGCCTGCGACGTGCTGGTGGTCGGTGCCGGACCGGCGGGCCTGATGGCGGCCAAGGTCGCGGCTGCCGCCGGCCTGCGCGTTTTGCTGGTCGATGAGAACCGGCGGGCCGGCGGACGGCTGGTCGAGACCTCCGGCCGGCTTGATGGAGCGGCACCCCATGACTGGGCGCAGGCCACCGCCCGTGCGCTCGGTGCTCTCCCGAATGTCACGATGTTGCCGCGCACCCGGGTCTGCTCCGCAGGCGAAGGGGGCGTGTTGCGCGCCGTCGAACAGGGCGTGTCGGGGCGGCGGGACTGGCGGATTGCCGCCGGCCATGTCGTCTGGGCGGCAGGGGCGCGGGAGCGGTCGCTGATCTTCGCCGGAAACGATCTGCCCGGCGTGATGCTCGCCTCCGCCGGCCTTGGCTGCGCGCGGCGCCATGGCGTTGCTGTCGGCCACAAGGTCATTGTCTTTGCCAACAACGATGGCGGGGCGCGCACGGCGCTTGCGCTGCATGAGGCCGGCGTCGGCGTGAAAGCCGTGGTCGACATGCGCAGCCGTCCCGACCCCGCGCTGGTGACGGCGCTCGCGGTGCGCGGAATTCGTCTGGAAGCCGGTGCGGTCGTCGCCGCCGCACGCGGGCGGCGGGCGATCAAGGGGGTCGACATTCGCGGGTTCGATCCGCGTTCGGGGCAGCTCGGCCCCAATGTCATGCATCCCTCCTGCGACGCGCTGCTCGTCTCGGGCGGCTGGATCCCGTGCCTGCCAGCAGGCGCCACGGCCACTTTTGATGCGCGGCTCAACGCCCTTGTGCCGAGTGAGACGGCGAGGGACTGGACGATCTGCGGCGCCGCCGCAGGCCTTCTCGCGCTCAACGACGACCTCGACAGCGGCCGCGCGGCGGGCGCGGCGGCGGTGCGCGCCTGCGGCGGCGAGCTGGGGGAAGCGCCTGCCTGCCCGCAGGTCGAGGCCGGAGAGCCGGCGGACCTGCCTTTGGGCGTGGTCGAGGTGCCGGCGCAGGGCCGCGGCAAGCGCTTCCTCGACCTGCGCCACGATGTCACGGTCGAGGATCTGGAGCGCGCCGAGCGGGCCGGTTTTGCCGGGCCCGGCGACGAGCGTCTTGCCGCCGTGCTCGGGCTGGCGACGTCGCGTGCCGGCCTTGCGAACCCCGATGCCCTTGCCGTTCTGGCGCGATTGCGCGGTTGCTCGGTGGCGGAGCTTGTCGGCAGCTCGCCGGTCGTCGCGCCGCGCGGTGGGCCTTGACCGGGACGACGCGACGGGCGAGTCTGGGGTGATGCGGCCTGTGCCGGTTCGCCGGTGCCGAACGTCTTTTCCGTGGCTGGCCAGACCTTTGGCCGATACGCGCCGGTGTCGCACCTGATGCCGTTCGGCGCCCGGGCAAGTGAAAGGCCCGGACAGGTCGGCCATGATCGCCTTTTCATCATCTTACGGGAGCCGCCTGCATGTCCGATGCTCCGTCCGAGCTTCACGTTGAACCGACCAGCGGCGAATTGACGCCCGGAGAAACCGTTGGCGCCGGAGATCCGGCGGTGACCCTGTGCGAGCTCAAGCTTGCCGCCGTGCTCGAAATCGGGGCCTGGCCGAACCGCCTTGAGGCGGTGACGGAGACGCTGGCGACGCTGTGTCAGGCGGACCCGCCGGGCCGGCCGGGGCGGTTCTCGCAAGGCGATGCGGCGCTGCTCGGCTGGCTCGCTTTCGGCCGCTTCCTGTGGCTGTCCGACGCCGAGGAGGATGCGACGCGGCTCGGCGAGGCGCTCGATACCAATGACGCCGCCGTGGTCGACCTCGGATCGGCCCGCCGGGGCGTGCGCCTGTCGGGCGCGGCGGCGATCGATACGCTCAACAAGCAAGTCGCCATCGATTTCGACCTCAAGGCGTTTCCGCCGGGGTCGCTGGCGCAGGCCGTGATCGATCAGGTTCCGGTCGTCATCCTGCGCCGCAGCGAAGACAGTTTCGACCTGCTGGTCTCCTCCAGCCTCGCCGATGCCTTCCTGTGCTGGCTGCGCGATGCGGCGGCCGAATTCGGCTACCGTGTCGGCGACCCGATCGACCATGCGGTTCCGCGTCCCGCATCCTGACCGGCGCCCGCAGGCGGTGAGACGCCGCCTGCGATTTTGCCGATTTTGTCCGAGTTCGGAGGCAATATCGCGAAAATTTAAGCGATATTGATCTCGAACTTGGCAATATTGATCGGCTTGCACGCAAAATCAGCCGATCACATTGTGCGCCGGGCCATAGGGAAAACCGGTGATATTTTCCGCGCCGTCGTCTGTCACGATGAGGATATCGTGCTCGCGGTAGCCGCCCGCCCCCGGCTCCCCCTCCGGGATCATGATCATCGGTTCCATCGAGACGACCATGCCCGGTTCAAGCACCGTCTCGACGTCTTCGCGCAGCTCCACCGATGCCTCGCGCCCGTAATAGTGGCAAAGCACGCCGAAGGAATGGCCGTAGCCGAAGGAGCGGTAGCGCAGCAGCCCGTGCGACCGGTAGATCGCGTTGAGTTCGGCCGCGATGTCGCAGCAGCGCGCGCCCGGACGGATCAGCTCCAGCCCGCGCCGGTGCACCTCGCAGTTGATCTCCCAGAGCTTCAGATGCGCGTCCGGCGCGTGATCGCAGAACAGCGTCCGCTCCAGGGCGGTGTAATAGCCGAAGATCATCGGAAAGCAGTTGAGCGACAGGATATCCCCGGCTTCGACGATCCGGTTGGTGACCGGGTTATGCGCGCCGTCGGTGTTGATGCCCGACTGGAACCAGGTCCAGGTGTCCATCAGCTCGACTTGGCGAAAGCTTCTGGCGATCTCGCGGATCATCGCATTGGTCGAGGCGATGGCGACCTCGTGCTCGGCGACTCCAGGCGCGACCGCATCGGCCACCGCCGCACCGCCGATGTCGCAGATCCGCGCGCCTTCGCGGATGAGCGCGTGTTCCTCGGCTGACTTGATCGTGCGCTGGCTCATTGCGTCGGCGGCGATGTCGACGAACTCCACGCCGGGCAGGGCGTCGGCGAGCAGGGCGCGCAGCTCCAGCGAGACATGATCGAACTCGATCCCGAGCCGGCGGACCCCCTTCGTCAGCCCTTGCAGGGCGAAGAAATAATTGTCGCGGCGCCAATCGGTGTAGGTCACTGCATCGCCATGGGAGCGGCGCCAGGGCTGCCCGCCGTCGATGCCGGCGGAGATCGTCGTCGCCTGCTCCTGGTCAATGACGAGGCCATAGCGGCGGCCGAACTGGCAGTAGAGGAAGCCGGAGTAGTAGCAGATGTTGTGATAGGAGGTGAAAAGCGCGGCATCGATGGCGCGCTTCGCGAGCGTTGCCCGCAGCGCGGTCTTGCGGCGGGTCATTTCGGCATCCGAAAAGGGCGACCAGGCTTTCTCGCCATTGTGCCAGCGGGTGGTGCGGATGAGATCGTCGGACACGTCGGGTTCCTCTCGGGCTTGCCGGAAACGGCGGTTGAAACGCAAAACGGGCCGGCTCCATCGGAACCGGCCCGCCAGGCCAAACTCGGTGCGTTGCGCTTCGCCGGGTCGGGAGGGGCGAGGGCCCTGTCCTGACCGTCCGGTGACTGGCGTTCCGTCACCGGTTCCCGTTCGGGAAAGCGGAGCGCTCCGCTGTATGTGAGGCCATCCGCCGCCGGGGCGGACAGCCGGGCCGTGCCGTCAGGACGGCGTCAGGCCGCGCAACCGCTCGGAGCGGCGGCGCAGGAGCTCAAGCACCGTCAGCAGCACGACCGAGATCGCCACCATCAACGAGGCAACCGCCAGGATGGTCGGAGAAATCTGTTCGCGCAAGCCGGTGAACATCTGCCAGGGCAGCGTCTTCTGACCCGCCGAGCCCAGGAACAGCACCACCACGACCTCGTCGAAGGAAGTGATGAAGGCAAACAGCGCACCGGAGACGACGCCGGGAATGATCAGCGGCATCTGCACCTTGAAGAAGGTGGTGACCGGGTTGGCGCCAAGGCTTGCCGCCGCCCGCACCAGGCTCCGGTCGAAGCCGACCAGCGTTGCCGTGACGGTGATGATCACGAAGGGCGTGCCAAGGGCTGCATGCGCCAGGACCACGCCGATATAGGTCCCCTGCAGGCCGATGCGCGAGTAGAAGAAATACATGCCGGCGGCCGAGATGATCAGCGGCACGATCATCGGCGAGATCAGGATGGCCATGATCGCGGAGCGATAGGGCACATGCTGCTGCGACAACCCGATGGCCGCCAGCGTTCCGAAGGAGGTCGCCAGCAGCGTCGCGACCGGCGCGATGGCAAAGGAATTGCGCATCGCCTGCTGCCAGTCGGGGTTGGTGAAGAAGTCCTCATAGTGCTTGAAGGAATAGCCGGCCGGATCGAAGGCCAGCATTTCCTTGGTGAAGGTGAAGAAGTTCTCGGCGTTGAACGACAGCGGCAGGATCACCAGGATCGGAAAGATCAGGAAGAAGAAGATCAGGCCGCAGATCGTGCGGAAGCTGTAGTGCCAGACGCGCTGGCCGGTGGATGCATAGGCGGGAAGGGCTGACATGGTCTGTGTTCTCCTTAGCCCAGCTTGACGTTATCGATGCCGACGATCTTGTCGTAGACATAGAAGAGCAGCATCACCGCGAGCAGCAGGATCACGCCGAGCGCCGCCGCCAGACCCCAGTTGAGCGAGGTCGAGATGTGATAGGCGATGCGGTTCGAGATGAAGATGCCGTCGGTGCCGCCGACCAGTTCCGGCGTGATGTAGTAGCCGATGGCCAGGATGAAGACGAGGATCGCGCCCGCGCCGATGCCCGGCACCGTCTGCGGGAAATACACCCGCCAGAAGGCCGTCCAGTCGGTCGCGCCAAGGCTCTTCGCCGCCCGCACGTAGGACGGGGAGATGGTCTTCATCACCGAATAGAGCGGCAGGATCATGAAGGGCAGCAGGATGTGCGTCATCGCGATGATCGTGCCGGTCTGGTTGTTGATCATTACCAGTCGGCCCGCGTCGCTGACCAGTCCGGTCCACACGAGGAAGTCGTTGATCACGCCCTGCTGCTGCAGCAGCACCTTCCAGGCCGAGGTGCGCACCAGCAGCGACGTCCAGAACGGCAGGAGCACCAGGATCATCAGAAGGTTCGCCGAGCGTGCGGGCAGGGCGGCCAGAAGGAAGGCCACCGGATAGCCGAGCAACAGGCAGGTGGACGTGATGGTCAGCGACAGGAACAGCGTGCGCCAGAACAGATAGAGGTAGATCCGCTCGTTCTCCGGCTTCATCTCGACGCCTTCGGCGGTGAGCTGCATGTCGGCCGCGTTCAGGAAGTAGCCGGGCGTGATCGTGGGTGAATAGCGCTTGAGCACAGCCCAGGTTTCGACGGTGCCCCAGTCCTTGTCGATGTCGATGAAGCGTTCGACCGTCGCGTCTGCCGGTTCCATCCGGCCGATGCGTCGCCCGGTCTTGCGGAACAGGCTCGACATGCCCGACGCCTCGTAGTTCAGCCGCGAGCCGAGGCGGGTGTGCGTCTTCTCCTCCACCGCGACCTTGAGGTCCTCGTAGAGCGCGGTAAAGGCCGCCTGGTCGGGAATCTCTCCCGACTCCGGATCCCACGTCGCCAGAACCTCGACGGTCTTCGGCAGCGTTTCGGAGACGATGCCGTTTTCCACGGACCGGAACAGCATGTCCGCGATCGGTGCGGCGAAGGTGATGAGAACGAACAGAAGCAGCGGCGCGATCAGTACGAGCGCCCGCAGTTTCTCGCGTCGAAGCGCCCTCGCCAGGCTGACCTTGAGCGGTATGCCGTCGCGGGTGGTGAGCACCTGCGGATTCTCATCCGGACCGGTGTCAGTGCTTGCAGGGTTCTGGGTGTTCATCGGGACGCCCCGTCGGAAGGAAGTTTTCTGTTATCAGCGTCTTGGCGTCGAAGCCGTACCGGACCCCCGGCGTCTCCGGCGCGAAACCGCCGTGTGTTGTCCGCGCCAACCGGCCCCGGCCGGCCTGGCAGGGTGCCCTGTCGTGCGGGCACCTCGAATTCGGAGTGTCTTGACGGGCGCACAGGGCCCGGAAGTCGTCAGCGTGAAAAAGGCGGCGGAGCGCGTGCTCCGCCGCCGGACGGGTGTTAACCCGCAAGCCATGCCTGGAACTTGGCGTCCAGATCGTCACGATAGTCAGCCCACCACTCGTAATTGTAGAGGAAGGTGTTCGTGGCGTTCTTCGGGTCGGTCGGCATGTGCGGTGCCATGTCGATGCCGAGCTCCGCATGCTTGCCGACGAGCGGCGCGGACGACTTGCGGGCCGGACCGTAGGAGATGTACTTGGCCTGGTCCGCCAGACGCTGCGTGTCGGTGGCGAACTTCAGGTAGTCCATCACGGCCGCCTTGCGCTCGTCCGAAAGACCGGCGGGAACGATCCAGCCGTCAAGGTCGAACACCTGGGCGTCCCACAGCATCTTCACCGGCTGGTCCTGCTCCTCGATGAGCGAGAACAGGCGGCCATTGTAGGTCGAGCCGATCACGACTTCGCCGTCGGCGAGAAGCTGCGGCGTTTCGGCGCCGGCCGTCCACCAGATCGTCTGGTCCTTGATCGTCTCGAGCTTGGCGAGGGCGCGGCTCACGCCTTCCTCGGTCTCCAGCACGTCATAGACGTCGTCCTTCGCGACACCGTCGCAAAGCAGGGCCCATTCCATGTTGTTGATCGGGCGCTTCTCGAGCGAACGCTTGCCCGGGAAGTTTTCCAGGTCGAAGACGTCGCAGATGTCGTCCGGCTCGCGGCCGTTCCAGGCCTCGACGTCGCTGCGATAGCCGAAGGTCGTCGAATAAACGATCTGCGGGATGAAGCAATCCGAGACGATCAGGTCGCCGAAGTCCTCGGAGGCCGGGGTGCCGTCGGGCGCCGGGGCCAGGGCTTCGTCGAAGTTGATCTCTTCGGCCAGGCCTTCGTCGCACAGGCGGATGGCGTCGGACGCCACCACATCGACGAGATCCCAGGTCACGTTGCCGGCCTCGTTCATCGCGCGCAGCTTGGCGACGGCCTCGGCGGAGGATTCATCGTTGATGATGTTCACGCCCGGGTTCGCGGCCATATACGGCTTGTGATAGGCCTCGTTCTGCGAGTTGGAGTACGCTCCGCCCCACGACACGATGGTGAGATCGATGGCCATGGCCCCCGACGTCATCATCGCGGAGGCCGCGCCTGCAAGCAGGAGTGTCTTGAACTTCATGGAGTAAGTCCCCTCGTTTTGGTGTTCGCCCGAGGCGATGCCCCGGGAAGGGCTGCGGGCGCGGTGCCGCGCGCCGCAATCTTCGTTCGGGCCCGTGTCGGCTTATGCGACGGCGTCGAGCGCCTTGCAGTCGCCGGCGGCCCAGCCGATCTCGACCGTTTGTCCGGTCTTCAGATCGCGCTTCTCGCCGCGGTTGCGGACCTTGACGACAAATTCGTTGTTGCCGGCAACAGTCATCCGCACGCGGATATGGTCTCCAAGATAGATCATTTCCTCGATCTGACCAGAAACCAGGTTGTCCATCGCGTCATGCGTGTCGAATTCGACGCGCTCCGGACGCAAGGAAATCGTGGTGCGAGACCCCACACCGTCAATATTGACGGCATCCGCCTTGAGCATTGTTCCGTCGTCCAGGCGCACCGCGCAGGTCTCGCCGTCGATGGATTCCACCGTTCCGCTCAACTTGTTGTTCTCGCCGATGAACTGGGCGACGAAGGAGTTCTGCGGGTCCTCGTAAAGCACATCCGGGCGTGACAACTGCTGGATCACGCCGTCGTTGAACACCGCGACCCGGTCCGACATCGTCAGCGCCTCGGTCTGGTCGTGCGTCACATAGACGATGGTCACGCCGATGTTGTCGTGGATGTGCTTGATCTCATACTGCATCTGCTCGCGCAGCTGCTTGTCGAGCGCGCCCAGCGGCTCATCCATCAGCACCAACTCCGGCTCGAACACCAGGGCGCGGGCCACGGCGACACGCTGCTGCTGGCCGCCGGAAAGCTGCGCCGGGCGGCGCGAGCCGAAGTGGCCGAGTTCGACCATTTCCAGCGCCCGCTTGACCTTCTCTTCCTGTTCCGCCTTGCCCATGCCGCGCACCTGCAGCGGAAACGCAAGGTTTTCCGCAACGCTCATGTGCGGGAACAGGGCGTAGTTCTGAAACACCATGCCGATACCGCGCTTGTGCGGCTGCACGTTGTTGATCGGACGATCGTTGAGGAAGATTTCGCCGTGCGTGGCCGGCTCGAACCCCGCCAGCATCATCAGGCAGGTGGTCTTTCCCGATCCTGACGGCCCGAGCATGGTGAGGAACTCGCCGGGCGGAATGTCGAGGTTCAGGTTTTTTACGACGAGTGTCTCGCCATCGTAGCTCTTCTGTACGTTTTCGTAGCGGACTGCAGCGCCCTTGGTCTCTGTCATCTGTGCCCCTAAGCAATGCATAGCAAGGGGCACGCTCTTCCGGCTGAAAGACGGAGCGTAACGCGCTGTTCCCCTGCCACGAACTCTTTATGGTTCGTTTCAAGACCCTGAAAGTCGCGTCAGCTAAGCAAAATTTGACTCACAATGAAAGGGGGTGAGCGGAAAAATTATTAAAATTGCAAAGAAAAACAAAGCCATGCTGTTGCGTGAGGCGGGTGCCTGCACGGTTTGCCCAATACTTCAGCACTGCAGCATTCAGATGCAGTGTGCTTTTCGCAAGGCGGGTGGAACGGGTATTCCGCCCGATCTGCGACGCGCCTTCGGCTAAATGTTGCTGTCCGGGAATTCCGCCTTTCGCCGTGCCATGAACGCGATCAGCGCCTCGTCGACCGCCGGGTCGAGCGGAGGAGCTTCATAGGAAGCAAGCATCTGTTTCCACCTTTGATTCGCCCGCATGCCGGCATCCAGCCCGCCGTCCGAACTCCATTGTTCGTAGGAGTTGTTGTCGGCGATCGCGGAGCGATAGAAGGCGGTCTCGAAATTTCGCTGGGTGTGGGCGGCGCCGAGGAAATGCCCGCCGGGCCCGACCTCCGCCAGCGCATCCATGGCCTGCGCCTCCTGCGACAGGTCGATGCCTTTCGCCAGCACATGCATCATGCCGAGCTGGTCGGCGTCCATCACGAATTTCTCATAAGACGAGCACAGCCCGCCCTCCAGCCAGCCTGCGGCGTGCAGCGCGAAATTCACGCCCGACAGCAGGGTCGCCATGATGGTCTGGGTGGATTCCTGCGCCGATTGCGCGTCCGGCGTCTTGGAGGCGGTGAAGGATCCGCCCGAGCGGAACGGCAGGCCCGCGCGCCGGGCAAGCTTCGCCGCGCCGTTGAGCAGCAGCGTGCCTTCCGGCGAGCCGAAGGTCGGCGCGCCCGACTGCATGGAGATGGAGGAAACGAAGGCGCCGAAGACCACCGGCGCGCCGGGGCGCACCAGCTGGGTCAGCGCGCAACCGGCCAGCGCCTCGGCGAGCACCTGCGCCAGCGTGCCGGCGACCGTGACCGGGCTCATCGCGCCGGCGAGAATGAAGGGCGACACGATGCAGGCCTGGTTCGCCGCCGCATAGACCTTCAGCGCGCCGAGCATCGTCGCATCGAACACCAGCGGCGAGTTGGCGTTGATCAGCTGGATCATCACGCAGTTCTCGTCGACGAACTGATCGCCGAAGACGAGCCGCGCCATGGCGACGGAATCCTCCGCCCGTTCCGGTGCGGTTACCGAGCCCATGAACGGCTTGTCGGAATATTTCAGGTGGGAATACACCATGTCGAAATGGCGCTTGTTGACCGGCAGGTCGACCGGCTCGCACACGGTGCCGCCGGAATGATGCAGCCAGGGCGAGGCATAGGCGAGCTTCACGAAATTGCGGAAATCCTCGATGGTGCCATAGCGCCGGCCGCGGTCGAGATCGGTGACGAAGGGCGGGCCGTAGACGGGCGCAAACACCGTGTTGTTGCCGCCGATCTCCACGTTGCGGGCCGGATTGCGGGCATGCTGGGTGAACTGCGCCGGCGCGGTCTTCACCAGCTCCTGCAGCATCCCCTTGGGAAAGCGCACCCGCTCGCCGTCGACATCCGCGCCGGCGTCCTTCCAGATCTTCAGCGTTTCCGGATCGTCGCGAAACTCCAGGCCGATCTCGGCGAGCAGCCGGTCGGCGTTGGCCTCGATGACCTCCGCACCCTCGTCGCTCAGGATGTTGAGAAGCGGGAGGTTGCGCGAGATATAGGGAATGCTGGCGCCTGCTTCCGCGCCGCGTCGTTTTTCCGTTCGGGCCGCCCGTCCGCGTCGTCCCGCGCGCTCTGCCTGTTCGCTCATTCCTGCACTCCACCCGGATTTCGTCGCGTCTTCCTGCGAACGCCCAGCGTACTGTGCGCGCAATGGGCGAGAGGCTGATGCCCGAAAGCGTCGTCGGCTTCTCTAAAAGCGTCATGGATCCGGCGACCCGCTTTTGCGCCGCCTTGTCGGCGCGGCGATACAAGGATGACGCAATTGGACAACTTGGCCCGGAAAATTCCCGCGATACTGCCGGCACGAAACGCAGGATCCGCCGCGCGCCGGCGGGGAGTGAAGGGGTTGAAGCATGTCGGCTTTTCCTGACAAGGCACAGATCGTCATCGTCGGACTGGGCGGGATCGTGGGCGCGTCGGTCGCGCATCACCTGATCGAGCGCGGCTGGACCGATATCGTCGGTATCGACAAGTCCGGCATTCCGACCGACATCGGCTCGACGGCGCATGCCTCCGACTTCTGCTATTCGACGAGCCACGACTTCCTCTCCACCTGGACGTCGCTCTATTCCATCGATTTCTTCGACATAATGGGAAACTACGAGCGCTGCGGCGGCTTCGAGGTGGCGCGCACCGGCGACGACACCTGGATGGAGGAGATCAGGCGCAAGGTCTCCTCGGGCAAGGCCTTCGGGACACGCGCGCACCTCGTCACACCCTCCGAGATCAAGGAAAAGTTCCCGCTGATCGAGGAGGATCAGGTCCAGGGCGGGTTGTACGACCCCGATGCCGGCCTTGTCGTGCCGCGCTCGCAGGCCGTCGCCGGCAAACTCGTCGACGAGGGGGAAAAGACGGGCGCGCTCAAGGCCTTCGCCAATACGCCTGCGAAATCGCTGATCGTGGACGGCGGACGCATCACGGGCGTCGTCACCCATCGCGGCACGATCCGGGCCGATCACGTCATCGTTTGCGCCGGCCTCTGGGGCCGGCTGATCGCCAATTTGGTCGGCGAGGACCTTCCGGTGATGCCGGTCGACCATCCGCTGACCTTCTTCGGTCCCTTCACCGAGTTCGCCGGCACCGGCAAGGACATCGGCTATCCGCTGATGCGCGACCAGGGCAACTCCGCCTATATGCGCGACACCGGCGACCCGAAGACCACCGAGGGCGGTCAGATCGAGTGGGGCTATTACGAGACCGACAATCCGCGCCTGTGCCATCCGCGCGACCTGCTGGAAAAGGAGGAGGCGCGGCTGTCGCCCTCCCAACGCGATCTGGAGCTGGAGCAGGTGATGGAACCGCTCGAGCGCGCCATGGAGCTGACGCCGATCCTCGGCGAACTCGGCTATAACGAGACCTGGTCGTTCAACGGCCTCCTGCAGGTCTCCGCCGCCGGCGGGCCGTCCTGCGGCGAAAGCCAGAAGGTGCGCGGGCTGTGGTATTGCGTCGCCATCTGGGTGAAGGACGCGCCGGCCTACGGCAAGCTTCTCGCCGACTGGATCACCGACGGGCGCACGGAGATCGACCACGCGGCCATCGACTATTCCCGTTTCTATGCGCATCAGATGGAGGAAGCCTTCATCGAGGGGCGCTGCTACGAGGCGGCGCAGAAGATTTACTTTCCCGCGATCCACCCGCGCGAGCCCTATGCCAGCGGGCGCGGCGTCAAGCGCTCGCCCTTCTACGAACGCGAGGTGGAGCTAGGCGGCCACTTCATGGAGCTTGGCGGCTGGGAGCGCGCCCATGGCTATGCCGCCAACGCGCATCTGCTGGAAAAATACGCCGACCGCATCCCGGTCCGCGAGAACGAATGGGACGCCCGCCATTTCTGGCGCGTCTCCAATGCCGAGCACCTGGCGATGAGCGAGGATTGCGGGGTGATCAACCTCTCGCATTTCTACATGTTCGATGTTGCGGGGCCGGACCATGTGGCGCTGCTGGAATGGCTGTGTGCCGCGAAGATCGGCGGCGACGGCAACATCGGCAAGGGGATCTACACCCATTTCCTCGATGACGAGGGCATGGTGCGCGCCGACCTCACGGTGTTTCGCATGGCCGACCGCTGCCGCATCGTCGATGGCGCCGATGCCGGCCCGCGCGACTTCCATTATGTGAAGCGTGTGGCCGAGGACAGGGGCTTCGACGTCACGGTCACCGACGTCAGCGAGCAATTCACCACCATCGGCATCTGGGGGCCGAATGCGCGGGAAAACCTGAAGAAGGTGGTGGCCGATCCGGCCGGCCTCGATCCTGAAAACTTCCCCTTTGCAGCGATCCGCCAGATCGAGATCGCCGGCAAATCCGTGACCGCGCTTCGCCTCTCCTATGTCGGCGAGCAGGGCTGGGAACTGCATATGGCCTATGAGGACGGTCTCGCGGTCTGGGACGCGCTGCGTGGCCTCGGCATTACGGCGGTCGGGGTGGAGACCTATGCCAATTCCCGGCGGCTGGAAAAGTCGCTGCGTTTGCAAAACGCCGATCTTCTCACCCAATACAATCTCTATGAGGCCGATCTCGCCCGGCCCAAGGTCAAGGAGGCCGACTTCCGCGGCAAGCAAAAGCACCTGGAATACCGCGCCCGCGACCGCCAGCCGGCCATGCTCTGCACGCTGGTGATGACCGACAACACCGATGCAGGCGGCACGGCTCGCTATCCGGTCGGCACGCTGCCGGTGATCGATCCGGCGACCGGCGAGACGCTGGTCGATGCGCTGGGCCGTCGCTCCTACACCACGTCGATTGCCTATGGTCCGACGGTGGGGAAGAACATCGCGCTCGCCTATCTGCCGGCGGACTTTGCGCAAGTGGGACGCGAACTCACCGTGGAGTATTTTTCCGAAACCTTCCCCGTCGAGGTCGCCGGCGTCGGCTACGCGCCGCTCTACGATCCGCAGAACCTGAAGCCGAGGAGCTGAGGGACGCGGGGCGCGGTGGCGGGTGGAGTCGCGGTGCCGCGCGCGCCAGGTTGGGCAGCGATGTGGAATGGATCCCGGCTCGGGGGCCGGGATGACATCGGTGTGTGC
This sequence comes from Stappia stellulata, assembly GCF_020176715.1. Lineage (GTDB taxonomy): Bacteria > Pseudomonadota > Alphaproteobacteria > Rhizobiales > Stappiaceae > Stappia. The sequence continues at coordinate 486,703 of NZ_JAIVMF010000001.1, read as the reverse complement.
GGCGAAGCTCGTACCCGGTTCTGGGGGCGGCACAGGGACTGTGTGGGCCGAAGGGCATGCCCGCCTCCTCCGCCGGGAGGCCGGTTGTGCGGGGAGGCAGGGCTTGCGATCTGCTTCCGCCTTGGGTGCGTGCGTGGTTGGGGTGTCGGCGGGCGGGGCGCAATGGACGCCATCTCCCCCGACGTCACCCCGGACGCAGGCGCAGCCGAAGATCCGGGGTCCATTGGCAACCCCGGCAGGAGTGGAGGCCGGAGCGGTGGCGAATGCGTTTGCGCCTCCACGCGCCCCGGGTTGGGCGGCGCCGTGGAATGGACCCCGGTCGAGCCGTGGGTGACGTCGGTGTGTGGGGTCGGGCACATGCGCAGTTTGTGTTGCGTGGCGTGTGTGGCGGCGGCGGGATGCAGAGCCGCGTGGAAACGTGAGGAACAGGCCAGTGAACAGACTTGAGGATCTTCTGGCGGAGAAGGGCACGCTGCTCGCCGACGGGGCGACCGGCACCAATCTCTTCGACATGGGGCTGACGTCCGGCGATCCGCCGGAGGAGTGGAATGTCACCGAGCCCGACAAGATCCGCGCGCTGCATCGAAATTTCGTCGAGGCCGGCGCCGATATCATCCTGACCAACACCTTCGGCGCCAACCGTCACCGGCTGAAGCTGCACAAGCTGGAGGGGCGGGTGAATGAGCTGAACGCCGCCGCCGCGCGTCTGGCGCGCGAGGTGGCCGAGAGTGCCGGGCGTCCGGTGATCGTCGGCGGTTCCATCGGCCCGACGGGCGAGCTCTTCGTCCCGCTCGGCGCGCTCACCCATGAGGATGCGGTCGCAGCCTTCGCCGAACAGGCGCAAGGGTTGAAGGACGGCGGCGCGGATGTGCTGTGGATCGAGACCATGTCGGCTGCGGAGGAAATGCGCGCAGCGGCCGAGGCGGCGGCTGCCGTCGACATGCCCTTCGTGGTGACGGCGAGTTTCGACACCGCCGGGCGCACGATGATGGGGCTGAAACCGGCCGGTCTCGGCGCGCTTGCCGGAGAGTTCGCCTGCACGCCGGTGGCCTACGGCTCCAACTGCGGGGTCGGCGCGTCGGATCTGCTCGCCGCGATCCTGGACATCACGCAGACCTATCCGGAGGCCGTCGTGATCGCCAAGGCGAACTGCGGCATTCCGGTCATTCAGGGCGACGCGGTGGTCTACACCGGCACGCCGGAGTTGATGGGCGACTATGCGCGGCTTGCAATGGATGCCGGCGCGCGCATCATCGGCGGCTGCTGCGGCACCTCCTACGCCCATCTGGCCGCGATGCGTGCAGCCATCGACGCGCATGAGGCGGGCACCCGCCCCAGCGTCGACGAGGTCGTCGCGCGCATCGGCCCGCTCGTCTCCCCGCCGGCGGCGGAGAGCGGCGACGACACCGGCGCCGGGCGGCGCGGGAGACGCAGGCGGGTGTAAGGGGGGGCGACTATTCTTGACTTTGCATGCATTCGATAAGGGCACGTCCGGATTTGGTTGACCCCCGCGCCGTCATCAAATGGGGCTGATCCGAGATACCATCCTGGATAGCGACTTGCTTGACAGCTCCGGCGAACGCTTTCGCAAAAATTCTTGAATTTTCAGGAGACAGCGTGACTTGCGATACGGCAAGGTTATCGCCGACGGTCCCTGTTTCCCCCTTCTGGCTGAGCATCTTCTTGCCGTCGAAGGCAAACTGAATGTCCGGCTCGATCAGGGCCAAGGCGGCTTGATAAGCGTAGCCGGGTATCGCTCTTACTGTCAGCCCGGTTTCGGCGCTATCGCAGAAAATGACAATTCCTGAGCGCATTGAAGACATGTTTGTGACCGTAACCTTCTGGCCTCCCGAAAACGGGTCGGACTTTTTGTCAGCGGTCCAGCGATCAAATCCGGCGTTGACCGGCCATGAAGAAACACTCAGCGTTACGAGAATGACTGTGAAAAACCAACGCACCTTAAAACTCCTCAATCTTCAAATGTTTTGAGATTCCAAATTGTCGACCATTCACACATTTCGTCAATAGGTTGTATGGCCGGTGTGTATGGGGGAGCCCGTCTTTGGTGCTCAACCTCCCATCCACGCTACACTCCCCCCCGTCGGGGAGAGATTCCCAGCGCCGGACTGCGCGTTGCCGCGGCTTGTCGGCGACAGGGCCGTGCTGGGCGCTATGATGGCGCGGATTCGTTTCCTCACTTCACGAAAGCGCCATGACCGACATCCTTCTGACGACCTATCCGGAGCACAAGTCTCAAAACGTCGGCGACGCGCTGATCACCGCATCAACCCTTGCGCTCGTCCGCAACAAATGGCCGGACTTCGACCCGATTCTGTTTTTTCGGGAAAAGAGCCTGAACGGGTTCACCAAGAAGGTCCGCCACAACGTCATAGCGCCGGGGTTTGCGGTCACGAACAAGACATACCCCGGACTTTATTCGCTGTTCGACGACCTCGACAGGATCGACGGGTTCTTTCCGCTCGGTTGCGCCTATCAGCATGTGGACGCATCGCCGGCGGCGTTTTTCGATGTGGCCATGGATGCCGCAACACGCAATTTTCTCGGCAGGATGGCCGAACGTCATGGTCCGTTCCCCTGTCGCGACGAAATGATTGTCCAACGGCTTCAACGAAACGGGATTCCCGCCATTTACTCCGGCGATATGGCGCTCTTCGATGCCGATCGCATTGGCAGGGACCCGGTTCCGGTTCCCGAGGTGCCGAGCATTGTCGTCAGTCTCCAGCACGGCGTCAGCTACCTGGAGCAGAGCGTCGAGTTGCTCAAGTCGGTTAGGAAACGGTTCCCGGATTCGCCGCGTTATGTGTCTCTCCACAGCGTTGGCGGGCCGTTGCTGTCGATACTCGAGGCACGCGCCAAGCAACTCGGCTTCCACTCCCTGCGGCTTGCCGGACCGGCCGAGAACCTCGGCGCTTATGCGGAGATCGATCTTCACATCGGCTACAGGCTCCACGGCCACATCCATTTTCTTCGCAACCGCAAACCGTCGATCCTCCTGGTGGAAGATGCGCGCTCTTTCGGCTTTTCGCGAACGCCTGGAACCGCCTTCGGCTGCATTCAGGCCTCGCACGGTCGGTTGGGCGACCCCGACGACGAGGCCGTGACGCGCGCGATGGCCTTCCTGCAAGGTCAGATCGAGCGCGGATTTGCCGATTACGAAAAGGTCTTCGGCTTCATCGACGACACTTATCGTCAGGTCATCGATTCGGCGATGGAGAGGATCGCCGAGCATCTGCAACGTTCCAGGGAAACCATCCGGCAAGCCGCAGGCGACGGGAGCGCGGCTGTGCCGACCGGAGACGATGGGGGCGGGGGAGAGGCAACGCCGTCCAAAATGGACTAACCGCCCCCGCAACACCACGGATGGGCGGGGGCTGTCGAGGCAGCTAGTCTGGCGTCATGAAAAACATCAGGCGTCCCGATGTATCGCCGGACGGCGCGCCGCACCTGCGGCGCACGCTGACCTTGCCGTGGCTGGTGTTCTACGGTGTCGGCGTCACCGTCGGGGCGGGGATTTTCGCGCTGATCGGCGAAATCCTGCGGCTTGCCGGCGACAAGGCGCCGCTCTCCTTCCTGATTGCCGGCGCCATCGCCGGCGCGACGGGGCTGTCCTATGCGCTGCTGGTCAAGCGCTTTCCGCGCGCGGGCGGGGAGGCGGTCTTCGTCAATCGGGGTCTCGGGCACGGCTGGGGCAGGGTCGCAGGCTATGGCGTTGCCGCTACCGGAATCGTCTCGAGCGCGGTGATCGCGCTCGCCTTCGTCGGCTATGTGCAGGCGCTCCTTCCCGTTCCCGGCTGGCTGCTGCTTGTCGGGCTGATTTCGCTTCTGTCCGCGATTGCCTGGGTCGGCGTGCGCGAGAGCGTCACTTTCGCGGCCGTGATTACCTGCATCGAGATCGGCATCCTGCTTGTGGTGATCGCCTTCGGCGTGCCGCTCATGAGCGATGCGCCAAAAATCGCCTCGGCCTTCACGCCGCCGGGCGACGCGGCGCTGATCGGTGCGATCCTCTCGGGCAGCGTCATCGCCTTCTTCGCCTTCATCGGCTTCGAGGACATCGAGAACATGGCGGAGGAGACCATCGATCCCGAAACCGCGTCGCCGCGCGCGGTCTTCTGGACGCTCGGGATCACCGTCGGGATCTATGTACTGCTCGCCGTGATCGCGGTGCTTGCGCCCGACAGGGCGGCGATTACCGGGTCGAGCGCGCCGCTCGCGGTTCTCTTCGAGCAGATCACGGGTCTTCCCGGTGCTCCGGTCGCGGCGGGGGCCGCGATTGCCATGATCAACGGCATTCTGGTGCAGATCGTCATGGCAAGCCGCGTGCTCTACGGCATGGCGCGCGAGGGCATCGCGCCGCGCTGGTTCGGGGCGGTCGACGCGCGCAGGCACACGCCGGCGCGCGCGACGCTGACGGTGGCGGCGCTGATCCTGCTGCTGGCGCTGGCCTTCCCGCTGGTGCGGCTTGCCGAACTGACGAGCCTCGTTACGCTCGGCGTCTTCACGCTGGTGAACCTGTCGCTCTTTTCTCTTGCCACCAAGCTGGACGATCCGGGCCTTGCCCGCTTTCGCTGGTGGGGCGCTTTCGCCGCGCTCCTGTGCCTCGGCATCGCCGTCTTCCAGCTCTCAAGCGGGCTTGCGGGCGGGCATTGAGTGGTGGACGGGTCAAGGATCGCGCGCCGCTTGTTCCACGCAAACGTCAATCGGCTCTGGCGTCAGACTGACGTTGCGGTAGTCTTGGGGCATGCGAATGCTCGGCCAGTTCGGCCCGGTGCTGCGGGCCTTCTTCCTTACCGCAATCGTGTCTGCGGCGATTGTCCCTGCCGCACGCTCCGAGGTCGCCGTGGATGTGGCGCTGGTGCTCGCCGTCGACGTGTCGCGGTCGATGTCGCATGAGGAAATGCGCATCCAGCGGCGTGGCTATGCGGATGCGATTGCCAGTTCGCAGGTCTTGCGCGCGATTGCGCAAGGACCGCACGGGCGCATCGCGGTGACGCTGTTTGAATGGGCGGGCGATCATCATGCGCGCGAGATCGTCGGCTGGACGGTGATCGGCGGTCCGCAGGACGCGCAAGCCGTCGCGGCGACATTGCTGAGCGAATACAGCCAGAGCGAACGGAGGACATCGATCTCCGGCGGGATCGCGCATGCGGTAAAGCTGCTGGAGGCCGTTCCGTTCCTGCCCGACCGGCGGGTGATCGACGTCTCCGGCGACGGGCCGAACAATCAGGGCCTGCCGGTGACGATGGCGCGCGACGCGGCGGTCGCCAAGGGCATCACCATCAACGGCCTGCCGCTGATGACCGAGGGCGGTTACGGTTCGCAGTTCAATATCCCGGATCTCGACGAATATTACCGCCGCTGCGTGATCGGCGGGCCGGGCGCCTTCATGATCCCGGTCAACGACTGGGACCAGTTCGCCGAGGCAGTGCGTCGCAAGCTGGTGCTCGAGATCGGCGGGCTGATGCCGCCGGGCGTGCCGGATGGCAACGCCCGCGTGATGCCGGCGCAGTTCAATTTCCAGCCGCCCTACGACTGCCTCATCGGCGAAAAGATCTGGATCCGGCGCGGCTGGTAGACGCCGCTCAGGCCCGGCGTCGACGACGCCGGCGGCCCGTGTCGGCTTCGTCCTGGGGAGGGTCGTCCTCCCCGGCCGGCTCGGGCAGGGTGACGACGCTGCGCAGCCGCGGGAAGGGGTCGACCTTGTTGGGGAAGGCCATGGCGTTGACGAAATGCTCCTGGAATTTCGGCTCCAGTGCGGTCTCGATCTTCTCGATCTCGCGCACGACCCGCTCGACCGTGCGCCGCTCGCCGCGGTTGATCAGCGCCATGCGCGCGCCGGTGCCCGCCGCATTGCCGACGCCGGAGACCTCGGAAAGCTCGCAATCGGGGATCAGCCCGAGGATCATGGCGTATTTGGTATCGATGTAGCTGCCGAAGGCACCGGCGAGCCGAATGCGCGCGATCTCCGGATTGCCGAGCTTGTCGAGCAGGAGCTTCACGCCGGCATAGAGCGCCGCCTTGGCGAGCTGGATCGCGCGAATGTCGGTCTGGGTGATGACGAGCTCGATGCCCTCGCTCGCCACCACATAGGCGTGGGTGCGGCCCTTCTGGACGATGCGCGGGCTTTTGGCGGCAAGCCGCCCGTCGATGCGCCCGTCCTGCGTGACCACGCCGGCGAGATAAAGCTCGGCCACCGCCTCGATGATGCCGGAGCCGCAGATGCCGGTGACGCCGACCTGATCCTTCTTCTCCGCGAAAGCCGGATCGTCCGACCATTCGTCGAGGCCGATCACCTTGTAGCGCGGCTCCAGCGTGTCCTTGTCGATGCGGATGCGCTCGATGGCGCCGGGGGCGGCGCGCTGGCCGCAGGAAATCTCCGCGCCCTCGAAGGCGGGGCCGGTCGGCGAACTGGCTGCAAGCAGCCGCTCGCGGGTGCCGAGCACGATTTCCGCGTTGGTGCCGATGTCGACGACAAGCGTCAGCGCCTCGGCCTCGAACGGACGGGTGGAGAGCGTGGCGGCCGCCGCATCCGCCCCGACGTGACCGGCAATGCAGGGAAGGATGTAGGCGCGTGCGCCCGGGTTCAGTTCCAGATCGAGCGCGCGCGCCGTGGTGTGCACCGCGCCGGAGACGGCCAGCGCGAAGGGCGCGCCGCCAAGCTCCGTCGGGTCGATGCCGAGAAACAGGTGATGCATGATCGGATTGCCGACGAAGACGGCGTCGAGCACATCGTCGCGGGTCGCGCCGACATCGGCGACGAGCTTGGCGACCAGCGCGTCGACGGCGGCGCGCACGGTGGAGATCAGGTCCGGCAGACGCGCCGGGTTCATCTGCACATAGGAGACGCGCGACATCAGATCCTCGCCGAAGCGGATCTGCGGGTTGGAGGTGCCGGCCGACGTCACCGTGCGGCCTGTCGACAGATCGCAGAGATGCGCGGCGATGGTGGTGGAGCCGATGTCGACCGCCAGCCCGTAGGCGGTGCGCTTTTCGCCCGGCCACAAAGCGATGACGCAGGGCGGGGCCGCATCGTCCTGCCAGATGGCGGCCGTCACCCGCCAGTTGCCGACGTGCAAAACGGACTGCACGCGCGACAGAAGCGGCGTGTCGAGGGTCAGTCCGGCAAGGCCGGTTTCGGCTGCAAGTGCTGCAAGCAGCCGGTCGGCATCGCCAAGCGGCATGTCCATGTCCGGCTCGGCAATCGAGACGGTGACGAGGCGGATGGCGCTGTCGGCGTCGAGCTTCACCGCTTCCGCGCGCTTGCGCACCACCTGGCGGTTGGTCTGGGCATCGGTCGGAACGTCGACCACCATGTCGCCCTGGATCGTCGCCTGGCAGGACAGACGCCGGTCCGACTTGAGCTCGCGCAAGCGGGCGTAGCGGGTTTCCGCCTCGGTCACCGGGCCGAGATGATCGGCGGAACTTGTCAGCTTCTCCTTGGCGAAGGCGCCCTCGGACACGGAGACCTGGCAGCGGCCGCAGATGCCGCGCCCGCCGCACACGGATTCCACATAGACGCCGAGCGCGCGCGCCGCATCGAGCAGCGGCGTGCCGAGCGGGAAGGTGCCCCGCCGGCCGCTCGGCTGGAAGACGATGCGGGCATCCTGTGTCGCGGCCGGGCCGGCCGGCTCCTGTTTCGCCATGTCTGTCGTCGCTGTTCCTGTCCCGGCCAAGGGGGTCACGCGCTTGCGCGCCGGCGCCCCTCGCGCCCGCCGCGGCGGCGTCCGCCGCCGGCGTCGCCCGAAGGGGCTGCGGCCGTCACCGCGCCCGGGGTGTGATCGCGGTAGGCCATGATCCAGTCGTGGCAATTGGGATCGGCGCCGGTCAGCACGTTGGCGCCGCGCACCGCTTCCATTTCCTGCGGGCGGCAGGGGTTCATGATCGCGCTGGTCATGCCGGCTGTGATCACCATCGGGATGAAGGCGGCGTTGATGCCGTGGCGATGTGGCAGGCCGAAGGAGATGTTCGACAACCCGCAGGTGGTGTTGACCTTCAGCTCCTCGCGCAGCCGGCGCAGCAGCTGGAACACCTGCTTGCCGGCGGTGCCCATGGCGCCGATGGGCATGACCAGCGGATCGACGACGATGTCATGAGCGGGAATGCCGTAGTCGGCGGCGCGCTCGACGATCTTCTTCGCCACCGCGAAACGCACGTCCGGGTCTTCGGAAATGCCCGTCTCGTCGTTGGAGATGGCGACCACCGGCACATTGTATTTCTTGATGAGCGGCAGGATCGCTTCCAGCTTCTCCTCCTCGCCGGTGACGGAATTGACCAGCGGACGCCCCTTGGCGACGCGCAGGCCCGCCTCGATCGCCGCCGTTACGGAACTGTCGATCGACAGCGGCACGTCGGTGAGCGCCTGGACGATCTCCAGCGTCTTGACCAGAAGCGGCGGCTCGGTCTCGTTCGGATTGACGGCGGTCACGCCGGCGTTGACGTCGAGCATGGTTGCACCCGCTGCGACCTGCGCCAGCGCGTCCTTTTCGACGGTGGAGAAATCGCCGGCGATCATCTCGGCGGCGAGCTTCTTGCGCCCCGTCGGGTTGATGCGCTCGCCGATGACGCAGAAGGGCTGGTCGAAGCCGATGATGATCTCTTTTGTGGCCGAGGCCACGATGGTGCGTGTCATTGCGCTATCTCCGCGGGGAAGGGACGCAGCGGGATGGGCTGATAGGACCAGCTCCCGCGCTGAAGGAGCCATTCGGACGTCTTGGTCAGGCCGCCGAAGGGAAAGACGTGGATCTGCTCGAGCTGCGTGTGCGGGCGCGTCTCGATGCGCGTTTCCAGCGGGCCGATCATGCTTTCGGGATCGTAGCCCGACAGAAGCGAGACCACCGCGCCGCCGCGCTTCTTCAGGAAGGCGAGCGAGTTCTCGACGCCGGCGAAGGCCGCGTATTTCAGAAGCGTCGTCATCTTCGCCGGACCGGCGACGCCGATATGCACCGGAAAGCGGTTGCCCCAGGCGGCGATCTCGTCGAGCCAGATGTTCACCCGCTGCGGATCGAAGCCGAACTGGGTGACGATATGGAAATGCGCGTCGCTTTGCGCCGCAAGCTCGTGCTTGCGCATCAGGAAGGCGCGGATCGTGTCGGAGGGAATGTCCGGCGCGCCCTCCGGGTGCCCGGCAACGGCGATGCGCTCGATGCCGAGCTCGTCGAAAAGGCCGGTCTCCAGCATGGCGACGGAGGAGGTGAGGGGACCCGGCGTTTCCGCCTCGCCGGCGATGGCCAGCACCTCGCGCACGCCGGCCTCCGTCACCAGCCGGCGCAGCCGCCGGTCGAAGGCCGCAAGGCTTTGGTAGCGGCGCGCGGCCATATGCGGCACCGGCACCAGCCCCTGATCGTGTATGCCAAGGGCGGCCCGCACGATGTCGTCCTCGCTCGCATTGCCGAGATCGGTGAGATAGACCCGTGTCAGCCGCGGCACCAGCGCCAGGATCTCCGGCTTTTCCAGCACCTGGCGCGGCGAGACTTCGGTGGAGGCGGTGAAGCGCCCCTGGGCATTCAGACGGGGGTCGGTCATGTCGCATGCCCTCCGGCGGTAACGAGCGCCTTCAAACGCTCCGGGGTGTAGTCCGCTTCCAGTTTCGCAGCCGCGGCATCGGCCTCGTGTTCCAGATCGTCGCCGACGCTTTCGGGGTCGCCGCGCCGCCACTCGGCCAGATAGGCGTCGCTGTCCTTCGCCCCGATGGACATGGCACAGCGGTCGATGGCCTGGATGAAGCGCGCGGGCAGCTCGCGCCGCGCGGTCTTGCGCCCCGCCTTGACCAGCACCTGGGCGGGAATATCCCGCCAATAGACGATTGTCTTCTGCGCCACCGGGCCGCTCCATGCGCCTCATTGCGTTCCCGTCATGATGCCTTCGGCGCGACGGTTCATCGGCGCACAGACGACACGCGTAATCCTGAATGCGACAGGATGACGTCGCCGTTTTTCTTGGGTGCCATGTATTGGGAGGCGCGTGGTCCGTAAACCGCCGTAAAACCGGGGTGGGAACACTTGGGAAATAGGTCCGGCCGGCACCCTTCGGTGTGTCGCTCGGGCGGAAACGCCCATCGCGGGCGCGACGCAATGGCGGAGGCGTTCAGGCGGAAAGCGCGCCGAGCCGCGTTTCCAGCAGCCCGTAGCCGGTCCGGCGCCGGGCATAGGCAAGGCCGAGGCGGTCGGCGGCCCGCCGTGCCCGGTCGTCGAGGTCGGGATCGTCGGTCTGGGCCAGATAGAGCAATCGCGTGTAATTGCCGAAATAGGCGTCGCGCAGCTCCGGGTGGCTGTCGAGACCGAGCGGCCGGATCACCAGTGTCTCGAAGTGGCGGGCCAGGAAATCGGTGAGATAGAAGGTGCCGGGTTCCGCCTCGGCCTCCGCATCGAAGACCTCAAGACCGGCGAAGAACGCGTAGCAATGCGCGCCGGGAAGCCGCTCCACGCCTTCGTCCGCGAGCACCTTGTCGAGCAGCCCGCCCGTGCCGCAATCGCCGTAGCCGATCAGGATGCGCTCATAGTCGTGACGGGCGACGTGGATGGCCCGGCGCACGGCGTCCGGGATCTTTTCCGGCCGGTTGTGAAGCTGGGCGGGCAGGCACTGAAGGTCGATGTGGGTCAACCCGTGCTGGCGCGTGATCGCCAGCACCTCGTTTGCGAGTGCGCCGCAGGCGATGACCAGAACGCGATCGCCCGGCACGGGGCCGGGCGGAACCATCTCGGGTGCGGGCGCGCCCATGAGCCTTGCGTCCTATCCGGCCCGCGCCGCCAGCTGGTTGTGCCGCCGTGCGATCAGGTCCTTGGCGAGTTCGACGGTGACGGCGGCATCGCGCCCGTAGGCGTCCGCGCCGACGGCCTGGCCGAACTCCTCGTTCAGCGGTGCGCCGCCGACCATGACGATATAGTCGTCGCGAATGCCCTTCTCGACCATCGCGTCGATCACCACCTTCATGTAGGGCATGGTGGTGGTCAGAAGCGCCGACATGCCGAGGATGTCCGGCTTGTGCTCTTCCAGCGCGGCGAGATAGTTCTCGACCGGGTTGTTGATGCCGATGTCGATCACCTCGAAGCCCGCGCCCTCCATCATCATGGAAACGAGGTTCTTGCCGATGTCGTGGATGTCGCCCTTGACGGTGCCGATCACCATCTTGCCGACCTTGGGCGCGCCGGTTTCCGCCAGAAGCGGGCGCAGGATGTGCATGCCCGCCTTCATGGCATTGGCCGACATCAGCACTTCCGGCACGAACAGGATGCCGTCGCGAAAGTCGACGCCGACGATGCGCATGCCCTCGACCAGTGCCTTGGTCAGCACCTCGTAAGGGGTCCAGCCGCGTTCCAGCAGGATGTTGACGCCCTCGACGATTTCGTCCTTGAGGCCGTCATAGAGGTCGTCATGCATCTGCTCGACGAGGTCATCGTCGGACAGGGACGCGAGATCGAGGTCTTCTTCTTCCGACATTCGGCGCTCCACATGCGGGAGGGACATGTAATTCAAGGTCGCTATACTGTGAGTGCAGCCGGCCCGCGCCGATATCGTCAAACCGACATGCGCGGTCGCCGGTGCGACAGCGGCCAATGGCGCCGGCGACCGGCAACGTGGGGAGAGAACCGGAGAACGGATGGCCTTCGATTTCATTTTCATGCTGACGGAAGACGACAGCACCGTTGCGGATGCGCGCAGCCGGCTGGAGGAGGTGCTGGCCGGCGGCGCGCGGCACATCGGGTTCAAGGACGTGGGGCTGCCCTTTGCCGAGCTGAAGGCGCTGGCGCGCGAGATCCGCGCCGCCGGCGGGCGCGCCTATCTGGAGGTCGTCAGCCTCGATGCCGACAGCGAGCGGCGCTCGGCGCGCGCGGCCATCGACCTGGAGGTGGATTGTCTGCTCGGCGGCACGCGCGCGGCCGAGATCGCGCCGATGCTGAAGCCCCATCCGGTGCGCTACTACCCCTTTCCCGGCGATATCGTCGGCCATCCGAGCGTGCTGGCCGGCACCGTGGAGACGATCACCGACAGCGCGCGCCGCCTTGCGGATCTGGAAAGCGTGCATGGGCTCGATCTGCTCGCCTATCGCTTTGCCGGCGACGTGCGCGAGCTGATGGTCAGCGTTTGCGCGGCCGTCGACAAGCCGGTGATCATGGCCGGCAGCATCGACCGGGCGGAGCGCATCGAGGCGGTGGCGGAAGCAGGGGCCGCCGGCTTTACCGTCGGTACGGCGGCGCTCAAGGGCCAGTTCGCAGCCCCCGAAGAGGGCCTGACGGCCCAGGTGCGCGCGATCCTGGCGCTGACGCTGAAAGCGCGCGCGCACTCGACCGCGCCGCGACGCATCGCGCTCGTGGCGCACAACGCGCGCAAGACGCATCTGCGCGCCTGGGTCTCGCGCCATGCCGACGTCTTGCGTCACCAGAAGCTGGTATCGACCGGAGGAACCGGCGCGATGCTGATGGAGGCCGTGCCTGATCTTGCTATCCACCGGCTGCAACGCGGCTCGCACGGCGGCGACCAGCAGCTCGGCGCGCTGATCGCGACCGGCGAACTCGATGCGGTAATCTTCTTCGCCGACCCGCACGGCCATCATGCCAGCGACGTCGACCTGATGGCGCTGACGCGGCTTGCCATCCTGCACGACACACCGATCGCCTGTTCACCGGCGGCCGCCGATCTCGTTGTGAGCGCCAGTCTCGGGCGGTGAGACGGGCATCTGCGCGGAAACCGTCCGGATCGCGGGCACAAACAAAAATGGCGGAGCGGGGGCTCGGCCTGAGAGTGATGACGAAGGGGGATGCTCTCCCGCGTCATGCCGGGCAAGCGCAAGCGCGACCCGGTATCGGAGAGCCAGAAGCCTGGCCTGTTGATCGGCTGACCGCCGCGAAACCGTGCCTCCTCGATCCCGGATCGCAGCTTGCGCTGCGTCCGGGATGACAATTTCTCTTATTCTTATCATAAACTTAAAGGCGGAGCCGGGGGCTCCGCCTTTTGTCGTCTTCGGGGGTGAGGCGCGGGGAAATTACGCCGCGCGGACCTTGGTCAGGAACTCGCGCATCGCACGCTGCAGGTTGTCGGAGCGTTCGTGGAGCTGCACCACCGAGTGCTTCATGTCATCGCTGAGCTTGCCGGTCTCGCCGGCGCCATGGCTGACCTGGGCGATCGATTCCGACACGCTGGCCGTGCCCTGCGCGGCCTCGGCGACGCTGCGGGCGATCTCCGTGGTCGCGACATTCTGCTCTTCGGCAGCGCCCGACATGGCGTTGGTGTTTTCCGAGATTTCCTGCACCAGGCCGGCGACGACGTCCGACGCGGAGGTCGAGGCGTCGGCAGCGTCGCGCATCTCGGAGATCTGGCGATCGATTTCCTCGGTCGCCTTTGCTGTCTGCTCGGCGAGCGCCTTGACCTCGGAGGCGACGACGGCGAAGCCCTTGCCGGCTTCTCCGGCGCGCGCCGCCTCGATGGTGGCATTCAGCGCCAGCAGGTTGGTCTGCTCGGCGATGTCGGTGATCAGCTTGGTGACGTCGCCGATGCGCGCGACGACCCGCTGCACCGTGCCGACGGCCTCGCTGGAGCGACCGACCTCGACCTCCGCCTTGCTCGCGATCTCAGAGGAGGTGCGGACCTGCTCGGTGATGGCGCGGATCGAGGCGGACAGCTCTTCGGTGGCACTTGCGACCGTGTTGACGTTGGTGGTCGCCTGTTCGGCGGCCGCCGACACGGAGACAGCCTGTTCGTTGGTCTGGTTGGCGATGTCGGACAGCGACGTCGAGGACCCGTTCAACTGGTCGAGCATGGCGATGATCTCGTCGGAGATCGTCATCACCGTGGCTTCGAAGTCGCTGGCGACCTGCTCCATCTCCTCGCGCTTCTGGCGTTCGGCGTCGAGACGCTGCTGGCTGGTGTCGGCCTCAAGCTGGCGGGTGCGGATCAGGTTGTCGCGGAACACGTCGAGCGCGCGGCCCATCGAGCCGATCTCGTCGGAGCGCTTGCCGAAGTCGACGGACTGATCCGTGTCGCCCTGCGCCAGTTTCTGCGTGATGTCGCAAAGCTGGGTCAGCGGCCGGGAAACGAGCGCATGGTTCAGGAAGCCGAGAAGCACGGCGACGGTGGTGATCAGCGCAGCACTGGCGACGGCGATCATCCACACAAGCGAAAGCGCGGAGTTCTGTAATTCAACGGAGGCCGTACGATGGCCGGCGATGGCGCTGGAAAAGGCCTCGCTGCGGTTGCGCACAGCTTCGAGCAACTCCGTGCTGCCCCTGGTGACCTCGATGGCGCGCGCCAGATCGACCGTCTCGGGCTTGCGCATGAACTCGATCTGCTTCGCCGCGATCCCGTCGTTCCAGGCCGTCCAGGCGCTCTGGACATCGGCAAGCCGTGCCTGTTCCGACGGAAGGTCGGTGGCAACCATCGTGCCGATGTTGGTGAATTCGGTCTTGATCATCGAGCGGTGCTTGTCGGCCTCCGCGAGCCAGTCGCGGTTGCCGGTCAGCAGGAAGGTCTTGACCGCCAGCGCCTGTTCCACGATCAGCGCGTCGAGCGAATAGGCCTTGGAGCTGAGGTTGGAGAGTTCATTGGCCTTGCCCACTTCCGTGAGCGCGCCGGAGGTGTTGACGGCGGTGACGATCCCGGAGACCGCGCCGATGAGAGCGAGGGCGAAAAAGGCGGTCGCGCCCTTTTTGCTTACGGATAAGTTTCGAAACATGGTCTGCTATCGCCTTATGAGCCGGTGGACGTGCGCCGCTGGAGTTCGGTCAGGTTGAATTCGATGGTCGCCGCACCGATCGTCTTTCCGTTCTCGGGATCGGCGATCGACATGTTCATCTGGGCGCGCCAGATCTTGTTGTCGTCGTCCCATTCGGGTTCGTCGATGAACACCGCGTCGGCACCATTCGGGAAGGTCTTCTGGAACTTGGCTTCGTCGCCCTGCCAGTAGTCGCCGGTGATGGAACTCTGGCCGACGTTCAGCCCGTTGGCGTCCATGATGAAGATCTCGGGGTAGAGGCCGACCGATTTCGCCTGGATGCGCAGCAGATAGATCGACAGCGGCGCGGAGAGCGTTGCCGCGATCAGCGGCTTGTCTTCCGCCTCACGTTCGCTGCGCCACTGGGTGTCGAGCGCGTCGATCTCGCTCTGGGCGAGCTGGCCGCGCAGGTCGTTCTGCGCATTCACCGAAAGGGCGACGATCGGATTGGCGAGCCAGGAGCGCACCTCGGCGACCACGGTCGGCGTGATCAGGGCGGAGGCGTCCGGCGCCGTGTCGACGGCAAGGACGGTTTGGGTCAACACCGCAAAACTAACAGCAGCGAGTCGGAAGCGCATCTTCAAGCCTTTCGAAAGAAATCGAATCGTCAAAATCTTGGATTGAAGGGGGTTAATGCGCGATAAACATCGCAAGAATTGTCAGGTTCAATGTATTTTAAAGAAAAATATAAGAATAAAATTCTTATCAAAAATAAAAATGTGGACTCGGCGATTAATTGGCAATTGTATGATTGATAAAAATGTCAGGGTGAATTCATCGCTGCGAATAGGCCGAAGGAACGGCGCGGGTTTTCCGGCATCCGAACGCAAAAAGGGCGGCCTCGGCCACCCTTTTTCCCTGTCTGACGTAGCGTTTTTTTAAAACAGCCCCTCGATCAGCCCGCTATCGTCGAGCCGGATGTGGTTGGCGGAAGGGACCTTCGGCAGGCCCGGCATCGTCATGATCTCCCCGCAGATCGCGACGATGAAGCCGGCACCGGCGGACAGCCGCACCTCGCGCACGGGCACGGTATGCCCCGTCGGCGCGCCGCGCAGGTTCGGGTCGGTCGTGAAGGAATACTGGGTCTTGGCCATGCACACCGGCAGGTGGCCGAAGCCGTCGGCCTCCCACTTGTGCAACTGGTCGCGCACCGATTTTTCCGCAATCGCCTCGTCGGCGCGATAGATCCGCCGGGCGATGGTCTGGATCTTTTCAAACAGCGGCAGGTCGTCGTCATAGAGCGGGGCGAATTGCGCGCTGTCGCCGTCGACCATCTCCACCACCTTGCGGGCAAGCTCCTCGGTTCCTTCCGAGCCCTTGGCCCAATGCTGGCACAGGATGGCCTCCACGCCCTGTTCCCGGGCATAGTCCTGGATCGCGGTGACCTCCGCATCGGTGTCGGTGACGAAGTGGTTGATCGCCACGACGACCGGAACGCCGAACTGCTTCACGTTCTCTATGTGGCGGCCGAGGTTGGCGCAGCCCTTCTTCAGGGCCTCGACGTTTTCCTTGCCGAGGTCGTCCTTGCCGATGCCGCCGTTCATCTTGAGCGCGCGGATGGTGGCGACGATCACGGCGGCGGACGGGGCCAGGCCCGCCTTGCGGCACTTGATGTCGAAGAATTTCTCCGCGCCGAGGTCGGCGCCGAAACCGGCTTCCGTCACCACATAGTCGGCAAGCTTCAGCGCGGTCTTGGTCGCGACGACGGAATTGCAGCCATGGGCGATGTTGGCGAAGGGCCCGCCGTGGATGAAGGCGGGGTTGTTCTCCAGCGTCTGCACGAGGTTCGGCTGCATCGCTTCCTTGAGGAGCACCGTCATGGCGCCATCGGCTTCCAGGTCGCGGGCGGTGACGGCGGTGCGGTCGCGGCGGTAGCCGACGATGATGTTGCCAAGCCGCTCCTGCAGGTCGGCGAGATCGGCGGACAGGCACAGGATCGCCATGATCTCCGAGGCGACGGTGATGTCGAAGCCGGCCTCGCGCGGATAGCCGTTGGCGACGCCGCCGAGCGAGGAGACGATCTGGCGCAGCGAGCGGTCGTTCATGTCCATCACCCGGCGCCAGGTGATGCGGCGCACGTCGATGCCGAGCGCATTGCCCCAGTAGATGTGGTTGTCGATCAGCGCCGACAGCAGATTGTGCGCCGAGGTGATGGCGTGAAAGTCGCCGGTGAAATGGAGGTTGATGTCCTCCATCGGCACGACCTGGGCATGGCCGCCGCCGGCGGCCCCGCCCTTCATGCCGAAACAGGGACCGAGCGAGGGCTCGCGCAGGCAGATCGCCGCCTTCTTGCCGATGCGGTTGAGGCCGTCGCCGAGGCCAACCGTGGTGGTCGTCTTGCCCTCGCCGGCGGGCGTCGGATTGATCGCGGTGACGAGGACGAGCTTGCCGTCGGGCTTGTCGGCGAGACCCTTGATGAAGTCGGAGCGCACCTTGGCCTTGGTCGAGCCGAAACTTTCAAGCGCCTCGGACGGAATGCCGAGCCTTTCGCCGATTTCGGCAATCGGCCGTGTCGTCGCCGCGCGCGCAATCTCGATATCGCTCGCCATAACCCCAATCCTCCTGCGGCCGGGTTTTGACAGGGCCCGGCGGTTTTCTTTGTGAGAGCCGACGCGAGGCTAGAAGACGTGGCGCGCCGGCGGTGTTGAAATTGCGACGCGCCCTTGTTCCACAATCGACGTGGCGGGCTTGCCCGTGCCTTGCAAGCCGAACGGGAGAGGCGCGGCAGGCGTGCGGGGTCAGCTGTCGCCGGTGGCGACCGGCGTGTCGTCGCGCCCGCCCCATTCGGTCCAGGAGCCGTCGTAGACCGGCGCCTTGTCCTGTCCGGTGACCGAGAGCGCGAGCGACAGGATCGCCGCTGTCACGCCGGACCCGCAGGTCGTGACGACGGGCTTGGCCCGGTCGACGCCGGCGGCATCGAAGGCGGCGGCGAGCTGGTCGCGATCCTTGAGCCGTCCGTCGCTCATCAGCTCGGTGAAGGGGAGGTTCATCGCGCCCGGCATGTGGCCGCCGCGAAGGCCGGCGCGCGGTTCCGGGTCCGTGCCGGCGAAGCGGCCGCGCGAGCGCGCGTCGAGCACCTGTCCGCCGGCCTCCAGCGTGCGGGAGACTTTGGCGTGGTCGGCGACCAGCCCGTGGTTGAGGCGCGCGGTGAAATGCCGGTCGCCGCGCGGCGCGGGAGGCATGTCCTCGACCGGATGGCCTGCGGCCACCCAGGCGGGCAGTCCGCCATCGAGCACATACACATCCTCCACGCCCATGGCGCGGAACATCCACCAGACGCGGGCGGCGGAATAAAGCCCGACGCCGTCATAAACGACGATGGTCTGGCCGTCGCCGATGCCGAGCTTGCGCATCATGGAGGAAAAGATATGCGCCGGCGGCAGCATATGCGGCAGGTCGCTCGCCGGATCGCTGATCGCGTTCACGTCGAAGAACACGGCACCGGGGATATGACCCGAGCCGTATTCCGGTTGTGCGTCCGGTTCGCCGACCGGCGGCAGCCAGGCGTTGACCACGACGACATCCGGGGAGGCGAGCTTGCCGGCAAGCCAGGCGGGGGAGACAAGGGGGGAACGGGTCATGAAGGGCGGGCTCCGGAAAAAGCGGCGGACAGACAGGGCGGATCAGTCGAGAAGGCGAATGCGGACGCGGCGGTTCTGCCGGCCCTTCTTCTCGATCTTGGGAACCTCGATCGGGCCGATCTCGGAGGTGCGGCTGACATGGGTGCCGCCGCAGGGCTGGAGATCGACATCCGCACCGATGCGGATGAGGCGCACGCGGCCCGATCCCATCGGCGGCTTGACGCTCATGGTCTTCACCAGATCGGGATTGGCCTCAAGCTCCGCGTCGGTGATCCATTCGCTGGTGATGGCATGGTCGCCGGCGGAGATCTCGTTCACTTTCGCGGCAATCTCCTCCTTGTCGAGGGCGGCCTCGGGGAGGTCGAAATCGAGCCGGCCGTCGCCGTCGGAGATCTGCCCGCCGGTGACCGGATAGGGCAGCACGACAGAAAGCAGGTGCAAGGCGGTATGCACCCGCATCAAGCGGTAGCGCCGCGCCCAATCGAGGTGGAGGACGACTTTCTCGCCGACCTGCGGCAGGGTGCTGCCTTCCGCCGGAACATGAACGATCTGGGAGCGATCCTCGCCATAGACGGCGGTTGCCAGCGTCACCACCTCACCGTCCGCGCGTTCCAGCGTGCCGCTATCGCCGGGCTGTCCGCCGCCGGTGGCATAGAACACCGTCCGGTCGAGCACGATGCCGCCACGGTCGTTGATGGCGGTGACGGTTGCCTCGCAGCTGCGCAGATAGGCATCGTCGCGGAATAGCAGCTCTGTCATGAAATCCCCAAGTCGATTCCGGAATGAGCCGTCAGACTAGCCGATCGCTTTCGCCAATCAAATGCCGTGGATGGGCAGCGCGGTCACAGGATCGGCGAAAACAGCCGCGCCGCCTGCGCGACGAAGCGGAAGGCGTAGGAGCGCGACGCCAGATCCTCCTGCGTCGCCTCGCGCGAGCGGGAGAAGTCCTCGACCAGCATTTCTTCCACCCGGCTGATCGTGCGCTGATGGGTGAACCACAGCATGATCTCGAAGTTGATGCGGAAGGAGCGGGCGTCGAAATTGACCGTGCCGATCCCGGCCAGGGCGTCGTCGACCAGGATCACTTTCTGGTGCAGGAAGCCGGCCGTATAGCGATAGACCTTGATGCCGTATTCCGTCATGTCGTCGGCATGGGCATAGCTTGCCAGCCAGACGAGCCGGTGGTCGGCCTTCTCGGGCAGGAGGATGCGCACGTCGACGCCGCGCATGGAGGCGGCAAGCAGCGCGGTCTGCATCGCCTGCTCGGGCACGAAATAGGGACTGACGATCCAAAGCCGCTTGCGGGCGCGGGCAATGACCTCGGCAAAGGCGATGCCGCAATCCTCGAAGGTGTCCGCCGGGCCCGTCGGCATGGTTAGCACCGGCTCGTCGCCGGGTTGCGGGATCGGATCGGGCAGGCAGGGGTCGATCGGTTGTCCCGTCGCCCAGTGCCAGTCCTCGCCGAAGGACAGCGCACAGGCGCTGGCCGCCGGTCCCTCGACCCGCACATGGGTGTCGCGCCAATGGCCGAAGGTCTGCGAAAGGCCGAGATACTCGTCGCCGACATTGTGCCCGCCGACCCAGGCGGTCTCGCCGTCGACGACGACGATCTTGCGGTGGTTGCGATAGTTGAGGCGCATCGGTCCGCTGAGGCGCAACAGCTTGTGGCGCTCGTTGAAGCCGGCGACATGGACGCCGGCGTCGCACAATCTCCGGATATAGCCGTTCGACAGGCCCTTGCTTCCGACATCGTCGTAGAGGAGGTGGATGCGCACGCCCGCCTTGGCCCGCTCGATCAGGCAGTCGGCGAGCCGCTGCCCGATGCCGTCGTCGCGCACGATGAAGAACTGCACGAGCACGGTGCGTTTGGCCGCGGCGATGCCGGCGAGGATGGACTCGAAGGTGTCGACGCCGTCGATCAGCACTTCCACCTTGTTTCCCGCCAGAAACGGGATCTGCGCGATCTTGGTCAGGACCGGCCAACTAGTGCTGGTGTCGGCGTCGGCGAGCTTCATGTTGCGGGCGCGTTCCGCGCGGGTTTCGCGTCCCGCGTAGGCGCGCACCTCCTCGTAGTCGCCAAAGTGCTTCCAGCCGAACACCAGATAGATGAAGGCGGTGGGAAACGGCAGGAAGAGCAGCGACAACAGCCAGCCGATGGAGCCTTGCGCCGTACGCGAATGCAGCACCTCGCGCACCGCGCAGACGGCCGCAAGCGCATAGATCGCCAGCGTAAGGGCGGCAATGATCGGCAGATTGTCCAGAAAGAGAGCGATCAGGTCAAAGTCGCGCGTCACCGGGGTCGGCTCACGGTGCCGGCTCGAAGGGGACGGAAATCTTGCTCTCGCGCTCCAGCCAGGCGGGGACCGGCAGGTCCTTGGACCGCAGGAACTCCGGGTTGAACAGCTTGGACTGATAGCGGGTGCCGTAGTCGCACAGGATGGTCACGATGGTGTGCCCGGGGCCCATCTCGCGCGCCATGCGTATCGCGCCGGCGACATTGACGCCGGAGGAGGCGCCAAGGCAGAGGCCCTCGTGTTCCAAAAGGTCGAAGACGACGGGAAGCGCCTCGGCATCCGGGATCTGGAAGGGCATGTCCACCGGCGCGCCCTCCAGGTTGGCGGTGATCCGGCCTTGGCCAATGCCCTCGGTGATCGAGGAGCCCTCGGCCTTGAGTTCGCCATGGGCATAGTAGTTGAAAAGCGCGGCGCCCATCGGGTCGGCGATGCCGATCTTGATGTCGCGGTTTTTCTCCTTCAGCGCCATGCCGACGCCCGCGAGCGTGCCGCCGGAGCCGACCGCGCAGATGAAGCCGTCGACCGTGCCGTCGGTCTGGCGCCAGATTTCCGGGCCGGTGGTCTCGATATGGGCCTGCCGGTTGGCGACATTGTCGAACTGGTTGGCCCAGATCGCGCCGTTCGGCTCGCTCTGGTTCATCTGTTCGGCCAGGCGACCGGAAATCTTCACGTAGTTGTTCGGGTTCTTGTAGGGCGCGGCCGGCACCTGGACGAGTTCCGCGCCGGCAAGACGCAACATGTCCTTTTTTTCCTCGCTCTGCGTCTCGGGAATGACGATCACCGAGCGGTAGCCGAGCGCATTGCCGACCAGCGCCAGCCCGATGCCGGTGTTGCCGGCCGTGCCTTCCACGATCACGCCGCCAGGCTTCAGCGCGCCGCGCGCTTCCGCATCGCGGATGATGTAGAGCGCCGCGCGGTCCTTCACCGACTGCCCCGGATTGAGGAACTCCGCCTTGCCGAGGATCTCGCACCCGGTCATCTGCGAGGCGCGGTTGAGCCTGATGAGCGGGGTGTTGCCAATGGCGTCGATGACTGAAGCCTTGATGTTCATGCGTATCGTCATTCCGGTTTGGCCGGCGGAGGAATGCCGCCTGGCGGGATCCGTGTCTGCGCTTGGCCTGGAAGATAGGGGGTGGAGCGCCCCGTCTCAAGCCAGGTGGCGATTGGCCGGTCTCTTGTTGACAATGGTCGGCTGGCTATTCTTCAAATCCGGTCGATCAATGATCATTCAATCCATAGAATTGCGAAATTAAGGTACGTCCCGCTGATCTAGCGTGAGGTGAAGAGCGTAGCACGGGTTGAGAACGGCGCGAAGTCCAGGCTACAAGCCCAGTCAGTCGCCGTGCGAATTGGAATTTGGCGCAATGCCCACGATCCGTTATGACGGGTCCCGCACGAGACTGTGTGTTTTGGGGTGCGTGTGCGCTTGAGACAAGGGTGTTTGCGGGAATGGACCAGTCACATCAGCATTTCGATGCGTTGCTTGCGGGCTATGTCGCAGGAACGCTGGCGGAGCCGGCCCGGCTCCTGGTGCGGTCTCATCTCGACCTGTCGCCGGTCAATCGCGCCTTCGTGCGCGATCTGGAGGCGACCGGAGGCCGCATGCTCGAAGACGTGGCGCCGATGCCTCTCACCGACCGCGATAAAATGCTGGAGGCGATCTTCGCAAGTCCCGAGGAAGAGCGCATTTCCGTGACGCCGAAGCCCGCAGCCAAGACGCGCCTGCCGGCGACCCTGGTCGATTTCATCGGCAAGGACTTTGACGAGCTTCCCTGGAAGACCAAGCTTCCGGGTCTGCGCGAATATCGTATCGGCGAGATCGACGGCTGCAACGCCAGCCTGCTTTGGATTCGCGCCGGGCAGGCGATGCCGACCCACACCCACCATGGAACCGAGCTGACGCTGGTTCTCGAGGGCGGCTTCAGCGATTCTTCCGGCCATTTCGTCCGCGGCGATGTCGCCTATGCCGACGACGACGTCGACCATCGCCCCATCGCCGACGAGGGCGAGGACTGTCTGTGTTTCGCGGTGACCGAGGGAAGCCTCCGTCTTACCGGTCCGGTCGGGCGGTTCTTCGCCCCTTTCCTGCGCGGTTGACGCGAGGCAGCCCGGATTTCAGCCCGATTTTCGCACCTCGCACCTGATCGGAAACGATCCGCACTCGCGCGTATTCGTACAAAGAGTATGAAGCGAGGAAACCGAACAATGCCCAATCCATCCGACTTCGTCGCAACGCCCGATGACGGCGTGGCCTGGATCACCGGTGCGAGTTCCGGCATAGGCGCCGCCCTTGCGAGCAAGCTTGCCGGAAAGGGCTGGCGCGTCGCGGTGACGGCCCGCTCGGCCGACGACCTGCGCGCGCTTGCCGAGGAGTGCGCCGGCCTGCCGGGCAAGATCCTGGTTCATCCGGGCGACACGACCGACGAAGCGCGCATGGCGCAGATCGTCGCCGACATCGAGGCCGATGCCGGCGCGATTGCCCTGGCGGTGCTGAATGCCGGCGTCTATCTGCCGGTCGATGGCACGGCGCCCGACCTCAGGGCGTTTCAAAAATCCTTCGACGTCAATCTGGGCGGCACGGTCAATTGCCTGGTGCCGCTGCTCGAGGCGATGCGCGGTCATGGCCGCGGGCAGGTTGCCCTTGTCGCCTCCGTTGCCGGATATGGCGGGCTGCCGACGTCGGCCGCCTATGGCGCGACGAAGGCCGGACTGATCAATCTGGCCGAGGCGCTGAAGTTCGATCTCGACCGCATTGGCGTGCGCATCCAGATCGTCTCGCCGGGCTTCGTCGACACGCCCGCGACGAAGGACAATCCCTTCCCGATGCCCCATCTGATGCAGGTCGAGGACGCGGCCAGCCGGTTGCATGACGGGCTGAAGCGGCGGGGAAATTTCGAAATCACCTTCCCGCGCCGCTTCACCTGGCAGCTCAAGGCGCTGCAGCTTTTGCCCTACCGCTGGTATTTCGCGCTTCTTGGGCGCTCGACCGGCTGGTCGAAGAAGGGGCCGCCGGAGGCCAGGCCGCGCGACACTGTGGCTGAAGCGGCCCAATAGGCGGCGTTTGTCTCAGACGCGCGCCTGAGCGGCGGCGATCTTCTCCGACAGGCGGGCATGTTCGCCCGCGTCGAGCGGAAACCGCCACATCAGGGCGATCGCCGCAAGCTTCAGCCCCACCGGAACAATGGCGTAAAGCGCGACGAGCATGCCAAGGCCCGCCGCGCCGCCGCCGGTGGCATCGGTTCTGAAGCCGGCCAGCTCCAGCACGGGAAACGCCAGGCCGACGGCGAGCGCCAGCGACAGTTTCGTCGCCAGTCCCCACAGCGCGAAATAAAGCCCCGAGCGCCGCGCGCCCGAGGAGACTGTGTCAACGTCGATGACGTCGGCCTGGATCGACGAGGGCAGGGCAAGATCGGCGCCGAGCGCCAGACCGGTGAGCACGCAGATCGCGGCAAAGCCCCAGAGGTCTCCGGGGCCGAGCAGCGGCACGGTGATGAAGATCGCGCAAGCCCCGAGCATCGCGACCGACCAGGTGCGGTGCTTGCCGAAACGCCGGCTGACCGCCAGCCACAGCGGAACGCCCGCCACCCCGCACAGGAAATAGAGAAACAGGAACGGCCCCTGCATCTGCGGGGCTTCGAGCACGCGCGCAACGAAGAACAGGAAGAGCGTTGCCGGAAGGCCGTTGGCAAAACCGTTGAGCACGAAAGCGGCGAGCAGGCGCAGGAACGGCCGGTTGGCGCGCACATGGGCAAGACCGGCGCGCAAGGCGGGCGGCGGCCGGCCGGTGTCGGCCGGTTCCGGCAGTCGCCAGACGGCGGCAAGCGTCAGCACCGGCAGCGCCACGGCAACGAACAGCGCGAGAATATGAAGCGACAGCGCCTGGCCTTTCGCGCCGAGCGCCTCGGCGATCCCCGGAACCGAGACCGCAAGCACGGTCCCGACCAGCACCATGCCCTCGCGCGCGCCGGCGATCCGGCTGCGCCCGTGATAGTCGGAGACGAGATCGGCGCCCCAGGCCGTGTAGGGAATGACGCAGGCAGTGTAGCCGAGCGACAGCGCGATGCCCCAACCCAGCAGATAGAGCCCGCTCGCCCCCTCCGGCGGGGTGAGGATCATATAGGCGGCAACGGCCGCTGGCAGGGAGGCTGCGAGAAACCAGCCCCTGCGGCGTCCGAGCGGCGGGTGGAAGCGGTCGGACAAAACGCCGACGACCGGGTCGGACAGCGCGTCGATCAGCCGGACGGCCAGCAGGATCAGCCCGACCTGCGCCAGCGGCAGGCCGATGCTCTCCGCGTAGAAGGTCGGCAGGATCACGTAGAGCGGCAGGGTGAGCGCGGCCAGCGGCAACGCCGGTCCGGCGTAGGCCGCAAGCTGCGCGAGGGTGAGGCCGCGATCCGCGGGGCGTCCTGCCACGGATCAGGGCGCCTTCACGTAGATCATCTGCCGCACGTCGATGTTGCCGGAGCGAAACCCCGCCTCGCAATAGTGGAAGTAGAACTCCCAAAGCCGCTTGAAGCGCTCGTCGAAGCCGAGCGGGCGGATGCGCGGCCAGGCGGCCCAGAAACGATGCCGCCATTCTTCCAGCGTGCGGGCATAGTCATGGCCGAAGATCCGCTGTGCGGCCAGCGTCATGCCGCTGCGCGAGCCGAGCTCGTCGAGCGTGGACGGCGGCGGCAGCATGCCGCCCGGGAACACATGTCTCTGGATGAAGTCCGGCGTCTTGCGATAATCGTCGAACAGATTGTCCTGGATCGTGATGATCTGCAGGCCGGCGCGCCCGCCGTCCTTCAGGCAGCCCGCGACCTTGTGGAAATAGGTCTGCCAGTACTGCTCGCCGACCGCCTCGAACATCTCGATGGAGGCGATCCGGTCGTATTGGTTGGTCTCGTCGCGGTAGTCCTGCAGCTTGATGGTGACCTTGTCGTTGAGGCCGCCTTCCTGCATGCGCCGGCAGGCGAAGTCGTATTGCTCCTGCGAGATGGTCAGGCCGGTGACCTTCGCGCCGATCTCGCGCGCGACATATTCGGCGAAACCGCCCCAGCCGCAGCCGATCTCCAGAACATGGTGGTCGGCGCGAATGTCGGTCTCGCGGGCAAGTGCCTGGTACTTGAGCCGCTGGGCCTGCTCCAGGTCGTTGACGCCGCCGTCGAACAGCCCCGAGGAATAGGTCATCGTCGGGTCCAGCCACTCGCGATAGAAGGCGTTGCCCAGATCGTAGTGGGAGGAGATGTTGCGCCGCGACCCGGACTTGGTGTTGCGGTTCAGCCAGTGCCGCAGGCGGATCAGCATGCGGTAGACCCGGGTGCCGCGCAGCATGTCGGCGGTGGCGTCGCGGTTGCGGCAAAACAACTCCAGAAACGTGGTGACGTCGGAGCTGGTCCATTCCCCGGCCATATAGGCCTCGCCGACGCCCACATCCGCGCCGCTCAGCAGGCGGCGGATGAAGCGCCAGGAATGGATCTTGACGTCCGCATCCGGACCCGCCTCTTCGCCACGCACCAGATAGCGGTGGCCCTCCGGCGTTTCGATGGTCAGCGATCCGACCCTCAGGTTGAGCGCGACGCGCATGCCGAGGCGCGCCAGCCGCGGAAGGCCTGCGAGCGCATTGCGCGCGTTGTCGGGGGTGAGATGAATTGAAGTCGACATGGTCAAACCTCGTCAAACGGCCGGGGCGGTCAGGCCCTGGGGGAAGCGGTGGTGCGCGAAACGGCGCTTGGGCGTTTTGACGGCGAGTGAAATGGTGCCCCTTTCCACCAAAGTTTCAGGGCCTCCCAGTGGATGCCTGCCACCACTTTGAGTGTCATGAAGGGAATTTTCAAGCAGACCGCGACCACGTTCCGCGACGTCAGGGGCCGATATCTGCCGGCGAAACTTGCAGAGAGAATGGGCCCCTCCGCGTCGTTTTCAAGGATGCGCACGCGCACGGCTTCGCCAGGGGGGAGAATGCGGAAGCGATAGGTCTGCTGCATGTCGAGAAAGGGCGAGACGTAAAACGCCTTGTCCCGGGTCTGGCGGATGCCTTCCGGTCCGCTCTGGCCCGCCGTCACCGGCTCCACATAGGTGTGGATGTCGCCAAACGTGTTGCGCACCTCATAGACCAGCGCGATCAGCCGGTCGGTCGCGTCATAGGCGAAATAGACCGACAGCGGATTGAAGACGAAGCCGAAAACGCGCGGATAGCACAGCAGGAGCACCCGCGCGGCGGGCATCGTCAGACCGTGCGCGGCCAGTTGCGCATCGACATGGGCGCGCAAGGGCGTTCCGTCGCGCGGGCCGTGATCGGCCTCGCGAAAGCTCAGCAGATTGAAGCGCCCGATGGAAAACGCCCAGGATCTTGCAGCCGCCTCCGGCAAGCGGTCGAGATCGATCAGCAGGGTGAAGACGGTGTAGCTGAACCGGTGGCCGAAGGGCTTCAGCCGCGCATGCATGACCTTGCCGGGATAAAGCGCTGCCGCTTCCGGTGGCGGGGGGCCGTTCGCCGGCCAGGTCGTTGCCACATGACGCATGGTCACTCCGCTGCCTCTGCCGCCCGAGCGGTGCCTTCGGCGTCGATGCGCCACGGGATTTCCGCACCGATCGCCTGCGCCGCGGCCAGTCCGGCCTTGAGACCGTCCTCGTGAAACCCGTAGCCGCACCAGGCGCCGCAATACCAGGTGTTGCCGCTGCCCTGGATCTGGCCGAGCGCGTTTTGCGCGGAAATCGCGGCACCGTCGAACTGCGGATGATCGTATTCGAAGGTGGCGAAGGTGAGGTCGGGGTGCGGCGGCTCGACCGGGTTGAGGCTGACGAACACCGGCTTGTCCTCGGGCAGGTTCTGCAGCCGGTTCATCCAGTAGGTGACCGAGGCATCGCGGAACGGCGCATCGGAATCGCTGGAGGCGAGATAGTTCCACGACGCCCATACCCGCCGCCGGCGCGGCATCAGCGCGCGGTCGCGATGCAGATAGACCGCGTTCGGCCGGTAGCGGATCGCCCCCAGGATATTGCGCTCCTCCGGCGTGGCATCGCCCAGCATCGCCAGCGTCTGGTCGGTGTGGGCGGCCATGACGACGCGGTCGAAGACATCCTCGTGACCGTGGACATCACGCACATGCACCTTGCCGGCGCGGCGGGTGACCTCGGCGACCGGGGTTGCGAGCCGGATCCGGTCGCGAAACGGCGAGACCAGCCGCTCCACATAGCTGCGGCTGCCGCCGGACACGGTGCGCCAGATCGGCCGGTCCTGGTTGACCAGCCGGTGGTTCTCGAAGAAGGCGATGAAGTTCTCCGCCGGAAAGGCCAGCATGTCGGCCGGCGGCGTCGACCAGATCGCGGCCCCCATCGGCAGCAGGTAGTCGCCGGTGAAGCTCTTGGAAAAACGGCGCTTGGCGAGATAGGCCTCCAGCGACAGCCCGGCCAGCATGCCGGAGGCGCGGTCGAGCACCGCCAGCTTGTTGAAGCGCAGGATCTCGCGCAGCATCCACAGGAAGCGTGGCGAGGCGGCATTGCGGCGCTGTCCGAAGACGGTGTTCAAATTGATGCCAGACCATTCGCGCACGCCGCGATCCAGCGAGAAGGCGAAGCTCATGTCGCTTGCTTCGGTGCCCACGCCGAGGTGATCGAGCAGCGCCGTGAAGTTCGGATAGTTCAACTCGTTGTAGACGATGAAGCCGGTGTCGACGGACAGGGGCGTGCCGCCATGGTCGATGTCCACGGTCGCGCTGTGGCCGCCAGGGCGGTCGCGCTTCTCGTAGAGCGTCACGTCGTGGCTCTCGCTCAAGGCCCAGGCGGCACTGTTTCCGGCGATGCCCGATCCGATGACGGCAATGCGCATGGCGTGTCCTTTTCTTATGCGGAGTTTTTTATGGATTGGAATGCGTCAAGGGCACGCTGGCGCGCCTTGCCGTGATCGACGATCGGGCGCGGGTAGGTCGTGTCCAGTCGCACGCCGGCCGCCTCCAGCACGGAAGAGGGCGCGTCCTGCGGCTTGTAGAGATATTTGTCGGGCATCTTCGCCAGCTCCGGCACCCAGCGACGGGTATAGGCGCCGGCGCCGTCGAATTTCTCGCCCTGCGTGGTCGGGTTGAAGATGCGGAAAAAGGGGGCCGCATCCGCGCCGGACCCGGCGACCCACTGCCAACTGGCCGTGTTGTTGGCGTCGTCGGCATCGACGAGCGTGTCCCAGAACCAGGCCTCGCCCTTGCGCCAGTCCATCAGCAGGTGCTTGACGAGGAAGGAGCCGACCACCATGCGCACCCGGTTGTGGATGTAGCCCGTGTGCCAGAGCTCGCGCATGCCGGCATCGACCAGCGGATAGCCGGTCTGGCCCCTGGTCCAGGCGCGAAACTCCGCCTCATCCTCGCGCCAGGGGAAGGTGTCGAACTTTGGCTGGAAATTGTCGTGCGGCAGGGCGGGGAAGTGGAAGAGCAGGTGGTGGGAAAACTCGCGCCAGCCAAGCTCGGCCTGGAATTTCGCCAGCGTCTGGTCGCCGACCGCGGTGCGACCGTCGTCGGCGCGATGCTCCGCCGCCTGCCAGATCCGTCGCGGCGAAATCTCGCCGAACCGGAGATGGGGCGACAGCATCGAGGTGACGGCGGCACCCGGCTCGTCGCGGTGGCCGGCATAATCTGCGAGCCGGTCCGACAGGAACGCGTCCAGCCGCTCGAAGGCGCCAGCCTCGCCCGGCGTCCAGGTCTCGCGCAGGCCGCCGGCCCAGTCGGGCCGGGTCGGCAGGAGCGCCCAGTCCTCGAGACGGTCGCTACGGGGGAGATCGTCATGGCCGGTGGTGGTACACGGCGCGGCCTCGGGCTTGCCGGTCGGGGCCTGCATCGCGCCGAGGGCGCGCGCGGCGCGCCAGAACGGGGTGAACACCTTGTAGGGATCGCCGCTGCCGGTCTTCACCTCCCACGGCTCGATGAGAAGGGCGGCGTTGAAGCTCGCCGTCTCCACGCCCCGGCGTTTCAGCTCCGCCTTGATCGAGGTGTCGGCCGCCACGCCGCCCGGATCGTATCGTCGGTTCCAGACCACGCGGGTGATCCCGGTCTCGCGCAGGACATCGTCGATTGCCGATGCCGCAGGGCCCTGGCGCAGGATGAGCGCAACGCCGAGCTTTTCGAGATCGTCGCGAAGGGCGGTCAGCGAGTGATGCAGCCACCAGCGACTTGCGGAACCGAGCGGCCGGAGGTTTTCGGTCTCGTCGTCGAGGACATAAAGCGCGAGGACGGGACCCTCGCCATTCAGGGCGTCCGTCAGGGCAGGATTGTCATCTATGCGCAGATCGTTACGGAACCAGACGAGGGTTGCGGCGGAAATTTCTTTTTCAATCATTATCCATGAAAGTCCGGATCCAGGGGCGCTTGCAATTTCTTCTTACGCCCGTGTGTCCTTGATGGATTAGCGTTTTTTCGCGCGGGAGGCGGAAAAGTTTCGGGCCAACCGTCGCCGCGCGCGGTGCTGCGGAAACGGGTGGCCCGATACGGGAGGCCGGCGTCGGAATGCGGGGAAGCTTGCCCGCGCCGGAACCTGTATGTCTCATGCGTCCGCGAGGGTCGCGGACGGTTTGTCGCAGCGTCTGATACAGCAAGAACGGGTCAGGCGCGGAACGGTTCCGTCAGCCAGGTCCACGCGACACGCACGCCGTCGGTTGCGGCGGTGAAGCTTGCCACGATCGCGCTCCAGATCCGCTCGCCGAAGGAGGCGATCCGCTCCATGGCGGAGGGCTCCTCGGTCGGCGTCTGCTCGATGAACTCGATCGCCGTCTGCACGGACGGAGCATCGACCACCCGGCGGGTCACGACCAGCCGGGCATCGGGGGCAACCCGCGACTCGTCGGTCTTGGCGACCGTCTGGGTCGCGCCTTGGCTGTCGTCGAGAAGGGCGCGCACGACCACCGCCCGGCCGTTCGGCAGGAGGTGGGTCTCGTTATGCGCCACTTCACTGTCGTAGATGACCTCGCCGTGCTCGTCGATCAGCTCGACCCAGACGGCGGTGCGTCCGTTGAGCTCGACTTCGCCGACCCAGATCGCATAATCGTCCGAGCCGGAGGATGCGCCCACCGGCGTTCCAAGCGTGACGGCGAGCCGGTCACTTGGAAGGAGAAAGGTTTCCCTGTCTTCCTTCTGGAGCGTGGTGTCCGCCGCGGCGTCGAGCGCGAGGGCGCTGCCGCCGGTAACTGTCATGGCGAGTGCGGCCGCAAGTGCCGTTCGTCGCCCAAGTCGCTTCAAGCCAAACATTCGCGCCTCCCACGGCCTGGCGAACCCGATTTTTACGCATCGGTGAGCGCCTGAATGTCGATACCGTTAAGATTTGGTGTCCAACGTCCAGATAGTCTAGACGCGACACTGGCGACACTCGCTCAAACATCCTGACGAAACCGTAATATGGATCACAAACCGAACGGATTTCATTAGGGAACTGTTTACCAGTGTCGAGAGCGGTCAGGTAACGAATTGATATCGAAAGATATTTTTCAAAGGCGGGAATGTGACGGACATGAGGCGCAATCGTGACATGGTAAACGTCACGTTTTCGTGATCGTTTGAATTTTTTATTGTCTGCGGCCTTTTTTCAACGGTTTCGGCCGCGCGCACCCCCTGGTTTCCGCAGGTTTTGGGGCGCGCAAGGCCGGGGTTGCGCCACTCAGAGGGCGCCGGCGGCGGTGAAACCGTAGGAGGCCAGGATTTCCTGACCGGCCGGGGACAGGATGAAGACCGCGAGCTGCCAGGCGGCCTGAGGCGCGTCGTTCACCACCGTCAGGCCGTAGTTCGCGCCGACGCTCAGCGCCTCGGGAAGGGCGACGATCTTCAGCTCGGGCACATCGCGCTGCGCCAGCACCGCATTGGTGCAATAGGTCAGGAAGAGATCCGCCTTGTCGCTCTCCATCACCCAGCCGTAGGGGTTGCGCCCCTCCGGAGCCTTGGCGCTGTCCTTGCCGCCGGTCAGTTGGAACGCCTTGGCCTTGAGCGCCTCGGTTGCACCGCTTGAGAAGGCCTCCGCCTTGTCGAACACCTGGAAGGCATAGTCGCCGGCCGGGTCCGCCTTGGGGGTGGAGGTTCCGACGCGCACTTGCGGATCGAGCAGGGTGGCAAGCAGCGTCTCCGTCTCCACCGCCAGATCCGCCTGCGCCAGCGCGCAAAGCCGGTTGCGGGCGAAGAGTGCGACGGGACCGGCCTTGCCGGCCGTGGCAAGGGTCGTCGGGTGCTTCATGTTGGCCGAGGCATAGACCTCGGCCGCCTCGCCGCCCTCGATGCGTTCGCGCAGCAGGCCGGACGGGCCGAAGGCGCGGGCGACGGTCACGCCGTGGGTTTTTTCATACAGGTCGGCGATGTCGCTCATCGCGGCCTTGAGGCTGCCGGCAGCATGCAGTTTGACGGTCGGTTCGGCCATGGTGGGGCTTGTGAAGAGGGACAGGACAACGGCGGTCGCAAGCGCAAGGCGCATCGCTGGTCTCCGGAAAAGGCGTGAAGGAAGGGGGTACGGCGAACCCCGGGGCTCGGCCTGCCGCTGCACCAAGGGGGTGACGCGCGGGGCCCGGCCGGGTCGGGCCGGGGAAGGGGCCTGCGCCGGGGTGTGCCGGCGCAGGCGGAAAGATCAGCTTCCGGCGGGAGCGTTCGGGAAGAACAGCTGCTGGCCGTCGACCTTGTAGTTGGCGATGGCCGCCTGGCCCTCTTCGGAAATCACCCAGTCGACGAAGGTCTGGCCGAGCTCGCTCTTTACGTTGGAGTGCTTTTCCGCGTTCACCAGGATGATGCCGTACTGGTTGAACATGCGGTTGTCGCCCTCGACCGCGATTGTGTAGTCGCCCTTGTTGCCGAAGGCGATCCAGGTGGCGCGGTCGGTCATGATGTAGGCGCCCATGCCGGTGCCGGTGTTGAGCGTCGCGCCCATGCCGGAGCCGGTCTCGCGGTACCAGTCGCCGGACGCCGCGCCGATGTCGATGCCGGCTTCCTTCCACAGGCGCAATTCGGCCTTGTTGGTGCCGCTGTCGTCGCCGCGCGAGGCGAAGGGCGCCTTGGCGGCGGCGATCCTGGTGAGGGCGTCGACCACATCGGAGGAGCCGGCGATACCGGCCGGGTCGGACGGCGGGCCGACGATCACGAAGTCGTTGTACATGACGTCATGACGCTTCACGCCGTCGCCGGCGGCGACGAATTTTTCCTCCGCCGGGCGGGCATGCACAAAGAGCACGTCGCCGTCGCCATTGGCCGCGTTGCGGATCGCCTGGCCGGTGCCGACGGCAACCACGCGCACCTCGATGCCGGTCTTGTCCTTGAAGATCGGCAGCAGGTGGTCGAACAGGCCGGAGTTCTGGGTCGAGGTGGTCGACTGCACGATGATGAACTTCTCGTCGGCCGCAGAAACCGGCGCGGATCCGCCGGCGGCCAGTGTCGCGGCAAGCGTGCCGGCGAGTGCGAGGGAGAGGAACTGACGTCTGAACATATAAGGCTCCCAGGTGTTCAGGGTGTCGGGGACGTGTGGGGGGAGGAGAGGTCGTCGAGATAAAGACGCCCCTCCAGCCAGGCGCGCGCGGCGCCCGAACTCGGGGTTTCAAGCACGCGGGCAGCGGGACCGGTTTCGACCAGACGTCCGGCGTGCAGGAAGGCGATGTCGTCGCCCAGGCGACGGGCCTGGCCCTTGTCGTGGGTGATCATGACGATGGTGATGCCGCGGGCATGGGCGGTGGCGATCAGGTTCTCGATCGCAAGCGTCGACGCGGGGTCAAGGCTGGCGGTGGGTTCGTCCAGAAACAGCAGGCGCGGCGTGCAGGCGAGCGCACGGGCGAGGGCAAGACGCTGTTGCTCACCGCCCGACAGGACCCGCGCCGGCCGTTTGGCCAGATCGCCGAGACGCGCCTGCTCCAGCGCTTCCTCCACGCGCCGGCGTCGTTCCGCCCCGCCGATGCCGCGCACGGCGAGGGCGAACTGCAGATTGGCGATCACCGAGCGGCGCAGCATCACCGGGCGCTGGAACACCATGGCCTGCTCGCGCATGGCCGTGCGGTCGAGCGGCTTGCCGCGCCAGACGACCTCGCCGGAGGTTGGGGCGATCAGGCCGTGCAACAGGCGCATCAGCAGGCTTTTTCCGGCCCCGTTCGAGCCCATGACGATGAGGCGCCGGCCCTCGCGGATGTCGAGGTCGATGTCGTCCACCAGCGGCTTGCCCTGCGGGCGAAAGGAGACCCCGCGCGCCTGCATCAGGAGCGGTGCCGGTGCGCTTGCCGGCGTCACGTAGCCGCCGTCGATTGTCTTCAGGCAGGCATCAGGCATAGGCGGACCTCACGGCGGAGGCGCGCAGGGCCATCACGGCGGCGTTGACGATCACCGCGATCGCGAGAAGCACGACGCCGAGCGCCAGCGCGAGTTCGAGGTTCCCCTTGGAGGTCTCCAGCGCGATGGTCGTCGTCATCACCCGCGTGACGTGATTGATGTTGCCGCCGACGATGATCACGGCGCCGACCTCCGCTACGGCGCGGCCGAAGCCGGCAAGCGCGACCGTCAGCAGGCTGTAGCGCGCATCCCATAAGAGCGCGGCCACCCGGTCGAGCGGGCCGACGCCGAGCGAGGCGAACTGTTCGGCATATTCGCTGTGCAGATCCTCGATCACCTGGCGCGTGAGTGCTGCCACGATGGGCGTGACCAGAATCGTCTGGGCGATGATCATTGCCGTCGGCGTGTAGAGCAGCCGCAACGGCCCGAGCGGCCCGGCGGCGGACAACATCAGATAGACGACCAGGCCGACGACGACGGGC
The DNA here is from genome assembly GCF_020176715.1 of Stappia stellulata. Lineage (GTDB taxonomy): Bacteria > Pseudomonadota > Alphaproteobacteria > Rhizobiales > Stappiaceae > Stappia. The sequence continues at coordinate 452,380 of NZ_JAIVMF010000001.1, read as the reverse complement.
GGAAGCCCCATCAGCGCGTTCAGCAATACGGTCACGACCCCGCGCCCGGGAAAGCGGAACGCACCGACTAGCGCGCCGAGCGGCAGGCCGATCAGGCAGGCAATGACGACCGCGCTCAGGGTCACCCGCAGGGACAGCGCGATGATCTCGATCAGATCGGCATCGCCCAGAAGGATCAGCCCGACCGCATTCCACAGCGTTGTCGCAAAATCTTGCATCTATGCATTCTCTCCGTCCTGTCGGAAATAATGCACAAAAATGCGGGATAATCTACAGGGCGATTTGCACAGGTCGGGTCTTTGGGCGGAAAGCCCGTGCCGGCCGCCCCCGGTCGATGATCCTCAGATCCGCGGAGGGTGCGGGTCAGACCGGCTTCAGGCCGGCTTCAGGCTGATTGCGCGTTTTTCCCGGTAGAGCAATTTGTCGGCGCGAAGGATCATCTCCTCGGCCTCCAGCGATCCGTCGGTTTCCTGAAAGCCGATGCTGAAGTGGATGGACACGCCCGCCACGGAGAGAGACTGCGCGACGTCGGCAAGGGCCTTGCGGATGCGATTCACCGCCTGGACGGCGTCCTGTTCGCCGGTTTCCGGCCAGATGATCATGAATTCGTCGCCGCCCCAGCGGCCGACGGTGTCGACATCGCGCAGGTTCGCGCGCAGGCAGCGTGTGAAGGCGGTCAAAACCTCGTCGCCGATGTGATGTCCATGGGTATCGTTGATGCTCTTGAACCCGTTGAGGTCGATCATCGCCAGCGTCATCAGGTGATCGAAGCGGCGGCAGCGTTCGACTTCGTCGACGAGGATCTTGGACAATTGGCGGCGGTTGTAGACCCCTGTCAGCGGATCCTTGATCGCGGCGCGCTGCAACTCGTCGATCAGTTTCGCGCGTTCGGAGATGTCGCGCACGACGGCGGTGAATTCGACCTCGTCGCCCACCTTGATCTTCGCGATTGTCACCTCCGCGGGAAACTCCGTTCCGTCGGAGCGCAGCCCCATGACCGCGACGCGCGATTCCATCGGCCGCGAGTTGATCGGCGAGCGTTTGAACCCCTCCAGATAGCCGGTGTGCTTGTCGCGAAACCGGGAGGGGATCAGTGTTTCCAGTGGGCGACCGATGGCCGCGTCCCGCTCGATCTTGAAGATCTCGCAGGCGGCGCTGTTGAACAGCACGATGCGATGTTCGCGGTCGACGGAGATAATGCCGTCATAGGCGGCTTCGACAACGGCCTCAAACCGGCTGCGCGACTGGCTCAACGAGGTCTCCAGCAGTTTCTTTTCGGTAATGTCGATGCAGGTGTTCAGGACCTGACGGGTGGCGCCTTCTCCGGACAGGATCGGGGAATAGACGAACCGCCACCAGGAGACCCGTCCGCCACGGTCGATCACCAGTTCGGTTTCCGTCGTGTTTTGCGTGGACAGGCATTCGACAATGCGTTCCGACAGGGGCTGGGTCAGATAGCGGGGAAAAATGTCGGACAGGCGCGCTCCGGCCATGGTGTCGGTGTCGCGATCGAGCATGGTCGCAAAGGGGCGGTTGGCGGCCAGGATGTCGAAATTGTCCCGTGCGTCGGCACTGAAAATCGCGGCACTCGCCCCGATCGCGTTGACGAGGGACGTCAGGGATTTCTGGTCGTCGGGGACAAATGCCATGCAGGTGATCTCGGCTGTTGGTCGGAAGGGGCTGTCGGGTCCGGCTTTTCTGCCGGCTCGCACGACAAGTGCTTTAATTGTAAAATTTAACGATGTTATTAATCAATAAAACCCATATCCTTTGTATATAATTAGCGTGCCCAGATTGGCGAAAACGGCATTCACCAGTCGACTCCCCATATATTTCATTAAATCATATATTCGAAATTATTGTCATGTTTTGACGCAGGTCATTGTCGCCCTTCAGACAAATCGGAGAGGACGAAAATCGAAATGGCAGGGACATCCGGTTCCCGCCGCGCGCGGGTCTGTCGTTCGTCGGGCCGGTGAAAGGCAGAAGGGAGAGGGTGGACATGACGATCCAACATCAAACGGGGACGCCTGAGCCGCGCCATCGACCCTTGCGCCGTGTGGCAGGAGTTCTGGTTGTCGCGGTTGCCCTTGCGGTCTTGGGGAGGGCCGATCTTGCGCGCGCGGCGTCTGAGCTGCGCGTTCTGCCCGTGACCGCCACGACGTTTGCCATCGTCGGAGAGCTTGCGCAGCGCTCGCCCGACAATCTTGCCAACAACGCGACCTTCGGGGTGATCGACACCGACGCCGGGCTGGTGCTGGTCGATCCGGGCGGCAGCCGGAAAGGCGCCGCTGCGCTCGACGCGGCGATTGCGACCGTGAGCGACAAGCCGGTGGTGCTTGTCATCGATACCGGCGGGCAGGACCATCGATGGCTCGGCAATGCCTATTGGATGGAGCGTGGCGCGCGGGTGATCGCCTCCGCCGCGGCCGTCGCGGACCAGAAATCGCGGGCCTCGCTTCAGTTCACCATGCTGGGCCAGTTGCTCGGCCCCGCGCTCGACGGCACAGAGGCGATCCATGCGCCGGAGACCTTCGAGGATCGCATGGAAATCGAGGTCGGCGGGCGGCGCATCGAGATCGTGCATCCCGCTCCGGCCCATACGCCGGGCGACAGCTTCGTCTGGCTTGCCGACGAACGGGTGGTGTTTTCGGGCGATATCGTCTTCGCCGACCGCCTGCTCGGCCTGCTCGACGTCTCCAGCCTGCGCGGCTGGATCGAGGCCTTTGAGGCAATCGCGGCGCTCAAGCCGGCGCATGTCGTTCCAGGCCACGGGGAGCCCATCGATCTGGCGCGGGCGCAGGCCGACACACTGGCCTATCTGGTGAACCTTCGCGATCGCATGCGCGCGCATATCGAGGCGGGCGGCGACATGATCGGATCGGTCGAGGTCGACCAGCAGGCCTTCGCCCACCTTCTCCAGTTCGAGGCGCTGGCGAAGCGCAATGCCCAGCAGGCGTTCAGCGAACTTGAATGGGAGTAGCCTTCGCTGGCCGCCACGAAAGCCGATTCAATGAAAAGGACGAAAAAGACGGCCTGTCCGGGCGCCTTTTTCGTCCTGTCGCGCGGGACGGGGAGGGGAGCCGATGGGGCCGCTCGTCCCGCGTCGCCGGTCTTCCGCCGGCGTTATTGCGCGGTGATGACGGTCATCACCAGCTTGCCGTCGACCTTGACCGGCCCGTCTTCCTTGGCGCCCAGCGAATATTCGAAGCCGCCGGTCTTCATGCCGCCGTCCTCGCCGTGGACCATCAGCATCAGCTTGTCGCCGGATGCGACCGGCTCGCTGAGGATCGCGGCGACGTCGGTGGTCTCGCCGGCGCGGATCGGGGCGTAGCCGACAACGGGGCCGGGCTTGCTGCCGTCGGTGCGGTGCACCACCAGCCAGCCGTTGTTCTCGGCCGTCACCTTGGCGGCCGACACGATGCCGTTTGCGACCGACTGGTCCATGGCTTCGACGCCCATCGCGTGGTCGTCGGCGGAAGCGGTGCCGGCGGCGGCGATCAGGGCGATGGAAAGGAGAATGCGCTTCATGATGGCTCCTGCTGTTTCTTGCTGCGTCGTTGCGAAAAAAGCGTCGGCTTTCCGGCCGTGCATGAAGGAGCTACCGTGCGACCGGGCAAAAGGTTTCAAGGGACCCGGGAAAAACCGGAAATTTTTCTGCCGGGCCGGGTTCGGGCGATGCGGGCTTGATTGTGTGCCGCCGCGCCGCGACGATGGGGCCGTTCTTGAATCACAGGCATTCGACAGGTCCGGTGTTTCTTGTCATAGGTTGTGCAGACGGGAGTCTCTGCTGAATGACAATTGCTTCTGGCGCATCCGCGGATGCGACATCCTCCGCATCCGATCTGGCCGGGCTGCTTGACGCGGTCGCTGTCGGCGACCGGATGGCGTTCCGCGATCTCTACGGGCGAACCAGCGCGAAACTTTTCGGCGCGGTGCTCGGTATCTGCAAGGACAGGTCCCTCGCCGAGGACGTGATGCAGGAGGCCTATCTCCGGGTCTGGCGTTACGCGGACGGGTTCGATCCGACGCGCGCCGCGCCGGTGACATGGCTCGTGACCATCGCGCGCAACGCCGCCATCGATGCGGTTCGCGCGCGCGGACGGGCAAGCGCCCTGTTCGACGGCGCGCGCGGCGAGGACGACGAGGATCCGATGATGCGGGTTGCGGATCCGACCGAACATCCCGCTCCCTGGGATCTGGAGGCGCTGAAGGCGTGTCTGGCAAGCCTGGAGAGCGATCACAGGCGCTGCGTGCTGCTTGCCTATTATGAAGGATACTCCCGCGAGGATCTGAGCGAGCGTTTCGACCGTCCGGTCGGGACGATCAAGACGTGGCTGTTTCGAGGGCTTGCCGCCCTGAAGACGTGTTTGGGCACCTCATGACGGACGACGAATGCACAGCACTGGCCGGGGAATATGTCCTCGGCACGCTTTCCGCCGCGGACCGGCGCCGGGTGGAGCGGTTGCGCGTCGACGACGCCCGTCTCGCCCGCGAAATAGAGGCCTGGGAGACCCGTCTGGCGCCCTTGTCGCAGACCCTTGAGGAGTTGCCCGCACCGGACGGCCTGCTGCCGCTTATCGAGGCCGAGCTGGACCGCGAGGCAGTGACCGTGTCGATCGAGGATGCGCCGGCGCGCGGACACGGACGGGCACGGCTGGCCTATGCGGCCGGCTTTGTCGCGCTGATGATCGGCCTGGGGTCAGGCTACTATATCCGCGACGTCCTGCCGCCGCCGCAGGGGCAGTCCTATATCGCCGTCGTCAACCGCGACGCGGGCCTGCCCGCCCTGATCGTCAAGGTGGATCTCGCCGGCCGTCAGGTCAGCGTGCGGCCCGTCTCGGCGGAAAAGCCGGAGGACAACGATCTTGAGCTTTGGTACGTCGGCCCGGATTTAGCACCGCGGTCGCTCGGCGTCATCGACGTGTCCACTCCCATAACGGCCGATCTGGACCGCAACGGCATCGCCGCCGATGGCGTGCTCGCGGTCAGCGTGGAACCGCGCGGCGGCTCGCCGACCGGCGCTCCCACCGGCCCGGTGGTCTATTCCGGCCAGCTCATTCCGGACTAGATCCTCCGACCCGTCCTGCCTGCGTCAGGGGCTGCGCCATCGGGCGCGGCCCATTTTCGTGTCTGCCCGGCACCCGCTCACGGGCGTGTGATCGCCTGTCCTGAAACTTTTCTCTCCGCCCGCCGGTAACTCCCCTGACCGCAACGATCGAAACCGCTCGCCCGGCGCGGTCACCCAGATTTGGAACTGACAGGAGAGACGTATGATCAAGGAAGCAAAGACCCTTCTGGCGACGGCCGCCGTCACCGCAGTCGTCACCGCCGCGGTCGCGACCGGTGTGGCGAAGGCGTCCAACCCGATGGTCGGCGGCGCGCCGATGTATGCCGACAAGACGATCGTCGAAAACGCCGTCAACTCCAAGGACCACACCACGCTGGTGGCCGCGGTGCAGGCGGCGGGCCTGGCCGAAACGCTGATGGGCGAGGGGCCGTTCACCGTCTTCGCGCCGACCAATGACGCCTTCGACAAGCTTCCCGAGGGCACGGTGGCAGGCCTGCTGAAGCCGGAGAACAAGGACCAGCTCACCAAGATCCTGACCTGTCATGTGGTCGCCGCCGATGCGATGTCGGACGCGATCAACAAGATGATCGCCGACGACGGCGGCGCGCATCCGGTCAAGACCGTGGGCGGTTGCGAGTTCACCGCCCGCACCAAGGACGGAAAGATCGTGATCGAGGACGGTCAGGGCAACATGGCCACCGTCACGATTGCCGATGTCGACCAGTCGAACGGCGTCATCCATGTGATCGACGGCGTGCTTCTGCCGAAGTCGTAAGCGGTTTCGCTTCGCTCCGCCTTCAGCGATGACGGCGGAGCGGCCGGCCGCGCGGGGCGACATCGCTTGCCTCTTGCCCCGTGCGGCCGGATTTTTTCAGTTTAGTCGACTGCGGAGCCGATCCGCGCCGCGATCCGCGTGGCCTCTTCCAGTGCGGCGGAGTCGATGCCGCAGGAAAAGCCGAGCGCCTCGATCCGGCGCAGCGCCGCCAGCGTGTCGACATTGCCGCGTGCGCCCGGCGCATAGGGACAGCCGCCAAGCCCGCCGGCGGAGGCATCGAACACCCGCAAGCCCCGCTCGAGAGCCACCTCGATCATCTCAAGCGCCGTGCCGCCGGTGTCGTGGAAATGCCCGACGAGCTTTTTGGCCGGGATCCGGTCCAGCACGGCGTCGAGCAGGGCGGACAGCGACGCGGAATTGCCCGCGCCGATGGTGTCGCCCAGCGAAATCTCGTAGCAGCCCATTTCCAGAAGTTTTTCGGCCACCCCTGCCACCGCCTTCGGTGCGGTCGCGCCATCATAGGGGCAGGCGATCACGCAGGAGAGATAGCCGCGCACCGGCATGCCGTCGGCGTGCGCCTCCTCCATCAGCGGCCGGAACCGCTCCAGGCTCTCGGCGATCGAGCAATTGAGATTGGCCCGGCTGAAGCCTTCGGAGGCCGAGGCGAAGACCGCGACCTCGTCGACACGCGCCGCTTTTGCCGCCTGATAGCCCTTGAGATTCGGCGTCAGCGCGGCGATTGCAACGCCGGGAACGCGTTCGATCCCCGCCACCACCTCGGCGCCATCGGCCATTTGCGGCACCCAGCGCGGACTGACGAAACTCGCCGCCTCGATCTTGGTCAGCCCCGTCCGTGACAGGGCGTTGACCAGCGCGATCTTGTCCTTGGTCGGCACGAAGACCTTGATGTTCTGCAGCCCGTCGCGGGGGCCGACCTCGAAGAGGGTGACGCGGTCCGTGGTCATGGCTTTACTTCAGCCTCGCGGACGCCGCTTCCGGCAGCCAGGTGACGATATCCGGGAACAGGATGAAGAGTACGAGAACCACGAGCTGGATCGCGAAGAACGGCAGCACGCCGCGATAGACTTGGCCGATGCCGATCCCCTCGGGCAGCACGCCCTTCAGGTAGAACAGCGTGTAGCCGAAGGGCGGGGTGATATAGGCCATCTGCGCGGTGATCATGAAGAGCACGCCGAACCACAGCGGATCGAAGCCGAGCGTCTTCACGATGGGCAGGAAGACCGGTACGCACAAGAGGATGATGCCGATCTCGTCCAGGAACAGCCCGAGCAGGATCAGCACCAGCAGCATGGCGCCCAGCACCACCCAGCGCGAAGCCTCGAGCGTCTCCACGAAGCCGAGCACGGAGTCCGCGCCGCCGGTGGCGACGAAGACCGAGATGAAGGCGCGCGCGCCGATGGTGATCCACAGGATCATGGCGGTGACGCGCAGCGTGTCGGTTGCCGCGGACGACAGGCTGGAGAGCTTCAGGCGCCCGGAAATAGCCGCGGACACCAGCGCGCCGAGCACGCCGACGGCGGCGGCTTCCGTCGGCGTGGCAAGACCCATGTAGATCGTGCCGAGCACGCTGGTGATGACGAAGGCCGGCAGCACCAGCGTCTTCAGCGTGGCAAGCCGGGCGGCAAGGCTGACGCGGGCGACGGGTTCGGCGACCGGCGCCAGCGACGGGTTCAGCCGCACGCGGATGTAGATATAGAGGCAATAGCCGGTTGCCAGGATGATGCCCGGCACGACACCGGCGATGAACATCTTGCCGATCGAGATCTGGGCGGTGATCGCATAGACGATGGTGACGACCGAGGGCGGAATGAGAATGCCGAGCGTGCCGCCGGCGCAGATCGCGCCGAGCGCCAGCGGCGGGTGGTAGCGCCGCGCCAGCATCGAGGGCAGGGCGAGAATGCCCATGGCTGCCACCGCCGCGCCGACGACGCCGGTCATGGCCGCCATGATCGTGCAGATCACGATGGTGCCAATGGCAAGCCCGCCGGACAGGCCCTGGAACCAGGTTTCCATCGCCGTGTAGAGGTCGTCGATGATCGAGGATTTCTGCAGGATCGAGGCCATCAGCACATAGAGCGGGATCGCCATCAACGCTTCCGACGTCATCGTCTCGAAGGTGTTGAGCACGGTGACGATCAGCGCGCTCGGCCCCCAGATGGTGACGGTGGCGAGAAAGGCGATGGCACCCAGCACGAAGGCCAGTCCCGCGCCGGTGAGCATCAGCAGCACGAGCGAGGCGAACATGCCGACGAGAATGAACGAGGATTCCATCACGTCGCTCCCCGCTCGGGCGTCAGAAAGACAAGCTCGGCGAGCGCCTGCAGCATGAGGAGCAGGGCGGCGAGCGGCAGCACCGCCTTGACCGGCCAGATCACCGGGTTCCAGGCGGAATAGCTGGTCTCGGCGTAGGTGTAGGACTGATGGGCGAGCGGGGCGCTGAACCACAAGAGGATCGCGCCGAAGAGCAGCGCCAGCAGCGCGGCGCAGATCTTCAGCACGACCGCCAGACGGCCGCTGGCGCGTGCCGAAAGGATATCGACGGCGACATGTCCGCCGCTGTGCAGCAGATAGGGGCCGCCGAGCAGGAAGAACGGGCCGAACAGCAGGGTCGCGAGTTCCGGCGCCCAGGAGGTCGGGTTTTCCAGGCTGTAGCGGGAAAACACCTCGAAGAGCATCAGGCCGGCAATCGCATAGACCAGCCACTTGGTGAGCGAAAACAGCGCCTTGTTGAGCGCGGTGAGCGCCCGTGCCGCGGCATGCATGTCGATGGCCTCGCAGAAAGATGGAGACCGCCCGGCCAGTGGGGCCGGGCGGGTCGATCCGGATGGATCGGTGGCGGGATCAGAGCAGGCGCAAATCCTTCATCAGGACGCGCTGCGTGTCCATCATTTCCATGGCGAGCGCGTCGCCATTGGTTGCCTTTTCCCAGGCGGCGACGGCCTTGCCGCGCGCCTCGGCCACATCGGCGGGATCCAGCATGATGACCTCGACGCCGGCTTCCTCGAACTTCGCGGTGTATTCCGCGTTGGCCACAAGAATGTCCTGGCGCAGGGCGCCGGAAACCTCGCGCGCGGCCACTTCCAGCGCGCCGCGCTGCTGGTCGTCCAACTGGCCGTAGGCGGCGGTGTTGGCGACATAGGAGGTCGCGGTGCTCGGCTGGTGCACGCCCGGCAGGATCAGATACTTGGAGACCTCATGCAGGCCTTCCTCATAGTTCGCCTTGATGTCGCCGCGGTCGGCGAAGTCGATCAGGCCCTTGTCGAGCGCGGAATAGACTTCCGAGGTCGGCAGCGGCGAGACGGTGACGCCGAAGTCGGCCATCACGGCGGAGGCGAGACCGACGAAGCGGCCCTTCAGGCCGTTCATGTCGGCGATCTTGCGGATCTCGACCTTGGAGTGGATCGGCTCCTCGCCGTAGACGGTCGGCGCGATGTAGGTCAGGCCGGCAGGCGCATAGGACTTGCGCGCAAGCTCAAGACCGCCGCGCTCGTAGAACCATGCCTCATACTGGTCCGCCTCGGGGAAGCCGAAGGGCACCGTGGAGGTGAAGCCATGCGCCGGGATCTTGCCGGCGGTGTAGCCGTCGAAGGTCTTCATCAGCTGGAAGGCACCGCCGCGCACCGCGTCGAAGGCCTGTGCGCTCGGCACGATCTGGCCGCCGGCAAACGGCGTGATCTCGAGGCTGCCGCCGGTGAGCTGCTTGACGCGCTCGCAGAACCGCTCTTCATAGAGCATCGGCGTGGTGCCGCCGCCCCAAAGCGCCTGCATCCGCCACTTGGTCGCGCCTTGCGCCCGGACCGAGGAGGCCGCGACCACGGCCGGAGCTGCGAGGGCCGCAACGCCGGCACCGCGCAGGAATGAACGCCTGCTTGAATTCGTCATGAGTGTTTCCTTCCCGTTTTATGGTGGAACCGCCGTTTCGGAAGTTTTCCGGTCGGCGGTCTCCGTCTCGCCGGCCGTTATCTGGCGGCCAGCAGTTCCTTCGCCTTGCCGACGCTGACATCGCCTGAGGCGGCGAGCGCCTTGGCGATGGCGTCGACCTCCGGCCCCTTGGCGCCGGCGACGATCGCGATGTTGCGGGCATGAAGGGCCATGTGGCCCTTCTGGATGCCTTCGGTGGCAAGCGCGCGCAGCGCCGCCATGTTCTGCGCCAGACCGACGGCGGCGGTGACCTCCGCCAGCTCCTGGGCGCTGGTGACGCCAAGCACCTTGAGAGCGGCCTGCGCCGCCGGATGGGTCTTGGTCGCGCCGCCGACGAGGCCGAGCGCCAGCGGCAGCTCGATGGTGCCGGTGAGATTGCCCTCGGGCGTCAGCTCCCAATGGGTGAGGGAGGTGTACTTACCGCTGCGCGCGGCAAAGGCATGGGCGCCGGCCTCGATGGCGCGCCAGTCATTACCGGTGGCGACGACAACCGGGTCGATGCCGTTCATGATGCCCTTGTTGTGGGTGGCGGCCCGGTAGGGGTCGATCAGCGCCAGCGCGCAGGCCTCCACCATGCCGCGCGCGACATCGGCGCCATCGAGCGTCTTGGTCGTCAGCGCCTCCGGCGTCAGCTCGACGCGGGCACGGGCCAGGCGGCGGTCGGCGAGATTGGAGAGAATGCGCAGCCGCACGGAGCCGCCTGCGATCTCCGCGACCCGCGGCGCGATGGTCTCGGCCATGGTGTTGACCGTGTTGGCGCCCATCGCGTCGCGCACGTCGACCAAGAGATGCAGGACGACCATCGCCCCGACCGGCGAGGTTTCGAAGGTCTGGACCTCGATCGCCTTGCAGCCGCCGCCGAGACCGATCAGCACGGTGTCGCGGGCGTTGGCCCTCTCGATCAGTTCGGCCTGCGCGCCAAGCAGGCGCTGGCGCGCGCCATGCACGTCGCCCACGCCCAAGACCTGGATCTGCGCACGCATGATCGGCGCGTCGCTGGAGGTGACGAAGCCGCCGCAGCCGCGCGCGATGCGGGCCATATAGGAGGCCGCCGCGACGACGGAGGGCTCTTCCACCGCCATCGGCACCAGATAGTCGCGCCCGTTCACGGTGAAGTTGGAGGCGATGCCGAGCGGCAGTTCGAAGGTGCCGATGACGTTCTCGATCATGCCGTTGGCGGTGGTGATCGGAAGCGCGTTTCCGGCAAGTGCCGCGCTGTCCTCGGCGGAGAGGCCAGCGGTCTCGGCAAGCCGCGCCAGACGGTCGGCCGGCTCCAGCGCGCGCAGGCCCTCGATGCGGGAGCTGTAGGTGCGGCGCGGCGATGTGGGGTCACTCATGACTGTCTCCCTGTGCGCCGCGGGCTCGCGGCGCTGACCGAGTTGGAGCGGATTGGCAGGACACGCCCGGCGTCCGACGCGTATGGCGCGAAAGACGGAGCCGACGGCGCGCGGATGCACTCCGCTCATCGTGTTTTTTGTCAGGGATCGGATTAGGTGGCCGGAGCGACTGCGAGAAGGTACAGTCCGGGAAAATATGCCAAAACCATACCGATACGAAAACTGGTACAGTTTGGAGGCGAGCGTGTGACCAAGACCGAATCCATCGTCGCGGAGATCCGCCGCAGGGTCGAGGAGGGCCTGCTTCCGCCCGGCGCGAAGCTTGCCTCGATCCGCCGGGCGGCTGAGGAATTCGGCGTCTCCAAGAACACGGCGGTGGAGGCCTACGACCGGCTTGTCTCGCTCGGTCTGATCGCCGCGCGTCCGGGCGCCGGCTTTTCGGTCGTGTCATCGGCACGGCCGGTGCGGGGCGACGAGGCGCCGCCGCATCTGGTGGAGGCTGTCGACAGCGTGTCGCTGCTGCGCGCGCAGCTCGACCAGAACTATCAGCTTCGTGTCGGCGACGGTCGCCCGCCGGCCGCCTGGATGGACGGCATCCTGCCCAAGCGCGCGCTCGGTGCCTCGGGGGAGGCGACGGCCGACAGCTCCGGCTACGGCTCGCCGAAGGGCTATCGGGGCTTGCGTGAGCTGATCGCCGCGCGCTTTCGCGCCCGCGACATCGCGCTCAACGCCGAACGCGTGGTCACCACCTTCGGCGCCAATCATGCGCTCGATATGATCATCCGTCGGTATCTCTCGCCCGGAGACACCGTGCTGGTCGATGATCCCGGCTATTATCCGCTCTTCGCCAAGCTGAAATTCGCCCAGGTGCGCCAGGTGGGCGTGCGACGCGGTCCGCAGGGGCCGGATCTGGACGACTTGCGGGCCTGTGCCGAGCGCGAACGCCCGGCGTTTTTCTTTACCCAGTCCCATGCCCAGAACCCGACCGGCGGCTCGATCGACCTCGCCCACGCCCATGGCGTCCTGCAGATCGCCGAGACCCATGGCTTCCGCGTGGTCGACGACGATCCCTTCGTCGATCTTCCCGGTGCGCGCGGCGTTCCGCTTGCCGCGCTCGACCAGTTGCGCAACGTGATATTCGTCGGCTCCTTCTCCAAGACGGTCTCGGCGAGCTTTCGCAGCGGCTATATCGCCGCTGCCTCCGACATCGTCGACGAACTGGCGGAACTGAAGATGATCACCGCCGTGAACAGCTCGCGGTTTTCCGAGCTGATGATCGCCGACATGATGACCTCGCGCCGCTACGACAAGCATCTGAAGCGGCTGGGACAGCGGATCGAGGCGGCCAGCGCAGATCTCACCGCCGTGTTCGCCCGGCTCGGCCTCGCGACGCATTCCCCGCCCGGGCACGGCTATTACACTTATCTGGAGCTGCCGGAGGGGGCCAGCGACCTCGAGATCGCGCAGCGCGCGGCGCGCGAGAGCATCTTCCTGGCGCCGGGAACATTTTTTGCGGCCGGTCCCGCGCGGCATCGTCCGGGCCTGCGCATCAACATCGCGCGCGCCGGCGATCCCCGGTTCGTCGCGTTTCTCAAGCGGCTTGCCGTCGCCTTCTAGGCTGGAGGCTACTGCTTGCGGTCGACCGCGCCGACGTCGAGCATCGGCGAGGCATCGATGGCGCCGGCGTTCAACATGGAGCCGACCTTCTCCAGAACCGCCACGATCATCGCCTGTTCCCAGTCCTGCAGCTTGTTGAACTGGGAGGCGAAAACCTCCTGCAACGCGTCCGGCGCGGTCTTCAGCGTCTCGCGCCCGGCGTCGGTGGCGGTGACCCAGACCACGCGCCGGTCGATCTCGCCGCGGGTGCGCTTCACCAGTCCGCGCGCCTCGAGCTTGTCGAGCAGCGACGTGGCGGTGGCCTGTCCGACGCCGGCACGCGCCGCGATCCCCTTGGGTGAAATCTCGTCCGATTCGGCCACGATCGACAGCACGATGAACTGCGGGGTGGTCAGCCCAGTCGCGCGCGCGAGCGTGCGCGCGTTCAATTCGGTGGCCCGCAGGATGCGGCGCAGGGCGATGAGGCTGGTTTGGACCCGATTTTCCATGGATTGGCTCTTTGACACGGTTTCCGGGTTAGGTAGCAGACTAAATATTATTCGATAAGCGAATTTTTTGATCGCCGTAGGGTATGGGAAACGCTTGGTTTTCAGCCATTTTGCCATTTTTTTTGGCGCTTGAGCTTGAAAACTAGTTCGATAGACGTAATATCCAGCACGAACAGAGAAGAGGATTCCATGTCCCTTACCCCGATCAAATCCGCTCGCCGGACAAACGATGCCATCGTTTTCCGAAAGCCGACCGCCGAAGACGGTGCCAGTATCTGGCGCCTGATCGGCGAATGCGGCCCCCTTGATGAAAATTCGATGTATTGCAATCTGCTGCAATGCGACCACTTTGCCGACACCTGTGTCGTCGCCGAACGCGAAAGCGATGGCGAGATCGTCGGCTGGGTGTCTGCCTATATTATCCCCGATCAGCCCGATACGGTCTTCGTCTGGCAGGTTGCGGTCGCGGAGGCGGCGCAGGGCCAGGGTCTTGGCAAGCGTCTGCTCGCCGAGCTGCTGAACCGGGATGCATGTGAGAACGTGCAGCACCTGAAGACCACCATCACTTCCGACAATGACGCCAGCTGGGCGTTGTTCACGTCTCTCGCGCGCCGCCGTGATGCGAAGCTGCTGCGTGAGCCGTATTTCCGTCGCGATGCGCATTTCGATGGCGAGCACGCCACCGAGCACATGGTGACACTGCGCTTCGAGGAGAGGGCGCGCAGCGCTGCGTGACGCGCGCCGCCGCCACTTCATTCTCCCAAGCCATATCTCAGCATGAGACATCTCGAAAGGATGCAACATGACGACCGTCAACACTGACGACCGTACGATCTTCGCACGCCGCGAGTCGGAAGCCCGCAGCTATTGCCGCAGCTTCCCCACGGTGTTCACCAAGGCCACTGGCGCTCTTCTCAGCGACGGTGCCGGCAATGACTACATCGACTTCCTCGCCGGCTGCTCGTCGCTCAACTACGGGCACAACGACCCGGACATGAAGCAGGCGCTGATCGACTACATCAGTGCCGATGGCGTGACCCATGGCCTGGACATGCATACCAAGGCCAAGGCCGAGTTCCTGGGCGCCTTTGAGGAGATCATCCTCAAGCCGCGCGGCATGGACCACAAGGTCATGTTCATGGGCCCGACCGGCGCCAATGCCGTCGAGGCGGCGCTGAAGCTGGCCCGCAAGGTGACCAAGCGTACCAATGTGATCACCTTCACCAACGGCTTCCACGGCGTGACGCTGGGCGCCTTGTCTGCGACCGGCAACGGCTACCACCGTGGCGGTGGCGGCGTGTCGCTGCCGGATGTGACGCGCATGCCCTTCGACAACTACCTGAAGTCGGGCGGCGATGCGGCCGACCTGCTGGAAGCCATGCTCAGCGATCCGTCGGGCGGCATCGACGCGCCGGCCGCGATCCTGTTGGAAACCGTCCAGGGCGAGGGTGGCCTGAACGCCGCGAGCGCCGAATGGGTGCGTCGCGTCGAGCAGATCGCCCGCGACAACGGCGCGCTGTTCATCATCGATGACATTCAGGCCGGCGTTGGCCGCACGGGCACCTTCTTCAGCTTCGAGGAAATGGGTGTGTCGCCGGACCTCGTCACCATGGCGAAGTCGTTGTCAGGCTACGGTCTTCCGTTCGCCGCGATGCTGATCAAGCCGGAGTACGACATCTTCGGTCCGGCCGAGCACAACGGCACGTTCCGCGGCAACAACCACGCCTTCGTGACGGCGCGCGTCGCGCTGGAGAAATACTGGTCGGACGGTGCCTTCCAGAAGGGCATTAACGAACGGGCCGACATTCTCGAGAAGCGCCTGGAAAAGGTGCGCAGCATGCTGCCGGGTGCCCGGCTGAAGGGCCGTGGCATGATGCGCGGCGTCGACGTCGGCTCCGGGGAGCTTGCCAGCGACATCTGCGCGCGCTGCTTCGAAAACGGTTTGATCATCGAAACGTCGGGCGCCTATGACGAAGTGGTCAAGGTCCTGGCGCCGCTGAATATCGACAAGGCGCTGTTCGAGCGCGGCCTCGATATCCTCGAGGAAGCGGTTGCCAACTGCGTCCAGTCCACAAGCATTGCTGCGGAGTAAAGAGTATGATTGTCAGGGATTTTCACGAAGCCAAGAAGACCGACCGCAGGGTCGCGGCCGGCAATTGGGAAAGCGTGCGCCTGTTGCTCAAGGACGACAACATGGGCTTCAGCTTTCACATCACGACGATCAAGGCGGGAAGTGAGAGCCAGTTTCACTACAAGCATCACTTCGAAAGCGTCTATTGCGTCTCCGGCGACGGCTCGATCACCGATCTGGCCACCGGCGAGACCCACGAGATCCGCCCCGGCGTCATGTATGCGCTCGACAAGCACGACAAGCACATCCTGCGCGGCGGCAAGGAGGACATGATCCTCGCCTGCGTGTTCAACCCGCCGGTCACCGGCAACGAGGTGCACCGCGAGGATGGGTCCTACGCGCCGGAGAGCGAGGCCGTCTGAGGCCTGTTCCCGAACTTGACGGGGCGTGCGGCCGAGGGTCGCCGCCCGTGCACC
Source organism: Stappia stellulata (assembly GCF_020176715.1). GTDB lineage: Bacteria > Pseudomonadota > Alphaproteobacteria > Rhizobiales > Stappiaceae > Stappia. The sequence goes on along the minus strand of NZ_JAIVMF010000001.1, from coordinate 436,603 downwards.
ATGAGACTGCATGACGGCGTTCGCGCCGCATGCCTTGGGGCCGGCGTGAACGCCGGCTTCCGGTCGCTTGTCCGGGCGTCGCGATTGCCAGCGGTCCGGCACGATGATCAACAAAAGGGTTTGATCCGACAATGACCAATGAGAACGAACAGATGACCGCCCCCGAAAGCCTTCCCCGGGTGGATGCAGCGACGCCTACTCCGGCCGGCGCGCACACCGTTGAGAAGATCGGCGGCACGTCGATGAGCCGCGCCCGCGAGCTTGTCGACACGATTCTTGTCGGCAGCCGCGGCGAGGACCAACTGTACAATCGGGTCTTCGTGGTCTCCGCCTTCGGCGGCATCACCAACAAGCTGCTGGAAGACAAGAAGACCGGCAAGCCGGGCGTCTATGCGCTGTTCGCGGATGCCGACGAGGACCACGGCTGGATGGAAGCGCTGAACGATGTGGCGCGCGAGATGTATCGCATCAACGGCGAGATCTTCGACGAATCCGCCGATCGCGATTCCGCCGACGAGTTCGTGCGCGAGCGCATCGAGGGCGCGCGCGGTTGCCTGCTCGACCTGCAGCGCCTGTGCTCCTACGGCCACTTCAACCTGGCCGAACACATGATGACGACGCGCGAGCTGCTGTCGGGCCTCGGCGAGGCGCATTCGGCAAACAGCCTCGCGCTGCTGCTGCGCCGCCACAATGTCAACGCGCGGTTCGTCGACCTGTCGGGCTGGCGCGACGAAAGCCAGCCGAGCCTCAACGAGCGCATCGAGATGGCCTTTTCCAAGATCGACGTCGAGCGCGAGCTGGCCATCGTCACCGGCTATGCGCAGTGCCGCGAAGGCCTGATGCGCGAATACGACCGCGGCTATTCCGAGGTGACTTTCGCGCAGATCGCGGCGCTTTCCGGCGCGCGCGAGGCGATCATTCACAAGGAGTTCCATCTCTCCAGCGCCGACCCGCGCCTGGTCGGAACGGATGCGGTGCGCAAGATCGGCCGGACCAATTACGACGTGGCCGACCAGCTTTCCAACATGGGCATGGAGGCGATCCACCCTAACGCCGCCAAGACGCTGCGCCAGGCCGGCGTGCCGCTGCGCGTTACCAATGCCTTCGAGCCGGAAGATCCGGGCACGCTGATCGACGCGGAGCCGGCGGAGACGCCGGGCGTGGAAATGGTCACCGGCATTCCGGTCACCTCCTTCGAGGTGTTCGAGCAGGACATGGTCGGCGTGAAGGGCTACGACGCGGCAATCCTCGAGGTGCTGACGCGCCACAATGTGCGAATCGTCTCCAAGGTGTCGAACGCCAATTCGATCGTCCACCACGTCGAGGCGCCGCTGAAGCTCTTGAAGCGGGTCGAGCAGGACCTGATGAAGCGCTATCCGTCCGCGCGGATCGCCACTCGACGCTCGGCCATCGTGTCGGTGATCGGACGCGACCTGACCGGTCTCAGCGTTATGCTGGAAGGTCTCAAGGCGCTTGATGCCGCCGGCATCGAGGTGATCTCCGCCCAGGACACCGGCCGCAAGGTCGACGTCCAGTTCGTCGTCGGCGGCAAGGACAAGGACAACGCGGTCAAGGTGCTGCACCAGGCTTTTTGCGAAGGTGACACCAACGCATTGAGACCGGGCGCCACCGAATCCGATGCGCCGACGCCCGCGACCTTGTCGCAGGCGGCCTGAGAGGCCGTTTGAGGCCGGGCGGGCCACAGGCGCGGACTTGGGCACGGACATGGAAAAAGAGCGGCGCGGGGGGCACCTCCCGCGCCGTTTCGCGTTGGGGGAGGGGCATGCGTGGCGCTTGCCTTGCAGGCATGCGATGACCGGTGCAGTCCAGTCGTGTCGACACTGGCAGGGGAGAAGGGGCGGTACCAACAATCGTACCAACGCCGCGCAGCGGTGCGCGATGCAAACGGGTGGCGACGGCCGCACGCGCCGCAAAAAACACGCCAAATCGGCGGTTTTCAATGTGTTTTAAGGAGAGAGTAAAAGGAGAATGGCTCCCCGGGCCGGACTCGAACCAGCGACCCAGCGGTTAACAGCCGCTTGCTCTACCAACTGAGCTACCGGGGAACACTCTCGAGCGATGCGCTGCATCGCGTCGGTGGCGAGCATATAGCAAACGCGGGGCGCCCTTGCCAAGGCCTTTGTCCCAAAAACTTTTCCACAAGCGCGGTTTTCAACGGCTGGCGACAATGGCGGGCCTGATCGTGCCGGAGCGTGCCTGGGGTTGCGCCCGTGCTTGTTGCGCGGACCGTGCCGGGGTATGACTTGGTTTCCGGTCCTTCCCGCGCAGGCTCAAGCCTCAAGGGAAGGGGAAAGTCGGAATGCGGTGGGGGAGGACCCAATCCGGGCTCCCGAATCCGCAGCTGCCCCCGCAACTGTGAGCGGCGAGCCCCCTTGCGCAGACCACTGGACACGCATCGTGTCCGGGAAGGGCAAAGGACCGGCTACGACCCGTAAGCCAGGAGACGAGCCGGAACGCAAGAAACGTCGCGCGCCGTCGGGTGGACGGCAGGAGGCCTGCCATATGAATTTGCATTTCGCCGGACGGGCTTTCTCCGTCGGCTGCTGTCCCGCAATCCGTCTGCCGTCGGGTGCGTCGCGCCCATGACCGTTTCCGCTGCGCAATGCGTGCTGGTGACGGGCGGAGCGCGTTCCGGCAAGAGCCTCTACGCGGAAGCATTGATCCGCGAGAGCCGGCTTGCGCCTGTCTATGTCGCGACCTGCACCCCCTATGACGCGGAAATGGAAGAGCGTGTGGCGCGCCACCGCCTCCAGCGCGGCGACGGCTGGGCGACAATCGAGGAACAGCGGGCCATCGCCGATGTGATCGCCCGCGAAAGCGCGGCCGACCGCGCGATTCTCGTCGATTGCCTGACGCTGTGGCTTTCCAACCTGATGTTCGCCGACGCCGATATCGAGGCGGAAACGACTGCGCTCGTCGCGGCGCTTGCCGCGGCAAGTGGCCCCGTCGTCTGCGTCACCAATGAAGTCGGCTCCGGCATCGTGCCGGAAAATGCCCTGGCGCGCCGGTTCCGCGACGCGCAGGGCCGCCTCAATCGAACCATCGCCGATGCGGCCGATACGGTGGTGCTTGTCGCCGCCGGTCAGCCGCTCGTCCTGAAGCCTGCCCCCGTTCAACCGGAGATCCGCCTATGACCGCGTCCCCTCACGCGCCGAAGCCGAAAATTCCCGCCACGATCATCACCGGCTTTCTGGGCGCCGGAAAGACCACGCTTCTGTCCAACCTCCTGCGCGAGGCCAAGGGCAAGCGCATCGCGCTGATCGTCAACGAGTTCGGCGACATGGGCTTCGACGGCTCGCTGGTCGACGGCTGCGCCGATCCCGATTGCGCGGCGGAGGATGTGGTGGAGCTGACCAACGGCTGTATCTGCTGCACGGTCGCCGACGATTTCCTGCCCACCATGGAAATGCTGATCGCCCGCGACGAGGCGCCCGACCACATCGTCATCGAGACGTCGGGCCTGGCGCTGCCGCAGCCGCTGGTGCGCGCGTTTTCCTGGCCGTCGGTCAAGACCCGGGTGACGGTCGATGCCGTCGTCACGGTCGTCGACACCGCCGCCGTTGCGGAAGGACGGGTTGCGAGCGACGAGGCGGCGGTCGCGGCCCAACGCGCGGCGGACGACTCTCTCGATCACGACAGCCCGGTCGAGGAACTCTTCGAGGACCAGCTCGCCTGTGCCGATCTTGTGGTGCTGAACAAGGCCGATCTCGTCGACGCCGCCGCCCTTGAGACGGTGCGCGCCCGCGTTGCGGCGCGCCTGCGCCCGGCGGTGGAGATCGTCACGGCGGAAAAGGGCGTGCTTTCCGCCGACGTTCTGCTTGGACGCGGCAGTGCCGCGGAAGACGACATGGACGGCCGCAAGAGCCACCACGAGGCGCAGCACGACCATCATGACCATGACCATGACCATGATGATGACCACGACCACGACCATCACCACCACGATCATGATCACGACGCCTTCGAAAGCCATGTCGTGGCGCTTGCGGGGATTGCCTCGCTGGCCGATTTGAAGGCCCGCGTCGAGGCGGCGATGGCGATCCCCGGCGTGCTCAGGATCAAGGGCGCGGTCGCGGTCGACTGCAAGCCGGCACCTGCAATGGTGCAGGCGGTCGGCCCGCGTGTCGAAACCTGGTTTGCCCGCGATGCGCGCGGCACGGGCCAACTCGTCGTGATCGGTCTTGCCGGCTTCGACCTCGGCCGGGCCCGCGCGATCCTCACCGACGCGCTGGCGGCCTGATCGACACGTAGGCGATTGCTCGCAGCAAGGGGAGACGACATGCATATCCTGGCGGGACGCAGCGGCCGCATCGATGAGGGCGACGAGGCGGTCGACCTTGAACAGACGCCCGCCGATGTCGTCTTTCTGTCGGCCGCCGACACGGAGCTTGCCTCGCTTGCCGGCGCCGTGCGTCGTCTGGGCGAAGCCGCGCCCTCGGTGCGGCTCGCAAGCCTTTTGGCGCTGTCGCACCCCTATTCGGTCGATCTTTATGCAGAGCGGACGCTGCAGGGATCGCGACTGGTGATCCTGCGGCTTCTGGGCGGGGCGGAATACTGGCCCTACGGGCTTGAGCGGCTCGGCGGACTGGCGAACGGCTATGGCGTGAAGCTCGCCGTGATGCCGGGCGACGACCGTTGGGACGCGGAGCTTGCCGCCCGCTCCACGCTCGATATCGAGACGGTCCAGCGGCTCTGGCGCTATTGCGCCGATGGCGGGGCCGACAATCTCGCCAATCTGCTCGGCTTTGCCCGGCACCTGCTCGACGGAACGCCCGAGCCGGACCCGCCGCGCGCCTTGCCGCGCGCTGGCCTGTTCCAACCCGGACAGGCGGCGGCCTCGCTCGCCGATCTGAAAGCGCAATGGCGCGACCCGGATGCGCCGGTGGCGGCCATCGTCTTCTACCGGGCGCTGATGCAAAGTGCCGCGACCGAACCGGTTGAAGCGCTCGCGAACGCCCTTGCCGCGCGCGGGCTGAACCCGCTGCCGGTCTTCGTCGCCTCGCTGAAGGATGCCGAGTCGGCCGCCGTGCTCGCCTCATTGTTCGAGGAGGCCGCACCTGCTGTGGTGCTCAACGCGACCGCCTTTGCCGTCTCCAAGGCAGGTGTTGCCCATCAGCCGACGCCGCTCGACACGCCGGGCGCGCCGGTGCTTCAGGTGATTTTTTCCTCGTCCTCGCAAGAGGGCTGGCAATCCGCCGATCAGGGGCTTTCGATCCGCGATCTGGCGATGCATGTGGTCTTGCCCGAAATCGACGGGCGCCTCACCACCCGCGCCGTCTCCTTCAAGGAACAGGGCGAGCGGGATCCGCTCACGCAGTCGGCGCCGGTGCGTTTCGTGCCGAAGGCGGACCGGATCGACTTCGTCGCCGAGCTTGCCGCGCGCATGGCCTTACTTCGCACCGTGCCGCCGGCGGAAAAGAAGCTGGCGCTGATCCTCGCGAACTATCCGAACGAGGACGGGCGGCTCGCCAATGGCGTCGGGCTCGATACGCCCGCCTCCTGCGTCGCGGTGCTGAAGGCATTGGAAGACGCGGGCTACGCCGTGTCCGGCCTGCCGCAGGATTCCGCCGCGCTGATGGCTGCGATCAGCTCCGGTCCGACCAATGCGCTGGAGGATCGCCGCGCACGCCACGGCGGCGCGGCGCTTGCGCTTGAAGACTATGCGAAACACTACGAGCGCCTGCCGGAGGCGGTGCGCGATGCGGTGACCGGGCGCTGGGGCGCGCCCGAAGCCGATCCGCATGTCGAGGACGGGGCGTTTCGTCTGGCGATCACGCAGTTCGGCAATGCCGTCGTCGGCATCCAGCCCGCGCGCGGCTACAACATCGATCCCAAGGAAACCTACCACGATCCGGATCTGGTGCCGCCGCATCACTATTTCGCCTTCTACATCTGGCTGCGCGAGATCCTTGGCGTTCATGCGGTCGTGCATCTGGGCAAGCACGGCAATCTCGAATGGCTGCCGGGAAAGGCGCTGGCGCTGTCGCAAGACTGTTTCCCCGAAGCCGTTCTCGGTCCCGTGCCGAATATCTATCCCTTCATCGTCAACGATCCGGGCGAGGGTGCGCAGGCCAAACGACGCAATTCAGCCGTCATTGTCGATCACCTGACGCCGCCGCTGACGCGGGCCGAGAGCCACGGCGTGTCGCAGGAGCTCGAGGTGCTTCTCGACGAATATTATCTGGCGCAGGGCGTCGATCCGCGCCGCCTCAAGGCGCTGACGCGCGACATCCTGGAAACCGCGACACGGCATGGACTGGATCGCGACATCGGCCTTACCGACGAGATGGACGAGGAAACCCGTCTGGCGCGGCTCGACGCCCATCTCTGCGACCTCAAGGAACTTCAGATCCGCGACGGGCTTCATGTGCTCGGTGCGGCACCCGAGGGGCGGCTTCTGACCGATCTCCTGTCGGCGATGGTGCGCGTGCCGCGCGGCGAGGGGGAGGCAAACGCCGGGATCACCCGCGCCCTGGCGCGGGATCTCGGGCTTGCTTCCGCGTCATCCCGGCCAAGCGACGCGCGAGCCGGGATCGGAGAGCCGGAAGACAACGAGGGTCCGATGGCACCCCGATCCCGGATCTCCGCTGACGCTCCGTCCGGGATGACGAAAGACAGCGACGGCTTCGACCCGCTCGATTGCGCCTTCGAGGCGACGTGGCAGGGGCCGCGACCTGATGAGCTGGCCCGTGTCTCCGACGCGCCCTGGCGCAGTGCCGGCGATACGGTGGAGCGGCTGGAACTGTTGGCGGCCGGTGTAATTGCACGCGGCGAGGCGCCCGAAGGCTGGACCGCGACGTGCGCGGTTCTCGCCGAGATCGAGGGCCGTATCGCCCCGGCGGTCATTGCCTCCGGTGAGGGCGAGATGCGCGGTGTGCTCGATGCGCTCGGCGGACGCTTCGTGCCGCCCGGCCCCTCGGGCGCGCCGACACGCGGGCGGCCGGACGTGCTGCCGACGGGCCGCAACTTCTATTCCGTCGACGTGCGCGCCGTCCCCACCCAGACCTCCTGGAAGATCGGCGCGGCGAGCGCGGAGCGCCTTGTGGAGCGGCATTTCCAGGACGAGGGCGAGTATCCGCAAGCCGTGGTGCTGACCTGCTGGGGCACGGCCAACATGCGCACCGGCGGCGATGACGTGGCGCAGGCGCTGGCGCTGATCGGCACGCGCCCCAAATGGGAGCCCGGGTCGGGCCGCGTGACCGGCTTCGATATCCTGTCGCTGTCGGAGCTCGGACGGCCGCGCATCGATGTGACGCTTCGGATCTCCGGCTTTTTCCGCGATGCCTTCCCGCATCAGATCGATCTGTTCCAGTCGGCCGTCGCGGCCGTTGCCGCACTTGAGGAACCGGCGGATGCCAATCCGCTGGCCGACCGGGTGCGGGCGGAGACACAGAGACTGATCGCGGCAGGTGAACCCGAAGACCGGGCCGCGCGCACGGCCGCATACCGTGTGTTCGGCTCGAAGCCCGGAGCCTATGGCGCGGGCCTTCAGGCGCTTATCGACGAGGGCGTGTGGTCCGAGCGCTCCGATTTCGCCGACGCGTTCCTTGCCTGGGGCGGTTACGCCTATGGCGGCGGGGTGCAGGGCGATGCGGCGCGCGGCGCGCTGGAGGAACGGCTCTCGCAGGTCGACGCGGTCTTGCACAATCAGGACAACCGCGAGCACGACCTCCTCGACAGCGACGACTACTACCAGTTCGAGGGCGGACTGGCGGCGACGGTGGAAACGCTGAAAGGTGCCGCGCCGAAAATCTACCACAACGACCATTCGCGTCCCGAACGCCCGGTTATCCGCACGCTGTCGGAAGAGATCGGCCGGGTGGTGCGCGGGCGCGCCGCCAATCCGAAGTGGATCGCCGGCGTCATGCGCCACGGCTACAAGGGTGCCTTCGAGATCGCCGCGACGGTCGATTATCTCTTTGCCTTCGCGGCGACGACCCATGCGGTCGGCGACCATCACTTCGACCAGCTCTATGAGGCCTATCTGGATGACGAGGCCGTGCGGGACTTTCTCGCCGAGGCCAATCCGAAGGCGCTTGAGGAAATTGAGGCGCGCTTCCGCGAGGCGGTGGAGCGCGGACTGTGGACGCCCCGGCGCAATTCCACGCGCGCGGCGCTGACGACACAACAAGGGGAGACGATCGGGTGAGCGACAAGAAAGCCGAAATGACCGAAGAGGAACTGAACGCCCGCCACGCGGAGAAGATGCGCAAGAAGAAGGCGGCGCGCGACAAGATCATGGCGACCAAGACCATCGAGAAGGGTCTGCTGATCGTCCACACCGGCAAGGGCAAGGGCAAGTCGACGGCGGGCTTCGGCATGGTGTTCCGCTCGCTCGGCCATGGCCACAAGGTCGCGGTCGTGCAATTCGTCAAGGGACGGATCGAGACCGGCGAGCGCATGGCGCTGGAGCGCTTCTCCGATCTCGTCACCATCAAGCGGATGGGCGAGGGCTTCACCTGGGAAACCCAGGATCGCCAGCGCGACATCGAGGCCGCGCGTCAGGCCTGGGAAGCCGCCAAGGACATGATCCGCTCGCGCGAGTATCGCCTGGTGCTGTGTGACGAATTGAACATCGTGCTGCGCTACGACTACCTGCCGATCGACGAGGTGGTGACCTTCCTGCGCGACGAAAAGCCCGAGGACGTCCATGTCGTCATCACCGGCCGCAACGCCAAGGACGAACTGATCGAGGCCGCCGACCTGGTGACCGAGATGACCCAGATCAAGCACCCCTTCCGCTCCGGCGTGAAGCCGCAGGAGGGGATCGAGTTTTAAAAGGGGTGCCGGCCGGCAGTCCACGCAAGAAGGAACACCGCCACGCCATGAAGTTCTTCAGTTCCGACCTTCGCCGCGCGTCGCCCGATCACGCCGAGCTGGTGCGCCGCTACGAGCTGGCGCGCACGCTGGTGGATTTCCTGGCAGCCGTCTTCTTCATCGTCGGCAGCGTTTTTTTCTTCTACGATAGCCTGTTGTTCGCGGGCACATGGCTGTTTTTGATCGGCTCGATCCTCTTCGCGGTGCGCCCGACGATCCGCCTGGCGCTCGAACTGCATCTGACGCGGCTGCCCGTGCCGGACGAGTTCCGCCCCTATGGCGCGCTGGCGGAAAAACAGGATCGCACGTGAGCAGGAAACGCGCGCCCGCCCTGATGATCCAGGGCACCGGCTCCAATGTCGGCAAGAGCCTGATCGTGGCCGGTCTTTGTCGGCTGTTCGCCAATCGGGGGCTGAAGGTGCGCCCGTTCAAGCCGCAGAACATGTCGAACAACGCCGCCGTGACCGCCGACGGCGGCGAGATCGGCCGGGCGCAGGCGCTGCAGGCGCTTGGGGCGCGCGTGCCGCTCACGGTGCATATGAACCCGGTCCTGCTGAAGCCGGAAACCGATGTCGGCGCGCAGGTGATCGTTCAGGGCAAACGCGCCGGCACCATGCGCGCGCGCGAATACGGAAGCCGCAAGGCGGAGCTTCTGCCGAAGGTGCTGGAGAGTTTCAACCGGATCGGCGAGGGGGCGGACCTCGTGCTGGTCGAGGGGGCGGGCTCTCCCGCCGAGATCAATCTCAGGGCCGGCGATATCGCCAACATGGGATTTGCGGAAGCCGCCGACATTCCCGTCGCGCTCTGCGGCGATATCGACCGGGGCGGGGTGATTGCCTCGCTCGTCGGCACGCATACGATCCTTCCCGACGACGAGCGCAGACGCATCAAGGCGTTTTTCGTCAATCGCTTCCGGGGCGATGTGTCCCTGTTTGACGGCGGGGTTGCCGAGATCGCCCGGCGCACCGGCTGGGCGTCACTCGGCGTGGTGCCGTGGTTTGCAGACGCCCGCAAGCTGCCGGCCGAGGACGCGCTGGGGCTGGAAGACGGAACGGGCAAGGGCGAGGTGAAGATCGTCGTGCCGGTGATCAGCCGGATCGCCAATTTCGACGATCTCGACCCCTTGCGGCTGGAGCCGGGCGTGTCGCTCACGCTGGTGCAGCCGGGCGATCCCTTGCCGGGCGATGCCGATGTCGTGCTGCTGCCGGGGTCGAAGTCGACGGTCGGGGATCTCGCCTTCTTTCGCGCGCAAGGATGGGACATCGATCTCTCAGCCCATGTCCGGCGGGGCGGGCGGGTCGTCGGCATCTGCGGCGGCTACCAGATGCTGGGCCGGACCATTTCCGATCCCGATGGCATCGAGGGGCGGGCCGGAACCGTGGAAGGACTGGGCCTGCTCGATGTCGAGACCGTGCTGACCCCCGACAAGCGGCTTGTCGAGGTGTCCGGCCGGCATGCGCCGAGCGGCGCGGCGCTTTCCGGCTACGAGATCCATATCGGGCGGACGCAAGGGGCGGATTGCGCGCGTCCCTTCGCGCATGTGACGTCTGGTGACGGTCCAGACCACCCGGACGGTGCAATCTCCGCAAATGGCCGGATTTCCGGCACCTATCTGCACGGGCTTTTCACCTCGGACGATTTCCGCGCCGGATTCCTGAAGACCCTCGGCGCCGGATCGTCGCTCGGCTACGACAGCGACATCGACGCGACGCTGGATGCGCTTGCCGCGCATCTGGAAGCCTGCATGGATATCGAGGCGATCCTGGCGATTGCAGGGAAATAGGAATTGCGTCGGGGGCGCAGCCTTTTAGAATTGCAGTCGAGGAAGATTGCAATTTTCAGGAGCTTTCATGCCATTCGCCTTGTTGCTGGTGCGTTTTTTCGCAGCATACGTTTTTGTATCTCTTATCGGAGTTGTCCCTCAGGGGCTTGGACTTGGATACGGTGGCGGGGCCGGATTGGCCGGACTCGTGTCCTCCACCCTGATTCTGGCTGTTCTGCTGTTCTCGATCGTCCTGATGCTCTACCCGCGCAACTTTCTGCTCGGGCTCGGCTTTGGCGGGTTTGACGCGGATGGAAAGCCGGGTCTCGCGGACGGTTTCGAAGTTGTCTGCGTTGCGCTGCTGGGTCTCTACCTGCTCGTCATCAGCATGCGGGACGTCGTTGTCTGGGCGGTGAGCTATCTTTCGCTTCAAACGCAGGCAACCTATCGAAACGCTGCGACCGATTGGGTGGCACAGCAATGGCCGGGGCTGGTCGGAAGCATTCTGGTTGCGCTTGTGGGCGTCATGTTGATCCTCGGCCCCGGCAAGATTGCCGGCATGCTGCGTGCGCTGCGCAATTGGCGGCCGGGGCAGGAGAAGGCCTAAGCTGCCGTAGCCTCAGCTTGCACCGCGGTGCCAGACGAGCAGGCGGTTGTTGGCCGGCATGGCGTTGTCGCCGGCCAGCGTGAGCCCCTGTCCGTAGGCGAGGTCGTCGAGGATCTCGAAGTCGCGAATACCGCTTTGCGGATCGCGGGCCCGCAGTTGGGCGTCGAACTCCGCGTTGCTCTGCGTGGTGAAATCGCCGCCGTATTTCATCGGACCGTAAACCGCCAGGATGCCGGGGCGCGCGAGCGCCTCGCCGATGCGCTCGAAGAACTGCTCCACATGCGCGAACGACATGATGTGCAGCGTGTTTGCGGTGAAGATCGCGTCGAAGGCGTCCGGGGCGCCTGCTTCGGGCACTGGCCAGGGCGGGGCGGCGACATCGAGTGCGAGCGGTGGCGGCGTGCGGTCGTTGCCTTCCGCGTCAAGCCGCGCGGCAATGCCGGGAACCGCGTCGGCAAGATCGCTGCACTGCCAGAGGAGATGCGGGAGCGCGCCGGTCATGTGGACCGCATGCTGGCCCGTGCCGCTGCCGATCTCGAGCAATCGCCGCCGCTCCGCAAGATGAGGCCCGAGGACGTCGCGGATGGCGTCCTTGTTGCGCTCTGCGGCGGGGGCGAAAGGGAGCATGGAGAGGCCTTTCAAAACGGGATGGAGACAATCGCGATCAGCGCGACGATACCCGTTTGGAGCGCGCAGGCGAAGACCATGGCCTTGAGCGCGCGCGCGATGTCTCCGGCGGTCGCCTCGCGCCGTCCGTCCGCGTTCATGAAAGGATCGTCGACGGTGTAACCTGGATAGACGCGCGGGCCGGCGAGCGCGAGGCCGAGAACGGCGGCCATGGCCGCTTCCGGCCAGCCGGCGTTCGGCGAGCGGTGGTTCGGCGCGTCGCGGCGCATGATCTGGAGGCTTTCGCCAATGCCCTTGCCAAAAAGCGGGCCGGAGAAGGCAAGCAGCAGACCGGAAAGGCGGGCCGCCGGCAGGTTGACCAGATCGTCGAAGCGGGCGGAGGCCCAGCCGAAGGCGCGGTGACGGTCGGTCTTGTGCCCGATCATGGAATCGGCGGTGTTCACCGCCTTATAGGCGAGCAGTCCGGGCAGGCCGAGCAGCAGGAACCAGAGCGTCGGGGCGACGACCCCGTCGGCATGGTTTTCCGCGCAGGATTCGATCGCGGCGCGGGCGACACCCGCCTCGTCAAGCTGTTCCGGGTCGCGGCCGACGATCATCGCGACCGCTTTTCGTCCGCCCGCAAGCCCGCCCTGCGAGAGACCGTCGCGCACGGCGGCGACATGATCGTAGAGGCTGCGTTGGGCGATGAAGATCCCGCCGACGACAACGATCCCGATCTCGCCGAAGGGCAGGCCGCGAAAGATCACCTCGAGCAGCGTGCCGGTCAGAAGGGCGCAGGCGACGAGGGCGATCAGGAAGATCGTTCCGTAGAGCTTGCGGCGTCCCTCCGGCGCATCGGGCGTGTTGAAGTCCTGGTCGGCGATCTCGATGATTTTTCCAAATAGCACCACTGGATGGGGAACGTGGCGCCACAGCCATGGCGGATCGCCGATGAGCGCGTCGAGGACAAGGGCAAACAGAACCAGAAGGGCGGTGTCGGAAAAAAGCAGCATCCCTCTAGCCCGTGACCGGTGCGAGGGCGCAGGTCAGCGCCGCATCGAGCCGGGCAAGCGGCGCCGCGCCCCCCGGAAGGCCGATGCGGAGCCAGGACGGCGCATAGTCGAAGATGCGGGTCCAGATCTTCTGCCGGGCCAATGCCTCATGCACGACGCCCGCGTCGCGCGCACCGGCGAGCACATAAAGCGGGGTGCCGCCGAAGACGCTCAGGCCGCGCATCTGCAGCATCAGGGTCAGGTCGGCGGCCTCGTCGGCAAGCTGCGCGCGCATGGCGGTCTGCCAGCGCGTATCGGCAAGCGCGCGGGTGCCGATCTCGATGGCCGGGCCGGACACCGCCCAGCTCTCCAGCGAGGCGGAAAGCGCATCGGTGATCGCCTTCGGTCCGGCGGTGAAACCAAGCCGCACGCCGGCAAGGCCGTAGAACTTGCCGAAGGAGCGCAGCACCAGCACCGGAACGCCGCCGAGGTGCGGCAACACGCTGGCGCCCGGCACGCAGTCGGCAAAGGCCTCGTCGACGATCAGGAGCCCGCCGCGCGCAGCCATCGTCTCGGCATGGTGGCGCAGGCTTTTCGGATCGACCAGGCGTCCGTCGGGATTGTTCGGATTGACGATCACGATCACGCGGGTGTTCGGCGTCGGCTCGAAATAGGGGGAGGTCACCTCCGTGACCTTGCGTCCGGCGCGTTGCCAGACATCCGCATGGCTTGAATAGGTCGGGCCGACGATGGCGACATCGCCAGCCGGCAGGAGGGCGGGAAGACGGGAAAGGAGCGCCTGCGTTCCCGGGCCTGCGACCAGCCGGAGGTGATCCGGCACGCCGTAGGCGGCGCGTGCCACCTCAAGCAGGCGCTCGAGCGCCCCGCGCGCCGGAAGCCGTGTCCAGGCGTCACGCGACAGCGGCGGGTCGAGCGGATAGGCATGCGGATTGATGCCGGTGGAGAGATCCAGCCAGTCCTCGGCAAGTCCGCCGTGCCGCGCGATTGCCGCGCCAAGATCGCCGCCGTGTTTCATCGTGTCGAACCGGGCCCCGTATTCGTTTCGGCGGACGGTAAAGCGGCTTGGCGGCAATGCCAAGCAAGGACCGCGCGTCCGCTGCTCTGCGGCGGGAAAACGGGGGATTGCATTTCTCCGGATATATCGATATTTCATGATTTATGGATATGAATCATGCATTGGATGCGCTGGCGGCCCTTGGCCAGAAGACGCGGCTCGAGGTGTTCCGTCTGCTGGTGAAGGCGGGAACGGACGGCATGCACGCCGGCGAGATCGCCGAGGCGCTCAATGTGCGCCAGAACACCATGTCCGCCAACCTGGCGGTGCTGGCGCGCGCCGGGCTGATCCGCAACGAACGGGAAGGACGGAACCTGCGCTATTTCGCCGACATGGACGGCATCCGCGGGCTTCTGGCGTTCCTGATGGAAGACTGTTGCGGCGGCAATCCCACCCTGTGCCAGCCGGTGCTGGATGCGCTCGCCTGCGAGTGCTGACGCCGACACAACGACGAGGAGTTGGACCATGAGCGGTTCGATCTACAATGTGTTGTTCCTCTGTACCGGAAACTCCGCCCGTTCCATTCTGGCGGAAGGAATCCTGAACACGTTAGGTGCAGGCCGGTTCCGTGCGTTTTCCGCCGGATCCCAGCCCAAGGGCGAGGTGCACCCCTTCGCCCTCGACCTGCTTCGCAAGATGGACATCGACACCGCTTTCGCCCGGTCCAAGGCATGGGACGAGTTCGCGGCCGACGGCGCCCCGAACCTCGACTTCGTGTTCACCGTTTGCGACAACGCGGCCGGCGAAACCTGTCCGGTCTGGCCCGGCCAGCCGATGACCGCGCATTGGGGCGTCCCCGACCCGGCCGCGGCAGAAGGCTCCGAAGCCGAGCGTCGTTATGCCTTTGCCGATGCCTATCGCATGCTCAATGCGCGGATATCTGTTTTCGCCAGTCTTCCGCTCGCAAGCATCGACGGCTTGGCACTGCAAAGAAACCTCAAGGAGATCGGGACAATGGACGACAGGGAAAGCATCGCATGACAATCGTCATCCACCACAACCCCGACTGCGGAACCTCGCGCAACGTGCTGGCGGCGATCCGCGCCAGCGGCGAAGAGCCGGTGGTGATCGAATACCTCAAGGAGGGCTGGACCCGCCCGCAGCTGCTGGCGCTGTTCGCCGCTGCCGGCCTGACGCCGCGCGCGGCGCTGCGCACCTCCAAGTCGCCGGCCGAGGACCTCGGCCTCACCGACCCGTCGGTGGATGACGACACCATCCTGGCGGCGATGCTGGAGCATCCGGTGCTCGTCAACCGGCCCATCGTCGCAAGCCCGAAGGGCGTGCGCCTGTGCCGGCCGTCCGAGGCCGTGCTGGAGCTGATCAATGCCGCCGCGCTGGGCGACTTTCGCAAGGAAGACGGCACGCCGCTGGTTGCGGCGTCGGAGGGCTGACATGAACGCTCCTGCCGCACTGGACGACATGCCCGCGGTCGACCCGCAGCATCTTGCGCCCGTCGATGTCTCCGCGCTCGCGGCCCCCGGCGATCCCGGCCATGCAGCGCGGATCCTGCTTCTCTATGGCTCGCTCAGGAAGCGTTCCTTCTCGCGGCTCGTGGCGCAAGAGGCGGAACGGCTGTTGCGATGGCATGGCTGCGAGACGCGGGTGTTCGACCCGCGCGGCCTGCCCTTGCCGGATGCGGAAGAGCCCGATCACCCCAAGGTGCGGGAGTTGCGCGAGCTTGCCATGTGGTCGGAGGGGATGGTTTGGGTCTCGCCGGAACGCCACGGCGCCATGACCGGCATCATGAAGGCGCAGATCGACTGGCTGCCGCTGTCGCTTGGCGGGGTGCGCCCGACCCAGGGCAAGACGCTCGCCGTGATGCAGGTCTGCGGCGGCTCGCAAAGCTTCAATGCGGTCAACCAGATGCGGATCCTGGGCCGCTGGATGCGCATGGTGACGATCCCCAACCAGTCGTCCGTGCCCAAGGCCTTCACGGAGTTCGGCGAGGACGACCGGATGAAGCCGTCGCCCTTCTACAATCGCATCGTCGATGTGGTGGAGGAACTGGTGAAATTCACCTGGATGGTGCGCGGCCGCTCCGACTATCTCGTCGACCGCTATTCCGAGCGGGTCGAGAGCCGCGAGGCCTTGTCGAAGCGGGTGAACCAGCCTTCGATCTGAGGCGGCACGCCTTCTGGTCCGCGTGACGGCGGGTTCTATCGGCGCGGCGGCGCGGCTAGGATCCGGACCCGCGCGGCACGAGGACCCTGCGTCTGCCGAGCGTGTTGACAACGGCATAATGGTCGGCGAGCGCAACCGGCTCGCCGTTTGCGGTGACCCAGCGGCTGTTGGGATTGAAGCCGATCAGAACGTCGAACTCCCGGGCGCGGATACGCTTCAGGAAATCCGTTCCGGCCGGATGCCCGTTCCGGATGAAGGACGCGAGGCTGAAATTGTCCAGCACGACGGGACGCACGCCGGCCACGATCGCAAAGCTCGGATTTTCGGAGGCAAGCCGGCCGTTCTCGGGCAGCCAGCGGTCCGTCTCGGCCCTGATCTCGGCGACCGTCGGCACGGCCTCGGCGCGGATGGTCTTCAGCGGCGACGGCACGCCCGGCATCCAGCAGGCGACCAGAATGAGGCTCAAGAGTGCAAATCCGCCGGCGAGGACCCGCCGTTCGATGCGGCTGCCCGCAACCGCCGTCCCGGCGAGAACGAGGCTGACGGCGGCAAGCGGAATGGCGTGATTGCCGGCAATGCCGCGCGAGGAGAAGGTGACGATGGTGACCAGGGTGATCATCACGAAGGTGAGATGCAACGGCGAGCGCCACTGCGCCGGGCCGTCCGCTAGCCATTTTGCGAGCGCGAGCAAAAAACAGATCCCGACCGCCGGATTGTAGACCGCAAGCTCCATCGCGAACCGCCGGATCATGCCGGCGGCAAAGGCGAGATCGGTTCCGCCGGTTGCGGTTGCGGCCAGCGACTGCAGCATCCGCCCGTCCGACAGGTACAAGAAGAGCGCCGCGAAGGCCGCGAGCAGGACAAGCGAGGCAGTGCCAAAGCCTGCGGCGGCGCGCCACTGGCGGGTGAACACCAGCCACAGAAACACGGCCGCCGGCGCATAGACGGTCGAGAATTTCGTGTAGAAGGCGAGCACGAAAAGCAGGACGGCGAAGCCTCTTGCGAGCGCGCCGCGGCGCGGCGATCCCGGGCTGTCGAGATAGAAGACCAGCCCCCACAGGCTCAGGCCGGCAGCGAGATAATCGCAATTCAGACTGGTGAGATACTGCTGGTAGAGCGAGGTGGCCAGCGTGATCCCGGCGATTGCCCAGGAAAGCACGGGCGGCACCGCGTGGAGGACCATCAGCCGGGCCATGCCCGCGATCATCAAGACGACGCTTGCTTGCATCAGCACAAGACCGGTCAGCGTCGGATCGCCGAAAAGGCGGATCAGCAGGCCGTGGACCATGAAGAACAGCGGCATGTAGCGCGTGCCGCCATAGCCCGCGTCGCTCAGGATCGGCCGGTACAGCAGGCCGTCGGCATAGTCGATGGCGAGCGTCATCCACACGCCGCTGGTGGCGGAATCGAAGGTGCGCCCGGGCCAATACTCAAGCGCGAGCTGGCCGGCGGCGGCGATGCCGAGCACAAGTGTCAGGACGATGGCGAAGCGAAGGGTGAGTGTGTCGGTGTGAGGCTGCATCAGGGACCCTTGCGGTGGTCCGTCGCAAGGCGCGTCGCTGAGCGCACGGCCGTCTTCTCCAGGAGAAGATCACGAGGCCCGTGCGCGGCGGGCGTGACACACACAAGAAGAAAGCTGGAGGCCTCGCCCGGAATCGAACCGGGGTGCACGGATTTGCAATCCGCTGCGTAACCACTCCGCCACGAGGCCTTGCTGCGTCTTTTCAGGGAGTTGTCCCGCGCTGTCAAGCGGTGACTGTGCTCTGTCGCCTCAGTGGTGTGAATAACCGGGGCTTCGCGTCCCCGCGGGGCCAACCGGGGTCGGGCGCGCGGGGACACTGTCGGCATTCGGGGTGACTTAAAGGCCCAGGCCGCCGATGCAGGCGTATTTGATGTTGAGATAGTCCTCCACACCGTATTTGGAGCCTTCGTTGCCAACGCCGGACTCCTTCACGCCGCCGAAGGGGGCCACTTCCGTCGTGATCAGTCCCTCGTTGACGCCGACAAGGCCGTACTCCAGAGCTTCCATGACCCGGAACGCACGGCCGAGATCCTGCGTGTAGAAATAGCAGGCCAGCCCGTATTCGGTGTCATTGGCATGGGCGACGGCCTCGTCTTCGGACTCGAAGCGAAACAGCGGCGCGAGCGGCCCGAAGGTCTCTTCGCGCGCGACCTTCATCTCCGAGGTGACATCGGCGACGAGTGTCGGCTGGAAGAAACTGCCGCCATTGGCGTGGCGCTTGCCGCCGGTGACGATCCGCCCGCCCTTGGACACCGCGTCCTGGATGTGTTCCTCGACCTTTTCCACGGCCTTCAGGTCGATCAACGGACCCTGGGTCGTGCCTTCGGCCAGTCCGTCGCCGACCTTGAGGGCCTCAATCGCCGTGGCGAGCTTTTCCGCGAAGGCGTCATAGACGCCGGCCTGCACGTAGATGCGGTTGGCGCAGACGCAGGTCTGGCCGGAATTGCGGAACTTCGAGGCCATGGCGCCCTCGACCGCTGCATCCAGATCGGCGTCGTCGAAGACGATGAAGGGGGCATTGCCGCCAAGCTCCATCGAGATCTTCTTCATGTGGGCCGACGCCTTGGAGGCGAGCTGTTTGCCGACTTCCGTGGACCCGGTGAAGGTGATCTTGCGCAAGAGCGGGTTCTCGCACATTTCCGCCGCGATTTCGGCGGCCGATCCGGTCAGCACATTGACCACCCCGCGCGGAAAACCGACCTTTTCGGCAAGCGCGCCGATGGCAAGCGCGGAATAGGGCGTCTGGCTCGCCGGCTTGATCACCATGGTGCAGCCGGCGGCAAGCGCCGCGCCGAGCTTGCGCGAGATCATCGAATGCGGAAAATTCCAGGGCGTGATCGCGCCGGTGACGCCGACCGGCTCCTTGGTGACGAGGATCCGCTTGCCGCGCCAGGGCGAGGGGATGATGTCGCCGTCGATGCGCTTGGCCTGTTCGGCGAAGAAGCGCACGTATTTGACGCCGAGCGCGATTTCGCCCTTGGCCTCGGCAAGCGGCTTGCCCATCTCGGTGGTCAGGATTTCGGCGAGCGCATCCTGGTTCTCCATGATCGCATCGCAGAGCGCGTGCATCAGGGTTCCGCGTTCTTCCGCAGTGGTCGCTTTCCAGTCCTGAAACGCCAGATAGGCCGTCTCGATGGCGCGCGCGGTCTCCGCCCGGCCGCAGCGCGGCACGGTTCCAAGCGTTGCGCCCGTTGCCGGGTTGGTGACCTCGATGGTCTCTCCACTGTCGGCATGCGACCAAAGCCCGCCGATGAAACAGGCCTGTTTGAAGAGCGGATGCTCGTTGATCATGAAGTCCTCCCAGGGGCGGGGCGCCGGGGGAGCCCGCGCACCGTCATGTCGTCACTCTCGATCCGCCGCACGGGACCCTCCGGTTCGTCCGCGCGGCGTGGGCGCAAGAGAAACACGTAGGGGGCGCCGAGAATTGCCCGGCCCTGTGCGATCGAGGCGTTTCGTTTTTCGTCGTCGCCATTGCCGGCGTACGAACTGCCGGCGTGCGAACGCTCGGGCGAGCAAACGCTGTGCCAGGACATGCCCCCGTGCAAGGATACCGCTCGGATGCGCTCTTGCCTGTCACGAAAGGAACGCCGCAACTCAACCGCCGTTCGTGCGCCGATCATAGGCCAGTCAATGGATCGCCAGCAATGGTGCTTCCGGCAATACCCCCAGCTCCGACCCCGTACCCTTGGCCGAATCCGGCCGCCGGGGCGAAGGGCCGTCGGTCCGGCGGAAATGTCCGGACACGGACGTTGAAACCGGCCGGACGATGGGGGACGGTGTGCGGACAGGTTCGGTGCGGCAAGGCCGCCGCGATTCGGCGTGAAGTGTGAGGACAGCGACAATGACAGAGCCGGTAAGGCTGACGCTCGAGCAGGCGGATGCGCTTGTCCGCAATGTGCTGGTCGCCTGCGACACCTCGCCGGACAATGCCGCGAGCGTCGCCCGCGCACTGGTCGCGGCCGAGGCCGACGGGCAGGGCGGGCACGGTCTGTCCCGGCTGCCGTCCTATGCGGCCCAGTCGCGCTGTGGCAAGGTCGATGGCCATGCCCGGCCGGTGGTGACCCATCCCACACCGGCGCTCCTTCGCGTCGATGCGGGGTTCGGCTTCGCCTTTCCCGCCTTCGATGCCGCGATCGACGCCCTGCCGGAGATGGCGGCGAACGCCGGGATCGCGATGGCGGCGATCCGTCGGTCGCATCATTTCGGACAGGCCGGCGCCCATTGCGAGCGGCTGGCGGAAAAGGGGCTGGTCGCCTTCGTCTTCGGCAATACGCCGAAGGCCATCGCACCCTGGGGCGGGACATCGCCGCTTTATGGCACCAACCCGATCGCCTTCGCCGCGCCGATCGCGGCCGGCACGCCGCCGCTGGTGATTGATCTCGCCCTGTCGCGCTCGGCGCGCGGAAAGATCATGGCCGCGCAAAAGGCAAGGACGACGATCCCGGAAGGCTGGGCGCTGGATGCGCAAGGCCAACCGACCACCGACCCGACCGAAGCGCTGGCCGGAACGATGATCCCGATCGGCGAGGCCAAGGGGGCGGCGCTCGCGCTGATGGTGGAGGTTATGGCGGCCGCTGTTGCCGGCGCCTGCCTTGCCTTCGAGGCGACGAGCCTGCTCAATGCGGACGGCGGGCCGCCGGATCTCGGACAGACGGTCATCGTCATCGATCCGCATCTTGCCTCGGGCGGCGTCTACGGCGAGCGCATCGGCGCGCTGATCGCGGCCATCGAGGCGGAGGAGGGCGCACGGCTGCCGGGAAGCCGCCGGCTGGAAAGCCGGGCGAGGGCCGCGCGCGAGGGGGTTGCCATCGCCGCGCCGCTCCACCGGGAAATCCTGGCGCTCATGGAAGACGCCGCCTAGCCGGGTTTACTTTCCGAATTCGCGTTCAAAGAAGATGCCGGCTTTCGATTCCCCGTCGGCGCCGACCTCGCCGCGCAATTTCAAGGACTTGGTGATGTCGATGTCCACCGTCACGCGGCTGGAATCGGCACCGCTGCCCTGTTTTACGCCCAGATAGATATTGTCGCTGAGGTATTTGCCCACCGCGAGCGACGGTCCGCCGTCGCCGCCGGTTTCCACGTCGATGGCGTCGAGGCCGAGCGACTTGCGCAGGCTGCCGAGCGGTCCCTCGCCACTGCCGCCGGTAAGCGTCAGCACCGAGGCGCCAAGCTGCGCGATCTGCGTCGGGCTCAACTCGCTCATGCTCTTGTCGAACAGGAAGCGGGCCAGCACCTCGTCCTGCGGAAGTTCTGGGGCGGAGCTGAAGGCGATCACCGGTGCGTTGGCCGGCCCCCTGACCGTGATTGTGACGGCGGCGTCGCTCGTCTGCGAGGTCGCCGCGAAATCGAGCCGCGGCGTCAGCGAGCCGGTGAAGCCGACGTCGCCCTTGGAAAACACCACCCGCCGCGACAGCACGTTGAGGAGACCGCGTCGCATCGAGAAGGAGCCGATGGCCTGCGGGTTGGCGGTCGTGCCGACAAGCCGGAGCGATCCGCCCATTTCCGCGTCGAGACCGCGGCCGCGCACGAAGATCCGGCCGGGCGCATTGACCGTGATGTCGAGCGCGATGGGACGCGCGCCGCCGCCGCCCTCGCTCCCGCCTCCGGCGTCGCGCTGGAGGGCGCGGTCCTGCGCCGCGACCGCCGCCGGCGCGTTCTTGTGGGTGACGGCGACCGGATCGATCGCGCCGGGCAGGCTGCTCGGGATCGAGATGTCGGCCCGTTCGATGGTGACCGAGCCGCCCAGGCGCGCGCCGTTGGTCGTGCTGGCAAGCGGACCCGTCAGCGTGATGTCGGCGGTGACCGTCGCCTGAACGATCTGCCCGTCGGTGTAGCGCCCGTTCTGGACCTGAACGCGCAGATCCGCCGGCATGCCATTGTCCAGGCCGATGCGCCCGCCGGCGCTCAGCGAGCCGCCGCCGGCGATGTCGGCGCGCAATGCGTTGATCGCGAAGCCGGTGTTGGCAACGTCGATGGAGCCGGTCAGGTTGCGCAGGGAGAAGCCGGTGGCGAGCTGGGTTGCGCTGACGCCGCCTGGCTGCAGCGCAAGCGCATAGGTCGGCGCGGACAGGGTTCCGCCGATGCGACCGCTGACGGCAAGGCTGCCTGTTGCTGAAAAGCCGGACAGGATCAGCCGCTGCCGCACGACGGCGAGCGGGATGCTGCCGGTAACGCCGATGTTGAGCGATCCGGCGCCAGAAAGCGTCACAGGGCCTTCCGCAACGAGCGACAGCCCGTCGGATCCGGTGACCCGCGTTGTCTGCGTCAGGCCGTTTCCGGAATAGCGTCCGGTGGAGGCAAGCGACAGGGCGGCCAGACCGTTGTCGCGCAGCGGTGCGGCGGAGAGCCCGCTGGCATTGAGCGTCCAGTTGGCGACCGGATTGGAAGTCGCGCCGGCGACCGTGACCGCACCATTGAGCGTGCCGGCGATGGCAAAGCCCGGCGCAAGCGCATTGGCCAGCGCCAGCGGCACGGAGGTGATGTCGGCCTTGACGTCGAGCGTGTCGCCCACGGTTCCGGCAAGGGTGAGGCGCCCGTCGCCGAGGCGCAGCGAGAACGGCTCGATGCGCGTGCCGGCGGGGGAGGAGACGATACGGGCGGGCTCGCTCAGCTCAGTCCTGATGCCGCGATAGCGCCCGTCGAGCGTCTTCAGGAGAAGGTCCAGCCCGTCGTTGCCGGTCGCGAGCGTGCCTGTAAGTGCCACGCCGTCGGCGCCGGCGCCCTTGGCGAGGCGGGCGTCCAGCGAAAATTCCGTGTTGTCGCCGGTGCCGCTCGCGGTGATGTCGACCTGCTCGACGGGCGTGCCGCCGGTCAGAATGCCGGTCGCACGTGCCGTGCCGGCAAGGGCCGGGGCGGTGAAGAGGTCGCGCAGGGTCAGATCGGCGTCGAGGCCGGCGACTTGCGTGCCGGCGGCGGAGATCTCCGTTCCCGTCAGCTGGACATGCGCGGTGGCGCGGCCGACCTCTTGCGTGAGGTCGATCTGGCCGGAGAGACGGCCCGCAAGTTCGGTGAGGGCAAGCGCGGAGAATTCGGACAGATCCGGCGCGGCGATGGTCAGGCTGCCGGTCAGTGTCTGTGTCGCGCGGGCGAGGTCGGCAATCGCGAGGTCGCCCGACAGGGTGTTTTCTCCGGCCGTGAGCGACAAGGTGGGAACGCGCAGGCCGTCTCCCTCCGGCTCCGCCCGAAGTGCCGCGGCCAGATCATTGCCGTCGACATTGGCGGTGAGCTCGAGATCTGCGGAGAGCGCCTCCGGATTGGTATCGGCTCTTGCGGAGAGCTGAAGGTCACGCACCGGCTTTCCCGAAAGCAGGAGTTCGACCGCCGAGGCATCGGCCGTGATCACGGGGGCGGTCAGCGGGCCTTCCACACGGGCTTCGACGGTCACCGCGCCGGAGACCTGCGGATCGAAGCGCGCCAGATCGGAGACGTTCAGCGTCAGTTCGGCATTGACCTCATCGAGACCGACGGTGCCGTTCGCCGACAGCGCGAAGGGCGCAAACTCGGTCTCGAAGGACGCGATCTCGGCGGTGAAGGTCTCCGGCGCGAGGGTGACTACGCCGGACATGCGCAAGGGGCCGGCAAAACCGGCGGCGACGTCCGTCTTCGGAGACAGTCTGGCAACGGTCGCGGTGAGGGTGGCGGGGATCTCCTCCGTCGGGTCGCTTGCATCGAGATCCGAGCCGCTCAGCACGACCTGCAGGGTCTCCAGAGCGGCCTCGTCGGTCTCCACGGAGGCTGAGGCTAGGTCGATGCGCCAGGCCAGGGCGGAGAGCTCGCCGCGGGCCGCCGCCGACAGCGTGGTGTCGCCCAGGATGACCCGCCGGTCGGGCAGTTCCAGCGCGATGCGGGCATCGCCCCCGGCGGAGAAACGCAGGTCGACCGTCGCATCAAGCGCGCTGGTCTCAGCGTCGAAGGTGGCGGCGATGTCGCTGGAAAGTGTGTCGCTGGCCGCAGACAGCGACACCTCAAGCGGAACGAAGGCGTCGCTCAGCCGGGCCTGAGCCGTTACCCGGGTCTCGCCCATCAGGAAGGCTTCGGCGACCGGCGGCGCCAGCGGCGTCAGCCGGCCGGAGAGGTCCGCGGTAAGGGTGCGTTCCGCAACGCCGGAGGCGGCGACCGTCTGGGTCAGACGGGCCGTGCCGGAGACATCCGTCTCCCCGTCGAGCTTCAGCGCGAGCTCGGCTTTCCAGTCGTCAAGGGTTCCGTCGCCCGTCAGCGAGAAATCGACGGCGGGCAGCCCCTCGATCTGGAGAAGCCGCGCCGCCAGCCCGCCGCGCGGTTCGCTGGCGCCGACCTGAACGCTCAGCACGTTGCTGGCCCGCTCGTAGCGCAGCCGTGCGTCGACGCTGCCGTCGGTGCCGTCGGTCCGCGAGACGGCAATCTCGCCCGACAGCGACTGCGGCGCAGCCTCGGTGCGAAGCGCCGCGGTCGCGGTGAGCTGCATCGGCGTTCCGGCGACGGCTGCTCCCAGCTCGATCCGCTCCACGCTGGCGGCGTCAAGGTGAATGGCAGGAAGCGCCGGCAGGCCCGGGGGCGAGGGCGGTTCCGGGGCGTCGGGTTCGGGCCCGGGCACCGGCAGACGGGAGAGCGCGACCCGCTCGACGCTGACATTGTCGATGGCGACGAGACCGGTGAAGAGCGCCAGCGGGCGCCATGCGACGTCGAGCCCGGATACGGCGAGATAGGGGCCATCGGCATCGCGCACGACGAGCGAGGCAAGGCGAAGGTCGAGGTCCCAGTCGACGGCGAGGCCGTCGAGCGCAATGCCGCCGCTGTCGTCCGAGGCGGCCCATCCGATCAGGCCGGCGGCGTTGCGGCGCCCGGCGTCTGTCTGCAGCACGGCGAGCGTGCCGACGGCCAGCACCGCCACGAGGATCGCGAGCCCCGCGACCACGCGCAGCGCCATGCGCAGCAGTCCAAGTGCCAGTCTGATCGGTAGCGAAGCGGTCATTCGGTCCTTCAAGTGCAAAAAGGAATCTCGTTACAGCGGCTTGGCCGAGGAGATTGAAGCCAAATCATGGCGTGAGCGAGTCGGGCTGCATAAAGGTGGACTGCCGGAGATCCGGTCGAATCAAAACCTGAAGATCGCGGGCCAGACGCCTGGGAGGACTCATGTTTTCGCAGGCGGGGAAAACTCCAGAGAAAACCGCGGCATGTCTGGGCTTCAAGGCCGCGCCGGGATTGAATCGAAGCCTGAACGATCCGGGCCAAGCGATTCAGGCAAAACGACAAACGGCCCGACTTGAATCGTTATCAGAACGCCTGACTGAGGCCCACATAGATTGCAAAGTCCGGATCGTCCTTTTCCGGGTCGAGCGGCACGGCGATGTCAAAACGCAGCGGCCCGACGGGAGTGAAATAGCGCAGGCCCGCGCCGAAGCCCACCTTCAACCCTCGAGAGAAGTCCGGGTACATCGCGTCGAAACTGTTGCCGGCATCGACGAAGCCGACGAGGCCGATCGTCTCGGTCGCCGTCATGCGGATCTCGCCGGAGGCCTCGACAAAGCTGCGTCCGCCGGTGACCTCGCCGTTCCGCCGCGGGCCGACGTTGCGATAGGCATAGCCGCGGATCGATCCGCCGCCGCCGGAGAAGAAGCGGCGTGCGGCGGGGATGGAGCGCACGGACGGTGCGATGATGCTGCCGGCGCCCAGGCGCCCGGCCAGCACGAAGCGGGCGGCATCGTCGAGGGCTCGATAGGCCGAGATCTGACCGCGGGTGAACAGCATGGCGTTGGCGCCCTGAATGTCATAGGCGGGCTCGGCGAACAGCAGCGCGTTGATGCCCTTGGTCGGGTTCAGCGGGTCGTCGCGCGTGTCGTAGGTCACCTGGCCGATCACGCCGGTGAGCAGATAGGTCTCGTTGCCGAAGACATCGCGCTCGTCGGCGAACTGCACCTCGCCGCCGAATTTGACCGACAGTTCGTCGGTCACGTCGCGCTCGTAGAAGGCATCGGCGGTGATGCTGCGGCTGCGATAGGCATCCGGCACTTCCTGGCGCGCGCCGAGGCTTGTGGTGAAGCGGGTCTGCGGTCCGAAGGCGCCGGGCTTCTCGAAGGCGATCCTTGCCGAATACTCCAGGTCCGACAGCGAATTGTCGCCGATCCGGCCGACGGAGCCCTCGAGGCTCAGCAGCTCTCCCCGGCCAAACAGGTTGCGGCGGCGCCAGTAGCTCTCGACGCCGAACCCTTCGGAACTCGACCAGTTGGCGCCGACGCCGATGACGTTTCGCTTGCGCTCCGAGACCTCGATGGTCACCGGAAGCAGGCCATCGGGGGTGATGCTGTCGGCGGGAACGATCCGCACGGAGGAGAAAATTCCAAGCTCGTTGAGCCGTTCCGTTGCCCGGTCGATCTCCGCCGGGCTGTAAGCGCCGCCGACGGGGAGCATTGCCTGGGTGACGATGAAATCGGGATCGGTCGCCTCGGCTCCGGAGACCGAGACCTCTCCGAACCGGGCCGCGCGCCCAGCAGCGACCGAGAGGCGCACGTCGAGCCGGTTGGTGTCGTGGTCGGCGACGATCTCGCGGCGCGAGATGCGCGCGAAGGGATAGCCGGCCGCCTTCAGGTCGGCGACGATCGCGCGTTCGGCGCGCAGGATCTTTTCCGAGTTCGCCGTTTCGCCGCGCACAAGCCCGTAGCTTGCGCCGTCAAAGACTGTACCGGCGCCCTGCGCGGCATCGTCGGCAGGGGTGATAGCGATCGTGCCGAAGGTGAACAGCGGGCCGGGGTCGACGGAGATTGTAACCGGCACCGGGCGCGGCCCGGGCAGCGAGGGAGCGGCAAGCGCCTGCTGCAGGTCAAGCCCCGCAACGCGGATGTTCACTGTCCCGGCATAATAGCCCTCGACATAGAGGCGTCCGACGAGGCGTTCGAAATCGGACACGGCCCGGGCGATCAGTCCGGCCTCGCCCGAGGGAAGCCGGTCGCCCTGGCTGAGCAGCTCCGAGGAGCCGGTCAGCGCGGTTTCCAGCTCCGGCGGTCCGCCCGAGACACGCAGGCTTGCGGTGTAGGGCAGCGGATCGACGACGGCCGGCTGTCCCTGTTCGTCATCGGAGGACTTGGACCCGAAGGGAAGCCAGCCGAAAAGGTCGAGCGCCTCCGCGCGGACGGGCGCCGTGGCAAGTGCCGCGGCAAGCGCCAGCACCGAGACACAGCGCGTCAATTGCAGCCGCAGCCCGTCAGGCCGCCGGCGCAGGACGCACGGTCTCAAGTTGCTGGTCTCGCAAATACGCACGAGGATATCCGGGTTCGTGTGATCGACTTGCCGATCGTCCTTACGACTATGTGTCGCAAATGGTTGACCGGTCCTGAATGGCCCGCTTGCCGCCGGATTACTGGATCCAGGCGTCATTTCAGCGGTTATGGCATGTTTCCGGCCGAAAGACGATTCCGGGAAGGTGGACGTTGTGTATGCCGGGAGGGCGATTTTCCGCCAATTCGCGTCAAATGGTTTCGTATTCGTTAACCAATCCGGCCGACTATGTTGCCGTTCGACAACACATGAGCGTTACACGCGTACCGGAGCGCTTCCGCCTTGTAACGCATTGGGACGCGATGCTAACTGAAACGCGAACGGCGCGGGTATCACGCCCGTCTGATGTTGAGGCTTTTATGCGGTTTATCCTCCTTGCGACACTGGCATTGGTGCTGACTGGCTGTGGCGGTTTGCCCGGCCAGGGGCCAGCGGCCATTACCATCACGTCGGAGGACATCGAGGGCGATGCGATTCGTTCCAACTACGTTTTGCTCTCGCTCGACAGCGAGATGCTGAACAAGCTTCACGCCTATCGTCCCGCGCCCTTTGCCAGACAGTTTAAATCCGTGCCCAATCGCGGCCGGTCGGCCCGCCTCGGGATCGGCGACCGTCTGGAGGTCACTATCTGGGAGGCCGCGCCGGACGGGCTGTTTTCCACCACCGGTGGCAAGCAGGTTTCCATTCCCGCCGTCATCGACGAGAGCGGCCGTATCTTCATTCCCTATGCCGGGCGGATCCGCGCGGCGGGCCTCAGCGTCGAGGGGCTGCGCGTCGCCATCCAGGAGCGCCTGAAGGGCAAGGCGATCGAGCCTCAGGTTCTCGTCGCCGTCGAGGGCAGCGAAAGCACCGGCATCGTCGTGGTCGGCGATGTGACGAAGCCGGGGCAGTACACCATGTCCGCGCGCGGCATGCGTCTGCTCGAGGCCGTGGCGCAGTCGGGCGGCTCGCGCGAGGCGACCTATGAGACCGTTGTCACCCTCAAGCGCGGCAATGCCTCCGGCGAGGCGCGACTGGTCGATCTGATCAACTATCCGGAAAACAACGTCTGGCTTACCGCCGGCGACAATGTGCTCGTCACGCACAAGCCCCGGACCTTCTCGGCCTTCGGGGCCGTCCGCGACACGAAGCTCGTTCCGTTCAAGACGGAAACGGTCACGCTTGCGGAGGGCCTCGCGCAGGTCGGCGGTTTGAAGGACTTCTTCGCCGATGCGGCCGGCATCTTCCTGTTCCGCTTCGAGAACCGGGATCTGGTGCGCCAGCTCAAGGGCGATGCGGTCGACAAGATCCGCGCCACGCGCATTCCGGTCGTTTACAAGCTGAACCTGCGGCAGGCCGAGGCCTTCTTCCTTGCCCGTTCGTTCGAGATGCGGGACAAGGATATTATCTACGTCGCCAATCATCCGACCGCGGAACTGGGCAAGTTCCTGCAGATCATCGGGCCGCTGATCTCCAATGTGAACTCGGCGAACGGTCTGATAGGCAACTGATTTCCGGTTGAATACCTGCCTCGCGGATCATTTAAAAAACGGTTGGTTCCGCCGCGGGCGGCGGACCCTTCGCCACGGGCGTCCAGGCGACGGTCCCTCTCGCGGCCGGGGAAAGATGACCGAAGACCGAGATAACGAACGCGAGACGTCAGGCCGCGCGCCGCAGTCGCGGGTGCCGGCTCGTGTCGTGCTGTTTCTGCAAGGGCCGCCGTCCGACTTTCCGCGGCGCGTCGCCGATGCGCTCGAGGCGCTCGGCCACAGGACCCTGCGGATCAATCTCAGCCTTGCCGACTGGCTGCTGTGGCACGATCGGCGTTGCGTGAACTATCGGGGCAGCCTGGCGGACTGGCCGGCGTTTCTTGAGCGCTATCTGGTCGAACAGGGCGTGACCGATGTCGTGTTCTACCAGGACCGGTTTCCCTATCACTCGGCGGCGCTGGAGGTCGCGCATCGGCTTGGCGTGCGCGCGGTGGCCTATGAAAACGGCTACCTGAGACCCGACTGGATCACCGCCGAGCTCGACGGAATGTCCGTTCGCTCACTGTTTCCCGACGACGTCGAGACGATCAAGACCGCCGCCCGCGCTCTTCCTCCCGTCGACATGACCGAACGCTTCCGCAATGTCTTCTGGCTGGAAGCGGCACATGAGGTGGTCTACAACCTGTTGAACGCCTTTGATTTTCTTGTGTTTCCGCACTTCGACGCCGACAAGATCTATCATCCGCTGTTTGAGTATGTGATGACGCTGCCGCGCGTGCTGCTTGCCCGCCGCAGAGACCGGATCGCGACCATCCTGATCGACGACCTGATCGAGTCGGATTGCCCCTGCTTCATCTTCCCGCTGCAGATGCAGAGCGACTACCAGCTTCGCTACAATGCGCAATACGACCATCTGAGCGACGCGCTCGACGAGGTGTTCGCGTCTTTCGCCAGGCATGCGCATCCCGCCGCCCAACTCGTCGTGAAGCTGCATCCGATGGATCAGGGCATCGAGGCCTGGGGCAAGATCGTGCGCCGGCTGGCGCGCAGGCATGGCATCAAGCGCCGGGTCCATCTGGTCGACGGGGGCAATCTCGTCACCTTGCTGAAACATGCAGCCGGGGCCGTCATGGTCAACAGCACAACCGGACTGCATGCGGTCAAGGTCGGCTGTCCGGTGAAGGTGCTCGGCATGGCCGTCTACGATCTGCCCGGGTTGACCTGCCAGCTGCCGCTGGACCGCTTCTGGCGCACGCCGCAGGCGCCGGACGCAGATACCTATCAGGCCGTTCAGCGGCTGATGGCGCATGCCATCCAGATCCAGGGCAACTTCTACACGCGCAGCGGAAAGGCGGCGGCGGCGGACAAGCTGGCCGAGCGGATCGCGGCGGGGACGATCAACCGGCCGGGCTGCGATGCCGGTCCGGCGCCGCGGATCGCGCGTGCCCGCGCCCTCGGCCTTCCGGTGACCTTCGCGGACGAGATCGACGCGCGCGGCAAGACCGGGAGGTGGTGGCGTGCGTGGCGCGGATAGGCGGTGCTTCCTGTTCCTGCAGGGGCCGCTCTCTCCGCTCTACCGGCGCATCGGTAGCGCGCTGACGACGGCTGGCCACAAGGTTTTGCGGATCAACTTTTGCGTTGGCGACTGGCTGCATTGGCACGGTCCGGAAACGCTCTCCTACCGCGGACGGTTCGAGGACTGGCCGAACTGGATCGCCGACCGGCTCGAGCGCGCGGGCGTGAGCGACCTGGTGATGCACGGAGACACGCGGCCCTATCACCGTCAGGCCGTGATCGCGGCGGAGCGTCTCGGTATCACCGTGCATGTGAGCGAGCTTGGCCTCATCCGGCCAGGCTTCATGACGCTGGAGCGCGGCGGGCTCGGGGTGTCGAGCCGCTTTCCCGTCGACCCTGATGCCGTCGCCCGTTTGCAGGCGCGGGCCGGGGAGGTGGATATTGCGCCGCGCCATCCGGCCTCCTTCGCGCTGGAGGCCTGGCAGGACGTGAGCTACCACCTGCCCAATGTGGCGCTCGGGTGGTTGTTCTTTCCCCATCACCGCCGGCACACGCCGATGTCGCCGTTGCTCGACTATACACTCTGGCTGCGCCGGCTGGCGGGCGCATCGGCCCGCGCCCACATGGCAAAGGCCCGTCAGCAGGCGCTGCTTGGCAGTCATGCCCCGCTCTTCCTGCTTCCGTTGCAGATGGAAGGCGATTATCAGATCGTCGCGCAGTCGCCCTATGGCTCCGTGCGCGATGCCCTGCAGGTCGTCATGGCGTCTTTCGCCCGGCATGCGCCGCGGGACGCGCGGCTGGCGATCAAGTCGCATCCGCTCGACAACGGCTGGATCGACTGGGCCACAGAGATCGCGGACAGGGCGCGGGACCTTGGGCTTGGCGACAGGGCCGTGTTCCTGGATGGCGGGGATCTGGCGGCGCTGATGGCCCGCGCGGAGGGTGTGGTGACGGTCAATTCGACCGTCGGCCTCGATGCGCTGCGCGCCGGTCGCCCGGTCAAGCCGCTTGCGCCGGCAATCTACGACGGTCCCGGTCTCACCCATCAGGGAGAGCTGGAGACATTCTGGGTCGCGCCGCAACCGCCGGACCGTGCCCGGGTCGCGGCTTTCTTGACGGCGATTGCGGCCTGTACCCAGGTGCGCGGTACGATCCATAATCGCGGCGGTCTCCAGGAGGCGGTTGAGGGCATGACGGCGCGATTGCTCTCGACGGAGCCGGTTCCGCCCGAACTGGCGGGTCCGCCGCCGCGGCTTGAGCGCGCCAGAGCGCTCGGCATCCGGTTGTGAGCATGGCGTGGAGGATGAGCCGATTGTGACCCATGGGTTGGGCGATCCCGACATGACAGGTGACCGCGTGGCGCGCGACGCGCTGCGGCGGCGGGATGCCCTAGCGGACCGTCCGGCCTTTTGCTTCGGTGCGAAGCCCTGGAATCACAGGGCGATTGCCGCCGCCTTCGGGAGCGAAGAACATCCGCTCAGCTTTTGTGACGATGCAAGGTCGGCGATAGACGCGGCCCGCGTGCGGGGCGGGCGTGTGCTTGGCTGGGCGGCCGCCGTGTCCTCCGTCGAGGAGCAATTGGCCAGCGAGGCCGGTGTGGAGCTCTGGCGGATCGAAGACGGCTTTCTGCGCTCCGTCGGGCTTGGCGCCGGGCTTGCGCGCGGGTCAGCACTCGCCTTCGATGATCTGGGCATTTATTTCGACGCCACCCGCGAAAGCCGGATGGAGCATCTGTTGCGGACGCGTCGGCTGGACCCGGACGAGCGGGCGAGAGCGGCGGAGCTCAGACGGCGCATCGTCGCGGCGAGGCTGACCAAATACAACGTCGGCCGGCCGGGTCCGGCGCTGCCACGGCCGTCGGCGCGCGAGGCGATCCTTGTGCCCGGTCAGGTGGCCGATGACGCCGGTGTGCGGCGCTCGCTGAGCGCCACGATCGATTGCGCCGGCTGCGACAACGTCAATCTCGAGCTCCTGCGGCAGGTGAGGGCGCGCAATCCTGACGCCTGGATCGTCTACAAGCCGCATCCCGATGTTGCGGCCCGTCTGCGCGCCGGCCGGCTGGAGGCCGACGTGTTGCGCCAGTTTGCCGATCATGTCGCCGGTGACGGCGATATTGTCGGCTTGATCGAGGCGGTCGATCGCGTGGAGACGTTTTCATCGCTGACGGGCTTCGAGGCCCTGCTTCGTGATACGCCGGTCACCGTGCATGGCATGCCGTTCTATGCCGGCTGGGGCCTCACCGAGGACCTGACACCGATGCCGCGACGCGACATTCGCCTCGATCTCGACACCCTCGTCCATGTCGCGCTGGTCGACTATCCCGTCACCCTCGACCCGAAGACGATGCAACCCTGTCCGCCGGAGGTGCTGATCGACCGGCTGGTGGCGCAACGCGCCGACCCGCTTTACGGGCTCGTCCGCCTGATACGCCAGCACGCGTCCTGGGTCGGTCGCAAGATCGGCTTGTGAGGCGCGTCGCCTACTCCGGCGCGGATCCGTTTCTGACGAGGTCGGAAAACCGGGTGTTTTTCTGCCGGATGGCGGCGAGTTCTTCGGCCGTGGCATCGACCGCGCGGTCGATCTGCGCGTCGGAATGCTCGCTGGTGATGAAGAAGCGGATGCGCGCGGATTTCTCCGCAACGGCGGGAAAGACGATCGGCAGCGCGTTGATGCCGCGCTTTAGCAGCCGGTTGCACAGCGTGACCGCGCCGATGGAATCGCCGACGATGACGGGAATGACGCTGAACCCGGCGCTCGGGCCGGTGTCGAGACCGGCGTTTTTCGCGCGCGCCAGGAAGCGGTGTCCGTTCGCGGCAAGCCGGCGCAGACGGTCCGGCTCGCGGTCCATGATGTCGAGCGAGGCAAGGGCTGCGGCGGCAAGCGGTGGCGAAAGCCCGACGGAGAAGACGAAGCCGGGCGCGGTCGCGCGCAGGTAGTCGCACAGCGCCTTCGAGCCGGCGATATATCCGCCGCAGGCGGAAAACGTCTTCGACAGCGTGCCCATCCACATTTCCACGGCCGTAGGGTCGACGCCGAAATGCTCGGCGATGCCGCGTCCCCTGGTGCCCATCACGCCGGCGGAATGGGCTTCGTCGACCAGAAGCCAGGCGTCGAACATCTGCTTGATGCGGATCAGCCGCGGCAGGTCGGGGAAATCCCCGTCCATGCTGTAGATGCCCTCCGCCGCGATCAGCACCCGTTCGAACTTGTGACGCTGGTCGGTGAGCAGGCGTTCCAGGGCGTCGAGGTCGCCATGCGGGAAGTTCATCCGCGCGGCGCCGGACAGGCGCGCGCCCTCGCTGATCGAATTGTGCACCAGCGCATCGGTGACGATGAGGTCGCTCGACGAGAGCAGATGGCCGATGGTGGTGACATTGGTGGCATGGCCGCTCACCATCACGACCGCATCCTCCACGCCGTGCAGCGCGGCCAGACGTGTCTCGAGGGCGCGATGGATCGGGCGTTCGCCGGCAACCACACGGCTGGCGGACGCGCTCGTGCCATAGGTCTCTAGAGCCTGGAGCGCCGCGGCATTGACCTCGGGATGGCCGTTCAGGCCAAGGTAGTTGTAGGAGGCGAAATTGTCGTGCTCCACGCCGTCGATGCAGGTGGTGGCGCCGGCGATGCCGTCATGCGGCTGAAAGAAGGGGTTCTCCAGGCCGATCATGTCGGCGGCCGCGCGGTGCATGCTCAACTGGCGAAAGGCTGGAAGCTTTGAAAAGTCGAACGCCGTGACCGGCGGCGGGGTTTTTGCCGCCCGGTCCGCCCGGGGCGCGGGCTTGCGGCCGCGCGCGGCCTCGTGGCTGGCCCGAAGGCTTGCCATCAGGTCGCGGCGGTGTCCGGCACCGGATGGTGTGTCGCCCTCGCGGCTCACAAAAGGCTCCTCACGTCCTTGGTCTTTTCTTCGATCCGGGCGGCGACATCGGCCATGTCCTCGCTGCTGGCGAACGCGTCATCTCCAAGATGCTGCATCGCATTTCTTTGCGCCTCGTCGGACAGGCCGTCGCCGTCGCGGGATCCCGATTGCACCTGATCGACAATCCGTGCGGCCATGTCGGCCAGTGTCGCGCCGTTTGCCAGCGACATCAACGGAATGTCGATGCCGAACTGGCGTTCGGCCGCCATCCTGAGTTCCAGCGCCATGAGGGAATCCATGCCGACATCCGCAAGCGGGCGGGCCGGATCGATTTCCTCCTCGCCGATGCGCAGGATGCGGCCGATCTCCACGGCGAGCAACTGACAGATCCGGGCAATCGCCGCCGGGCGGTCGAGCCCGTCGAGCAGGCTGGCGAGATCGATCGCCGCAGCTTCGCCTCCGGCGCCTTCCGTGGTCTCGATGCCGAGGCGTTCGGCATAGGGCGTGGCGAGAAGCGCGAGGTCGCGCCGCGCTGCGGCCCAGTCGATGCGGGCATAGCCGGTGGCCGCCTGTCGGACGTCTGTCTGGGCGTCGCTCATCAGGGCGGCGAGCCCGTCCAGCGCCTCGCGTGCGGTGAGCGCGTGCCGTCCGAGCTTGCGGGCGAGCTTGTCGCCGACCTCGGCATTGCGCGCCAGATAGCCCGCGTCGGAGATTGCCCCCCAGGCCACGGCAAGGGCGGGCAGACCCTCCGCCCGACGTTTGGCGGAAAGCCCCTCGAGATAGCCGTTGGCGGCAACGTAATTGGCCTGACCCGGATTGCCGACCAGCGTTGTCGCGGAGGAAAACAGCACGAACTGCTGCAGGTCGTCTTCACGCGTCAGCCGGTCGAGCAGTTCGGCGCCGCGCACCTTGGGTGCAAGCACCTTGCGCAGGGCGTCTTCGCTCAGGTTCGCGATCAGCGTATCTTCCAGCACCATGGCCGTGTGATAGACGCCGGCAAGACCGCCGCTTGCAGCGCGGATGCGGGCAAGCGCGCCGGCCACGGCGGTTTCGTCGGAGGCATCGCAGGCGTGGGGCGTGACCCGGACGTTGCGGGAGCCCAACTCGGCGATCAGCTCAGCCGCGCCATCGGCCTGCTCGCCGCGACGCGACAGGACGGCGATCTCGCGTGCGCCCATATCGGCGAGCCGCCGGATCAGCTCCGCTCCGAAGCCGCCGAAACCGCCGACGACGACATGGGCCCGCTCCGGGTCCAGGCGAACGGGGGCGAGCGCCGGCGCGACGGGGGAGGGCGGCTCCTGCGGCGGCGAGATCACGATCTTGCCGATATGGCCGGCCTGCTGCATCAGCCGGAAGGCCGCGACGGCATCATCCGCCCGGAACGTCCGGTAGGGAAGCGTGTGAAGCGCGCCCGTGTCGAAGAGTTCCATGACCTCGCTCAGAAGACGCTGCGCCAGATCCGGCTGGTGGACGAGCAACTGGTCCGCATCTATGCCGAAATAGCTGAGGTTCTGGCGGAACGGCCGCAGGCCGAGATGGGTGTTTCCGTAGAAATCGCGCTTGCCGAGTTCCAGGAACCGGCCGAAGGGCCGCAACACCGACAGGCTGCGCTCCATCGCCTCGCCGAACAGCGAGTTCAGCACCACATCCACGCCCTTGCCCTGCGTGATCCGCATCACCTCGCCGGCAAAGGCGAGCGAGCGGGAATCGAGAACATGATCGACCCCGAGCCCTTCGAGCAGGGCGCGTTTCTCGGGACTTCCGGCGGTGGCGAAGACCGTTGCGCCGGCGTGTTTTGCAATCTGGATCGCGGCAAGGCCGACACCGCCCGCGCCGCCATGGATCAGGACGCTCTCGCCGGCCCGAAGCCCGGCAAGGTGGATGAGCGCGTAGTAGCTCGTCAGGAAGGCGACGGGAATGGTTGCCGCCGCCGCGTCCCCGATCCCCTCGGGCGCGGCCACGCAGCCGGTTTCCGACACGAGCACGTGACTGGAAAAACAGGCCGGGGCGAAGGCGATCACCCGGTCGCCCGGCTTGATGGAGCGCGCCTGCGGACCGACGCGCACGACCTCGCCACAGCACTCCATGCCAAGCGTCGGGCCGGCAAAACCGTCCTCGAGCGCTTCTTCCGGCAGGAGACCGAGGGCCCACATCACATCGCGGAAATTGAGGCCCGCGGCGCCGACGGCGATCTCGACCTCGGATCCGGTCGGCGCCTTGCGCGCCGTCGGTTTCCAGGCCAGCCGGTCAAGCGACCCTTGCTGCGCAATGTCGAGACAGATCCCGTCCAGCCGGGGGGCATCGGGATCTTGCAAGACCGCAGGGGGGACGCGCTCGAGCCGCAGGCCAAGCCGCCGGTCGCCGTCGAGGACGATTTCGCGTTCCGCGTCGGGACGGATGACCTGCGTCGCGATGCGCAGGGCGGCCGTGCTCGGATCGAGATCCCTGCGGATGTCGAGCAGCCGGATTTCGGTCTCCGGGAATTCGTTGATGGCAACCCGCCCATAGGCCCAGACGCCGGCCTGGACCGGATCGGGGGCACGGCCGAGAGCGGCGGCTTGCGCGCCCTCCGGCGCCACGATCAGCAGCGGTTGACCGATCCGGGCGCGACCCTGGAGAAGGCGCGTGAGCCCCCACAGCCGCCGCGCGCCGGCTTCATAGGCATTTCCCGCCGGGGCGAACGCACCAAAAAGATCGATCACGCCATGTCCGGCGGCCTCGGCAAGATCGGCATTCTCCGTCCAGGCGGCCGCGTCGTCGAGATCGAGCGACCAGTCGCGGTCCGACACCCGCCGCGTTGCAGAGCCGGGAACGGCAAGGCTGGCATCGATGCCGCTGGCGCCAAGCGTAGCCTGCAAGGCGCCGGCGACGGCGCGCCCCGGTCCGTCGGCGTCGCACAGGATCAGCATGCGGCGCCGGTCCTGCGCCTCGGTCTCCTCGGGGATGTCCGCAAGACCCGCAGCCGGCGCGGTCGCCAGAACAAGCATTGCATCGGCCAAGCCGGTTTCCAGCGGCCGTGCGATCGCGGAGACATAGCCGGCGGCGCGAAGTGCGGGCTCCCATTCCTCCGCGCTCCGCAACGAGGCCGGCGCGGCCGCCTCATCCGCATCCGCGCTCCACCAGTCCCGGCCACAGCCGAGGATCAGGTCGAAGGCAAGGCTCGGCGCCCGTTCAACCGCAATCAACTGCCCGCCCGATGCCATCAGCCGCTTGAGGTCCGTGAGCCTCACGGAACCGGCATGACCCAGGGAATCGCAGGCGAAGACGATGTCATAGCCGCCGGCCTGGGGCAGATCGGCGTCGTCGGCAGCCACAAAGCGCGTGTCCGGCCGTCCGCGCCACTGGCGCTGCAGCCGGTCGAGCTGTGCGCTTGCGGTATCGGTCACCGTCAACTGCGCGGTATGCGCGTCCAGTCGTTCGCTGATCGCTGCCGCCAGCCTCGCCCGGCGCGATCCGACGAAGAGCACGGCGACCGGACGGTCGTCGGGCAAGGACGCGAGAACGTCGTCGGCAAGCGCGAGCAGTGGCGCCTCTAGCGCGGCATTTGCCGGGCTTTCGTGGCGATAGGCCTCCAGAAGAGCGGCCGTTGCAAAGGTGCTCGCGGTGTCCGGCAGGCCCGCGCGCAGCAGCGCCGGCAGGTCGCGCGCAAGCCGGGCCAGCAATGCCGCCTCGACCCCATGCGGGTTGGACATCTCGAACAGCATGTTGAGGAGCGTCGTGGCGGACAGCGCGGGGTCCGGAGGCGTCACCTGCCACTGGCCGTCGGCCTCCTGCGTGAGGTCGTGAAGCGCGAGTTCCTGCAGGAAATGGGCGACGAACGGTCGCGCCGCGTCATGGATCCTGCCGGTCTCGACCGCCAATGCGGGCGAGACCGGGTCGCGGCCGAGAACCTCAAACAGGCAGGCGTGAACCACCGACCGTGCCAGTGCGTCGAGCAGAAGCCGGTCGTCCGACGGGGAGAAACCTGCGTCCGCCTCGGCGACAAGCCCCGCCGCGCGGGCGCGCGCCGCAATGGTTTCGCAGGCAAGGCCAAGCGGGGTGTCGGAGCCGGCCAGAAGCCGCGCCTCGACGCGATAGGCGGACACCGGACCGGCCTGATCGAGATGGAAGTGCACGGCCTTGAAGCGAACGCCGGAAAGCCGGGCAACCGGCGCCCCGTCCGCGTCCAGATAGAGGAAGCTTGCAAGGATGGAGCGGGGGCTGGCACGCTCGATAGTGATCACCACCGAAGCAGGGTGCGCCGACGGGGCGAAGAGCTCCGCCGTCCCGGTACGCACTGGCAAAAAGCCGCCGCCGGTCTGGTTTTTTTCGTGGGTCGAGAGCAGCGCGAACAGGCCGTGGAACCCGGCATCGGCAAGGGCCGGATGCAAGGAGAACGGACGGCTTGCGTCCTCGTTCGATGCCGGCCGCAGGGCAAGGACGGCGGTTCGCTCATTCACGATGTCGGCATGATCGGCGAGGCGGAAGGCCTCGCCGTACCCGAGACCGTGGGCGCGCGTCATCTCGTAGATGGTGTCATGGGAAATGCGCAAGCCATCGGGGGCGGCGGAGGCGGGATCTGGCGCCTCGGGCGGGGCGGCGGGCGTGCGGAACCCGGCGCGGGCATGCAGCGACCATTCGGCTCCCGACAAGCGCGGGCGGGCGCAAATCTCGATCATCCGGTCGTCTGCTGACAGACGAACCCTGGTTTCCTGCGGCTTGCCGGGGTCGAGCACGAGCGGACGCAGGATGTCCATGTCATGCAGTTCCGCCGCAGCTTGGCCGGTCCATTCCAGCGCGGCGCGCAGGCCGATTTCCACAAAGCCTGCGGCCGGAAAGACCACGGCCTCCTCGACCTTGTGACCCGCAAGGAACGGGTGCAGCTCGGCATCGATGAGATTGAACCATTCGCATCCGTCCGGCTTCAGGCGCTGACCGGCAAGCGGCCAGTTGCACGACCCCAGGATGCGTTCGTCGGTCTCGGCAAAGCTGAAAGGCGTGTTCTGCCAGGGGTAATGCGGCAGGGCCGGGAGGCCCGCGCCTTGCGGGCCGACATAAAGGTCGGCATCCGGCAGCGCTCCCGCGACGACGATCCGCGCGGCGACGGGATCGAGCGCCTCGGCCGTCGGGAGCTTTTCGGAGGGCTTGTCGAAAGAGGTCACCACCGCGGCGGAGGCGCCGGCGGCTGAGAACGTGTCGCGCAGATAGGTGGCGAGCAGCGGGCGCGGGCCGATTTCGACGACAACGCCGGCCCCGGCGCCGGCCATGTTTTCAACCGCCTGCGAGAAGCGGACGGGCTGGCGCACGTTGTCCCACCAGTAGGTGGCGTCCGGCGTGACGGTCTCCGCATCCGGATGGACGGAGGAGAAGAACCCGCGTCTGGCAGGCGATGAGGGGATCGCGCCGAGCGCGTCGCGCAACGGCGCCTCGATCGGATCCACCAGCGCGCTGTGGAAGGGATAGGCGATGTCCAGCTTGCGCAGGGCCCAGCGGTTGGCCCGGGCATGACGGGCGAAGGCGTCGATGCTGTCGGACGGGCCGGAGACGGTGACGCTGCGCGGCGAATTGATCGCGGAGATCTCCAGTCCGGGGAGAGCCGACGACGCAATGGCCGCGCGCGCGTCGGCTTCCGGCAACAGCAGGGCTGCCATGGAGCCGAGGTGGCGGACGAACTCCTGCTGGGTGGAACGGACGTGAATGATCCGGGTCGCGGTCGGCAGGTCCAGCATGCCCGCGCACCAGGCCGCGGCCACCTCGCCGACGCTGTGGCCGACCACCATGTCCGGCACGATGCCGCGCTTTTCCAGCGCTGTCACGATCGCCACCTGAAGCGTGAAGAGCATCGGCTGGGCGATTTCCGTCCGCCCGATCTCCTGATCCAGATCGGCGGAAAACAGCATGGTGACCAATGACCAGCCGGACACGGCCATGAAGTGCCGGTCGACCGCCTCGAAGGCCTCGCGAAACGTCTTGTCGGACTGATAGGCCTGCTGGCCCATGCCGGCCCATTGCGCGCCATTGCCGGAGAAGGCAAAGGCCAGTCCGCCGCGCTGGGCGAGGCTGCGCCCGGCTACGGCGGCGGGATCGTTTTCTCCGCTGGCAAAAGCCTCGAGCGCGGCGCGCTTTGTCGCGCCGTCGCCCAGCACCACGAGGCGATGGTCATGCAGGTCGCGGGTCCGGATCGCGGCATCCGCGACCGTCCCGGCGGCAACATCCGGTTGTGCGTGAAGTGCAGCGTAGCGGCCCGCAAGCGCACGAAGCGCGGCCTCGCTGCGGGCGGATACGACCAGCGGCGCATCGTCGGCAATCCTGCTCGCCGGTTCGGGCCGGGGGGCGACCTCGCCGATCACGGTATGCGCGTTGGTGCCGCCGAAGCCGAAGGAATTGATCCCGGCGAGTTGACGGGAGACCTCTCCGGACAGCGGCAACGGGTCGCTTGCGACAGACAGGTTCAGGGCGGCGAAATCGATGTTGGGATTCGGCGTCTCGAAATGCAGGGAGCGCGGCAGCAACCGGTTTTGAAGGGCAAGAATCGACTTGAGAACACCGACGAGCCCGGACACGGGCTCCAGATGCCCGACATTGGTCTTGGCCGAACCGATCGGCAGGACAGTGCCGCGGGCCTGGCCGATCACCTGGCCAAGCGCATTGGCCTCCGCCGGATCGCCGACCTGCGTGCCGGTGCCATGCGCCTCGATAAAGGCGAGATCGTCGGCCGAGATATCGAGATCGTCATAAATCGAGCGCAGCAGCGACGTCTGGGCGGGAGAGGAGGGAAGCGACAATCCCGCCGTTCGCCCGTCCGCATTGATGCCGCTGGCGAGAATGCGCGCGCGCGCCGCAACGCCGGGTGCGTCGCGTCGCAGCACGAGCGCCACCGCCCCTTCGGAGCGCACATAGCCATCTCCCGATGCGTCGAAGGCGCGACACAGTCCTTGCGACGACAGCATCGACGCGCGTGAGAAGCCGATGAAGGAAAACGGGCTGAGCAGCAGGTTCACGCCGGCGACGATGGCGGTTTCGACCTGTCCGCTCTCGATCGCCGCGACCGCCTGATGCAGGGCCACCAGCGACGAGGAGCAGGCCGTGTCGAGGGTGAAGCTCGGCCCGCGCAGGTCGAAGATATAGGAGATCCGGTTGGCGACGATCGACAAGGTGTTGCCGGTCATCGTCTGGATGTCGACCGCGGGCATGTCGAACAGGAGCCGCTGGTGGTAGTCGAGCGCCGAGGCACCCACATAGACGCCGGTGTTGCTGCCCGCGAGGTCGGAGGCTTTCAATCCGGCGTCCTCGATCGCCTCCCAGACGACCTGCAGCAACAGGCGCTGTTGCGGGTCGATCTGCACGGCTTCGCGCGGAGAAATTCCGAAGAAGTTTGCGTCGAATCCCCATACGTCATCGATCTGCCCGGCGGCAAACGTCGCGCTGCGCCCGGGCGTGGCCGGGTCCGGGTGAATGAACGAACGCGAGTCGAAGCGGTCGGCGCCGACCTTGGTAACCGTGCAGCGGCCGTCTTTCAGAACCTGCCAGAACGCATCAACGGACTCTGCGCCGGGAAGGCGACCTGCGAAACCGGAAATGATCGTGTTGTGTGCCCGAAGGGACATGTAAGCTTCTCTCGTGTCGACGCAGCGCCGGGCGCCTTGGCCAATCGCATGCAAGATTGCCTGGAATATGGCAAGCCGGTCAGGCCCCGCGCGCTGCGCAAGGGGCCTGTGGCAGGACCGGGCATTGGCTCATCCGCACAGCAGCAATCCGTGTTTTTTCCGAATATACGCGATCTCTTCGCATATTCAGGGATTTCGACAAGAAAACCAGATATCGCCCAAGGCGTCGATATTGTCGCATTTGACAAAGAACGGAGAAGCTTTCCGCTGTCGGGTCATCTTGGCGTTCATCGTCGCGGGAGTGGTCAGCCGGACTGCGACACCGGTGCATTGCGGGCGCGCAGTCGCTTTTCCCAGTCCAGCGAATGCCGGGCAATCATGTCCAGATCGCAATAGGCGGGGTGCCAGTCGATCAAGCCCAGAAGCGCCGTGTTGTCTGCGATCACGCGCGCGGAATCGCCCTCCCGCCGCGGACCAAGATGAATGGGTACCTCCCTGCCGGCCGCCTTTGCGACCGCATCGATCACCTCGAACACCGAATAGGCCTGGCCGTAGCCGCAATTCGCGGTGAAGCTGTCGCCCCCGTCGAGCAGGTGGCGAAGCGCCAGGAAATGCGCCTCCACAAGATCGCTTACATGAATGAAGTCGCGCTCCGCCGTGCCGTCGCGCGTGGGATAGTCGGTGCCATGGACCGTGATGCTGTCGCGAATCCCGAGCGCGGTCTCGCAGGCGACCTTGAGAAGATGGGTTGCTCCCGTGGTCGAGTGACCGGCGCGGCCCTGCGGATCGGCGCCGGCAACGTTGAAATATCGCAACGCTCCATAACGAAGGCCCGTTGCCCGGGCCGTATCGCGCAGGATCTGCTCGACCATCAGTTTCGACGTGCCGTAAGGGGTGGTCGGCACGGTGCGCGCCGTTTCGGCAACGGGGCAGGTATCCGGGTCGCCGTAGACCGCGGCCGTTGAGGAAAACAGGATCCGCTCGATACCTGCGGCAAGGCAGTTCTCGATGAGCGCGCGCGAGGCGCAGGTGTTGTTGCGATAGTATTTTAGCGGATCTGCAAGCGATTCCGGCACGATGACGGAACCGGCGAAATGAATCACGGCGTCGATCGGTGCAAGCGCGCAGGCGCGCTCCAGCACATCCCGCTCGCCCACATCACCCTGGATGAAATGGGCCTGGCCGGGAACCGCCCAGTCGTGCCCCGTCCTCAGGTCGTCGATGACGACAACGGTTTCTCCGGCATCGAGCAGGCGCCAGACCATGTGGCTGCCGATGTAACCAGCGCCGCCGGTGACCAATGTCGCCATTCTTGCTCTCCGGTTCCGGGCATGCGGATCTGCGAATCGTTCCCGGGGCGGTCCACGATCCGCAGAGGGATGGAGGTAACCGCTTGACAAACCGATGGCAAGCGAACACCAACGCGGCGTCTTTCCGGGGCGGATCGACCGGCGATGACCTCGCGACTGTGTTTGTCTCATTTCCGTCGCAGTTGATTTCCTATAGACGGTCCGTATGCGGCCGGCGCGGTGCCGGCCTTTGCGGCCTTTCCACGCGGACCCATCGGTTCCGGTGCGCCCATCGCCGGCAAACCGTGTCTTTTGCGACTATCGACTTCAGGAGCTCCCATGCGCATTGCGATGATTGGAACCGGATACGTCGGGCTGGTGTCCGGCGTCTGCTTTTCCGAGTTCGGCTTCGACGTGACCTGTGTCGACATTGACGCGGACAAGATCGCCCGGCTGAACGCCAAGGAAGTGCCGATATACGAGCCGGGCCTCGATGCGTTGATCGAGCGCAACCTCGCAGCCGGCCGGCTGGCGTTCACAACCGCGTTCGATGAGGCCGTGGCGGCTGCCGACGTCGTCTTCGTGGCTGTCGGCACGCCCTCGCGACGGGGCGATGGCGAGGCGGATCTTACCTATGTCTATGAGGCGGCGCGCCAGATCGCGCGGGTGATGCGCGAAGGTACGGTCGTCGTCATCAAGTCGACCGTTGTGGTGGGCACCTGCCGCAAGGTGGCCGAGATCCTGCGTGCGGAACGTCCGGGTGTGGACTTTTCGGTCGCCTCGAACCCGGAGTTCCTGCGCGAGGGATCCGCGATCGAGGACTTCATGCGTCCCGACCGCGTAGTCGTCGGCGCCGAGGACGAGCGCGCCGAAGCCACGCTGCGCCGCCTGTACCAGCCGCTTTACCTGCGCGAGACGCCGATCCTGGTCTCGACGCTGGAAAATGCCGAACTCACGAAATATGCGGCCAATGCCTTTCTGGCGCTGAAGATCACCTTCATCAACGAGATCGCCGATCTGTGCGAGAAGGTCGGCGCGGATGTGCAGAAGGTGGCAAGCGGAATTGGACTGGACAACCGCATCGGCGGAAAGTTCCTTCATGCCGGTCCAGGCTACGGCGGGTCCTGTTTTCCCAAGGATACCTCGGCGCTGGCCGCAACCGGCCAACGCCACGGCGCGCCGCTGCGGCTCGTGGAAACGACCATTGCCGTCAACGAGGCGCGCAAGCGCGACATGGCGGAGCGGGTGCTGGCCGCACTCGGTCCCGACCCGGAAGGAAAGTCCGTGGGGATCTTCGGCATTGCCTTCAAGCCGAACACGGACGACGTGCGCGACGCGCCCTCTCTGGTGATCGTGCCGGCCCTTCAGGCACGCGGCGTGCGCGTCGTCCTGCACGAC
This sequence comes from Stappia stellulata, assembly GCF_020176715.1. Lineage (GTDB taxonomy): Bacteria > Pseudomonadota > Alphaproteobacteria > Rhizobiales > Stappiaceae > Stappia. The sequence continues at coordinate 392,217 of NZ_JAIVMF010000001.1, read as the reverse complement.
CCGGAAGCGCGCGCCCAGGCGGAGCCGCTGCTTCCCGGAGCGGAATGGCGCGACAATCCCTATGATGTCGCCGACGGTATCGACGTGCTCGCCGTGGTCACGGAATGGAACCTTTATCGCGGCCTGTCCCTGACGCAGATCGCTGGCAGGATGCAGGGAAACACGGTCATCGACATGCGCAACATCTGGCGCGAGGAGGATGTCGCACGCGCCGGACTGGTCTATCGCGGGATCGGCAAGGGCGCGACGTCGAAACGGTCCGACCCGTTGCAGACCGTATCGAACTGAGGCGGGAAGGGGATCATGGCGATTGACGAGGAGCTTCAGGCGCTCGCCGACCTCTGCGATGCGGCCGGCGATGTGATCCTGTCCCTGTTTCGCGACGGGGTAAACGTCGACCGCAAGGCCGACGACAGCCCGGTTACCGAGGCGGATCGACGGGCAGAAGCGGTTATCCTCGACGGGCTCGCCCGCCTGTACCCCGATATTCCCGTGGTGGCGGAGGAGGCCGCGTCGGCCGGTAAAATTCCGCAGGTCTCGGATCGCTTTTTCCTCGTCGATCCGCTGGATGGCACGCGCGAGTTCATCTCGGGCCGTGGCGATTTTACCGTCAACATCGCCCTGGTGGAAAACGGCCTGCCGGTGATGGGCGCGGTGTTTGCCCCGCATCGCGGATCGGCATTTCTCGGAAAGACCGGCATGGGCGCCTTCGAACGCGTTTCGGCTGCGGGCGCTCCGGCGGACTGGCGCCGGATCGAGGTGCGCAAGCCGGCGCCGGCCCAGCCGGTCGCCGTCGCCAGCCGCTCGCATCGCGACGCCCAGACCGATGACCTGCTCGCCCGGCTCGGACTGGCGGACAGCGTCAGCGTTGGATCCTCATTGAAATTCTGTCTGCTGGCGCGCGGCGAGGCGGATTTCTATCCCCGCTTCGGGCGCACGATGGAATGGGACACCGCCGCGGGGCATGCCGTTCTGGTCGCCGCCGGGGGCGAGGTCTCCGGCCTTGACGGCGCGCCGTTTCTCTATGGCAAGCGCAACCAGCCAACGGACAGCGACTTCGCCAATCCGGGCTTTCTGGCGGCCGGCGACGCCACCCTCATTGCCCGTGCTGCCGCACTGACCCGCGCGATCAAGGCTGCCCCGAACGCGATTTGACAGAGATTTTTTACCGCGCGGCATTTGTCCGCAATCCTGTTCCTCGCCCTGACATTGTCCTGACCGTAATTGTGAACCTGAGCCCGAGCCATACGGACGGGTGATCCGGAGAAGCGCCTTGGCGCGTCCGGCTCAGTCACAGTGTCGGAGCGGCCTGCCTGGTTTCCGGGCGGGCCCGGCTCCCGGCTTCAGGAGCAGATCGTGTCCAATCGCGCCAGCCAGCTTCATCGCCTTGAAGCGCAGTCCATCGAGATCATTCGCGAGGTCGTCGCGGAGATGGCCCGCCCGGTGATGCTCTATTCGATCGGCAAGGATTCCAGCGTCATGCTGCATCTTGCGCGCAAGGCCTTTTATCCCGCGCCGCCGCCGTTTCCGCTGCTTCACATCGACACCACCTGGAAGTTCCGCGAGATGATCGAGTTTCGCGACCGCATGGCGCGCGAGGCGGGTATGGAGCTTCTGACCCATACCAACACGCAGGGGCTTGCCGACGGCGTAAACCCCTTCGATCACGGCGCGTCTTTCTACACCCAGGTCATGAAGACCGAGGCGCTCAAGCAGGCCCTCGATCTCCACGGGTTCGACGCGGCCTTCGGCGGCGCGCGCCGCGACGAGGAAAAGTCGCGGGCGAAGGAGCGGATTTTCTCATTCCGAACGCCGCAGCACGGCTGGGACCCGAAGAACCAGCGTCCCGAACTCTGGTCGGTCTTCAACACCAGGGTGCGGCGCGGGGAATCCTTGCGGGTCTTCCCGCTCTCCAATTGGACCGAACTCGATATCTGGCAGTACATCCGCGCGGAAAACATCCCGATCGTGCCGCTCTACTACGCGGCCGAGCGACCCGTTGTCGAACGCGACGGAATGCTGGTGATGGTTGACGACGAGCGGATGCCGCTCGCCGCCGGCGAGACGCCGGAGCTGCGCCGTGTGCGCTTCCGCACGCTTGGCTGCTACCCGCTGACTGCCGCGATGGAATCGGAGGCCGACACGCTGGACGGCATCGTCACCGAAATGCTGATCGCCCGCACGTCGGAACGCTCGGGGCGGTTGATCGATCACGACGAAGCCGCGTCGATGGAAAAGAAAAAGCGCGAAGGCTACTTCTGAGGATCCCGTCATGAACCAGCTTCCGTCTCTGTCCCGGCCCGTGACGAGCCTGCTCGACGATCACGACCAGAAGGGGCTCTTGCGCTTTCTCACCTGCGGCAGCGTCGACGACGGCAAGTCGACGCTGATCGGCCGGCTTCTTCACGACACCAAGCTGGTGCTGGAGGATCAGGTTGCAGCCCTTCGAAACGATTCTCGAAAGTATGGCACCCAGGGCGAGAACATCGATCTCGCGCTGCTCGTCGACGGCCTGGAAGCCGAACGCGAGCAGGGGATCACCATCGATGTCGCCTATCGCTTTTTTGCGACCGATGCCCGCAAGTTCATCGTCGCCGACACGCCCGGCCACGAGCAATACACCCGCAACATGGCGACGGGCGCCTCCAACTCCGATCTCGCTGTGATCCTGATCGACGCGCGCAAGGGCGTTTTGCAGCAGACCCGCCGGCATTCCTTCATCGTGTCGCTTCTGGGCATTCGCCACGTCGTCGTCGCGGTCAACAAGATGGATCTCGTCGACAATGACGAGGCGGTCTTCGAGCGGATTTCGGAAGACTACCGGGCCTTTGCGGAAGGCTTCGGTTTCGAGACCCTTCAGGTGATCCCGATGTCCGCCCTGACGGGCGACAATGTCACGGCGCGCGCGACGGCGATGGACTGGTACGACGGGCCGACGCTTCTCTCCCATCTGGAAAGCATCGAGGTGGCCTCGGAGGCGTTCGACGGCCCGTTCCGCATGCCGGTGCAATGGGTGAACCGGCCCAACCTCGACTTTCGCGGCTATTGCGGCACGCTTGTTGGCGGACGGATCCGCCCCGGCGACCGGATCAGCGTTGCCGCCTCCGGTCGCACGGCGACCGTCGAGCGCATCGCCACGATGAACGGCGATCTCGACGAAGCGCTCGCCGGCGACGCGGTGACGCTCACCCTGCGCGAGGAGGTCGATATCTCGCGCGGCGATGTGCTCTGCGCGCCAGACCAGCGTCCTGAGGTTGCCGATCGCATCGGCGCGCATCTGATCTGGATGGACGACCGGCCGCTCGTACCCGGCCGCAGCTACGCCATCAAGGTCGGAAAGCGGCTTGCCTCGGCCAGCGTGACGCGCATCGATCACGGCATCGACGTCAATACGTTGCAGCATGAGGACGTCGAGACGCTTGCGCTCAACGGCATCGGCTATTGCGAGCTGGCCCTGTCGTCGCCGGTCGCCTTCGATCCCTATGAGGTCAACCGCGACATGGGGTCTTTCGTGCTGATCGACCCGCTGACCAACCATACGGTGGCGGCGGGCATGATCTGGAAGGCGCTGCGCAAGGCCGACAACATTCACCGTCAGGCCTTCGATATCGACCGCTCCGCGCGCGCCGCCTTGACCGGGCAGACGCCGAGGGTCCTGTGGTTCACCGGCCTGTCCGGGGCGGGCAAGTCCACGGTCGCCAATCTGGTCGAGCAACGGCTGCATGCGACGGGACGGCTGACTTTCCTGCTCGACGGCGACAACGTGCGACACGGGCTGAACAAGGATCTCGGTTTCTCCGAGGCCGACCGGGTGGAAAACATCCGCCGTGTCGGCGAGGTGGCGAAACTCTTCACCGAGGCAGGGCTGATCACGCTGGTGTCCTTCATCTCGCCATTCCGCTCCGACCGGCAAATGGCGCGGGATCTGTTCAAGCCTGGCGAATTCGTCGAGATCCACGTGCACGCCCCGCTCGCGGTGGCGGAAGCGCGCGATCCCAAGGGGCTCTACAAGAAAGCCCGTGCCGGCGAGATCCGCAACTTCACCGGCATCGACAGCCCCTACGAGGAGCCGCAGTCGCCGGAGATCGTTTTGAACACCGACGGCGCCGACCCGGAGGCGCTTGCCGATGAGGTGATCCGCTACCTCGACCTCTAGACCCGGCCGCAAATCCCGCTCCGCATCGACGTGCGCGGAGCGGGATGCCTCGGAAATGATCGGCTTTGCTGAAAAGTTGGGCTCACCCAAAATCTGCTTGATTGATAGGCAGTCGCTTGGCACTCTCACCGGCGAAGAACAAAGCCAGTGGGGACTGATATGCGTCGACTGTTTGGAATTGCGCTTGCCTTGACCCTGACCGCGCCGTCGGCCATGGCCGAGACGGAGATCAAGTTCACGCTCGATTGGAAGTTCGAGGCGCCGGCCGCGCCCTTCTTCATCGCCCAGGACAAGGGGTATTTCGCGGAGGAGGGGCTTTCGGTCACGATCGACAGCGGCGCCGGCTCGCGCGAATCGATCCCGCGCGTGGCGACCGGCACCTACGACATGGGCTTCGGCGACATCAATGCGCTGATCAAGCTGATGGACGAGCAGGCCGATCTCAACGTCAAGGCCGTGATGATGGCCTATGAGCGCCCGCCCTTCGCCGTGATCGGCCGCAAAAGCCAGGGCGTCACCGAAGATCCCAAGTCGCTTGAGGGCAAGACGCTCGGCGCGCCGCCGCCCGACGCGGCCTTCGGCCAGTGGCCGGCCTTCGTCGAGGTCGCCGGCATCGACACGTCCGGTATCACCATCGAGAATGTCGGCTTTCCGGTGCGCGAGCCGATGCTCGCCCAGGGTCAGGTCGACGCGATCTTCGGCTTTTCCTTTTCCTCCGTCATCAACCTCAAGGCCCAGGGCGTTGCGGATGACGACATCGCGCTGATCCTGATGGCCGAGAACGGCCTCGATCTCTACGGCAACGTGGTGATGGTCAACACCCAGTTCGCCGAGGAAAATCCGGAGGCCGTGAAGGGCTTCCTGAAGGCGCTCATCCGCGGCTTCCAGGACACCATCGCGGATCCGGCGGCGTCTGTCCCCTACGTCCTGAAGCGCAACGGCGTGCTCGACGAGGCGACCGAGATCGACCGGATCGAGATGGCGGTCGCCGGGTCCATCGCAACGCCCGCGGTTCGCGAGAACGGCATCGGCGGCGTCGACATGGCCAAGCTTGCCAAGTCGATGGAGTATCTCAAGACCTCCATGGGCGTGAGCGACACGCCGCCGGCGCCGGAGCGGGTGTTCGATCCCTCCTACCTGCCGCCGGTCGAAGAGCGGATGGTGCGCTGAGCCGACGGGACTTGTCCCAACTGGTTTCCGGCGTTTTCGCCTTGCGGCGAGGACGCCGGATCCGCCTTGAAATCCGAAAGACGTTCCGTGACCGGCTTTGTTGAATTGAATGACATCCGCCTCGCCTATGGGCCGGGCGGAGATGGCACGCTTGCTCTCGACGGGCTGTCGATGACCGTGAAGAAGGGCGAGTTCGCCGCTGTTGTCGGCCCGTCCGGCTGCGGCAAGTCCACCTTGATGAAGCTCGCCACCGGGCTGATCCGGCCGCAGGCCGGAACCGTCGAGGTTGCCCACAAGGAGGTGGACGGTCCGGTCTCCATGGCCGGAATGGCGTTTCAGAACCCCTCCATGCTGCCCTGGCGCACCACTTTGAAGAACGTGATGCTGCCGCTGGAGATCGTCCAGCCGCACCGCCGCAGGCTGTCGCGCGAGCGGGCCGCCTATGAGGCGCTGGCGGAGGATCTTCTGACGGTGGTCGGCCTGAAGGGCTTCGGCGACAAGTTTCCCTGGCAATTGTCCGGCGGCATGCAGCAGCGCGCCAACCTGTGCCGCGCCCTGGTGCATGATCCTGAGCTGCTGATGCTCGACGAGCCGTTCGGTGCGCTCGACGCCTTCACCCGCGAGGAACTGTGGCAGGTGATGCGCGACCTCCATGCGGAAAAGGGCTTCACCACGATCCTGGTGACCCATGACCTGCGCGAGGCGGTGTTTCTCGCCGACCGCGTCTTCGTGATGAGCGCGCGACCGGGGCGCATCATTGTGGAACGCGAGGTGTCGTTCCCGCGCCCGCGGCCGATCGACCTGACCTATGAAGCAAAGTTCAACGACATCGTGCACGAGCTTCGTGCGCATATCGCAGACGCAAGGGCCGCGGCATGACCGACAAGTGGATCAAGGCCGCCCCGTGGATCTGGACCATCGGCCTGTTCGTTGTGTGGGAAGGCGTCGTGCGCGCCTTCGACATCGCGTTCTTCATCCTGCCGGCGCCGTCCGACATCTGGGTCGCCACCGTCAAATACTGGCCGGTGATCTGGACCAATTCCCTGCAGACGCTGTTCACGACGACGCTGGGCTTCCTGCTCGCGGTCGTCGGTGGACTGGCGCTCGGCCTTGCGATCGGCTGGAGCCGGGCGATCTACGCCGGGCTCTATCCGCTGATGATCGGCTTTAATTCCGTGCCCAAGGTCGCGGTCGTGCCGATCCTCGTCATCTGGTTCGGCATCGGGACGGTGCCCGCCGTGCTGACGGCCTTCCTGATCGCCTTCTTTCCCATCGTGGTCAATGTGGCGACGGGTCTTGCCACCATCGAGCCGGAAATGGAGGACGTGCTGCGGGCGCTTGGGGCAAAGAAGCTCGACATCATGCTCAAGGTCGGCATTCCGCGCTCGATGCCCTATTTCTTTGGCTCGCTGAAGGTCGCCATCACGCTCGCTTTCGTCGGCTCGGTGATTTCCGAGACCGTGGCGGCCAATTCCGGCATCGGCCACATGATGCTGGCGGCGCAATCGCAGTTCAACGTGCCGCTCGTCTGGGCGGGGCTGATGGCGCTCGCGGTGCTCGGCATCGTCATGTATGCGATGATGGCCTGGCTGGAGATGCGCATGACCGGATGGGCGCACCGCTCCTCGCGCGGCTGACACAGCCTGGGGGGCTTGTTTTCGACCGCGCCCGGTTTCGCAGGCGCGCGTTCGCGGTTAACGTCTTTTCAGGACGCGGTCGGGCATCAAGGGTGCCAGGCGTGGCTTGCCGCGCTCCGATGACGAAAACCGCGAAAGGCGAAGCGTGATCATACCTTGCATCTTGTCCGGCGGATCCGGGTCGCGACTTTGGCCGCTGTCGCGTTCCCTGCGCCCCAAGCAGTTTCTGCCGCTGTTCGACGGTGAAAGCCTGTTTCAAAAGACCCTGCGGCGCTTCGCGGATGGCCGATACGCGTCGCCCATCGTCATCGCAAATGCCGAGCACCGGTTTCTGGTCGGCGAACAGATGGCCACGGCCGAAAACGGGACCGGCACCATCGTGCTGGAGCCGGTCGGACGCAACACTGCGGCTCCGGCCGCCGTTGCGGCGCTGACCGCCCTGGCCGCGGATCCCGACGCGCTCGTGCTGCTTGCCCCTTCCGATCATCTGGTGCGCGACACGGACGCCTTCGCGCGGGCGGTCGATCATGCGATCCCGGCCGCCAGGGCCGGCCGTATCGTCACCTTCGGCATCCGCCCCAGCGAACCCAACACCGGCTATGGCTACATTCGCCTGGAGGAGGGCGAGGGGCCCGTGCGGCCCGTGGCCGCCTTTGTCGAAAAGCCGGATCTTGAGCGCGCCAAGGCCTTTCTCGCCTCGGGAGATCATGTCTGGAATGCCGGCATCTTCCTGTTTTCCGCCGCGACGATGATCGCCGAGTTCGAAAAGCACTGCCCGCAGGTGCTGGCCCGTGTGCGGGATGCGCTCTCCGCGGCGACACCGGACCTCGACTTCCTGCGTCTCGGGGTGGAGAGTTTTTCCGCCGTGCCCAACATCTCCATCGACTATGCGATCATGGAAAAGTCGGACCGCATATCCTGCGTACCCACCGACCCGGGCTGGAGCGATCTCGGCTCCTGGTCGGCCGTGTGGGAGGCGCTCGACAAGACGGACGAGGGCAACAGCACGCTCGGCGAGGCGATCTTCGTGAAATCGCGCGACAGTCTGGTCGTGAGTGACGGCGCATTGGTCTCCGTGGTCGGCCTCGACCATGTGATGGTGGTCGCCACAAAGGATGCGGTGCTGGTTGCCGACAAGGCGCATGCCCAGGACGTGAAGAGCGTCGTGGAGGAGCTCCAGCGCGACGACCGGCGCGAGACGCGCGAGCACCGCAAGCGGTACCGGCCCTGGGGCGCGCGCGAGGAGATCGCCCGTGGCGATCGCTTCCAGGTGCAGGAAATCGAGATCAAGCCCGGCGAGAGCATGTCGCTGCAAAGCCATGTCAATCGCGCGGAGCACTGGGTGGTTGTCTCCGGCACGCTGGCGATCACCATCGACGGCGAAACCCGGCTGATGACCGAGAACCAGTCGGCCTATGTGCCGGTCGGGGCGCGCCACCGCCTCGCCAATCCCGGCCGCGTGCCGGCACGTGTCATCGAGATCCAGTCCGGCACCTATATCGGGGACGACGACATCGTCCGATATTCCGGCGAGACGCCGGACGCGACTTGAGCCCGGGCATCCTGGCAACCCTATTTTGCAAAGCCGGCACCGCCCGGCACACAGTCTTGAGGATAAACGCATGCTGAGCGTTCCCGTCGCCGAATTGACGCCCAATACCTACGCCTATGAATCGCAGCCGATGGTGAAGCCCACCGGTTTTCGCGAATACGATGCCCGCTGGTTGTTCGAGAAGGAAATCAACCTGATGGGCATCCAGGCGCTCGGCATGGGGATCGCCACCTTGATGCGCGAGCGCGGCACGCGGCCCGACATCGTCGTCGGCCACGACTTCCGCAGCTATTCCGCCGCCATCAAGATGGCGCTGATTTCCGGACTGATGGCCGGCGGCGTGCGTGTCCATGATATTGGCCTGGCGCTGTCGCCGATGGCCTATTTCGCGCAGTTTGCTCTCGACGTTCCGGCGGTCGCCATGGTCACCGCCTCTCACAACGACAACGGCTGGACCGGCGTGAAGATGGGCATCGACCGGCCGCTGACCTTCGGGCCGGACGAAATGGGCCGCCTGAAGGAGATCGTGCTGACCGGTGCCTTCCGCGAGGGGTCCGGCGGCGGGTATCGCTTCGTCGAAGGCTTCGCCGAGACCTACATCAAGGATCTCACCGACCGGGCGAAGCTGTCGCGGCCGATCAAGGTGGTCGCGGCTTGCGGCAACGGCACGGCCGGGGCCTTCGCGCCGCGCGTGCTGGAGGCGCTCGGCGCCGAGGTGATCCCGCTCGATTGCGAGCTGGACCATACCTTCCCGCGCTACAACCCCAATCCCGAAGACATGAAGATGCTGCACGCGCTTCGCGACAAGGTGCTCGAAACCGGCGCGGACGTCGGTCTCGGCTTCGACGGCGACGGCGACCGTTGCGGTGTGGTCGACGACGAGGGGGCGGAGATTTTCGCCGACACGGTCGGTGTCATGCTCGCGCGCGACCTGTCGGAGCTTCATCCGAACTGCCAGTTCGTCGTCGATGTGAAATCGACCGGCCTGTTCGCCACCGATCCGGTGCTTCAGGCAAACGGTGCCAAGACCGACTACTGGAAGACCGGCCATTCCTACATCAAGCGGCGGGTGAACGAACTGAACGCGCTCGTCGGCTTCGAGAAGTCCGGCCATTATTTCTTCAACACCCCGATCGGGCGCGGCTACGACGACGGGCTGGTGTCGGCGATCGCCATCCTCGACATGCTCGACCGCAACCCTGGCAAATCGATGGCGGAGCTGCGCCGGGCGCTGCCGAAGACCTGGGGCTCGCCGACGATGTCGCCGCATTGCGCGGATGAGATCAAATACGAGGTGGTCGACCGCGTCGTCGCCCGCTTCACGGCGATGAAGGAAAAGGGCGAGACGATCGCCGGACACGAGATCGTCGATCTGGTCACGGTCAACGGTGTGCGCGTCGTCGCCGACGACGGCACCTGGGGACTGGTGCGCGCCTCCTCCAACAAGCCGGAGCTTGTGGTGGTGATCGAAAGCCCGGTCTCAAAGGACAGGCTGCACGAGATGTTCAAGGCGGTCGATACGGTCTTGCGCGAAAACCCGGAAGTCGGCGCCTACAACCAGACCCTCTAGGCCGATCCGGGCCGGTCGTTCCGTCTCCGCTCTTGCGGGGAGCGCCGGGTGGCGCTCGGCCCTTGCCGAGGGCCGCGCACTGTGCAAAACGGACGGGTGGCGGCGCCAATGGCGTCGTGCTCCCTAATCTTCAGCACAACGACCGGTCAGGATCGATCCGATGGCAGCGGACATGACGTCAACGCCCCCCCTTGAGGCCTTTGCCGCGCGCATGGCCGACCGCTCCGCGGTGATCGGGATCATCGGCCTTGGCTATGTCGGCCTGCCGCTGGCCTCCCGCTTCAGCGAGCTCGGTCACCCGGTCGTCGGTTTCGACGTCGATGCGGGCAAGGTCGCGGAACTGAACGCCGACGGCGGTTTCCGCCGCTATGTCGGGCAAACGCGCGAAAGCGTCCGCTTTTCCGCGCCCTTCACCGCGACGACGGATTTCCAACAGGCCGGCACATGTGACGCGCTGATCATCTGCGTACCGACACCGCTCGGCAAATACCACGATCCCGATATCGGCTACATTCTGGAAGCGGCGCGCAGCGTACATCCGCACTTGCGCCCCGGTCAGGTGATCGCGCTGGAATCGACCACCTATCCCGGAACCACCGAGGACGACATGCTCCCGGTTCTGGCGCGCGACGACCTCACCGTCGGCGAGGATATTTTCGTCGTCTATTCGCCCGAGCGCGAGGATCCGGGAAATGCCTCCTTCAGCATTCGCCAGATCCCCAAGGTGGTGAGCGGCGTGACCGCCAACTGCCTGCGCGCGGCCGAGGCGCTTTACGGCGGAGCGGTCGACACGCTGGTCCCGGTCGCCTCGACGCGGGTCGCGGAGATGACCAAGCTGCTGGAAAACATCCACCGCGCGGTGAACATCGGCCTCGTCAACGAGATGAAGACGCTCGCCGACCGCATGGGCATCGACATTTTCGACGTGATCCGCGCGGCTGCGACCAAGCCCTTCGGCTTCACGGCCTTCTATCCGGGGCCGGGCGTCGGCGGGCACTGCATTCCGGTCGATCCGTTTTATCTGACGTGGAAGGCGCGCGAATACGGCGTGCACACGCGCTTCATCGAGCTGGCCGGCGAGATCAACCGCTACATGCCCGAGTTCATCGTCGAAAAGCTGATGGATGCGCTCAATGGCGAGCGCAAGGCGCTGAACGGCGCGCGGGTGCTGGTGCTCGGCGTCGCCTTCAAGAAGAACATCGACGACATGCGCGAATCCCCGAGCGTCATGGTGATAGAAGGCATTGCCGCGAAAGGCGGCGAGGTCTTCTACGCCGACCCGCATGTGCCGGCACTGACGCTGGCGGACGGATCGCACCACGAGAGCCTGACAGCCGACGCGCAGACCGTGGCAACGATGGATGCCGTGGTCATCGCCACCGACCATGACGCCTTCGACTATGCGATGATCGGGCGGAACGCCAAGCTGATCGTCGACACGCGCGGCCGCTTTCCGGCCAGTCATGCCAAGGTGACGCGCGCCTGACCGATTGTGTTTTTCGCCCCGGTCGGATAACCCACCCACTGGACCAGTCGACGCGCGGCGGTTCGGGCCGAAAAGGCCACGGACCCGCGCGATTGCAACAAGAAGCGGGACGTTGTTGATGTACGAAGCCATCGATCCAAACCCCAGCTTTCCCAAGCTGGAGGAAGACATCCTCAAGTTCTGGGAAGAGAACCGGATTTTCGAGGCTTCCGTCGAGCAGCGGCGCAACCAGGAAGGGGCTGGCGAATATGTCTTTTACGACGGGCCTCCCTTCGCCAACGGCCTGCCGCACTACGGTCATCTCGCGACCGGTTTCGTCAAGGACCTGATCCCGCGCTACCGCACCATGCGCGGCGACTGCGTCGTGCGCCGCTTCGGCTGGGACTGCCACGGCCTTCCGGCCGAACTGACGGCCGAGAAGGAACTGGGCATTTCGGGCCGCAACGAGATCCTCGACTACGGCATCGGCAGGTTCAACGCGCATTGCTCCGTCTCGGTCATGCGCTTCACCAACGAGTGGCGCTATTACGTCAACCGCCAGGGGCGCTGGGTCGATTTCGAGAACGATTACAAGACCATGAACCTCTCCTTCATGGAGAGCGTGATCTGGGGCTTCAAGCAGCTCTGGGACAAGGGACTGGTCTATCGCGGCTACCGGGTGGTGCCTTATTCCTGGGCCGTGCAGACGCCGCTGTCGAACTTCGAAACCCGCCTCGACAACTCCTATCGCGAACGCCAGGATCCGGCGCTCACCGTCGGCTTCCTGCTGAAGGATGCAGCCTTTGCCGGCGTGCCGACGCGACTTCTCGCCTGGACGACGACCCCCTGGACGCTGCCGTCGAACCTTGCGCTCGCCGTCGCGCCCGACCTCGACTATGCGGTTCTTGAAAAGGACGGCCAGAGGGTCGTTCTCGCCGAGGCCGCGCTTGAGCGCTACGAGCGCGAGTTCGGCGAATGGAGCCGCGTCGACACGCTGAAGGGATCGGCGCTCGCCGATGCGACTTACGAGCCGCTGTTTCCCTATTTCAAGGACACGGAGAACGCCTTCAAGGTGCTTGCGGCCGACTTCGTCGAAGCCGGCGACGGCACGGGCTGCGTGCATATCGCGCCGGGCTTCGGTGAGGACGACTTCGAGCTTGCCAAGGCTCGCGAGATCCCCCTCGTCGTGCCGGTCGACGAGGCGGGCAAGTTCACCGCCGAGGTCACCGATTACGTTGGTCAGAACGTCATCGAGGCCAACAAGGACATCATCCGCGATCTCAAGGCGCGCAATGTCGTCTACCGCCACGAGACCTATCTGCACGACTATCCGCATTGCTGGCGCACCGACACGCCGCTGATCTACAAGGCGATCGATGCCTGGTATGTCGCCGTGTCGCAGTTCAAGGACCGCATGGTCGAGCTCAACCGCGAGATCGACTGGGTGCCGGAGCATGTGCGCGACGGCCAGTTCGGCAAGTGGCTGGAAAACGCCCGCGACTGGAACATCTCGCGCAACCGCTTCTGGGGCTGCCCGATCCCGGTCTGGGTAAGCGACGATCCCAATTATCCGCGCATGGACGTCTATGGTTCGCTCGACGAGATCAAGGCTGATTTCGGCGTTCGTCCCGACGACCTGCACCGCCCGATGATTGACGAGCTGGTGCGTCCGAACCCGGACGATCCGACCGGCAAGTCGATGATGCGCCGCGTCCCGGAAGTCCTCGACGTCTGGTTCGATTCCGGATCGATGCCCTTCGCCCAGGAGCATTATCCGTTCGAGAACAAGGAGCGCTTCGAGCAGAATTTCCCGGCCGACTTCATCGTGGAATATGTCGCGCAGACGCGCGGCTGGTTCTACACGCTGATGGTGCTTTCCACCGCGATCTTCGACCGCGCGCCGTTCCGCAACGCGGTCTGCCATGGCGTCGTGCTCGACGAGAACAAGCAGAAGCTCTCCAAGCGCCTGCAGAACTATCCCGACCCCGTCGGCGTCTTCGACACCTACGGCGCGGACGCGCTGCGCTGGTACATGCTGTCCTCGCCGCTGCTCGTTGGCGGCGACCTGGCGGTTGCCAAGGACGGACGCGGCATCGCCCAGTCCCTGCGCCAGGCGATCATCCCGATCTGGAGCGCCTACTATTTCTTCACGCTCTACGCCAACGCCGACAGCTACCAGGCGCGGGTGCGCTTCGACCAGAAGGGGCTTCTCGACCGCTACATCCTCGCCAAGACGCGCGAGCTGATCGAGAAGGTTCAGGGCTCGCTCGACGCCTATGACATCCCGGGCGCCTATGCGCATGTGCCGGGCTATATCGACGCGCTGAACAACTGGTACATCCGCCGCTCCCGCTCCCGCTTCTGGGGCGAGGAGATGACGGACGAGAAGCGCGACGCGCTCGATACGCTCTACACGGTGCTGACGCATCTGATGCGCACGCTCGCGCCGATGATGCCCTTCGTGTCTGAGCGCATCTACAAGGGGCTTACCGGCGAGCTCTCCGTGCATCTGGCCGATTGGCCCGAGGCCGAGGCGTTGCCGAACGACCCCGACCTCGTGCGCCGCATGGACCTGATCCGCGACATCTGCGCCTCGGTCATGTCGTTGCGCGAGGCCAAGCGCCTGCGCGCCCGTCTGCCGCTGAAGACGCTGACCGTCGCCCATCCGGAGGTCGAGGATCTGCGTCCCTATGCGAACCTCATCGCCGAAGAGGTGAACATCAAGGACGTGGTGCTGGAAGCCGATCCGCTGTCGGTCGGCGAGCACCGCCTTGCGGTGAAGCCGCAGATCGGCAAGCGCCTTGGCAAGAAGATGAAGGACGTAATGACGGCTTCCAAGTCGGGCGACTGGACGCTTCGTCCCGACGGGATCGTCGAACTGGCCGGCGTGGAACTGCCGCCGGAGGACTACACGATGCGCGTGCTGGCGCCGGAAGGCTCCGACACGGGGCTGTTCGATGGCGGCGCCGGCGTCGTCCTGATGGACACCCAGCTCTATCCGGAGCTGGAGCGCGAGGGCTACGCCCGCGACATCGTCCGCCTGATCCAGCAGACCCGCAAGGATGGCGGCTTCAACGTCTCCGACCGCATCCGTCTCAATCTGACGCTGCCTGAGGAATTGGTGCAGGCAGTCGAGGAGCATCGCGAGCGGATCGCAGCCGATACGCTTGCGCGCGAGTTCACGCTCGGTGGGCGCGTCGAGGGCGGTTTCAGCGCCACCCATGAGGTTGGCGGCAAGGACGTCGTGATCGAGATGGCGCGCATCGACGCCTGATCGGCTTTTCGACGGCTTGTGAAGACGCAATGCGCCGCGGTCCCGAACAGGGGCCGCGGCGTTTTGCGTTCCTGCACCAGGGGCTTGCGTTCGCCTGCTTGACCTTCCAGTTACTGGAATGGACATGGTGACGGCATTCGCTTTGGCAATGAAGGATCGGACGATGAACATTGGTGCTGCCGCGGAGCGTTCCAAGCTGCCGCCCAAGACCATCCGCTATTATGAGGAAATCGACCTGCTGCGCCCGACGCGTGCGGCCAATGGCTACCGCGACTATTCGGATGCGGACATTCACCGGCTGCGCTTCCTGCAACGCTCGCGCAGCCTGGGCTTTTCCATCGAGGAATGCCGCTCGCTCCTGTCGCTCTATGAGGACGAGCAGCGGGCAAGCTCGGACGTCAAGGCGGTGGCGCTGGAAAAGATCGGCGAGGTGGAGCGCAAGATCGCGGAGCTCCAGGCGATGAAGGCGACCCTGTCGCGTCTCGTCGACTGTTGCCATGGCGACGGCCGCCCGGATTGCCCGATTCTCGACGATCTCGCCGGCCGGAGCGAAACGTCGTGAACGCCCGGTCCGCTTTGCTGCTGGCAGGTGCTGGGCTGGTCGGCGCGATCGGCGCGGTCTACGTGCTGACCGGGGACGACACCGGAAGCACCACGGAAACGGGCGCGGCGCTTGCCGCCGTGACGGTGCCGCCGCTGAGCGGCGCGGCGGCTGAAGGCGCGGAGATCTTTTCGGCGAATTGCGCGAGCTGTCACGGCGCCAATGCCGAGGGTCGGGCCGGGGAGGGGCCGCCGCTGGTGCATGTGATCTACGAACCCGGCCATCACGCCGACGGCGCGTTCTTCCTCGCCGTGGCGCAAGGGGTGCGCCAGCACCACTGGACCTTCGGCAACATGCCTCCCGTTGCCGGTGTTTCGCCCGACGAGATTGCGCGCATCGTCGCCTATGTGCGGACCCTGCAGCGGGCCAATGGCATCGAGTGACGCGCAGACGCGTTTGCCCTGAGCGGTCAAACCCCTATGATCGCGCGGACATGCAGTCTGGGAGGCAGTCTTTTATGAAACTCATGCGTTACGGCCCCGTCGGGGCCGAGAAGCCGGGGCTCGTCGATACGGCGGGGCGCATCCGCGACCTCAGCGCCCATATCGACGACCTGTCCGGGGCGGCATTGTCGGACGAGACCTTCGAGCGGCTCCGCGCGATCGATCCCGAAACGCTGCCGGCGGTCGAGGGCACGCCGCGGATCGGACCCTGCGTCGCCGGCGTCGGAAAGTTCATCTGCATCGGGCTCAACTATTCCGATCACGCCGCCGAGGCGGGCATGGATGTGCCGCCCGAACCCATCGTCTTCATGAAGGCGACCTCGGCGATCTGCGGTCCCGACGACGGCATCGAGCTTCCGCGCGGGTCGGTCGCGACCGACTGGGAGGTGGAGCTTGCCGTCGTCATCGGCAAGCATGCCAAGAACATCGCCGAAGCCCATGCGCTCGATCATGTTGCCGGCTATTGCGTCGCCAATGACGTGTCGGAACGCGATTTCCAGATCCGGCATTCCGGGCAATGGGTGAAGGGCAAGTCCGCCGACACCTTCGGGCCGATCGGTCCCTGGCTGGTCACCCGCGACGAGGTGCCAGATCCCCAGAGCCTGCCGCTCTATCTCGATCTCAACGGCAAGCGCTACCAGGACGGCACCACGGCGACGATGGTCTATGGCGTGGCCTTCGTGATCGCCTATCTGTCGCGCTTCATGAGCCTGCATCCGGGCGATGTGATTGCGACCGGCACGCCTCCGGGCGTCGGCATGGGGCAAAAGCCCGATCCCGTCTATCTCAAGGCGGGCGATAAGCTGGAACTCGGGATCGCCGGGCTCGGCATGCAGCGCCAGACGGTGCGCGCGTCCCTCTAGGTTTCGACCCGAAAACGCAAAAAGCGCCGGAGCATGGCTGCCCGGCGCTTTTTTGTTGTCTGTTCAGCCCTGTAAGGCTGGATTAGCTGGCGTTTGCCGAGCGCGAACCGCGAAAGCGGCCTCGCTGTGCGCCTTCCGACTGCGTGCCGGGGCGCGGGGTGCGATAGGGGCGCTTTTCGCCGGCAGGCTTGCCGTCGCGCGGACCGCGCGAGCCGCTGGGGGCACCGTCGGACGCATGTGCGCCGGAATGACCGCCCGCATGGGCGCCATCGGTGCGCGGCTTGAACGAACGGCGGGCCGGCTTGCGGCCCTTGCCGTTCGACGTGTTTCCGATCGGGCCGTCGTCGTCGCGCTCGACCAGCGTCTTGCCGATCAGCTTTTCGATGTCGCGCAGGAACGGACGTTCGCTGCGGTCGCAGAAGGAGATCGCCGAGCCGCTCTTGCCGGCACGCGCAGTGCGGCCGATGCGGTGGACGTAGGATTCCGGCACATTCGGCAGTTCGAAGTTCACCACATGCGACACGCCGTCGACATCGATGCCGCGTGCGGCAATGTCGGTGGCGACCAGGATCGGCGTCCGGCCCGAGCGGAAGGATTCCAGCGTCTTCTGGCGCTGGCCCTGGCTCTTGTTGCCGTGGATGGCGGAGGCGTTCAGCCCGGCCTGCTCCAACTGGCGCGTGACCTTGTCCGCGCCGTGCTTGGTGCGCGTGAAGACGATGGCGCGGTCCATGTCGGCGCGCTTCAGCACGTCGACCAGGGCCTGGCGCTTCTGGTCGCGTTCGATCAGAAGAACGGTCTGTTCGATCCGGTCGATCGGCTTGGAGGTCGGCGAGACGGCGATTTCCTGCGGCTCATGCAGGAAGTCGGAGGCAAGCGCGCGGATCGGCTTCGGCATTGTGGCCGACAGGAGGATCGTCTGGCGCTTGCGCGGCATGGCGGCGAGGATCTTGCGGATCGCCGGCAGGAAGCCGAGGTCGAGCATGTGGTCGGCTTCGTCGAGCACCACGGTCGTGGTCTCGTCGAGGCGCAGGGCACCCGTCGACATGTGGTCGAGCAGGCGGCCCGGCGTTGCGACGACAATGTCCATGCCGCGGGCAAGGCTGCGGATCTGCGGCATCGCGCGGGCGCCGCCGACGACGACGGTCGAAGAATGGCGAACCTTCTGGCCGTAGGCGCGGATGCTCTCGGCGATCTGCGAGGCGAGCTCGCGCGTCGGTGCGAGAATGAGCGCGCCGCAGGTCTTCGGGTTCGGGCGTGAGCCCTGCTCGGCGATACGGTGGAGCAGGGGAAGGACGAAGGATGCGGTCTTGCCGGTGCCGGTCTGGGCCAGGCCCAGCACGTCGCCACCGGAGAGAATTGCGGGAATACCCTGGGCCTGGATCGGCGTCGGCGTGGTGTAGCCTTCGCCCTCAACGGCCTTGAGGATCGGGTCGGCGAGGCCGAGGTCTTTGAAAGTGGTCAAGCGGAATCCTTAGAGCTGCGCCCGAACGCGGCGTCATCGCCTGCGTGGGTCGCGGTCGTGTGTCATCGAAAAGGGAGCTTGCGCAGATCAGCTGCCTTGGGAGTGCGCTCGCTTCGCGAGCAGCTCGGGCAACGATCGGGAGGAAAGTTGCTTTGACCTGAAGCGCCGTGAACGTGTGACGTTTCTCTACGCAGCGCCAGGATGGTGCCTGTAGACCACAGAAGATGCTGCAGCGCAATGGAAATCGTGCCGGCAGGGGTGCAACCCAGCCGCGCCGGAAGCGCAGGGCGGCTGCCGGCAACGGCGACGGAGCGAGCGTGCGGAGGGATCTGTTCAGGACCGCGACACCGCGTGCCGCATGGAAAACGGCCTGCGGAGGGTCAGCCAAAACGCAGATAATGGTGGAATAAAAATTCTAAAACCGCACGACGTCAGTGTTGGGGCAGGGCAGGGGCGTGAAACCCGGGTGTACTGCTCCAGCGGAGAGCGGCAGTGGCGTCCGGTCGCGCGGTGCCGGATCGCTCCATATGGTGAAATTGGCCGAAGAAGTTTGCGTATTTCATGTTCCTGGCCAAGCCTCTACAGGGTGCGAGCGGTTGGCGGGCAGGGGCGGATGCGTCGTGTCGTCTGTTGGTCGCCCCTTCCGGGCGTCTCTTTTGTGCGGAGACAACGCCGCTGCGGTGCGGACCGAACTGTCGGAAAAATTGGGTTGCAGGCGCAAAAAATGGAATTTATGTTCCGTTTTAAGAGGTCTCCGAGTGAAGGGGCTTCCGGCCGTGGCGGGTCAATGGATCTCGGGAGTTTGGGTGCGCTGTGGTGAATGCAGACGGAAAGACGCTCGACGTCATAACGATTGGCCGGTCCTCGGTCGACCTCTATGGCGCGCAGGTGGGCGGGCGGCTCGAGGACATGCGCGCCTTTTCCAAATATATCGGCGGATCCCCGACGAATATCGCCGCTGGCGCAGCCCGGCTTGGGCTGACATCGGCGCTGATCACCCGCGTCGGCGACGAGCACATGGGCCGCTTCATTCGCGAACAGCTCGAATCGGAAGGCGTCGACACCCGCGGCGTGATCACGGATCCCGAGCGTCTGACGGCGCTGGTGCTCCTGGGCATTCGCGATCACGAGCAGTTTCCACTGATCTTTTATCGCGAGAACTGCGCCGACATGGCGCTCTGCGAGGCCGATATCGATCCGCGCTTCATCGCGGAGGCGCGCTGCGTGACGGCGACCGGCACACATCTGTCGCATCCGCGCACGGAAGCCGCCGTGCTCAAGGCGCTGCACCTGGCACGCGATACCGGCGCCCGCACGGCGCTCGACATCGACTACCGGCCGAACCTCTGGGGGCTTGCCGGGCACGACGCCGGGGAAAGCCGCTTCATCGCCTCCGACAGGGTCACCGCCAGGCTTCAGTCCACGCTGCATCTCTTCGATCTCATCGTTGGGACAGAGGAGGAGTTTCATATCGCCGGCGGAACCACCGATACGGTCGCAGCATTGCGGGCCGTGCGCGCCGTGTCACGCGCGACGCTGGTGTGCAAGCGCGGCCCGATGGGGGCGGTTGCCTTCACCGGAGACATCCCCGACACGCTTGATGCTGGGATTTCCGGCCCCGGCTTCCCGATCGAGGTGTTCAACGTGCTTGGCGCGGGCGACGGCTTCATGTCCGGCCTGCTGCGCGGATGGCTCAGGGACGAGCCCTGGGAGACCGCGCTGACCTACGCCAATGCCTGCGGGGCGCTGGCGGTGTCGCGGCACGGCTGCGCGCCGGCCTATCCGAGCTGGGAGGAGTTGCGCTTCTTCCTTGAGCGCGGCGTGCGCACGCCCGCGCTTCGTCACGACGCGGAGTTGGAGCAGATCCACTGGTCGACGAACCGCAAGGGCGACTGGTCGACGATGCGGGTCTTTGCCTTCGATCATCGCAAGCAGCTTGAGGATCTGGCCCGCGACGCCGGGGCCGACGCCTCCCGCATTCCGCTCTTCAAGGCGTTGTGCCTTGAGGCCGCGCGCCGGGTACAGGATGGACGGCCCGGCTACGGCATCCTCTGCGACGGACGGCTTGGCGAGACCGCCTTGCATGCCGCTGCCGGCACCGGGCTTTGGGTCGGTCGGCCGGTGGAAGAACCGGGCTCGCGCCCGCTGGCGCTGGAAATCGGGCCGGATTTCGGCTCGGAGCTGGCGGAATGGCCGTCGGGTCAGGTGGTCAAGGTCCTGTGCTTCTATCATCCGGACGATACACCGGAGCTGAAGGCGCGGCAGGAAGAAACGATTGTGCGCCTGGCGCGTGCCGCGCGGGCAAACGGTCTGGAGTTCCTGCTTGAGGTGATCCCGTCCAAGGTCGGTCCGGTCGACGAAACCACCACCGCCGCGATCATCCAGCGCTTCTATGATCTTGGCGTCTATCCCGACTGGTGGAAGCTCGAACCCTCCGCCAGTGAGGAGGCGTGGAAGCGCATCAGCCAGGCGATTGCGCGCAACGACCCGCATGTGCGCGGCATCGTGGTGCTTGGACTGGATGCGGCGATGGAAGACCTCGAGGCGAGTTTCGCGATTGCCGCCGGCTTCGATCTTGTGAAAGGCTTTGCCGTCGGGCGGACGATCTTCGCCGGCCCGGCGCGCCGGTGGTTTGCAGGCGAGATCGACGACGCGACCGCGGTCGCGGAAATGGCGGATGTTTTCGCCCGCCTGTGCGCGATCTGGGACTCGGCGCGCGTCAGGGGCGGTCAAATCGCAGGAAATCCGGCCGGCAAACAGGGGCTTGCAGTATGACGACGATCCGCCTGACAGCGGCACAGGCCATGGTGCGCTATCTCGCCGCGCAGAAAAACGGCGATGGCGAACGGTTGATCCCCGGATGCTGGGCGATCTTCGGTCACGGCAATGTCGCCGGACTGGGAGAGGCGCTTCAGCAGGCGGGCGACGCCTTTCCGACCTGGCGCGGGCACAACGAGCAGGGCATGGCGCATGCCGCGATTGCCTTCGCCAAGGCAAGGAACCGCCGGCAGGCGATGGCCGTGACCACCTCTATCGGCCCCGGCGCGACCAACATGGTCACGGCGGCGGCGCTTGCGCATGTCAACCGGCTGCCGGTGCTCTTCGTTCCGGGCGATGTCTTCGCCAACCGCGCGCCCGACCCGGTGCTGCAGCAAGTCGAGGATTTTGACGACGGCACCGTTTCCGCCAACGACTGCTTTCGGCCCGTCAGCCGCTACTTCGACCGCATCCAGCGTCCCGAACAACTTTTGAGCGCGCTGCCGCGCGCCATGCGCGTCTTTACCGACCCGGCCGATTGCGGCCCGGTGACGCTGGCGTTTTGCCAGGACGTGCAGGCGGAGGCCTTCGACTGGCCGGTGACGTTTTTCGAGGAGCGCGTGTGGCGGGTGCGCCGGCCGCGCGCCGATGTTACGGAACTCCTGGAGGCGGCACAGGCGATCAAGGCGGCGAAGACGCCGCTGATCATTGCCGGCGGCGGGGTGCATTATTCCGGTGCCTGCGAGGCGCTGCGTGGCTTCGCCGAACGCCACGGCATCCCGGTTGCCGAAACCCAGGCCGGAAAATCGGCGCTCGCCTTCGACCATCCGCTCAATTTCGGCGCCATCGGCGTCACGGGAGCGGCGAGCGCGAACGATATCGCGGAACGGGCCGATCTGGTGATTGCCGTCGGCACGCGGTTGCAGGATTTCACCACCGGCTCCTGGGCGCTCTTCAAGAACCCGGCCTGCCGGCTGTTGTGCCTCAACGTCGCCGCCTATGACGCGGCGAAACACGACGCGCTGGCGCTGGTCGCGGATGCGCGCAGCGGACTGGAAGACCTGGGCGCGGCGCTTGGCGACTATTCTGCCCCGGCGCCGGATGCCGCGCTCAAGGACAGCTGGATGGCCGCCGTTGCGGCGGTCACCGCCGCACCCCGGGGCAATGACCTGCCGAGCGATGCGCAGGTGATCGGCGCGGTCCAGCGCGGCCTCGACGACGCTGCGGTCGTGCTCGGGGCGGCCGGCGGCCTGCCCGGAGAGCTGCACAAACTGTGGAAGGCGGCCCGACCCGGCGGCTATCACATGGAATACGGCTACTCCTGCATGGGCTACGAGATCGCCGGTGGGCTTGGGGCCAAAATGGCGTGTCCCGACCGCGAGGTCGTCGTGATGGTCGGCGACGGCTCCTACATGATGATGAATTCCGAACTCGCCACCTCGGTGATGCTCGGCCTCAAGATCATCGTTGTCCTGCTCGACAACCGCGGCTTTGGCTGCATCAACCGTCTGCAGGTCGCGACCGGCGGCGAGAGCTTCAACAATCTGCTCGATACGGCGCGTCACGTGACCCCGAGCGACATCGACTTCGCCGCACATGCCGCATCCATGGGTGCGATTGCCGAAAAGGTCGACGGCATTGCGTCGCTGGAAGAGGCGCTGGTACGGGCGCGCGCCTCGACGCGCAGCCATGTCATCGTGATCGACACCGACCCGCTCGCCTCCACCGACGCCGGCGGTCATTGGTGGGATGTCGCGGTGCCGGAGGTCTCCGGGCAGGCAAGGGTGCGCGACGCGCGCGGCCACTATGAAACCATTTTGAAACAGCGCCGGTCCTCGAACTGACGGGCGGCGGAGCAGGGCGATTGTCATGATCCTTTACGGCACCAACCCGATTGCCTGGTCGAACGACGATGACCAGACCCTGGGAGCGCATATTCCGCTTGAGACGTGCCTTTCCGACGCCGCGCGGATCGGCTTCGACGGCATCGAGAACGGGCACAAGTTTCCCGCCGATCCGCAAGAGCTTGCCGCCGTGCTCAAGCCGCATGGACTGCGCTTCGTTTCCGCCTGGTACTCGCTCAATCTGCTGACGCGCTCGGTCGAGGAGGAGATCCGCGCCATCGGCCCGCATCTGACGCGGCTGAAGGCGATGGGATGCCCGGTGCTGATCGCCTGCGAGACCTCCAACGCGATCCACGGCGACGACGGCGTGCCGGTCAACGACCGCCCGAAGCTGGACCCGGAGCGTTTCGCGGCCTTCTGTGCCGACCTCGAACAGGTGGCGGCCCATTGCGCCGCCGAGGGCGTGCCGCTCGTCTATCATCACCACATGGGAACGGTGGTGGAGAGCGAGGCGGAGATCGACCGGCTGATGGAGTTGACCGGGCCGGCGACGCGGCTCCTGCTCGACACCGGCCACGCGTTCTTCGGCGGGGGCGATCCGGAAGCGCTTGCCCGCAAGCATATGGGGCGCGTGTCGCATCTCCATGCCAAGAACATCCGGCCCGGGATCATGGCCGAGGTGCGCAACGAGGGCCTGAGTTTTCTGGAAGGCGTGCGCCGCGGCGTCTTTACCGTGCCGGGCGATCCCGACGGGGCCGTCGACTTCGAGCCGGTCCTGAAGATCGCGGCGGAGCATGGCTATTCCGGCTGGCTGGTGATCGAGGCCGAGCAGGACCCGGAGGTGCGCGATCCGGTCACCTACCAGTCGATGGGCCTCAAGGCGCTGCGCGAGATGGCCCGTGCCACCGGTCTGGATGCCGGACCGGCCACCCACGGCAAGGGAGACTGAAGCGATGTCGAAGCTGCTGGTGAAGCCGAAGGGAATCCGAGGCAAGCTGCATGAGATCACCCCGGAAACTGCGGGCTGGGGCTACGTCGGCTTTTCGCTCTACAGGCTTCAGCCTGGGGAAACGGCCGAGGAGGCCACCGGGGACCGCGAGGCGATCCTGGTGCTTGTGGAGGGCAAGGCGGAGATCGAGGCCGGTGGAACGCCCTTCGGCGAAATGGGCGAGCGGATGAGCGTATTCGAGAAGACCAAGCCGCATTGTCTCTATGTACCCAACGACAGCGCCTGGCGGGCAAGCGCCACCACGCCCTGCACGCTTGCGGTCTGCACCGCGCCCGGCCACGGCGGTCACACTGCCCGGCGCATTGAGGACATCGGCTTCGAGGAGCGCGGCAAGGGGGCGAACACGCGTTACATACACCCAATCGCGATGGAGGATAAGGATATCGCCGACAGCCTGCTGGTGACGGAGGTGTTCACGCCGGCCGGCAACTGGTCGTCCTATCCACCACACCGGCACGACGAGGATGCCTTTCCGGAGATGACCTATCTGGAGGAGACCTATTATCACCGGCTCGATCCGGCGAGCGGATTCGGATTCCAGCGGGTGTTCACCGAGGACGGATCGCTCGACGAGACGATGGCGGTTTCCGACGGCGATGTCGTGCTCGTCCCCAAAGGGCATCACCCCTGCGGCGCGCCACATGGCTACGAGATGTACTATCTGAACGTCATGGCGGGGCCGCTGCGCAAATGGCGGTTCAAGAACCATCCCGATCACGACTGGATCGCGCGGCGCGACGCGGGCGATTGAGCGGCGCTTTGCGGCGGCCTGTCGCGCATTGATTGCCGATTGCGCACCTGACAATTGTCTGGCACTTCCTTGCGCATGACCCGCGCGCGCATCGCCATAGCCCCGAGCATCTTCACGATCACGCTTGTGATTGCCGTCGGTCTTGCGGGCGCGATCATCTCCTATACCCACGGGCAGAACGCGAAAAACGCGGAACTCGCGGCGACCGTCCTGATGGACCGGGCGCTGGAAACAATCGACCTGCGGATTTCCGCCCTGGTCGAACCCATTGACAGCACCGTGCGCCAGTCGCGCTTCTGGCTGTCGCTGAACGAGCCGCCAAGCTACGCCGGACATCCGCTGCGCGCGCATATGGTGTCGCTGCTGCGCGAGATGCCGCAAGCGTCCTCCGTGTTCGTCGGTTTCGAGCAGGGCGATCACTATCAGGTCGCCTCGGCGGCGCACCGGACGGCAGAGGTGATGTCGGACAGGGGCGCCCCGCCCGATACTGCCTATCAGGAAACGGTGATCCTGCGCTCCGGCCGCGCCAAACCGCTCGCGCTCGTGCGGTTCCTGGATGCGCAGGGCGGCATCCTCGCCACCCGCTTCACTCCGGAAAACGACTACGACCCGCGCGGACGCCCCTGGTACGAACTCGCGCGCGGGACCGACGAGGTCGTGCGCACGGACGTCTATCATTTCGCCATGTCGACGAAGCTCGGGGTCAGCGTCGCGCGGCGCTTCGAGCAGGGCGTCGTCGGGGTGGATGTGACGCTGGATGAACTGACCGCCTTTCTCGATGCCGTGCCGCAGGCGCGCGACGGCGTTGTCGCCCTGTTTCACGATGATGGCCGGATCCTGACCCATTCCAAGCTCGCGCCGCGCGGTGCCGCCGGCGACGCGGACGCTTCCGGCGACAGGCGGGAAAAACTGGAACATCTCGTCACCCGCCTCGCGGGGGACCCGCTGCTGCGTGCGCTGAAGGTGGATGTGGGAGGTCACGCCTGGCTGGTGCGGCGGAACCCGGTCGACCTGGGCGGCGGAGCGGCGGAAAATCTCGTCGTGGCGATGCCGCGCGCCGCCGTCGTCGGCCCGATCGAGGATGTGTCACAGCGCACCTTCCTCGTCTCGCTGCTGATCGTGCTTGCGAGCATCCCGTTGATCTGGCTGGTGTCGCGGCGGATTTCCCGGCCGATCCACGCGCTGGGCGAGGCGGCGGAGCGGATCGGCCGGTTCGAGCTCGACCGCGAAATCCCCTCAGGCTCGGTGATCCGCGAGGTCGACCTGCTGCAGCGGGCGATGGAGCGGATGCGCCGCAGTCTCTCGATGTTCTCGCTCTATGCGCCGAAGACGCTGGTGCGCCAGCTGGTTGCCAGCGAAACGCCGCCGGTTCTGGGCGGCGAGCGGCGCGAGGTAACGGTCTGCTTCATGGACCTGGAAAACTTCACGGCGATGTCGTCGCATCTGGAGCCGGAAGAGGTGATGCTGCGGATGTCGCAATACTTCGAGCGCGTGACGCAGATCCTGCAGGCGCATGGGGCGACCATCGACAAATACATCGGCGATTCCGTCATGGCGTTCTGGAATGCGCCGATGGCGACGCAGGATCATCCCGCCAAGGCCTGCGCCGCCGCCCTGGAGATCATCGCAGAAACCTCGGCCCTGACGAGCGGCTGGGTGGACGCGGGTGACAAAAGAGTGCGCACGCGCATCGGCATTCACTGCGGGCAGGCGATCATCGGCAATGTCGGCAGCTCCGACCGGATGAATTACACCGCGCTGGGCAATACGGTGAACCTTGCCTCGCGGCTGGAAGGGCTCAACCGCGACCTGGGGACCTCGATCCTCGTCAGTGAGGACATGAAGGCGCGGCTAGAGGGTCGCTTCCGCTTCAGGAGCGCCGGAGAGACTGCGATCAAGGGGTATGAGGAACCGGTGCCGGTGTTCGAGCTGCTCGGGGCTCTTCCGGACGACAAATGAAACTGCCGCGGGCGACGGCATGTCGGCCCGCGGCAAGATGGTGGACCCGAAGATCGGGACGCGATCAGCCGGCGGCGAGCGCCACGCCGGCAAGGGCGGTGATGCCGCCAAGCACCCGGCTGACGGTCAGGTTCGAGCCGATTTGCCCGGCGGACCAGCCGATGGCGATGCCGAAGAGGTGCAGCGCGGCCGTGGAGAGCGCGAAGCCAAGGCCATAGGCGACCTGGGTCGCTGTGCCGATCTCGCCGCCATGGGCATAGCCATGAAAGAGCGCGAAGACCGCGACGATCGCCGCACCCGCGCCGAGCGGAAGCCGCACGGCGAGCGCAACCAGCAGCCCGAGCGCCACGACGGAGGCGAGGATCGCCGGTTCGACGAAGGGAAGCGATACCCCGGCAAGCGCCAGTCCGAAGCCGGCAACCATCGTCACGACGAAGGCGGCCGGAATGGCAAAGACAGCCTTGCCGCCGATCTGCCAGGCCCAGAGACCGACCGCGACCATGGCAAGGATATGATCGGCGCCGAACAGCGGATGGCTGAGTCCGGCGGCAAAC
Source organism: Stappia stellulata (assembly GCF_020176715.1). GTDB lineage: Bacteria > Pseudomonadota > Alphaproteobacteria > Rhizobiales > Stappiaceae > Stappia. Next base: position 365,150 of record NZ_JAIVMF010000001.1, on the reverse strand, counting down.
GAGCCGTGTTCGCCCGGGTTCAAATGCGCAAGGGCAGGCGTTGCGCCCGCGACAGTGGCGACGGAGGCCGCGGCGAGCAGGGGCAGGAAACGTCTGGTCATAAGGTCGATCCTTCTTTCAAGTCGATCTGGGCACCCCGGAATGGGTCGTGCCGCATGGAGGCGGGCCCTCGCGGGACCGTCGGGGAGGCGGTGGCGGAGGCCACCGGGATGAGGTCCCGACGGCGTCCGCCACCACCGTGGTCAGGTCACGCGGCCGCGCGGTGCAGCCGCTTGGGGAAAAACGAGCCCTGCCGTGCGCCATGAAAGGTCTTCACGCCGGCGAGGATGGCGAGATCGACCAGCGGTTCGATGGCGATCACGATCAGATAGGCCGCGCCGAAGGTCGAGATCGAGGCGAGCGTCTCCGCGCCGAAGCCGCCACCATAGACGGCCCAGAAGCCGACCCAGGCGACGATGCCGGCCTGGTAGCTGGTGGAAAGCGCCAGCGCCTGGCCGTAGGAAATATCCTTGTAGGCAGTGCGTGCGGGAATGACCCGCCGCGCGATCAGGCTCATGGCGTAGAGCGGCACGAGCAGCGTCGTCACGTTCATTCCGTATTGCGGCAGGTCGAAGGGCGCGACGAACAGGCCCTGCGCGAGAAGGCCGAGGGCCAGTCCGATGGCGGCCGGGCCGGCGCCCAGCAGCAGGAACAGGGTCGATCCGAGAATCAGATGCACCTCGGACACACCGACCGGATAGTGCGGCAGCACTTCGAAAAAGCCGAAGACGGCGACCGTGGCCGCAACCGAGCGCAGGCCAAGGGCCGCAATGCCGCCGTCCTCGCGAACGGATGTCCAGGCCATCTTGGCGCCGAGGCCGATGGCTGCTGCTGCCGTGCCGATGCTGAGAAGGATCTTGGCGCCGTCGACGACGCCGGGTTCGATATGCATGTCATGTCTCCCAAGCGCACCCGCCGTGCGCTGGTTCGAGGAAGGCGCGAATTGCGCCGGAGTTGATGGCAGGTCTCCTGGCTCGCGGATCCTTGCTGCGCCCGCCTTCCCAGCCCGAAAGGACCAGTGGCTTGTGGGCGCCGCTCTCCGCTTACAGTTGCGGGGGCAGCCACGGTCTTGGCCCCTGATGGGTACGCCGCACCGTGTTCCCTTTTCATCCGTGCATCGGCTTTGCCGCACGGAACCATCGCGGATGATGCTAGGCTGCCGGCCTTCGCCGTGACAAGTTCAATTTTCGATTGATCCTGATCATTTCCACTCTTGATCTTTTTCGCGAAGCTGTTGCAGTGCAGCATGGGGCGACGCAAGACGGACACCGGTCTTTGACAGTCTGCCGATGTGCAGGACCGCGACGGAAAGGAACGCCATGCTGGTGGTTCACACGCGTATCGTCGACATCGTCGGCGACATCATCCGGATCCGGGTGGCCACCTCCGGCAGCAGCCGGGCGGGCGGCCCGTGCCTGGGCGATCTCGCGCGGGTCACTGGCGCCGAGGGCTTCGATTCGCTTGCGCAGGTGATCATGATCGACGGCGAACTGGTCACGCTGCAGGTCAATACCGGGACCAAGGGACTGCCAAACAACGCCGCCGTGCGCTTCATGGGCAGCGCCATGCAGGTCACCTATTCGCCGAGCATTCTGGGGCGCGTCTTCGATGGCGGCGGGCGTCCGGTCGATGCCGGCCCCGATCTTAGCGCCGACCCGACCGTACCCATCGGCGGGGCGACGGTGAACCCGATGAAGCGTATCCTCGCCTCGAGGATGATCCGCACCGACGTGCCGATGATCGACGTCTTCAACTGCCTGGTGGAAAGCCAGAAGATCCCGATCTTTTCCGTCTCCGGCGAGCCCTACAATGCGTTTCTCGCGCGCATCGGCATCCAGGCGGACGCCGATGTCGTGGTCTTCGGCGGTCTGGGGCTGATTTTCGACGACTATGCCTTCTTCCGCCAGCAGTTCGAGGATGCCGGCGCGTTCCCGCGCACGGTGATGTTCGTCAACCAGGCCTCCGACCCGGTGGTGGAACGGCTGCTGGTGCCGGACATGGCGCTCGCGGTCGCGGAGAAATTCGCCGTGGAGGAGGGCAAGCGCGTGCTCGTCCTGCTCACCGACATGACCGCCTTCGCCGATGCCTTGAAGGAGGTCTCCATCGCCATGGAGCGGGTGCCGGCCAATCGCGGCTATCCGGGCGATCTCTACTCGCAACTCGCGCGCCGCTACGAGAAGGCCTGCGACTTTCGCGGGTCGGGATCGGTGACGATCCTGTCCGTGACCACCATGCCGGGCAACGACCTGACCCATCCGGTGCCGGACAACACCGGTTATATCACCGAGGGGCAGTTCTATCTCCACGGCGGCGCCATCGATCCCTTCGGGTCGCTGTCGCGCCTCAAGCAGCATGTCATCGGCAAGGAGACCCGCGAGGACCACGGCCAGGTGATGAACACCATGATCCGCTTTTATTCCGAGGCGCGCGACGCGGAGCAGAAGCAGTCGATGGCCTTCGACCTGTCGGACTACGACCGGCAGCTCCTGCGTTTCGGCGCGTTGTTCCGTGACCGCTTCATGGACATTCGCATCGCCATGCCGCTGGAGGAGGTGCTGGATCTGTGCTGGACGACGCTGGCGGAGTGTTTTCGTACCGAGCAACTGCTGATGAAGCAGGACCTGGTCGAGCGCTATTTTCCCGGGGGCGAGGGCGACCGCGCCGCGCCGTCTCGCGAAGGCGAAGAGGCGATGACGTGACCCGCGCCTCGCTCAACAAGTCGGTGCTGTCGCATGAGAGCGTCAAGCTCGCGGAGTACCAGCGGTTCCTGCCCTCGCTGGAGCTGAAACGCCGGCAGATCGTTGCCGAACGCCTCAAGGCGCGAAGCGACCTGGCCAAGTGCAGGGCGCAATTGGAGGCGCGGCTGGCGGAGAGCGCCCGCGAACTGCCGATGCTCGCGAACGAGGAAGTGCGGCTCGACGCGCTGGTGGTGGTGGAAGCGGTCGACATCACCGTGCAGAACCTCTCCGGCACGCGGCTTCCCGTGTTGCAGGATGTTCGCTTCGCCGAGGTCGCCTATGCGCGGCTGGCGCGCCCGCATTGGGTCGATGCCGCGGTGACCGCGCTTCGGGACGTGGTCCGGCTGCGCATCGCCCATGACGTGGCGGAGCGCAGGTTGCGCGAGCTGGAAGAGGCCGAGGCGGTGATCGCCCGCCGGGTCAATCTGTTCGAGAAGGTTCTCATTCCGCGCTCGAGGGAGACAATCCGGCGGATCCGGATGGCGCTGGCCGACGCCGAACGCGAAGCGGTGGTGCGCGCCAAGCTCTCCAAGCGCAAGACCGCGGCGCGTGCGGCCGAAGCGAGGCTTGCCGCGATATGACCATCGTTGCGCTCAGGAAGATCAGCCTCATTGGCGTCATGGAGGACAAGGCGGCCGTGCTCGAGGCGGTGCAGGCCTTCGGTGGCTGCCATCTCGTGCCGCTGCGCGCCGCCCAAAAGGACCTGGAGGCGGTGCCGAGCGGCACCGGTCGGGAAGCGACCGAGGCCTTGCGCTGGCTGGTCGACTGTCCGGCGCCGCGACGGGTGGTCTCCAGGGATCCGCTGTTCGATCTTGCCGGCGTCGTCGAGGCGGCCAATCGCAACCGGCGGGCCTTGCTGGAGACCGAGGATCGCAAGGCCGCGCTGGAAAAGCGCATCCGCGACGTGGCGCGCTGGGGCGAGTTCACCTTTCCCGACATGTCCGAGATCGGCGGCTATCGTTTCTGGTTCTACGAAGTGCCGGCCGGGCGGGAGAAGGCGGTCAAGGCATCCGGTGCCATCGTGGAGACCGTCCACCGCGAGGGCGGCATCGCCTATATGGTGGTGCTGTCGCCGGAGGAACCGCCGGTCGACAGCATGCCGGTCCCGCGCGTTCACATCGGCTCGCATGCATTGTCGAGCCTGCTGGCGCAGCTGGAGGCCGTGGAGATCCGTCTTGACGACCTTTGGCTGGAACGGCGCGATCTCACCAAATGGCGCCTGCTGCTGGCCGAAAATCTGGCGCGCGCCCGCGACCAGGCGGCCCGCAATCGCGCGGCGCTGGAAACAATCGACGCCGACCGCGTCTTCGTGATGCGCGGATGGGCCAGGGCCGACCGGGTCGCCGAGATCGCGCAACTCGCCGAACGGCTTGGCATCGCGGCGCTGGTCGAGGAGCCGGTCCCGGAGGACGATCCGCCGACGCTTCTGGAAAACGCGCCGGCGATGGCGGCGGGCGAGGATCTCGTTCAGTTCTACCAGACCCCCGGTTATCGCAGCTGGGACCCGTCTCCGGTGGTCTATGTGTCCTTCATCGTCTTCTTCGGCATGATCATGACCGACGCCGGCTATGGCCTGTTCCTGCTGGTGCTGCTGTTCCTGCTGCGCCGCCGGTTCCAGACAACCGCCCTTGGCCGGCGCATGGTGCGCCTCGGCTACTGGCTCGCGGTCTCGACCATGGTGTTCGGCGTCGCCACCGGAAGCTATTTCGGCTGGCAGCCGCACGGCGGCGGCCTCGTCGCCCGCGCCGCTTTCATCGACCTCACGGACATCGACGCGATGATGCGCCTCACTGTCACCATCGGTGTCACACATGTCGTCGCCGCCAATCTGCTGAACGCCTGGAATGCGGATAGTCTCGCGGGACGGCTTGTTCCCGCCGGCTGGTGTTGCGCGGCCCTTGGCGGGCTTCTCGTCTATCTGACCGGCGGCACGCAGGCGACGGCGGGTATCGCGCTGGCGGGCATCGGCGTGGCGCTGGTCGTTGCCTTCGGTGGCGAGGTGCGGGTCACGTCGCTGTCGACATTCGCCAAGCGCCTCGGCGGCGGGCTGCTCAGCGGCGCCCGGGTGGTGAACCTTTTCTCCGACGTTCTCAGCTACATGCGGCTCTTTGCCTTGGGGCTGGCGGCGGCGTCGCTCGCCGGAACGATCAACATGCTGGCGGAGCAGGTGCGCCATGCCGTGCCGGGCGTCGGGGTTCTGGTCGCGATCGCCGTCCTGCTGATCGGCCATGCCGTCAACATGGGCCTCGGGATCGTCGCGGGAACCGTGCATGGCCTGCGGCTCAACGTCATCGAATTCTTCAACTGGGGCCTCAAGGGCGAGGGGCGCCCCTTCCGACCGTTCCGCAAGGAGGAGACACGCTTGTGACTGACCTGGTTCTGGTACTTGGCTGGTTCGGCCTGTTCGCACCGGTGGCCCTCGGCGCCATCGGCAGCAGCATCGGCTGCGCGCGCGCCGGCTCCGCCGCCATTGGCGCGATGCTCGATACGGAAACCGGCTACGGCCGTTTCATCGGCGCGTCGCTGATGCCGTCGTCGCAGGTGATCTACGGCATCGTCATCATGTTCTCGCTGCAACGCGACCCGATGACGGCGGAGGCCGCGGCTGGCGTCTTTGGCGTCGGCGTGCTTGCGGGCGTCGCACTGCTCTATGTCGGCATTCGCCAGGGCGAGGTCCTCGCCTCCGCCATCGTCGCCGCCAAGGCCAAGCCGGAAATCTTCGGCATCTCGCTGGCACCGGCGGCGGTTCTGGAGGGTTTTGCCGTCTTCGCACTGGTGTTCGCCCTCGTCCTGAGCGGCTCGATTCCGGGCTAAGGCTTTCAAGCGGGAGATCCGACATGAGCTCGACAAACGAAACCGGCGCCGATCCGGCGCGCCAGGACCCCGCCGATGTCCATTCCGCCGGCGCGGGCGTGCAGGCCCTGATCGACCGGCTGAGGCAGGAAGGCGTCGAGGCCGGGCGGCGCGAGGCGGAGGCGCTGCTCGCCGACGCGCGGCTGAAGGCGGACCGGCTCGTGGAGGATGCGGAGAAAAAGGCGTCCGAGATCCGCGAGGTCGCCCGCCAGGACGCGCGGGCCGAACGCGCGGCGACCCAGGATGCGCTGAAGATCGCGGCGCGCGATGTCGTCCTGTCGCTGCGAAACGAAATCGCCGCGCGCATCGACAAGGAGACGTCCCGCCTGCTGCGGGAGGCCTTCGCCGACGAGACGTTCTTGCAACGTCTCGTTCTGGCACTCGCCGGCAAGGTGCGCGGCGACGCCGGTCTCGACGACGCCAGGGAGCTGGAAATCGTTCTGCCGGAACAGGTGATCACCTTCGAGGAACTGAAGGCCGCGCCCGAAACGGCGAAGGAAGGCACCTTGACCCATCTGGTGGTGTCGCTTGCCGCCAACGTGCTGCGGGAGGGTGTGACGTTTTCGGCCGGTGCGGGCTTCGACGGCATTCGCATCAAGCTGCGCGACCGGGACCTTGAGGTGGATGTGACCGAGGCGGCGATCGCGCCGCTGCTCGTCAGGCATCTGCAGCCTCGGTTTCGGGCCGTCATGGAAGGCGTGGTGCGCTAGGTGATGGCCGAAGGTTCGTTCCAGTACATTACGCTTGCGGCAAGCCTGCCGCACCTTGGCGCGCTGTTCAGCAACGCGGACCTGCCGATGTCGCGCTATCGGCTGGAAGAGCGGCTGTCGATGCTGGAGGACGAGGACCGCCGTCGCCTCGACCGTATAGCGCATGTGACCTCCTGGCCCGGCGTCGACGGTTGCGACACCGACGCGGAGGTCGTCGCCCGCTTCGAGGCCGCATCCCGGTCCGTGCAGGCCCATCCGGATCTTGCGGCAGTCGTGCGCGAACGGCTCGAAACGCGGATGCTGGTCGCAGCCCTTCGCCTGCGCCGGGACGGCGCGGCGGACCCCGCTCCGGTCGCCGCATGGGGCCGCACGGCAATCGCGCGAGCGATCCGCACAAATTGGAGCGAGCCGACCTTCGGCCTCGGCCGGGCCCGTCCCTGGTTGCGCGCGGCGCGGGCATTGTGTGCCGCCGGGGACCACATCGGCCTGGAGCGCGCGGTGTTGACGGAAGTCTATCGGCAGATCGACCGGGCGGCGGACGATCACCAGTTCGATTTCGAGGCGGTGGCGTTCTTCGTGATGCGGTTTCAACTGATCGAGCGCTGGCAGCGCTACGATGCAACGCGGGCGCGCGGCCGGCTGGAGGCGCTGCTTCAGTCGACGCTGGCCGGCGCATGGACCGCCGGCAATGCCACACCAACGGGCGCGGGAATGGCGGGGAGCTTGTCGCAATGACGGAGATTTCGGAACTGCCGGCGCCGAGCGCGGAAATCATCGCGGTCCAGGACGATCTTGTGACCATCGCCCCGACCGGCGAGCGGCCGTTGATGAAGAACGAGGTCGTCTACATCATTCCCCATGGGCCCGAACGCGCCGGCCAGCGCAGGGAATATCTGCGTGCTGAGGTTCTGCGCGTGCGCGGGGCCACCGCCGACGCTCAGGTGTTTGAAAGCACGCAAGGGGTGCGGATCGGCGATGCGGTGATCCAGACCGGCGAGATGCTCTCCGTCACGCTGGCGCCGGGACTGCTTGGCGGTGTTTTCGACGGCTTGCAGACGCCGCTTGCCGATGTCGCGTCAGATTACGGGTTCTTCCTGCCGCGCGGCATCGTCATTCCCGCCCTCGACACCCGCCGCAAATGGGCGTTCTCTCCGGCCGTGCGCTCGGGGGATACGGTGCGCGGCGGCGATGTGCTTGGCACGGTTCCGGAGGGACGGTTCACCCACAAGATCATGGTGCCCTTCTCCACGCGCGGTGCGCTTACCGTCGAACGCATCCGCGAGGGCGCGCATACGATCGACGAGGTGATCGTCACCCTGCGTGACGACCAGGGCCGCTTGCAGGAACTCACCATGGCGCAACGCTGGCCGGTGCGCCGCCCGATCCCGGAGACGCTGAACCGCACCGGGCGCGGCGAACGGCTCTATCCGGGCGATCCGCTGGTCACGACCATCCGCCTGATCGACACCTTCTTTCCGATCGCCCGTGGGGGAACCGGTTGCATTCCGGGTCCCTTCGGCGCCGGCAAGACCGTGCTTCAGTCGCTGATCTCCCGGTTTTCGGATGTCGACGTGGTGGTCGTCGTGGCTTGCGGCGAACGGGCGGGCGAGGTGGTGGAAACCATCACCGAGTTTCCCAATCAGCCGGACCCCTCCGGCGACGGGACGCTGATGGAGCGCACGGTGCTGGTGTGCAACACCTCCTCCATGCCCGTGGCGGCGCGCGAGGCCTCGATCTACACCGGCATCACGCTCGGCGAATATTACCGGCAGATGGGGCTGGATGTTCTGCTGATCGCGGATTCCACCTCGCGCTGGGCGCAGGCGATGCGCGAGACCTCCGGCCGGCTGGAGGAAATTCCGGGCGAGGAGGCCTTTCCCGCCTATCTCGATTCCGCGATTCGCGGCGTCTACGAACGCGCCGGTGTGGTGCGTGCGCCCGACGGGGCGACCGGCAGCCTGACGGTGATCGGAACGGTGTCGCCGGCCGGCGGAAACTTTGAGGAGCCGGTCACCCAGTCGACACTCGGCACCGTCAAGGCCTTTCTCGGCCTGTCCTATGACCGCGCCTACAAACGGTTCTACCCGGCCGTCGATCCGCTGATCTCCTGGTCGCGCTACCGCTCTCAACTGGCCGGCTGGTTCGCCCGCGAACTCGGACACGACTGGGCCGGCCAGGTCGAGACGGTGACCGCGCTGCTGCACAAGGGCGACGAGATTTCGCGGATGATGCAGGTGACGGGCGAGGACGGCGTTACTCTCGACGACTTCGTGACGCAGCAGAAAGCGCTCTTCGTCGACATGGTCTATCTGCAGCAGGATGCCTTCGACGATGTCGATGTGTCGGTGCCACTGGCACGCCAGCGCGAGACATTCGATCTGGTCTGCCGTGCGGTCGGCCACACGTATGCCTTCGACGACAAGGAGGCCGCGCGCGCATTCTTCATCCGGCTGACCGGGCTGTTCCGCAACCTGAACTATGCGGCCGACAAGAGCCCGAGGCGCATCGAGTTGCTGGCGGAGATTGCATCCCTGCTCGCGACGTCGCACGTCCATTACGTCGGCAGCTAGAACCAGCGGCGCACCCGGGCCCGATAGGCGCGGTAGGGCTCGCCGAACAGCTTGTCGGCGATGCGTTCCTCGCGCGGGATGTACCAGAGATTGGCCACCGCGAAGAACACCAGCGGGCCGATCAGCGCCGAGACCGTGTTGAGCAGCAAGGCCGCCCCGGCGAGGGTCAGGGTGAACCCGAGATACATCGGGTTTCGGCTGAAGGAAAAAACGCCGTCGGTGATGAGTTTGTCGGGATCGCGGAACGCGTGCAGATTTGTCCGGGCCTTGACGAACTGGCCGGCGGCGATGCCCTGAAGCGCGAGCCCGGCAGCGATCGCGATCCATCCGGGGATCTCGGCCGGCGCATCGAACAGCGTGGCGACCGGTGCAACCACGCTCAGCCCCGCCATGGCCAGAAGCAGGATGAGCCAGAGGACGGGCGGGATCAGCAAGCGATGCATCGGACGGTTTCCTGACGGGCGGTCTGTCTCACGATAGGCCCGTGCGGTGTCCTTGGCCAGTTTCTGCCGGATGCATAAAAACGGGCGCGGAACCGTGTCCCGCGCCTGTTGGGTCGTTTGGCGGTCGGGCCGTGGATCAGGTCCCGTTGCGTTCCGCCTGCAGGCCGCGGAAGATCGCCCAGCACATCACCAGCAGCACCAGCGTGAACGGCAGGCCGGTGGAGATCACCATCGCCTGCAGCGAACTGAGGCCGCCGCCGATCAGCAGAACGATCGCGACCAGTCCCTCGAAGGTGCACCAGAACACGCGCTGGGGAACCGGCGCGTCCACCTTGCCGCCGGCCGTGATCGTGTCGATCACCAGCGAGCCGGAGTCGGAGGAGGTGACGAAGAACACGATGACGAGCACGATGCCGATCGTGGAGGTGATCGAAGCAAGCGGAAGGCTCTCCAGCATGGCGAAGAGAGACAGTTCCGGGCTGTAGCTATCGATCACATTCGCCTTGACCAGGCTGGTCGCGGGATCCGCGATCATGTCGTTGATCGCCGCGCCGCCGAAGACGGCCATCCACAAGATGCAGACGAGCGAGGGAATGATCAGCACGCAGGTCAGGAACTCGCGCACCGTGCGACCGCGGCTGACGCGGGCGATGAACATGCCCACGAACGGCGACCAGCTGATCCACCAGGCCCAGTAGAAGGCCGTCCACCCCTGCATGTAGCCGGTATCTTCGCGCCCGAACGGATTCGACAGCGGAATGACCTCCTGCGTGTAAGCGAGGAGGCCCTGGGCGAACTCCGTGAGGATGCCCACGGCCCCGGCCGTGAACAGCACGAACAGCAGGAGCAGGATGGCGATCACCATGTTGATCTCGGACAGTACCTTCACGCCGCCGTCGAGACCGCGCAGCACCGAGATCAGCGCGATTGCCGTGATGCCGATGATCAGGACCACCTGGACGGTCACGGTGTTGGGCACGCCGTAGACGAACTCGAGGCCGGCGTTGGCCTGCTGCGCGCCGAGACCGAGCGAGGTGGCGAGGCCGAAGAGCGTCGCGAACACGGCGACGATATCGATGAGATGGCCGGGCCAGCCCCAGACGCGCTCGCCAAGCAGCGGATAGAAGGCGGAGCGGATCGACAGCGGCAGGCCCTTGTTGAAGCTGAAGAGCGCCAGCGCTAGCGCGACGACGGCATAGATCGCCCAGGGGTGGAGCGCCCAGTGATAGGACGTCGCGGCCAGCGCCATGCGGCGGGCTTCCTCGACGTTGGCTGCAATCAGCGCGCCGTTTTCATCGAAGGGGCGGACGGTGCCGAGCGGGGCGTCGCCCCAGGGCGTGCCGAAGTAATAGGCCGGCTCCAGAACGCCGAAGAACATCAGGCCGATGCCCATGCCGGCGGCGAACAGCATCGCGAACCATCCGACATAAGTGTAGTCGGGCGTCGCGTCCTTGCCGCCGAGCCGCACGCTGCCCCAGGGGCTGACGATCAAAAACAGGCAGAAAATCACGAAGATGTTGGCCGCGCTCAGGAAGAACCAGTCAAAGGTGCTGGTGAGGGCAGGGCGCAGCCATCCGAAGAAGGTGGCGGCCTGTTCGGGAGCGATGAGCGCATAGAGGACGAATGCGACCACCGACAGGCCGGAAATCAGGAAGACCGGGTTGTGGATGTCGAAGCCGAAAGGGCCGACGTTGCCCTCGATGTTGTCCTGGCCGATCTCGAATTCGGTGTCGATGATGTCGGCCGCGCCTTCGGGATCGGGGATCCCTGTGCTGGCTTGGTCTGTCATTGGGTGTCCCTGTCTTTGTTGTTCGTGTGCCTTTGCGGCAGGTCTTTGGTGGCGGTCAGCTCTCGCGGACGACGAAGACGGAGGCCTTGGAGCGTCCGGCGACGGTGCCGCCATTCGATGGCCAGAGGTAATCGACGACATTCGGCACATGCGAGGCCATCACCACCAGGTCCGACCCGGTGTCGTCGATCGCCTTGAGCAGCGCCGGATCGAGATCGATCGTCGGATCATGGGCAACGACGGTGTGGCTGGAGGTCTCGATGCCGTTTTCCTCGCCCTGTGTTCTGGCGAAGGCTTCGAGTTTCGTGGTGTATTCGGCCGGGTTGTGGGCGAGCGAACCCGGGGTTGCCGTCGTGACGCCGACATAGCAGACCGGAGCCTGATAATGGCGCGCGAGATCCGCAGCCGTCTTCAGGGCCTTCGTCAGCTTTCCCGCATGAGCCAGATCTACCGGAACAATAATCTTCTTGTACATTCTGGTGTCTCGCACCTCCGTGTTTTGGATTTTATTTTGAATTAAACGCCGGATTTTTGTCCCGCGGCTTTCCGTGGGCGCCGTTGTGTTGCTGAAAACCGACCTCGGCCGTGACAAGACGCAAGGCGGACGTGACGCTCGTCAGTGAAGAACGATTGGGGCCGTCGGTGCGTCGATGCGACATCACATGCCCGAACGGCAGCGGCGCCGGCGGCAAACGCGCGCTGACGGCGCGCCCTCGACATGGATACGCTTGCCGTCTGCCCGCAAGACACGGGACGCCAGCGCATTTCGCAAGACGATCGGCCCCAGCCCCTCGCTGCGCGAAACCGCCGTGAAACTGGCATATTCAAGGCATGAGCGCAAACCGCTGCGCAGACCTTGTGCATATCGTCGAGAAGACGCCGGTGCTTGGGAGCGATATCGCCCCGCGCCGGCGTCCGCGCCTTGCGGCGCGCATCCTGCGCCCGCGGTTCCGGCTCGTCTTGCGTCAATTGCGCCCTGCAAGCCTCTGCTATAAAAGCGGAATGCTTGGGCGCCGCGTCGACCGCGAACCGGTTTTCCGACCCGTCGCCGGCAGCGTGTTCATCTCGTTTTCGCCTTGCACCATGGAAGGATGCCGCTTGTCCAACGACGCCCCGATCCCAGCCACGCCCTGGCCGCGCGCCCTGCTTTTCGATCTCGACGGCACCCTCGTCGACAGCGTTCCCGACATCGCCGATGCCATCAACACGGTGCTCGTCGCGGAGGGATTTGCCGCGCTGAAGGTCGACGATGTGCGCAAGATGATCGGCAATGGCATCCAGAAGCTGGTGGAACGCGCGTTCGACGCATCGGGCAAGCCGCTGGCCGGCGACGAGCTGACCGCGATGACCGCACGCATGATGGAGGTCTATGGCAAGGGGCTCACCGTTGCCACGACCCCGATGCCGGGCGCCCTGAGCGCCGCCGCGTGGCTTCATCGGCGCGGGCATCGCCTTGCCGTCGTCACCAACAAGCCGGAAGCCTTTTCGCGCGAAATCGTGGAGCATTTCGGCCTGCACGAGATGTTCACGGTGGTGGTCGGGGGCGACACTTGCGCGACCCGCAAGCCCGATCCCGAAATGCTGTTTCACGCCTGTCGGGAACTCGGCGTCGCGCCGGAAGACGCCATTCTGGTCGGCGATAGCCCGGCGGACGTCAACGCCGCCCTGGCGGGCGGATTTCCCTGCATCGCGGTCCGGGGTGGATACACCAATATAGCTGTGGAGGAGCTCGGTGCGGATTGCGTGATCGACAGTCTCGACGATCTTGCCGAGGCTCTCGCGCGCGTTCCCGCGCCGTCGCCGTCCGCCTGACGAGCGCCGGTCCGCACTTTGGCCTCAGGTTGCATGATGCGTGACTGTGTGGCTTGATCGCTGCCGTGCGCCGCAGTCCCGGACGGGCGCGGGCAGCCACTTTCACGGAGCCGGAATGCCTGCAATCGCCCTGATCGGTCTTTATCTTGCGGTCGTTTTCGCACCGCTCGGGCTTGCCGTCGCCAGTGGCCGGCCGCCGCGCCCGATGATGGACGAACTGGCCGCCGGCGCCGGCCTCGTCGCCTTTGCCATCCTGCTCGCCGAGTTTCTGCTCTCTGGACGTTTCCGCGCGATTTCCGGACGGGTCGGCATGGATGTCACCATGCGATTTCATCAGCTTCTGGCGCGTACGGCGCTGGCGCTCGCGGTGGTCCATCCGTTTCTCTACACGCTGCCCTTCAACCATCCGCTGCCCTATGACCCGACGCGGCAGCTGACCCTGACCTTCGAAGGCGAGGGTCTCGTCACCGGCGTCCTGGCCTTTCTCCTGCTGCCGTCGTTGGTGATCCTGTCCATCGGCCGGGACAAGCTGTCCTTGCGCTACGAAACATGGCGGCTCCTGCACGGGATCGGCGCGCTCGCCGTCGCGGGCCTTGTCTATCTGCATGCGGTGGAGGCCGGGCGCTACAGCCAGGATGCAATGCTGCGCTGGTTCTGGAGCGGACTGCTCGGCCTTGCCGTGCTGTCGTTGCTGGTCGTCTATGTCGTCAAGCCGCTCCTGCAACTGCGGCGCGGCTGGCACGTGAGCGCTGTGCGGCAGGTGGCGGAGCGCACCTGGGAGCTGACGATTGCGCCCGATGGCCACGATGGCCTGGCCTATCGCGCGGGCCAGTTCGCCTGGATCAATGTCGGCCACAGCCCGTTTTCGCTCGATGAAAACCCGTTTTCGATCTGCTCGTCGCCCGCCGAGGGCCGCGAGCTCCGGTTCCTGATCAAGGAACTGGGGGACTTCACCCGCAGCCTGTCGCGGGTTCGGCCCGGAACGCGGGTCCATCTCGATGGTCCGCACGGGCATTTGACGCTGGAGGGCCGCGCCGCGCCGGGCATTGCCTTTATCGCGGGCGGCGTCGGGATCGCGCCGATGTTCTCTCTGCTGGGACAGCTGGCCCATGAGAAAGATCCTCGCCCGACGGTGCTCGTCTACGGCAACCGCGCCGCCGACCAGATTGCCCTTGGCGATGAACTGGCCAGATTGCGGCGGGTTCACAAGACGAAGGTCGTCCAGGTCCTGAGCGACCCGCCGCCGGACTGGAGCGGCGAGACCGGGATTATCGACGCGCCGCGCATCCGGGCGCTCTTCGGCGAGGAAAAATATCGCGACTGGCTGTTCGTGCTTTGCGGCCCGCCGGCGATGTTGGACACGGTCGAGGCGATGCTGCTCGACATCGGCGTCGCACCGGGACAGGTCCTGACGGAAAGGTTCCACTATGACTGAGGGCCACCGCAAATACGGATCCAAGGCACGCGGGCTGATCGTGTTCTGGGCGCTGAACGGGCTTGTGGTCCTCGCGCTTCTGGTCTTTGCCGCGCGCTAGCGACCGCCTGCCGCAAGGCCGACGGCGGGAGATCGCGCTCCCGCCGAAGGGGGTGTTATGGCCGGGGCGTTTTCGCTGAGCCTGCGTCGGATCCGTTTTCAAATCCGGCGATCACGATCTTGCCGCGCGCCGCGCCCGTCTCCACGAGACGGTGGGCCTCGCGGATCGTCTGCGCGTTGATCGGGCTCAGCACCGTGTCGAGGGTGGTGCGCAAGCGTCCGGCGTCGATCTCTCCGGCAACGAAGGTCAGAAGCTTGTGCTGCTCGATCATGTCCGGCGTCTGGAACATCGCGCGCGTGAACATCAACTCCCAGTGCAGGCTTGCCGCCTTGGTTTTCATCAGGTCCATCGGCATCGGGTGGTGTGTGTCGTCGATGGTCACGATGCCGCCTTGCGGACGGATCAGCTCGACCGCCTCCGCCCAGTGGCGCATGTCGTTGAAGATCGCGATGTGGTCGACATGCTCGAACCCCAGGGCCCGGACCTGCGGCACCATGGGCTCGCGGTGGGTGACCACGTGGTCTGCGCCAAGGTCCTTGACCCACGCGACGGTCTCGGGCCGCGAGGCGGTTGCGATCACCGTCAGGCCGGCGCGTTTCGCTAGCTGGATGGCGATGGAGCCGACGCCGCCGGCACCGCCGATGATCAGGACGCTTTGCCCGGCATCGCCGCCATCCCGGTCGATGCGCAGCCGCTTGAAGAAGGATTCATAGGCGGTGATCGTCGTCAGGGGCAGGGCGGCCGCCTGGGCGTGGGAGAGGCTCTTCGGCTTGTGCCCGACGATGCGCTCGTCGACCAGCTGGTACTCCTGGTTGGAGCCCTGGCGGGTGATGTCGCCCGCATAATAGACGGCGTCCCCCTGCTTGAAGAGGGTTGCGTCGGGCCCCGTCGCCACGACCGTGCCGCTGGCATCCCAGCCAAGCACCCTCGGGGTCTCCTCGACCTTGTCCTTGGGGGCGCGCACCTTGGTGTCCACGGGGTTGACCGCGACGGCCGCGACCGCGACCAGGATGTCCCGGCCTTGCGGAACGGGCGTTTCGAGCGTGACGTCGATGAAGGCATCCGGGTCGCTGACCGGAAGATATCGGGTGAGGGCGACGGCTTTCATGAGGGGGATCCTTCTTGGGTGAATTCGATTGTGACGAAGACGAGCTCCGCCAGGCCGATGTTTGTCAGGTCGTGGACGAAGGCGGTGTCCGGCGAGAGGGTCGCATGGTGGCAAGTGTCGCCGGCGCGATAGCTCACTTCCGCGACCGTTCCGTCGTCGCGGCGCGTGCGCGCCTTGCCATCGCTCAACACGGTCCAGAGGTACGGGCGGTCGTGGCGGTGCGCCGGGAGCGTTTCCCCCGGCTGCAGGCGGATATGCCAGACAGAGACCCCCGGCGCGGCTTGCACGAGCTGCGTGCCGATCCGGTCGTTTGTCCGGCCCCGTTCAACCTCGGCCGGGGTCAGCCTGTCCTGCGCGCTCATGCCGGGGACACCGCCGGATAGTCGGAATAGCCCTGTGCCCCGCCACCGAAAAGCGTCGCCGGGTCGAAGGCGGCAAGCGGGCTGTCCGTGCGCAGCCTTTCGGGCAGGTCGGGATTGGCAATGAAGGGACGCCCGAAGGCGACGAGGTCGGCAAGTCCCTCCGCCAGGATCCGCTCCGCCCTTGGCTTGTCGTATTTCCCGGCGACGATCAGTGTGCCCGAGTAGGCCGCACGCAGGTCGTTGCGAAACCTTTCGGGAATGACCGGCGCATCCTCCCAGTCGGCTTCCGACAGGTGGATATAGGCCAGGCCGATCCGCTCGATTTCACGCGCGGCCCGCAAGATGGTCGGGATGATCTCCGCGTCCTCCATGTTGCGCTGGGTGATGTAGGGCGACAGCCGAATGCCGGTTCGTCCCGCGCCGATTTCACCGGCAACCGCCTCCGCGACCTCGACCAGAAACCGGATCCTGTTTTCCTGGGGGCCGCCGTAACGGTCCGTGCGGATGTTGGAGGAGCGGCGCAGGAACTGGTCGATCAGATAGCCGTTCGCCCCGTGGATCTCGACGCCGTCGAAGCCGGCGTCCGCCGCATTGGCGGCCGCTTGCCGGAACTGGTCGACGATTGCCGGGATCTCGTCGGTCTCAAGCGCCCGGGGGAGAGGCGAGGGCACCATCCTGCCGGCGCCCGTTTCGGGATCGGCGACCCAGACCGACGCATCCGGCGAGAGCGCCGACGGTGCCACCGGACGGCCGTCCGGGTGAAAGCTCTCGTGGCTCATCCGGCCGACATGCCAGAGCTGCAGGAACATGCGTCCACCGGCGGCGTGCACCGCATCGGTGACCCCGCGCCAGCCGGCGATCTGCGCGCGCGAGTGAATGCCGGGGGTAAACGAGTAGCCCTGTCCCTGCGGGCTGATCTGCGTCGCCTCGGAGACGATCAGCCCCGCGCTGGCGCGTTGGGCATAATAGTCGGCCATCATCGCATTCGGCACATTGCCCGGCTGGTCCGTCCGCGCGCGGGTCATCGGAGCCATCACGATGCGGTTCGGAAGGACGAGCCCTTGCATGTCGAGGGCACTGAAAAGCGTGGTCATCAAAGGCAATCCCTGTGTTGGGCGATCCGGGCCGTCGAAGCGGGCAGCGCCCGAAAGGATCAGGAGGCGCTCACCCACGGCAGCCAGTGCATCGGGGTGTTGTCGCGCAGCATGCCTCGTTTGCAAAAAGGCGATAATCCGTTCAAAATCAAAATGACAATTTGGAAATTGCGGATAATGACCCTCGACAACCTCGCCCTGTTTCTCAAGATCGTGGAAAAGGGCGGTCTTGCCGCCGCGGGGCGCGAGTTCGGCCTGTCGCCGACAAGCGTTTCGCAACGGCTGGCCGCGCTGGAGACCCATTTCGGCGCGACCCTGCTCAACCGGACAACGCGTGCGGTGAGCCTGACCGAGGAGGGGCGGGTGCTCGCGGAAGGTGCCGGGCGGCTGCTCGCCGAGGCGAGTGACCTCGACGCGCGGGTTCGCCTTGGCGTGGAGCAGGTCAGCGGACCGGTTCGCTTGAGCGTTCCGGTCGACCTCGGCCGGGCCCGGATCGCGCCGCTGATCGACACGTTCCTGGAAGAGCACCCGCATGTGAGCGTCGAGATGCACCTGTCGGACGGCTACAGCGATCTGCCCCGGCAGGGCATCGATCTGGCGATCCGCTATGGCGCGCTGGCCGACAGCGGACTTCGGGTCCGCAAGCTTGCGGACAACAGGCGGCTGGTCTGCGCCGCTCCTGCCTATCTGGCACGCCATGGCACACCGCGCGCGCCCGGCGAGCTGGTCGATCACAACTGCATCCTGATGCGCTTCGGGCAGACGCTGGACAACCACTGGCGCTTCCGGGTCGACGGCCGACCATTGTCCGTCGTCGTGTCGGGAAACCGGATCGCAAATGACGGCGGCTTGGTGCGCGCGTGGTGTTTGGCCGGCCACGGTCTTGCCCTGAAAGCCCATTGCGACGTGCGGGACGACCTGCACTCAGGCGCGCTTGTGGCGGTTTTCGAAGCATATCTGGGCGAGGAGTCGCGGCTGCAGATCGTTTACCCGGGAGGAAAGGCCCTGCCGCGCCGGGTCCGCCTTCTGATCGACCATCTGGTCGCCGGGTTCGCGTCGTGATCCCGGGGCCGTCGCGCGTCGCGTCGTGCCCGTGGCCGCCCGCCGGTCTCCCCGGGGCCGGCGATCAGTCCCCTTGCGGCTCGATCCCGGCCGCGGAGATGTCGTAGCCGGCGCAGGCGGCGGTATTGGCTACATGCTCGCTCATGGCGCGGCGTGCGCCCCGGGCATTCCCCTTGGCAAGGGCTGCGATCAGGCGCCGGTGTTCGCTGACGGAAGCTTCCATGCGCTTGGGGTCGGTGATCGGGATCGGCTGGCGCTGGGTCTCCGTGACCTGGTCGCGCACCTGGCCGTAGAGTTCGCTCAGCATCTTGTTGCCGCAGGCCCGCGCGATGATCGCGTGGAACTTCAGGTCCGCCTCGACATTGGCCAGATAGTCGCGCGCCGCCCAGGACCGTTCCATGTCGTCGGTCAGCCGCGACAGCGCCTCCAGGTCGTCGGCGACAAGCCTGCCGGCCGCGCGGGCGGCGATTTCGCCCTCCAGCATCAGCCGCGTCTCGAACACCTCCCGCAGGGAATAGGTGTGCGAATAGCGCCATTCCGCCATGGTCTTGGCGGATTCGGGCGAGGTTCCGACGACGAAGGTGCCGCGACCGGCTTCCGTCTTGACGAGGCCGATCGTCTCCAGCGTCATCAGCGCCTCGCGCAGGGACGCACGGCTCACCCCGAATTTCTCGGACAGCTCGCGCTGGGAGGGGATCTTCTCCCCGGTCTTCAGTTCTCCGTCCAGAATCATCGTCTGGAGCTTTCGGGCGACGCCCTGTGGCACCGGGATCCGCGTGAACATCCGCAATTTCGCCTTTTTGTCCTTATGCGCGCATGTGCCCCGAACGCGGCACACGCTGCGTGCCTGTCGGTGCGTCTCAACATTCCACCTTGCACTCTTCGCTGCAAAGCGGTTATTTGGTCTAACTGGTCAGACCAGTTAGACCAAATCAAAAACACTCGCCACCAGGGGACTTCACATGAAAATCCGTTCTTTGCTCAAATCCGCAGCCTTTGCCGGCTTTATGACCGTCGCGGCCGGCAGCGCGCCGCTTCTCGCCGCCGATCTGACCGTCGGCGCCAACATCGGCAACGTGCCGTGGGAATTCCAGGACCAAACCGGCAAGACCGTCGGCTTCGAGATTGACCTGGTCAATGAAGTCGCGGGCCGTCTCGGCAAGTCCGTCGCCTTCGAGAACATTCCCTTCAACGGCCTGTTCTCCGCCGTCCAGTCGGGCCGCATCGATATCGCTGTCTCCTCCATCACCATCACCGACAAGCGTCTGGAATCGGTGACCTTCGCGCAGCCCTATTACGACAGCGACCAGTCGCTGACCGCAACCACCGCCAGCGGCCTGAAGTCGCTCGACGACATGAAGGGCAAGGTGATCGGCGTCGACACCGGCTCGACCGGCGACATGTGGGCGACCCAGAACACCGAGAAATACGGCTTCTCCGATATCCGCCGCTACGAAGGCCTCGCACCGGCGATGCTCGACCTCGCCGCCGGCCGCATCGACGGCTACATCAGCGATATCCCGGCGCTGCTCTACTACACCAAGGACAAGCCGAACCTCGCCGTGATCCAGCGCATCGAGACCGGCGAAAAATACTCCATGATGTTCGCCAAGGACGCGCCGCTGGCCGGCGAAGTGAACGCGGTCCTGACGACGCTCAAGGAAGAGGGCGTCATCGCCAAGCTGCACGAGAAGTGGTTCGGCGCGACGCCGGAAGACACCACCTCGACCGTGAAGGTTCTCGACATGCCGAGCCTGAAATAAGCTCTTCGGCAGGGCGCGGGGTGCGGTTTCCATCGCCCCCGCGTCTTTTCTTTCAGGCCCCGCACCTTCGGACGCCCCATGGACCTGCTCGATACCTTCTTCAACGTTCCGATCCTGATCCGCACCTTCCCGATGCTGATGTCGGGCCTGTGGATCACGATCCAGATCGGCGCGACAAGCATCATCGCCGGCCTCGTGCTCGGCCTGTTTCTCTCGCTGATCCGCCTCTATGCCGCCAGGCCGCTCGTCTTCATCGCCCGCATCTACATCGACGTCTTCCGCTCAATCCCGCTCCTGGTGCTGCTGATCGTCGTCTATTACGCGCTGCCCTTCGTCGGCATCCGGCTGTCGCCCTTCCTCTCCGCCGTCGTCGCGCTGACGCTGGTTTCCGGTGCCTATACCGCCGAGATCTTCCGCGCCGGCATCGAGGCAATCCCGTCGGGCCAGTTCGAAGCCTCGCGCGCATTGGGCTTGAGCTATCGCCACATGATGGTCGATGTGGTTCTGCCGCAGGCGGTGAAGATCGTGATCCCGCCGCTCACCAACAACTGCATCAACGTCATGAAGGACACGGCGCTTGCCTCGGTGGTTGCGATGCCGGACCTGCTCAAGCAGGCGACGCAGGCGCAGGCCCTTGCCGCCAACCCCAGTCCGCTGATCGGGGCGGCCCTGATCTATCTGGCGTTCCTCTGGCCGCTGGTGGCGCTGGTATCGCGCTTCGAGCGCCACATGGGACAAAGGGGAGCCCGCTGATGTCGTCCTTCATCGAGATCCGCAATCTCAACAAGCACTACGGCGCCTTCGCAGCCCTCACCGACATCGATCTCGATATCGCCGAAGGCGAGGTGGTCTGCGTCATCGGGCCCTCCGGCTCCGGCAAATCGACGCTGATCCGCTGCATCAACCTGCTGGAGAGCTTTTCGGAAGGAAGCACCATCCTCGTCGACAAGATCCCGGTGGAGCCGGGCAAGCATCTGGCGCAGGTGCGCGCCGAGGTCGGGATGGTGTTCCAGTCCTTCAACCTGTTTCCGCATATGACGGTGCTGCGCAACATCATGCTGGCGCCGCTGCGGGTGCGCCGCCTTTCCGAGGAACAGGCGGAAAAGAAGGCGCGCGAACTGCTCGACCGTGTCGGCATCGGAGAGCAGGCCGAGAAATACCCCGGGCAACTGTCCGGCGGGCAGCAGCAGCGTGTGGCGATTGCCCGGGCGCTGGCGATGGAGCCGCGGGTCTTGCTCTTCGACGAGCCGACCTCGGCGCTCGACCCGGAAATGGTCGGCGAGGTGCTCGACGTCATGCGCGATCTCGCCGGCACCGGCGTGACCATGATCGTGGTGACCCACGAAATGGGCTTTGCCCGGCAGGTCGCCGACCGGGTGATCTTCATGAACGGGGGCAAGATCGTCGAGACCGGCAAGCCGGAAGAGATCTTCGACGCCCCGAAGGAACCGCGGACCCGTGACTTTCTGAGCGCGGTTCTCAATCATTGACCTTGGATACGACAGTTTCGGAGACAGATATGCTCACCAACGCGCCGCTCGACATGGAGTATGTCCGCGCCCAGTTCCCCGGCTTGCAGAGCGGCTGGGTGTTTTTCGACAATGCCGGCGGGTCGCAGATCCTGAAAGGCGCGGTGGAGCGCATCAACACGTTCCTCTACGAGAAAAACGTGCAGATCGGCGGCAGCTACGAGGTCTCGGTCGCCGCCGCCAATGCGCTT
Source organism: Stappia stellulata (assembly GCF_020176715.1). Classification (GTDB taxonomy): domain Bacteria; phylum Pseudomonadota; class Alphaproteobacteria; order Rhizobiales; family Stappiaceae; genus Stappia. The sequence continues at coordinate 343,552 of NZ_JAIVMF010000001.1, read as the reverse complement.
AAAGAGGCGCGTGACGCCGCACGCGTGCTCGTCAATGCGCAGCGCTCCGACGAGATCGTCTTCGGCGCCTCCACCACGGTCCTGATGCAAAATCTGGCCGCCGCGATGCGCAGCCAGCTCTCGCCGGGCGACGAGATCGTCATTTGCGTTGCCGATCACGAGAGCAACATCGGCCCCTGGGACCGGCTCAGCGAGTTCGGCATCGTCATCAAGACCTGGCCGATCAACCATGAAACCTTGAAGCTGGAGCTGTCGGACCTCGAACCGCTGATCAGCGACCGCACCCGGCTTGTGTGCGTGCATCACGTCTCCAACATCCTGGGCGAGGTCAATCCGATCCGCGAGATCGCCGATTTCGTCCATGCCCACGGCGCGCGGATCTGCGTCGACGCGGTCGCCTATGCGCCGCATCGCGCCATCGACGTTCAAGCGCTCGATGTCGATTACTACGCCTTTAGCCTCTACAAGACCTACGGTCCGCACACCGCCGTCATGTACGGCAAGCATTCCCATCTGCTCGAGCTCGACACGCTCTATCACTACTTCTACGGCAAGGACAAAGTGCCGGGGAAACTTGAGCCGGGCAATCCGAACTACGAACTGGCGTACTCGATCCTCGGCATCACCGATTATCTGCAGGAGCTTGGAAAACGCGCCGGAGCGGCGGACACATCCCCGCGCGAGCAGGTCGAGGCGGCCTTTTCGGCGATCACCGCGCAGGAAAACACGCTGGTCGAGCGGCTGCTGTCCTGGGCCAACGGCCGCGACGACGTCCATCTCGTCGGCCAGGGCGAAAATACACCCGCATCGACCCGCATTCCGACCATCGCCTTCACCGTGGATGGCTGGACGCCGGAAGCGCTCTGTCGCGAGATGGACCCCAAGGGCATCGCCATCCGCCACGGCGACTTCCACTCCCGCCGGCTGATCGAGGATCTCGGACTGGCCGAGGCCGGCGGCGTCGTGCGCGTCTCCATGGTGCATTACAACACGCTGGAAGAGGTCGACCGCATGACGCGGGAACTGGACGCGGTGCTCGACGCCGCACGCGGCGATACGCGGCAGGCGCGGGCAGGTGGCGCATGAGTTCGGCCGGTTTCGACACGGTCATTCGCGGCGGCACGGTGGTGACCGCCGCCGATGCCGTCACCTGTGACGTTGGCATTCGCGACGGCAGGATCGTCGCCCTCGGCTCGGATCTCGCCAAGGGCGCGCGCGAGATCGACGCACGCGGCCTGCTCGTCATGCCGGGCGGCATCGACAGCCATGTGCACATCGCCCAGCCGTCGGGCGAGGGCATCGTCATGGCGGATGATTTCGAAAGCGCCACCCGCTCCGCGATCCTTGGCGGCAACACCACGGTGATGCCGTTCTGCCTGCAGGAAAAGGGCGTCGGCCTGCGCGAAGCGCTCAACGGCTATCACGCCCTTGCGGAAGGCAACTGCTACACGGACGTCAGCTTCCATCTGATCGTCTCCGATCCGACGCCGACCGTTCTGGGCCAGGAGATGCCGGCGCTCGCGCAGGAAGGCTACACCTCGATCAAGGTCTTCATGACCTACGAGGGCCTGCGCCTGCGCGACGACGAGATCCTGGCAACGCTCGATTCCGCTCGCCGCTCCAAGCAGGTCGTCCTCGTCCACTGCGAGAACGAGGACGCGATCCGCTATCTGATCGGACGGCGCGAGGAGGACGGCGACACCGCGCCCTATCACCACGCGACCAGCCGGCCGATCGCCGCCGAGCGCGAGGCGACCCACCGCGCGCTGTCGCTTGCCGAGATCGTCGACACGCCCATCGTCATCGTCCATGTCTCCAACCGCGAGGCGATGGAGGAGATCGGCCGCGCACGGATGCGCGGGCAGAAAATCGCCGGCGAGACCTGCCCACAATATCTGGTGCTCACCGCCGAGGATCTCGACACGGAGGATTTCGAGGGCGCGAAATACGTCTGCTCGCCACCGCCGCGCGACAAGCCGAGCCAGGACGCCTGCTGGCAGGGCCTGGAGACCGGCGTCTTTGACCTCTTCTCCTCCGATCACTGCCCGTTCCGCTTCGAGGAGAGCGCCGGCAAGAAGACGGAGAAGGGCAGAAAGTCCTTCCGCTGGATCCCGAACGGCATTCCGGGCGTCGGCACCAGGCTGCAGATCCTGTTTTCGCAAGGCGTCGCCACGGGCCGCATCGACGTCAACCGCTTCGTCGAACTGACCGCCACCAACCACGCGAAGCTCTACGGCCTCTATCCGCAAAAGGGCACGATTGCTGTCGGGTCCGACGCCGACATCGCGATTTGGGACCCGACGGCAAAGGGCACGATCCGCAACGCCGACCTCCAGCACGGCGCCGACTACACGCCCTATGAGGGCATGGAGATCACCGGACGCCCGGTCACGGTCCTGCTGCGCGGCGAAGTCGCGGTGGAGAACGGCGAGCTGGTCGCTGAAAAGGGCAGGGGCGCATATTTACCGCGCGGGCAGAGCAGCCTGTTTCGGTGAGGTGAACAGCCCGCGGAAAAAGGAAAAGCCGGAGCGCATGTCGCGCCCCGGCTTAGACTAATGATAAAAGCTTGAGGCGTCCTCATCCCGGCCGAATGCAATGAGAGCCGGGACCGGAGAGGCACTGCCTGTCGGCGTCTCTCAGCCTCAGGAAATCCAGGCTTTTGGCTCTCCGATACCGGGTCGCGCTGACGCTTGCCCGATATGGCGCCAAGAGTGGTCACAATCGTTACGATCAACCTCAGCCTTAGCATGTTTCGCGCCCCGGCGTTTTTAGTGCGCCATGCGGGCTTTCTGCTGCTTGCGCGCCCGCGCGTCCATCGCCCGGCGCTGGCGGCGTGACATCGTCGGCTGGTTCGGGTGGCCGCGCATGGCAAGCGGGATATTGGGGGTTGGCTCTGATCTGCCCGGCGCGCGAACGCCGCCACGACTCGGCGAAAACCCCGGACCAGCTTCCCCGGCAAAAGGCGACGGCATTTGCGGCCCGACCGCTTCCCATTCGTCCGCCTCGTAGATGTCGTTGAGCGTCAACTGGCTGCGCTGCAGGACATAATCCTCGGGGCGGGGAAGATACTTGCCGAAGGTCCAGAAGAACGGCGTTTTCTCGCCCGGGCCCGGCAGGATGACGTGGCCATCGTCGCTGAGCGACGCGCCCATTTTTCGGATTGTTTCCAGCACGCTCATCGTCGCCCCGTCGGCGCGCATGTAGCGCGTGCCGAGACGGATCTCGCCGCTGTCCAGAATGCGCACGCTGTCGGTGCCGGGCACATCCTCGAAGGTGACGGCCTTGACGAAGCGGTCCTCCAGCGATCCGACCAAGCAGTTGGTCGCGGCCCGAACCATCTGGCCGTCGCGGGTCACCAACGCGCCGTCGGAGCGCAGAATGTCGATCATCGGCACGTGTCGACCGGCGAACTTGCCGTCCGCGCAATAAGTGGCATGCCCCGGCGTGACCATCAGCCCGTGAACGTCGAGGATATGCGCGACGCGGTTCTCGAAGGTCCGCTTGACCCGACCCGGCTTGAGGGTCCCGCTCGCGTCATAGGAAACGACCACATCCCCCGCCGCGATTTCCTCGATGGGCTTCTGCGTCCCGTCCCACATGTCGATTGGCGTGCCCGCGAGGAAACAGCGGTTTTCTGTATCGACAGAAATTTTAGCTTCAGCGGATCCGTACAATAGTCCTAATTTCAATTTGGCATCTATGCTATCTCTAACGGTCCAAGAATTGGTATTCAGTGGGTCGGAAAAATTAATCCCTGTAATTTCCCTGCCGCCGACTATCTCTGCTTTGCCATAGGCTCCTATCTGACCAGCCTTAGCACCAAGGATAGCTCCGAAACCATAGTTACCGCCAAGCGTGCCGGACCAAAAGCCTGCCTTAAAATTTGCGATTCCACCAAAGCCAGACGCTGATACTGTAATATCGTAAGTATTTGGGTCAAACTTAACAGCTGCGCCCACAATTCCTATTCCCAGCGCAAAATCGAGGGAAGCTTCCATTTTACCCGAAATCTCGACCCTTTCATGAGGTGAAAAACTTCCGCTATAAGAAGCGCCTATCCCACCCTTAGAGCCCATCGGAAGACCTCCAGACTATTTATGTTATCTAATAGATATATTGTAGATATGGTTAGTATAAGAGAGTATAACAAAATAAGAGTAAAAAAGGCGTATTTTTCACTGACATGATGACTATTAATATAAGTCTCCATTCCGTACATTTTTTTCGGAAATTTTCTTATTTTTTTGTATGTTATTATTTCTCTTGATCCATCATATATTATGACCTTTGAAAAAAATAAAAACCCAAAGAGTTGAAAAGCAAAAAACAAATTATCAATAAAATCTGTCATCAACTGCCCTGCGATATGGAATTGTAACTACTACTCACGGATGTTAACGTTGTTATTATGAATGCAACTCTATGGCGAGTAAATAAAAAAATACTCTTTTGTCAGATAAATTTTAGGGGTGTAGGTGCGAGTCCTCTCTCAGTTTATAAGCCGGAGCACCTGCCGCGCTCCGGCTTTTGTCGTTCACCGCTTCTGAGACCAACCCGCCTCAGATGCCCTTGATCGCGCCGCCGTCGATCCGGATGCGGCTGCCGGTGACGTAGCTTGCCCGCGTCGAGGCGAGGAAGGTGACGACGTCGGCGAATTCCTGTGGGCGTCCGTAGCGGCCGGCGGGGATTGCGGCGGCCGAGGCGGTCGCGACCTGTTCCACCGGCTTGCCGGTGCGCTTGGCGGCGGCGGCGTCCAGCTCGTCGACGCGAGCGGTGTGGATGCGGCCCGGCAGCACGACGTTGACCGTCACGCCGTCCTTGGCGACCTCGTTGGAGAGCGTCTTCGACCAGCCGACGACGGCGGCGCGAATGCCGTTGGAGAGCGCTAGGTTCGGGATCGGCTGTTCCACGCCCGAGGAGGTGATGGTGATCACCCGGCCGAAGCCGCGTTCCTGCATCTTCGGCAGAAGGCGGCCGGTGATGTGGAAGAGGTTTGCCGCCATGCCCTCGAACTGGGCGATCCAGTCGCCGCGCTTTGCCGCCTGCGCGGTGCCCGGGGGCGGGCCGCCGATGTTGTTCACCAGCACGTCGACGCCGCCGTCGGCCAGAATGCCGTCGATCGCCTTGTCCACCGCCTCGATGTCGGTGAGGTCGAGCGCGAGCGCCTCGACCTTGCCGGCCGGCAGGTCGGCTGCCCAGTCGCGGATGGTGTCGGCGTTGCGGGCAGCAGCGATCACATGCGCACCCTCGGCCGCCAGCGTTTCGGCGATGGCGCGGCCGAGGCCACGGCTTGCGCCCAGAACGAGCGCCTTCTTGTTGGCAAGACCCAGATCCATCAGTTCAGCTCCTTCAAACGGGTTTCCTGGCGCGCGATCAGGCGGTCGACTTGGCCCCGTGTCGTCGCGTCCAGCGCGTTGCCCGGCTTGCGCAGGGCGGGGGAAGCGATGATCCCGCGCTTGGCGAGGGTGTATTTGCGAATGGCAAGGCCGAGGCCCGGCTGCTGCTCGAAACGGGCGAGCGGCAGATAGGCGTCGAACAGGTCGCGGGCCCGCTCCATGTCGCCCTTGGCGTGATGCTCGACGACGGTCGCCATCATCTCCGGATAGGCGAAACCGGTCATCGCGCCGTCGGCGCCGCGTTCCATCTCCTCCGGCAGGAACATGCCGCCGTTGCCGCAGAGGATGGAAATGCGCCGGTCGAGGGTGCCTTCCTTGCGCAATGCGGTGATCTTGGCAAGCCCCGGCCAGTCTTCATGCTTCAGGCAGACGCAGGTGGGAAGCGTGTTGACGATCCGCGCGATGGTCGAGACCGACATCTGCACGCCTGTGGCGAGCGGGAAGTCTTGCAGAACGAAAGGTACGTCGCCGATAAGCTCCGCAACTTGCGTGTAATAGCCGACGATCTGGTCGTCGGTGCGCAAGCTCCCCGGAGGGGCAATCATCACGCCGGCGGCGCCGTCGCCCATCACCATCTTCGTCAGCGCGTCGATCTGGGCAAAGCCGGGCGCCGAGACACCTGCGACGACGGGAACGCGTCGGTCCACCCGCTTGAGGATGCGGCCGACGACCTTGCGCGATTCCTCCACCGTCAGCTTGGGTGCCTCGCCCATCATGCCAAGCACCGTCAGGCCGGTCGCGCCGGCCTCCAGATAGAAGTCGACCAGCCTGTCGCAGCCTTCCAGATCGAGCGCGCCCGTGTCGGTAAACGGTGTGATGGCAATGACATAGACGCCGCGTGCGTCTTCGCTCAGTCTCATCATCTTGGTCTTTTCCTTTTCAAGTTCAATCGCAGCGGGCGAGCGCGATGCGGCCGAGCGCCATCGCGGTTGCCGCCTGGCACGGGTCGATCACCGGAATGCCGAGGGTTTGCTGAAGGTCCCGTCGATAGCCGGCCATGCCGGCGCAGCCGAGGATGAGAACGTCGGCGCCGTCGGAGTCGCGAAGCTGGGCGCCGACTTCCTCAAGCCGGCTACGGGTGCGGGTCTCGTCGGAGAGTTCGGCCACGCCGAGGTCGATCGGACGGTCGGCGGCCAGCCGGTCGAGAATGCCCATGGCGCCGAGCGTCTTGATGTGGCGTGCGACCGAGCCGCGCTTGATCGAGACGATGCCGAAGCGCTGCCCCATCGTCAGCGCGGTGAGATAGGCGCTCTCGCCGATGCCGAGCACCGGACGGGTGCTTTGCTCGCGCAGCGCCGCAAGGCCGGGATCGGAGAAACAGGCGATCACGAAGGCGCTGGCCTCATCTTCGAGCGCGCGCGCCTGGGCAAGCAGCGGCAGCACGACGCCGTCGACATGCGCCTGCGTCTCGATCCCCGGCGGTCCCTCGGGCAGAAGGTGGCAGCGAATGTCGACGCCCGCGCCCGCGCGCATCGGGTCGATGGCTGCATCGATCCCGTCGGTGACGACGCGCGAGGAGTTCGGGTTGAGGATATGCAGGGTCATGACCGGGGCTCCGTCTTGCGCGCGCGCGGCTCTTTCCAGAAGCCGGGCTGCATCTTCAGGTCCGCCGCCGCGCCGATACGTTCGATCATGGCGTCGGTCTCGCGCGCGGCCTCGGCCAGGATTTCTGCGCCGGACACCCGCGTCGGCTTGCGATCCTTCAGACAGATCTCGCCGCCGACGATCACCGTATCGACGTCGTTGCCATTCGCGAAGTTCACGACGCGATGCGCGGCCATGTTGTCGGGCGCCAGATGCGGGCGCTGCATGTCGACGAGGATCATGTCGGCGCGCTTGCCAACCTCGAGCGAGCCGATTTCCGCGTCGAGGCCGAGCGCCTTCGCGGCGTCAATGGTCGCCATTTCCACCACCTTGCCCGGCGGCAGCACGCTCGGGTCGCGGAAGTGCCGGCGATGGTAGTGCATGGCCTGCTGCATGTGGCGGAACATGTCGGCGGAGCGGTCCGGCGCGGTCGCGTCGGAGCCGAGGCCGACGGTCACGCCGGCTTCCATCAGCTCGATGGCCGGGCACCGGCCGAGGATCGAGGCGACGGCAGAAGGGTTGTGCGCGATGCGGGTGTCCGTTTCGGCGCAGATCGCGACTTCTTCCTCGGTGATGTCGATGGCGTGCGACAGCAGCGCATCCGGACCGAGCAGGCCGAGCGCCTTCGCGCGCAGAATGGAACCCTTCCAGTGGCCGTCCTGGGTGAAGACCACCTTCGCATCGCGCGACAGCGCGCGCGTCGCCTGCGCCTGGCGGATCGCCTCCTCGTAGTCCGCACGCGGCATGTCGCTTTCATGCTCGTTGCGCAGCACGGGGTAGAGCAGGGCGATCATCACCCGGTTGTCGCCCGCGCCGTGCCAGTCCTTCAGCAACCGTTCGCAGGTCTGGAGCTGGGTTTCGAAGGAGACCGGCTTCGGGTCCGCGCCGCCATTGGCATAGGTGCGCGGATGCGGGGCGCGGGTCGGGCCGACGGCAACCACGGAGCGCGTGCCGACCTCGAGCACGCCGCGCGCATGGGCCGCGCCATAGACCGGATCGTCGGTGCGCATGATGGTGTCGCCGCCGCCGAGCAGCGAGACGCCGGTGGTGACGCCGAAGGTCAGCCGCTCCAGTGCGGCAAGTCGGGCTTCCGCATGCCAGAACTCGGGCGTCGAGCCGGTGGTATAGACTTCGCCGCAGATCTCTTCCCAGCGGTTGCCGATGTCCATGCCCATCGTCTTGACCAGGCCGTGGCCGGCATGGGCATGAACGTCGATCAGCCCGGGCATGACGACCTTGCCGGTGGCGTCGAGCGTCTCGGCGTTCGGATAGCGCTCCGCGACCTCCGCCGCCGGACCGACGGCGACGATGCGCCCGTCCGAGATGGCGACGGCGCCGTTTTCGATGATGCGGCGGTCGGCGTCGACGGCAATGACCGTTCCGCCGGTGACGATGAGATCAGCCATTGGCGGTCTCCCTATCGGACGTGAAGTCGGGCAGGTCGGCGACGTCGATCACGCCGTGCTCGCGCATGCGAAAACCGGGATGATCGCCGCGAAGACCCACCGCGCGATGCGGATTGTAGAGCGTCAGCCACGCCGGATCGCCCTGCAATTCGGCATAGGCCCTGCGGTAGAGCGCGGCGCGGGCTTGCGTGTCCGTCGTGACGCGTCCCTGGTCGATCAGTGCTTCGATGGCCTCGTTGCGATAGCCCTGCCACCAGGCGCCGGCCGTGCGGGAGTCGATCTTCTCGTAGAGCACGCGGAAGGTCGACATCGGGCTGGAATCGAACACGCAGAGATCGCCGATTTCCTTGCGGCGGACCATATGCGCATAAGCCTCGCGGTCCTTGTGGATCCGCACGTCGAAGCGAACGCCGATGGCGAAAAGCTGCGCGCCGAGATCATTGGTGAGCTTTTGCGCCTCGTCCGGCAGGCGCGTCGGGCAGTCGAGCGTCAGCGTCAGCCCGTCGGCATATCCGGCTTCGGCAAGGAGCGCGCGTGCCGCCGCGACATCGGGACCGGGAACGGGTTCGCTTCCGGCACCGAAATGGCGCGGGCTGACGAAGCCGTGCAGCGGATCGGCGGCGCCGTCGAGCACCGTGTCGATCAGCGCCTCTCGGTCGACGGCAAGCGACAGCGCGCGTCGCACGCGACCGTCCTGTAGCGGACCCTTGGCGGAGTTGAGCAGATAGATGATCGCGACCGGCGCCGTGAAACGCACCAGCGTCGCGCCCTCGATGTCGCCGATATGCGGGTCGAGCGAGTTGGCGACCTGGACGCGTCCGTCGGCGAGCATGCGGGCCCGTTCCGCCGCATCCGTTTCAAGCACGAAGATGAGCGTCTCGTTCTTCGCGCCTGGCGCGAAATGGTCCGGATTGCGGGTTGCGACAACACGGTCCTTGCCGGCGCTCTGGACGCGATAGGGGCCGGTTCCGCAAATTGCGGTCGTGTCCCCGGCGTCGGGCCGGTCGAAGACGGACGGCGCGACGATGAAGCCCTGGACGAGCACGTCCAGGAGATCCGCCATCGGCGCCGTCAGGCGGACGGTGAGCGTCTGGCCGTCCGCCTCGAGTTCCGCGCCGCCGAGATACTGCCGCCATACGGCAGGCGATCCCAGCGTATAGCCCTTGTCCTCGCGCGCCATGCGTTCGAGCGACTGTGCAACCGCGGCCGCGTCGCAGGGCGTGCCGTCATGAAAGGCGACGCCGGGGCGGATCGTGAAGGTCCAGGAGCGGGCATCCTCGCTCACCGTCCAGCTCTCGGCGAGCTGGGCGTGATAGGCACCGTCGCGACGCTTCACCAGCGTGTCGTAGAACGTCTGGTAGAGCGTCAGTTCGTCATTGGCGTCGGTGCAATCGTGCGGGTCGCCGAGCGGCAGGCGGGGCAGGGCGATGGTCACGGGGGCGGCGTGAGACAGCGTCATTGCCAAGGGGGCGGTGTGGTTCGGCATCATGAGATGTCGCGCTCCGGCTCGTCGGTGAGATGGCAGGCGACCTGTTGTCCGTCGCCCATGTCCTTGAGGGTGGGGCGTTCCACCTTGCAGCGCTCGAAGGCGAGCGGGCAGCGGGTGCGGAAGCAGCAGCCGCTCGGCAGGTCCAGCGCGGAGGGAACCTCGCCAGTCAGCTCGATTTCCTCGCGCGGGCGCGTCTTCTCGATGGAAGGTGCCGCCGACAGCAGCGCGCGCGTATAGGGGTGGCGCGGCGCGGAAAAGAGTTTTTCGCGCGGCCCCGTCTCGACCAGGAAGCCGAGATACATCACGCCGATCCGGTCGGCGATGTGATGCACCACCGAAAGGTCGTGGCTGATGAACAGATAGGCGAGGCCGAACTCGTCGCGCAGGTCCATCATCAGGTTGAGGATCTGCGCCTGGATCGACACGTCGAGCGCGGAGACCGGCTCGTCGGCGATGATCAGGCCCGGATTGACCGACAGCGCCCGGGCGATGCCGATGCGCTGGCGCTGGCCGCCGGAGAACTGGTGCGGATAGCGTCCGGCGTGTTCGGTGTTGAGGCCGACGCGGGCCAGAAGGTCCAGCGTCTTCTGGGCGACGTCCTTGCGCGCGGCCCGTCCTTGCGTCTGTTCCAGCAGCGGCTCGGCGACGATGTCGCGGACCTTCTGGCGCGGGTTCAGCGATGCGAAGGGATCCTGGAAGATCATCTGCATCTTGGAGCGCACGGGAAGCATCTCGCGCACGCCGTAGGAGGAAATGTCCTCGCCCTCGATGCGGATCGCGCCCCGGGAGGGGCGGTAAATGCGGGCGATGGTCTTGGCGACCGTCGACTTGCCGCATCCGCTTTCCCCGACGAGCGCGACGACTTCGCCGCGATTGACGGTGAGCGAAACGCCGTTGACCGCCTTCACCCGCGTGTCGGGGAACCGCAGTCGGCCGTCGGTGAACTTCATGCGGTCCAGGAGCGAACCGCCGATGCGGAATTCCTGGTGCAGGTTCTCGACCTGAAGCATGGCCGTCATTGGGTTTCCCCTTCCTTCAACGGGAAATGGCAGGCATGGGCGCGTGCTCCGGTCGCAACCAGCGGCGGCTCGCTTTCGCGGCACACCGCGCCGACGCGCGGACAGCGGTCCTGGAAGTTGCAGCCCTTCGGCAGCTTGCGGATATCCGGCACGGCGCCGGGGATCTGCTTGAGCCGGGCCGTGCGATGGGCCGGGTTCGGGATGCTGTCGATCAGGCCCCTTGTGTAGGGATGCGACGGACGGCGGATGACGTCATCCGTCGGGCCGCGTTCCACCACCTTGCCGCAGTAGAGAACGGTGATGTGGTCGGCCATCTCCGAGACCACCGCCAGATCGTGCGTCACCAGGATCATGGAGGCGCCGTTGTCGCGGATCTGGCGACGCATCAGTTTCAGGATCTGCGCCTGGATGGTGACATCGAGCGCGGTCGTCGGCTCGTCGGCGATGACGAGTTTGGGCTGCGCCAGCATCGCGATGGCAATGACCACGCGCTGGCGCATGCCGCCGGAAAACTGATGCGGATAGGCCTTCAGCCGGTCGGCGGCCCGCGAGATGCCGACGTCCTCGAGCACCTCGACGCAGCGCGCATGACGCTGGCTTGCATCCATATCGGTGTGAAGACGCAGCATCTCGTCCATCTGCTCGCCGACGGTGTGCAGCGGGTTAAGCGAGGTCATCGGGTCCTGGAACACCATGGCGATGTCGCGGCCGCGAATGTCGCGCAGCCGTGCGTCGCCGGCGTCCTTCAGGTTCTCGCCGTTGAACTCGATCACGCCGCTCTCGATCTTGCCCGGAGGGTCGATCAGCCCGAGGATCGAGAAACCGACCACGGACTTGCCGCCGCCGCTTTCGCCGACAAGGCCCATGATCTCGCCCCGCTTGACGGAGAAACTCACGCCGTCGACCGCCTTCACCGTTCCGGAGAAGGTGTGGAACCAGGTGCGCAAATCCTCCACGCGCAGCAGCGTTTCCGATGCTGTGGCGTCTGCCGTCTTTGCTTCGGCCATTATTTCAACCTCGGATTCAGTTCGTCACGCAGGAAGTCGCCGAACAGGTTGATCCCGAACACCAGCGCCATGATGAAGAGGCCCGGAAAGACGGAGGTCCACCACAGCCCGGAGAACAGCACGTCGAAGCCGTTCTTGATCAGCAGTCCCAGCGAGGGCTGGGTGATCGGCACGCCGACGCCGAGGAACGACAGGCTCGCCTCGATCAGGATGAAGGTGCCGACCTGAACGGTGGCGACGACGATCAGCGGCGTCATGACATTCGGCAGGACGTGCCGGCGGATGATCTTGGCGTCGCGCAGTCCCGCGACACGGGCCGCCTGCACGTATTCCTTCTGCACCTCGGAGAGCGTCGAGCCGCGCACCGTACGGGCATAGACCACCCAGCCGACGGCGGTCAGCGCGATCAGGACCTTGTCGATGCCGGTTCCGAAGGCGGACATCAGGAACAGCGCGATCAGCATGGACGGGAAGGAGAGCTGGATGTCGGCGATGCGCATGATCGCCGCGTCCAGCCGTCCGCCGTAAAAGCCGGCGAGCAGGCCCGCCGTCGTTCCGATGATGCAGGACATCAGCATTGCGGTGACCCCGATCATCACCGACACGCGGGTGCCGTAGAGGATGCCGGCCAGCACACCGCGGCCCTGGCCGTCGGTGCCGAGCAGAAAGCGCGGGTCGCCGCCCTCCAGCCACACCGGCGGCTTGTAGCTGTCCAGCAGGTTGAGCTGACCGACGTCATAGGGATCCTGCGCCACGAACAGCGGGCCGGCCACTACGATCACCGCGAAGATGATCAGAATGATGCTTCCGGCGATGGCCGAGGCGTTGCGCTTGTAATTGTGGAAGAATTCGGAAGAGAGAAAGGTCGCGCTCATGTCATTTCACCGTAATGCGCGGGTCGATCCAGGTGTAGACCATGTCGACGATGAAGTTGATCACGACGAAGATGAAGGCGACCAGCATCAGGTAGACGACGATCACCGGGCGGTCGGCGCGATAGATGGAATCGATCAGGAGCTTGCCGAGGCCGGGCCAGGCGAAGATGGTTTCCGTGATCGTCGCGAAGGCGATGAGATCGCCGAGCTGGAGGCCGAAGATCGTGACCACAGGGATCAGCGCGTTGCGCAAGCCGTGCCCGTAGAGCACGCCGCGGCGCGACACGCCCTTGGCGCGGGCGAACTTCATGTAGTCCTGGCGCATGACCTCCATCATGCCGGCGCGGGTGATGCGCAGGATGATCGCCATGGTCGCGAGCGAGAGCGTCAGCGACGGCAGAATGATGTGATACCAGCCGTCCAGCGTCAGGACCGACAGCTTCAGCCCCATGAACTCGACCGTGTCGCCCCGCCCGGAGGAGGGGAAGATCTGCCATTGCACCGCGAGCAGGAAGATCAGCATCATGCCGACCCAGAAGCTGGGCAGCGAGATGCCGAGCAGCGATCCCGACATGATGGCGCGGCTGGCCGTGCGGTTGGGGTTGGCGCCGGCGTAGACGCCGAGCGGGATGGCCACCAGTGCTGCGAAGATCATCGCCACGACGACGATCTCCATGGTTGCCGGAAGCCGTTCCAGGATCAGGTCCATCGCCGGCTGGCGATAGACGTAGGACCGTCCGAAATCGCCTTGGAGCATTCCGTTCATGAAGACGAGATATTGCTCGAACAGGGAGCGGTCGAGGCCGAGGATCCGGCGTGCCTGGTCGATTTCCGCCTGGGTGGAATCGATCGGGATGACCATGAAGACCGGGTCGCCGGTGAAGCTCATCATCAAGAAGACGATGACCGAAACGATCCACAGGACGAAGATCATCTGCAAGAGACGTTTGATCGTGTAACCGAGCACGCGCGCAATCCCTGGTTGGCTGTCTCAGGTAAGAAAACCGGCGGCGCTGGCGCGCCGCCGGTTCGTTTGACGAGGGATCAGCCCTCGATATCCATGTCGTAGGCCCAGAGGAACTTGTCCGTGCGCGGCGTGAAGTCGACCGCCGTGCTCGCCCCGTAGATGTCCTGCTCGTAGTGAACCGGGATCATCGGGATGTCCTTCAGCAGGATCTTGGTGACCTCCTGAAGATGGGCGTCGCGCTCCGCCACCCGCGGGGTGCTGTCGGCCTTGTCGATCAGCGCGTCAACTTCCGGGTTGGAGTAGGAGCCGCGGTTGACCTGGCCGTAGCCTTCCTTCTTGCCGCGCGAGTAGAACATCACGCCGTACATCGAGCCGGCATCGCCGGAGGGCACGTCCCAGCCGGACATGATGAAGCTCGACTGTTCGGACGGCACGCGGATGTAGCCGAAGAAGTTCGACTTGGGCATCAGGTTGAGCTTCAGCTCGATGTTGATCTTGGCCAGCATCGAGGCGAGCGCCTGGGCGATCTGCGCGTCGTTGACATAGCGGTTGTTGGTGGCGTCCAGCGTCATCGTGAAGCCGTCCGCAAAGCCGGCTTCCGCCATCAGTTCCTTCGCCTTTTCCACGTCGAAGGGATAGAGCTCGCGGAAGTTCTCGCCGTCGGCATGGCCGACATGGCTTTCCGGAACATATTGCGCGGAGGGCGTCGACAGGCCGTTCATGATGATCTTGGAGATCGTGTCGACGTCGATCGCCCGCGCGATGGCCTCGCGCACGCGGCGGTCGGTCATCGGGTTGTCGCCCTCGATCGTCGGGCTCTTCTCGCGCATGTCGAGGGCCAGCACCAGGTTCAGCAGGCTCGGCCGGGTGACCACCTCATAGCCTTCCGCGCGCTTCACCCGGTCGACGTCGCGCACCGCGAGATCCTGGACGATGTCGACTTCGCCGGTCAAAAGCGCCGCGGTGCGGGTCGCCGGATTGGTGATCGGACGGAAGGTCACGTTCTCGATCTCGGCTTCGCCCATGTAGTAGTCGTCGAAGGCCTCGAGCGCGATGCGGTCTTCCTTGACCCATTCCACCAGCTTGTAGGGGCCGGTGCCCATCGGCTGGCGGTCGAGATCGTCGCCGACCTTCTTCACGTGATCCTCCGAGAGGATCAGGATCGCGGCGAGATCGTTCGGCAGCGCCGCATAGGGGCGGAAGGTCTTGATCTCGACGGTGCGGTCGTCGATGGCCTGGAAGCTCTCGATGTTCGCGGCGAGGTTCGCCATCAGCGAGCCCTTCAGCCGGTCGAGCGTGAAGATCACGTCGGAGGCCTTGAGCGTGTCGCCGTCATGGAAGGTCACGCCCTCGCGCAGGGTGAAAACCCAGGTGACGTCGTCGGTGAGCTCCCAGCTCTCGGCGAGACCCGGGCCGAACTGAAGCTCGGCGTCGCGGCGCACCAGCGGATCGTAGAGGTGGTAGTACATGATGTTGGAGCTGAGCTCCTCGCCCGCCTGCGGGTCCATGTGGACCGCGTCGGAGGTCAGGCCAACGGTCAGGGACTTGTCGGCGGCGATCGCGCCCGTGGCGGTCATGGCCACGACGGCGACGGAGGCTAGAAGGCGCTTGAAATCGGTATGCAGTGTCATCGGGGAACTCCCAACTGGTGGTGATGCGGGGCGGTGGTCCGCCCTCGTTTGCTCATTGTTTGACGAAAACGACGATCGATCAGGCGAGCGGGGTCTGGATCTCGATCTGGTAGCCTTCCGGATCGTCGAACATGAAGGCGCGGATCTTGAGCGAGGGGCTGTCCTTGGCCTCGGTCAGATTGGCGACGCCGCAGCTTTTCACCCAGGCGTGCCAGGCATCGACGTCATCGACGCGCAGGCAGAGCTGGACGGGCTTGGTGTCGGCCGCGCGATGGGCGCCGCGGGTCTCGTCGACCAGCCCGACGTGGCCGGTGCCGGCGATCTTGTAGATCTTCGACCAGCCCTGATCGATGGCCAGCGTCAGGCCGAGAACCTTCTCGTAGAAGGCCTGCGCCTTGGGGACGTCGCGGTAATAGAGAAAGGTGATGGTGAGCTGCGCTTCGCCTTCCGGGCGTTGGATGGCGGGTGTGTCTGTCATGGGCGCTCTTCCTTGGATGAGTTAGAATGCTGATGGTATACCGTATGAATGCAGTGTCAATGGGCGTGCGCCGACTCAGCCGTCGAGAACCCGCGAACGGTCAGTAGAGGCGGTGGATGTGGGTGAGAATCGCTTCGCGCACGTTGTCGAGATGCCGCCGCATGGCTTCGCCCGCGCGGTCCGCATCGCGGGCGAGAATCGCATCCAGGATCTCCAGATGCTCGTGAAGACCCGGCTCGAACCGGTCGGGAATGAAGCCCTTGTCGAAGATCCGGGTCTTCAGCTTCAGGCTTTGAACGAGCTCGGTCAGCAGCTTCGAGCCGGCGATTCGGGCAATCGTGGTGTGCAGTTCCTCGTCGAGGTCTGCGTGTTCTCCGGGGCCGGGGCGCGCGCCCTCGAGCGCCGCCCTGGTGCGGGCGCGCAGCTCCAGGAGCGGCTCGACGGGGGAGTTCACGCTGGCGGCCTGACGCGCGGCCTCGCATTCCAGAAGACGTCGAACATGAAGGATTTCAATGATTTCCGAGATGGAGATCTGGTTCACAACCGGCACGCCGCCTTGCGAGCGGGTAACAAGCCCCTCCGAGACCAGGCGGGCGATGGCCTCGCGCACCGGCGTGCGCGACACGCCGAGGCGGTCGGCGAAGGGCTTTTCCTGCAGGCGGGTGCCGGCGGGCAGTTCGCCGCTGACGATCATCTGGCGCAGCCGGTCGTGAGTCGATTCGGCCAGCGTTTGTCCGATTTCGGTGCTGCTCATTCTGTCTGCTCCGCCAGGGGTCCGCCGGACCCTCGTCCCGGACACGTTTCCCAACCATTGCTCACTGCCTATGCTATCGGCAATCGAGCCCGTTGTCAGTTCCGGTATACAGCGTGTATATCCATTGGGCAACGAAAGGAGGCGTCATGATCGAAACTGCCTATGATACGGTGATCCGGAACGGGACCGTTGTAACGGCCGGGGGCCGCTTCGAGGCCGATGTGGCCGTCAGCGAGGGACGGGTCGCAGCCCTCGGTCGCGGACTGGCGCGCGGGCGCAGCGAAATCGACGCGAGCGGTCGTCTGGTCATGCCGGGCGGTGTGGACACCCATTGTCACATCGAGCAATTGTCCGGCGCGGGCGTGATGAATGCCGATACGTTCGAGACCGCGACCCGCTCGGCCGCCTTCGGCGGAACGACCACCACGGTCTCCTTCGCCGCCCAGCACCCCGGCATGCGCATTTCCAGGGTGATGGCCGATTATGCGGCGCTTGCCGAGCGCGGCGCGCTGATCGATCACGCCTACCACATGATCGTTGCCGATACGTCCGGCGAGAATCTCGACGATATCGCCCGCCTCATCGAGGCGGGGCATCGCTCGATCAAGATCTTCACCACCTACGACAAGGTGCGGCTCGACGATCTCTCGATCCTGAACGTTCTGGATGTCGCCCGCGCCCATGGCGCGATGGTCTGTTTCCATGCGGAAAACGACGGGCTGATCCGCTGGGCGACCGCGCGGCTGCTCGGCGACGGCAAGACGGAACCAAAGCATCACGCGGCCTCCCATCCGCGTCTTGCCGAACTGGAGGCGCTGGAACGCGTGTGCCGCTTCGCCGAGGCGACCGGGCAGCCGGTGATGCTGTTTCACGTCTCCACCAAGGAGGGGGTTGCCATCGTGCGCGCGGCGCGGGCGCGCGGTGCACCGGTTCAGGCGGAGACCTGCCCGCATTACCTCTTCATGCGCGAGGACGTGCTGGACCGTCCGGGCCGCGAGGCGGCCGCCTTCATGTGCAGTCCGCCCCAGCGCCAGGCAGAGGATCAGGAGGCGCTCTGGCAGGCTCTGGCGCTCGGCGATCTCCAGCTCGTAACCTCCGATCACGCGCCCTACCGCATGGATGAGAGCGGAAAATTCGCCAATGGCGCGGATGCGCCCTTCAACCGCATTGCCAATGGCATGCCGGGGCTGGAACTGCGGCTTCCCCTGATGTTCGATGCGATGGTCGGCAAGGGCAGGCTTGGCGCGGAGAAATTCGTCGAGCTGACGTCGACAGCGCCGGCCCGCATCTTCGGCCTGACCAACAAGGGGCATCTCGCGCCGGGCGCGGATGCCGATATCGCGATCTGGGACCCGACCGTCCGCAAGGTTTTCGGCGACAACGATCTTCATGACAATGTCGGCTACAACCCGTTTGCCGGACGCGAGATCACCGGCTGGCCGACCACGGTCCTGTCGCGGGGCGAGGTGATTGTCGAAAACGGCGAGATCCTGGCGCGTCCGGGGCGCGGACAGCGTGTCGAGATGCAGAAAAGTCGGGAGATGACGGCGCGCACGCCGGTCGTCTGAGGCGCAGCTTTGCGGTCGCGGCGCGAACGCGGAGGCGTCACATCGTCCCCGCTTCGCGTTGCTGGGATAGCCGCCGCGCCACGTCGGAAAGCCAGGGGTCGGTGATCCCGAGCCGGTGCAGCAGACGGACGGTGTTGAGCATATAGTCGGTGTTTGCCCCGGAGCGTCCCGAGGCATCTGCGACGATACGGGCGGCGGCCGAGGGCGACAGTCCGCCCGCGTAGCGCTCGTGCGCCCTGTCGGCCGTGTAGCAAAGCACCGGAACTTCCGCCCCGCATCCAAGGCGCGCCTGAAGGATCCGCTCGCGGTAGGCCCCGCCCGCCAGTTCGCGGGCGCGCAAATGGGCAATGGTGGGCGCGCGTTCCCCGGCAGGCACCCGAAAGGCGCGCCCGACCACCGAGCCGCCCTTGTCCAGACCGAAGACGAGCCCCGGCTTTTCGCGCGTTCCCCGATGTTCGCAACAATAAACGCACAGGGCGCGCCGGTACCCATGGATCCGCGCCCGGTGAACCTCGGCATGCGCGAAGCCGGGTCGCCACATCAAGGACCCATATCCAAACACCCAGAAATCGGTATCCGGCATTGCGCTTGCCCCGGCATCGCCTTTCCTAAGGCCGCTGTCTTAAAAAACATTACATCTTGGAAGTTGCGGCAGGAAATATCTTGTAAGGGGTTATTTGATTGGAATTAAATATTTGTAGACGTGGGATGTTGGTTCAATAATGCGTTTAAAGTTACCCTAAGTTGTAATTTATATTTAATTCCATCGTTTGAGTACGCTTTCAGGCTGGCTTTTTCTATCGCTGGGCTGCGGCCGTCTTGCGCGAAAGGTCGCAATCCTGTGGCGTCAGGGCCCGTGCCGGCCGGGAGCGCCTGGGTCCGGAAGCGCAGACCATCTGGGGCAAGCAGACCATCGGGGGCAAGGAGGGTCGAGATGATCGTAAGGACATTCAAGGCCGCCGGTGACGCGCCGGTCTTTAGAACAATTGCCTCCAGGGAAATCGTGTCCGGACGGGACAATGTCGGACACAGCCTTTTCGATACGGCGTTTCCGTCCGGAGTGGACGATACCCTTCGCGACGGAGCCTGCGGCCCCTTCGGTGCGCAAGCGCACTTCTGCCTGTCGGGCGAGGGGACGGTCTGTATCGACGGCAGATGCTGGCCGCTCGTCGCGAACACGCTGGTCGCCGCACCGGCGGATGCGCGGGTCCGCGTCGCCGCCGATACCGACATGCGGCTGTGTTCGATCTTCGCCGGCGATCCTCTTGAGGTCACGGCCGGACCGGTCGTGCGAAGCGTCGACGAGATCGAAGGCACCGCGCGCGATGTGTTCTGGGGCAACGGGCAAAGCCGGCGGTTGCTCGTGCGGGCGGACGGCTACGGGTTTGCGCTGTGCCAGACCCTTGGCAATGCGGACACGGATTCCCCGCTGCAGTACCGTCACCATTTCGAGTCCTGCTATTACATCGAGGGCAGCGGCGAATATGTGTGGCGCCAGGGGCGCCATCCAATCGACACCAATGGCGCCGGCGGCACCGTCTTCATCATGAACCGGAACGATGCCCACCGCATGGTGGTTCGCGACCCCTCCATTTGCCTGAGCATCTTCACACCGCCGATCGAGGGCACGGAATCGCACGACTTTACCGGATCGGCGCCGTCTTCCTATTAAGGATACGCAGAGAAAGTTCACGACCGTTGCCGGCGGTGAAGCAAAGATTCCCGGCTTTCATACGAAAATGAACCCAAGGTTGCGGGTAATATATATTTCTACGCCTTGGGCCGTGGTCCTAATCTTGAAGGATACGATCTGGCGTCCGCCTGGGCGCAGAAACTCGCGTCGCAAGCGTGCGAGCGGGCTGTCAGGGCGTGGCCTGTCGGCCGGGAGACGCTCGACACAAGCCGCAAGGCTCGATTGTCCAGGGTTGCGCAAGACAACAACGAAAAGGGTGGCGCATGACGAACGGACCATATGACGTGATCGGGGTCGGGATCGGGCCATTCAATCTGAGCCTGGCCTGTCTGACCCAGCCGATCAAGGATCTGGATTGCCTCTTTCTGGAAAGCCGTGACCAGTTCAACTGGCACGATGGCACCCTGCTTGAAACCGCAACGCTCCAGACCCCGTTCCTCTGCGATCTGGTGACCCTTGCCGATCCGACCAACCAGTTCAGTTTCCTGAATTATCTCAAGCAGACGGGCCGGATCTACGCGTTCTATGCCGTCCTGCTCGACACCGACAATTTCTTCGTGCTCCGCAACGAGTTCAACCGCTATTACCGCTGGGCGGCGGGACGGCTCGACAATGTCGTCTTCAATCGTGATGTCGAGGAAATCGATTACGACGAGGCGAGCGGGCTTTACCGCGTCACCTGCCTCAACACCAAGATGGGGCAGCGCAAGACGTTGCTGGCGCGACGCGTCGTCCTCGGGTCGGGCATGGTGCCGAATGTGCCGGACGCCTGCGAGGCCCATCGTGACGGGATCGTGCATACGGCCGACTACATGCGCCATCGCGAGGCGCTGCGGTCGAAATCCTCCATCACGATCGTCGGCAGCGGCCAGAGCGCGGCCGAAGTCTATTACGATCTCCTGGGCGACATCGACCGCCATGGCTACCGGCTGAACTGGCTCACCCGGTCGTCGCGTCTCGTTCCGCGCGAGCTGACCAAGCTGACGCTGCAGATGACGACGCCCGACTACGCCGACTATTTCTATGCCCTGCCGCGGCCGAAACGCGCGGCGCTGGTGGAGGAGATAAAGGCGATCTTCCAGGGCATCAATCCCTCTCTGATCAACGACATCTACGACCTGCGCTATCGAAAGCGGCTGAACGGGGATGTCGACACGATGCTCATGTCGAACACGGAAATCACCGCCTGCGCGCGCGACGAGGTGACCGGGCGGTTCCAGCTGACCTTCCACCAGAGCGAGGAAGACAAGACCTTCGCGCTGGAAAGCGAGGCGCTGATCCTCGGTACGGGCTACCGCTTCAAGGCACCCGCCTATCTGGCGCCGCTCAAGGAGCGGATCAACTGGAGCGACAACGGCCGCATCGCGGTGGCGCGCAACGGGTCGATCGACACGACAGGCGGGGGGATCTTCATCCAGAACGCGGAGATCCATGCCGACGGCTACCTGCCGCCGGATCTTGGCCAGTCCTGCTACCGCAACTCGGTGATCATTCGCGAGGTGCTGGGCAAGCCCTATTACCCGATCGAGCAAAGCACCGCGTTCCAGCGGTTCTCCGCGCCTGAAAGCAGCCCGGGCGCTGCCGTTTCGGCCGGAGCGTAAGGAGGCGACATGGATATGTTCGCATCCGAGACCCGGTTCTCGCAGCCTCATGCCAAGGCGGTCGCGCATCTTGCGCCGAGCGTCTGGCGCCGCGCCAACCGCATGCTGGTGCGCAAGGCGATTGCCGAGTTCTCGCACGAGCGCTTGCTGGCGCCTGTGAAGGTCGGAGCCGGAACCGGGCAGCGGGACACCTACGTCCTGCGCTCTCCCGACGAGGCCCATGAATACCGGTTCCAGGCGAAGCGGATGATGCTCGACCACTGGAACATCGATCCGCAGTCGATCGAGAAACGCCGGAACGGTCGCTCCCTCGACCTCGACGCGCTGAGTTTCATCATCGAATTCAAGGACGTGCTCGGCATTCGCGACGCCATGCTGCCGGTCTATCTCGACGAGATCAGCAGCATTCTCTACGGCACTGCCTACAAGGAGACGATGCGCCCGCACCGGGTTCACGATCTCGCCGCCGCCAGCTTCCAGTCCATCGAGACCGGCATGACGGAAGGCCATCCCTCGTTCGTCGCCAACAACGGGCGTCTCGGTTTCGACACGCTCGATTACACCGTCTATGCGCCGGAAGCCGCCGATCCGCTGCAGATCGTGTGGATCGCGGTCCTGCGCGAGCGGGCAAGCTACAGCGGGATCACCTCGCTCCCCTGGGACCGGCTGGTGGCCGAGGAACTCGGGCCCGAGACGCTGATGCTGTTCGAGGCGCGCCTCCTGAAGGAAGGCGTCGAGCCCTCGGACTATTACTACATGCCGGTCCATCCGTGGCAGTGGTTCAACCGCATCTCGATGAGCTTTGCGCCGGAGATCGCGCAGCGGCGGATCGTCTATCTCGGCCTGTCGCGCGACAAATATCAGCCGCAGCAGTCCATTCGCACCTTCTTCAATGCCTCCGAGCCGTCGAAGCGCTACGTCAAGATGGCGCTGTCGATCCTCAACATGGGCTTCATGCTGGCGCGCGGATTGTCGCCCGAGGACATGCGCACCACGCCTGAAATCAACGAGTGGCTTCACAACCTCCTGGCCGGCGACCCGTGCCTGCAGTCGGTCGGCTTCAGCCTGATCTGCGAGGTCGCGACGCTGAGCTATTCCAATGCCTATTACGAGCAGGCGCTCGGCGCCGATACCCCGCACAATCATGTGCTTGCAGCACTTTGGCGGGAGAGCCCGGTCAATCTGCTGAGGCCCGGCGAACGCCTGATGACCATGGCAGCACTGCTGCATGTCGATCCGCAGGGCGATGCCATGGTGGTCGAACTGATCCGCCGCTCCGGCCTGTCGGCGGAGGAGTGGATCCGGCGCTACCTGCGGGCCTATCTGACGCCGATCCTGCATTGTTTCTACGCCTACGACATCATCTTCATGCCGCATGGCGAGAACATCATCCTGATCATGAACGGCGACACCCCGGCCCGTGTGATCATGAAGGATCTGGCGGAGGAAATGCGCATTCTCAACGGAGGCGAGAGCCTGCCTCCGGTCGTGCGGCGCAATTGCGCGACCCTTGCCGACGACGTGCGCATGGACGGGATCTTCACCGACGTCTTCGACTGTTTCTTCCGTCATCTCGCCGCCATCCTCGACGAGCGGGACGAACTGGCGGAGGAGGATTTCTGGGGGCTGGTCGGCGAATGCGTCGCCGTTTACCAGGCAACTCAGCCAAATCTTGTCGAAAAATTTGCGCGTTTTGATCTTTTTTCGTCCGAATTTCCGCGAAATTGCATCAATCGGCTGCAGCTTCGCGACAACCAGCAGCTGCTCGATCCGAACGATCCGGACAAGGGCTTCGAATACGCCGGCACGCTGGAAAACCCGCTCGCCAAGGTCGGCACGGGTCGCTACGGGCGCAGTGCGCTCGGACGGGCGGTCGGTGCGGTTGGCGACTTCGCCTGGCGTTTCGTTCCGCTGTGAACCGGGCGGACGAAGGGCAGGTACGATCGGCACCGGGAGGCCGCTCTCCGGGCCGGCCGCCGCGCGTGCGGGCGGCGTGACAGTGCTGCCCGAGCGCCTTCAAAAAGTCCTGATAAGTCACGGAAACAGATACGAAATCGATATTTGTTCTTGGTCCGCTCGCGGGGGAAAATAGCGGCCACCGAGGCTGGCTCTGGGCAAGAACGGATCTTGCCGCGGCCGCCGTCGTGTCGCGACCCTTGAGGAGCAGGAACATGTTGAAGACCGTGGAGATCTCCAAGGAGCTGACCCGTGACAGCATCCGCAAACTGATTGAGAAAACGACGGACGCAATCCATGTGCCGGGCTTCTATCCGGCGGATCTGTCGGCGGAATTCGCCCATCGCATCGCCAGTCATTCGGAGCTCGAGGCCTACAAGATCCAGAGCGCGCTGAAGCGGCTCGGCATGGGATATGTCGACGTCGAGAAGAGCACGGAGAACGCCAGCCGCTATCACAGCGAGGCGGTGCGCTCGATCTGGGGCATTCGAGACATGATGTATCCGCACCTGTCGCCGATGGATCACTTCCGCCTGCTGCTGGAAGAGGTCTGGCCGGCGGGCGCGACGATCGAGAACATCGACGGTCAAAAGAGCTTCGTCGGCACCTGCCGGGTGATCGAACCGGGCGCGCGCATGCTGCCGCACAACGACCGGCTGGGCCGGATGCTGATCGACGGAACCTCGGACCTCACGGGGCAACTGGCCGTCAACATCTATCTGGAGATGTCGGACGCCGGCGGGGAGCTCGAGCTCTGGCTCACCGAGCCGACGCCCGAACAGGACGAGGAACAGGTGACCCGCGACGGTATCGACCGGGACGGGCTGGGCGAGCCCCGTGTGGTGATCCGCCCGGGCAATGGCGACCTGGTGCTCTTCAACTCGCAGCTCATTCACTGCGTGACGCCGGCGGAAGGGTCCCGGCGCGTCACCACGTCCTGCTTTGTCGGCTATCGCGGCGAAGACAAGCCGCTCACCTATTGGAGCTGACCGCCCCCCGTTTGCCGATTGCCGGCCGAAAAAAAAACGCGCCATCCGTGAGGGGGCGCGTTTTCCGTTGGCGGTGCCGTGGTGCGACCGGCCCGGATGCGGGGCCGGCCGCTGAGGCCGGGGGGCGTCTATTCGCCCGGCGCCACCTGCGCTTCCGGGCCGGCCAAAAGGTCGCGGGCGCGGATCATCAAGGCGGAGACCGCAATCGCGATGACCGAAAGCACGGTGACGATACCCAGGAGCACCGAGAAGGCGACCGAGAAGCTCTGCCTGCCGAAGTCGGTGAGCGCTGGCTGAAGCTCCGCCGGGGCCGACAGCACCGCGCCGTTGAAGTCGCCGCGCGCGATCATGTTCGCCGTGTCGATCAGCCCTGTGCCAAGTCCGGCGGCGAGATCCGGCGCCGCGCCGAGCTGCAGCGTGATGCTCGACAGGAGCACCGCGCCGAACACCGAGATCGACAGGGTGAAGGACCCGTGGCGGAAGGTGATGTTCACCCCGGAGGCAACACCGGCGCGTTCCGGCGGCACGACGGCGGTCGCGACATTGGAGAGCTCCCCGTTGATCAGCCCCGTGCCGACACCGAGCAGGAACAAGGCGACCGCCCACATGATCGCCTCCGACGGCGGCGCGGCCCAGATCCAGGCGAAGCCGATGGCGATGAGGACGCAGCCGAAGGCGATCAGGCCGCGCACGCCGAGCTTCTTCGGCGCCGCGAGCCGCGCGCCGATCGGCGCGAAGAGCAGCAGCGGGATGGTCATCGGCATCAGCATCAGACCGGCCGAGGAGGCCGACATGCCAAGCACCACCTGGAAGTAGATCGGCAGATAGACCAGCATGACCCAGAAGGTGATGCTGTTCAAAACGCAGACCAACTGGATGCCGGTGAAGGTCGGGATCTTGAAGAGGCGGAGGTCGAACGCCGGCTTCTTCACCGTGTTTTCGATGATGATGAAGAGGAGGAAGAGGACCGCCGCGCCGATCAGCGCGCCAACGACGGTGGTGTCGCCCCAGCCGATCTCGCCGCCCTCGATCACGCCGTAGCTCAGAAAGGCGAGCGCACCGGTGAAGGTGACAATGCCCGGCCAGTCGAGACCGCCGGCGTTCGGGTCGGAGGATTCTTCCACGCGCCAGTAGCACAGGGTGATCAGCATCGCGACGAGCGGCACGTTGAGCAGGAAGATCCAGCGCCAGCTCAATGCATCGACGAGGATGCCGCCGACGATGGGGCCGAAGGCCGCGCCGCAACCGATGGAGACCCCCCATACGGCAAAGGCCTGCGCGCGCTGCGCGCCCTGGAAGGCGTTGGAGATCAGGGCAACGCCCAGGATCAGCATCGCACTGGCGCTCAGGCCTTGCGCGACGCGCCCCAGGATCAGGGCCATCGGGGTTTCCGCCAGTCCGACGACAAGCGACATCGCGCCGAACATGAACAGGCCGATCACCATCACCCGTCGTCGCCCGAACCAGTCGGCGAAGGCGCCAACGGCAATGAGCACCGAGGTATAGGCGATGTTGTAGGCGTTGATGATCCACTGCAGTTCGGCAAAGCTCGCCTTGAGATCCCGCTCGATGGAGGGAAGGGCGATGGCGACGACGGTCACGTCCATAATGACCAGAAAGGATCCCAACGCGGCGACGGCGAGTGTCGGCCAGTTGCCGAGAAGTGACGAGTCGGACGGATGTGGCACGGATGTCATGACTGGGTCCCCGAAATCTGGGTCTGCCGGATACCGCCCCGCGCGGGCTGGCACACAGTCGGGCGCGGTGGGCGACGACGGTCTTGCCCTGCGGGGGCGCAGGCTGCGCCTCTCGCAGGGGGCGGGCGCGTCTCCATCAGATGATCGCCATCAAAGGGTGTGTTTTTGGAAAATGCGCCCTATACGCGAGGGTAGGGGGCGGCGCGAACGGGGGGAAATATTTATTTTGCAGGGTCTTCGGTGAATTTGCGTATGACGTTTCGGGTGTCGGCGCGCCGAAGGAACGGATCGGTCTCCGCTCGCGAGAAGACGGTTCCGGCCGGCGAGGTCCATACCGGCTTTCTGTCCCGGTCGATCATCATGGCGCGGATTCCTTCGCGAAAATCCGGGTGGCGCATCAGCGCGGAGACGATCCGCAGTTCCAGTGAAAGCGCGCGCGCAAGACCGGGCCTTTGCCGTTGCGCCTCAAGCGCGCGCAGGGCGAGTGCCTGGGCAAGCGGCGCGCCGCGCGCCAATGCCGTCAGTTGCCTCGCGCACCAATCGGCCATTTCCGGGGCTTTGCCCGCGCGCTCGAGGGCCTGCGCGAGCGCGACCGGAGTGTCGATGGGAGCGGAAAGTCGAAGCCGTCCGACCTTATCGCGCAGGCCGGGCTCTCCCGTTGGCGTCGAATGGATGCCGAGGACGGCGGGATCGCCGGTCGCGCAAAGGGTGTCGATCACCTCCTGGCACCGGTTGCCGTCCATCGTGTAGTCGACGAACCCGAGATCGAGCGCGTCGGCGCCGTCGATCTGCAATCCGGCAAGCGCCATCAGTTCGCCAACGCCGCAAGGGGTGCGGGCGAGCAGTGCCGTTGCGCCGGAATCCGGGATCCAGCCGATGGAACATTCCGGCAGGCTCAACTGGAACCGCTCACCCGCGACACGGTGGCCCGCATGACACCCCAAGCCGATCCCGCCTCCCATGACCGCGCCGTTCATGATCGCAACAACCGGCTTGGGGTAGCGGGCGAGCTTCAGGTCGAGGCGGTACTCGTCCCGGATATGCTCCCGCGCGTCGCCAAGATTTCCCGCGACCACATGGGAGTGGACTTCCCGGATGTCGCCGCCGGCGCAAAAGGCGCGCCCCTCCGCGTCGATGACGAGCAACTCGACCTCGGGGTCGTCACGCCACAGGTCGAGCGCGGCATGGATCGCCCGCACCATCGCGCGGGTCAGAAGATTGAACGCGCGCGGACGGTTCAGCGTGATCCGTCCCGCGCGCCCCTGGCGGCGGATGAGAACGGCGTCCGCGTCCACGCTGCCCCGGAGATCGCCCGACATCCGCCGTGCCGGTTCAGTGCCGGATCAGCGCGGCCGACCAGGCAAATCCTGCGCCGTTGGAGACGACCATCACGGTGTCGCCGGGCTTGATCAGCCCTTGCTCCACGGCCTCGGCGTAGTTGATCACCATGTCGCTTTCCTGGACATGGCCCCGGTGCTTGAGCGCGCTCGTATAGACCTTGTCCGGCGTCAGACCGAACTTCTTCATGAAATAGGCCTGATCCCAGGTCGAGAACGTCGGGTAGATGTAATAGTCGACGTCGTCGTGGGTGAGATCGAGCTTCTTCAACAGCCGGTCCATCACCTTGCCGAACATGCGGAAGTTGATCGGGATGACGCCCTCGTTGAACTTGTCCATCTTGGCGTACATGTGGAGGAGTTTTTCCGTCACCTCCTCGTTCGGTTCGCGGTTTTGCAGGCCCGGTACATACCAGACATCGTGCAGCCGGCCGATGGAGATCGTTTCCACCTCCAGGATCCGGGCGCGGTCCGCGTTCTTGCGCAGCACCAGCGCGCTGCCGCCGTCGGAGGCGACGGTGATCGGATAGTAGGTCTTGTTGAGGTCCGGCGTGCGGTCGCCGGCAAACAGCAGCGCGGTTTCGACATCGTCATCGCAGAGCATCAGGGCCATCACCGACTTGAGCGCCAGGTGGTAGCTGGCGCAGCCGCCGGTGTTCACCGCTGTCGAAAAGGCGTTGACGAGGCCGAGCTCC
This sequence comes from Stappia stellulata, assembly GCF_020176715.1. GTDB lineage: Bacteria > Pseudomonadota > Alphaproteobacteria > Rhizobiales > Stappiaceae > Stappia. The sequence continues at coordinate 315,410 of NZ_JAIVMF010000001.1, read as the reverse complement.
TGCTGGACGAGCCCGGCCGCCGACCATGTCGGGCCGACGTAGTCCTCGGGAATGCTGGTGAAGTCGACAACCAGATCGATCTCTTCGGCGGAGACGCCCGACTGGTCCAGCGCGCGTTTCGCGGCCTCTAGCGCCAGCACCGACGGCAGGTCGTTGGTGACGTGAATGTCCTCGATGCCGATGTCGCGCTGAAAGTCGATGTTCTTCGACAGGGTCCCGAAGGGGACGCTTTCGTCGCGGAAAACGTCCTCCACCCGTTTCTTGTCCGGCGGGAGATAGAAGGCTTCGGCAAGGATTCCGACGTGGTCCATGGCATTTGTCCCTGTCAAAGTTTCAGCAGCGTCGCGCCGAGGAAGAAGCCCATCCCGTGGGAGGCCATCAGCACGTGGTGGCCGGGAGCGCCGCCGTTCTGGCGCAGGCTCATGTAGTTCAGCACCAGATCGCAGGAATGCACGTGGCCGCAGGGGCCCAGATTGTCACGGTGCAGGCGGCCGTTGGTTTCCATCGTCCGGGAGAAGGCCTCCGTGTCGTCTTTCGAGATATTCGCGGTGAGGAAATGATCGATGCCCTCGCGGGCGAGCCCGTTGCGCGCGAGCATCTTGTCGGCGAGTTTGCGCAGCTCGCCCATGCGGTCGCGCGAACGATATTTCGCCTCATCGAGCGTCAGCTTGTAGAGGTCGAGCCGTGTGGGATGGGCCATGCCGCCGCCGGGGATGTTGAGCACGTCGTGCAGGACCCCGTTGGAGGTGGAGATCGTGTCGACAATGATTGCCGACGGGGCGTTGCGCTGCACGATCAGCGCCGTTGCGGCGTCGCCGATGACGGTGACCGGCTCGCCGGCGCTCAACACTCGGTTGCCCGGGATCGCCTTGTCGGCGGCGGCCAGAAGGATGGTGTTCACATCGGCATTGGCGCGGATCAGCGCGCGGGCGAACTTGAGCGCCGCGTGGATGTTGGCGGACCCGCCGCCGCTGAAGCCGAGCGTGAAGGCGTGTTTCGCGCCAAGCTCCGCCTGCAACTCGTTGCTCATCGACCAGGCGGGCTCGACATAGCGCTGCGGCATGACGGAAAAATCGATGATCGCATCCAGATCGAGCGGGCCGAGGCCGGCCTCGCTCAACGCGGCTTGGGAGACCGTCACGGCCATATCCGTCGGGCTTTCGCCTTCGAACACATGCACGCTTTCGATCCCGAGGGGCCCGAGGGCGCTTGCGTCGACGGGGCCGCTTTCCGCATCAGCGATCCCGTCGAGCGGCAGGGTTTTCGGCGGCAGGAACCGGGCGGCTGCGAGTATTCCAACGCTGTCGTTCGTCATGGCGGGTGTCTCTTGAGGTCGCGGTTCCGGGGCGAGGCCGTTGCAAGCAACCGGGCGCGGGGCGTGGCCCGCCCTCGCGTCGATGGGCGAGGGCTGATCCGGGACGGGTGAGGGGGGCGCGGCCGGCAAGCCGCGCCCTGTGCACTCAGGCGGCGGCGCGCTCGCGCACGCAGGCGTCGATGATCTCGCGGGGAACTGTGTGATCGTCGTACCAACGGCCCGACAGCGGCTTCTTCACCAGCGCGACGTCCGCCGCATAAGACAGGATCTCGTCGTTATGCGCGCCGATCTCGCGCCTGAGCGAGGCCGGGAGCCGCCCGTCCGCGTCCATCGCGCGGTCGATCGAGGTCGTCAGATGGCGCAAGTGATCGATCCGGCCGTTGACGATGTCGATGCTGCGCTTGGTGATACGACCGTAATCGGCCTTGTGGTTGGCCATCACCTGCATCGCCTCATACATGCTCGGCAGGAATTCGTCGCGTTTCATCCATTTGGTTTCGTAGTTCATCGCATCGCGCCAGCGCGGCTGCGTCAGCGACTTGCGGTGCGATTCCAGGTCCCGGTGGAACACCGTGTAGCCGTGCTGGTCCGGCTCCTCGAACCACTGGCAGCCGGGATCGAGGAAGGGCACCATGCCGAAGATCGTCGGGATGATCTTGTCGTTGGGAAAGCGCTCCATCAGCCGGGCGGAATAGGCGACCGTTTCCATCACCGAGGCATGCGTCTGTTTCGGCATTCCGATCGTGTACCAGAGGTAGACGCCCTTGATGCCGATATCCATCGCCGCCGCGATCCACTCCTCCATCTCCTCGTTGGTGTAGGTGCCGCGCCCGGTCAGGCGGCTGATCTCCACGTCGTGCGACTGGGGGGAGAGGTTGATGTAGATGTCGAGGTTCGGCGCGACCTCCACCATCTGCTTGAGAACCGGGATCTTCGTCAGCCGGAACTGTTCGAAGGAGACCGATTTCACCACGCCGCTGTCGGCGACGGCGGCCAGATAGTCGAGCAGGCGCGGGGAGGATTCCGAATAGGCCTGCAGCGTGTAGACGCTGAGCGGCGATTCCGTCTTCGGGAAGGTCATGATCTCGCGCGCGAGCTGCTCGGAGCGCCGGTGGAAGACCGTTTTCTTCTCCACGTTCATCATGCGCTGATAGGCCCAGCGGGACCCGGAGCACCAGCCGCAGCTTTGCTGGCAGCCGGTGTTCGGCAGCACCATCAGGTTCGGCATGTTCAGCAAGCTCGAGGTCTTGGGAAACATCTTCGACCAGTCGATGGCGACGTCGTTGAGCACCTCGGGCGTGTAGCTGTGGCCGTTGTCGATGACCTCGCCCTTGTCCTTGTAGATCATGTTCTCGACGGCGAAGCGCCCGCGCACGCCGCGCTTGGCCTGATCGACGAGGCTAGCCAGCGGCTCCAGCGTGTCGTAGCCGCGAATGACGCCGTCGATCTGCGGGTATTGCATCATCTCGCGGGCGTAATAGGTCGAGACGATCCCGCCGAACACGACGAAGCTCTCCGGGTGGACCTTCTTCACCAGTCCCGCCACCTCGACGGAGCCCTGGCAATGCGGCAGCCAGTGCAGGTCGAGGCCGATGACGGGGGCGTCCAGATGCTCCAGCAGCTTCTCGACATCGAGCGTCGGGTGCTTGAGCATGAGGGAGGCGACATTGACGATCTTCACGTCGAGGCCGCGCTCTCCCAGGAAGCTCTTGATCGACAGGAAGCCGAGCGGGTGCATCTCGAAGATCGGCGTGACATTGCTGCTTTCCTGGCTGGCGTACCAGCCGAGCACGAAGTCGTCGCGGTTGCGAAAATCATAGATGGCCGGCGCGTGGATCAAAATGAGATCGGCCTTCACTTTACTTGACATGATCCGTCTGTCCCTTTTCGCCCCCGGATTGAGGAAGGTCGGTCCACTCACGTCGCCGAGGCGGCGATTTTCTCGCGACAAAACGCGGTGAAGGCCGTGACCGTGCGGTAGTTCTGCGAGGTGATTTCGTCCTCGTCGATCGAGATGTCGAAGGTCTTTTCGACGAACTCGGTGATTTCGGCGATCCCGAGACTGTCCAGGATGCCGCTGTCGAGAAGGTTTTCTTCGGGATCGATCCCCCCGGAGACGTTCACGCCGGAGTTTTCAATCAGATAGTCGTAGATCGTCTTGTGAACGTCGTCTTGTTCTACCGTCTGCGCGTCCATGTCGGTCTCCTCCTGCAAACTGGCGGCCGGGCGGCATTCGCGACCGGAAGCGGCACCGGGCCGGACCCTCGGACCTTCGCCGGCGGGGCAAGCTCCCCGCGTTGCCAACGCGGCGTTCGATGCGATTGCCCTGAATGAAGTTCATTCCGTTTTTCGAATTTACTGGAATAAACTTCAGTAAATGATACGTATAACCCCGATCAAGTCAATTAATCGCTCAGATTATATTCATATAGACTGATATGCATTTCGGGATTTATTGTGATTTATACTATTGAAGACATTGCTCAAAGCCCGAGGGCACGGGCCGCGATGGTGCGCTGGATGTCGGATGTCCCCGAATAGAGCAGGCTTCCGACCGCGTCGCGGAAATCGCGTTCGACCTCATGGTCGGCCATGTAGCCGTAGCCGCCGTGGATCACGACGGAGTTCTGGCACGACGCGACCCAGGCCTCGCTGAGGTAGAGCTTGGCGAGCGCCGCCTCCATCGCCGCGCTGCCCTTGGTCTTCTTCAGCCAGGCGACCTTGTAGAGCAGCAGCCGGGACGTCTCGTGCCTGAGCTTCATGTCGACGATGCGGTTGGAGACGGACTGGAACTTGCCGATGGGCTTGCGGAACTGGGTGCGCTTGTTGGCGTGGCGGATGCACTCCTCGACCTGATGCTCCATCGCGCCGACGAGATTGGCCAGGATCGAGGCCCGTTCCCACTCCATGGAGTTGTTGAAGATCCGCCCGCCCTGGCCTTCCTTGCCGATGCGTGCGGTGACCGGAACGCGGCAGTCCTCCAGCGTCAGCCAGGCCATCGGAGAGGTGCGCAGGCCCATCTTCTTGCGGTTCTCGCTGACGATGAGGCCGGGCGTGTCGCGTTCCACGACGAAGCCGGTGAGGCCGAGGGACCCGGCGCTCTTGTCGACGGTGGCGAAGATCACGAAGACGTCGGCGACCGGCCCGTTGGTGCAGAACACCTTCGCGCCGTTCAGCACATAGTCGTCGCCGTCGCGCGTCGCGGTGGTGCCGAGCGCCATCACGTCGGAGCCGGCCTCGGCCTCGGTGATGCCATGCGCGCCGATCAACTCGCCCTTGATCAGGCCGCGGAGATATTTGTCCTTCTGCGCGTCGGTCCCGAACTGCGCGATCGGCATCTGCACGGTCCACATCTGCCCGTTCATGCTGAACAGCAGGCCGTTGTCGCGGCAGCCGTAGCCAAGCGCCTCCATCGCCAGAACGGTGGTGATGATGTCCTGTTCGCTCCCGCCGTAGTCCTTGTCGAAGGGCAGGCCGAGAATTCCGAAGTCGGCGATCTTCTTCCACAAGTCCCGGGACAGGATGCAATCGGCATCGCGTTGCTTCAGGTCGCCCTCGTTCAACTCCGCCTGCGCGAACCCCGTGACCTTGTCTTTGAAGGCGTCTTGCTCGGGAGAGAAACTGAAATCCATTGGTCGCTCCTGTCGGCTTGGTTGCATCCTTGCGGGAGAGGGCGTTTCGGTGGGGTCGTGGGTCGTGCCCGGCAATGCCTCAGATTTCCGCTCGTTTCATAAAGACAAATCATAATTTACAATTTTAAGAATATACCATTGTCGGAAGAGTTATCTTGTTTGGTTCTGAACTTGATGATGGACAACTCTTCGCCTCATTCGTTTTGATTTGGTTGCATTCCAGATAGACGCAAATGCATGTTTATATAAATTTTATATTTATAGTTCCGATTGCTGTTATCGCCATACGAGTGACAAAATCATATTGCGTGTATTATATTTGCGATTAGCACGCGAAACTAATCTAAAATGCAACCTTAATAAGGCGTTCCCTGAAGGTTCAAAAATATATGATTGCGTGCGGAAAAAGACGTGCTTCGAATGAAAAGATCGTCCATTGGTAGGCGATCCCAAAATAGAAGAAGGCAAGCAATGAATCTTCGGAGGCTTAAGTTTTTCGTGACGGTTGCGGAGGAGTTGCATTTCGGTCGCGCGGCCGAGCGGCTCTGCATGACGCAGCCGCCGTTGAGTCAGGCCATCCTTGCTCTGGAGGAGGAACTCTCGGTCACGCTCTTCAAGCGAACGAAACGCAATGTCGCCCTGACGCCCGTCGGGGAACACCTTCTGTCGCATGTGACCAAACTGCTGGAGGATGTCGAGGCGCTGCCCGGGCTGGCCAGGCAGCTTTCGCGCGGCGAGATCGGAAGCCTGAAGCTCGGCTTCGTGACGACGGCGGATTACAACCTCCTGCCGGATCTGATCAGCCACTATGGCGCGACCTATCCCGACGTGAAGGTCTCCTTGAAGGAAATGACGAGCGACCTTCAGGTCGAAGCGCTGCTCCAGGGCGAGATCAACGCCGGGTTGATCATCCCCTTGCACGCGACGCTGCATGCCTCGCTTGCCTATCTGCCGTTGTTGCGCGAGCCGCTGGTCGCGGCCGTGCCGGAGGAGTGGGTGCGTCGCGGGCGCATCGAACTGGCACAGGGACGGCTGCGCCTTCAGGATGTCGCGGAGGCGCCTCTCGTGCTGTTCCCGCGACGAAGCGCGCCGGCCTTCCACGACATCATCACCACCTATTTCGTCACCAACGGGATCCAGCCGACCATCGGGCAGGAGGCCATCCAGATGCAGACGATCATCAGCCTGGTGTCCGCCGGGATGGGGATCGCGCTGGTGCCGGGCTCCCTGAAGCGGCTCGGCCGGCAGGGCGTGGTCTATGTCGATCTCGACGGCGAGCCGCCGATGATCGAGACCGGGCTGGTGTGGCGGCGCGACGATCCCTCGCCGACCGTGACCCGGCTTGTCGAGATTTCTCAGGCCATCGGCGAGCACGCGGCGGCCCCGGCCGGAGATCCGGGCGACCCCGTGGGCGCTTGCGCCGCAAGTCCGCCCGTTGGCGGCTCCCCCGGCGTGGTCCTCAACGGCCACGGGGGATAGGTTCCAGCCGGGCGACACGGCTGTCGTCCGGCGCTTGTTTGATATGAATTTCGACCTAATGGATAAAGACAAATATATTTCTGAAATATGGAGGGGCGCGGTAGTTTCCTGAAATCTGTCTATTTCTCAAATGCTTCCACGGGACGAAGCGGGAAAGCGGCAGGGACGGTACACCCCTGACACAGCTGGTGGACCTGACGGAGCTGCGCTGGAGAGCGGCGGACCGCGCGCCGGGTGGGCGCTCGGGCCTCCGCCAGGTATCGCGGGCGTGCGCCGGCGGTTTCGCGCCGCGCGGTCGGGGCTCGACCGGAAAGGGGGGGGCGTCGCCCGGCGACGGCCGAAATCGGGGAAGCCCGGGGGCGTGCGGTCGGCGGATGACGACAACGAAACAGTCCCGCAAGGAGGATATCGGGTGCCATACAACGAGCGTTCGAAGACGATTTCGCAAGGGATCGAGCGTTCGCCGAACAGGGCCATGTTTTACGGCCTCGGCTATACGAAGGAAGATTTCGACAATCCCATGATCGGTGTTGCCAATGGTCATTCGACCATCACGCCGTGCAATGCGGGCATTCAGCCGCTTGCCGACATTGCCGTTGCGGCCATCAAGGACGCTGGTGCAAACCCGCAGATTTTCGGCGTTCCGACGATTTCCGACGGAATGGCAATGGGCACGGAAGGGATGAAATACTCCCTTATTTCCCGTGAGGTCATCGCCGATTGCGTCGAGACGACGGTGCAGGGCCAGTGGATGGACGGTGTTCTGGTGCTTGGCGGCTGCGACAAGAACAAGCCGGGCGGCATGATCGGGATCGTGCGGGCGAATGTGCCGGCGATCTACGTCTATGGCGGCACGATCAAGCCGGGCAAATGGAAGGGCGAGGACCTTTCCGTCATTTCCGCCTTCGAGGCGGTGGGCGCGATCAAGGCCGGGCGCATGAGCCAGGAGGATTTCGAGGGCATCGAGCGCAATGCGTGCCCGACCACCGGGGCCTGCGGCGGCATGTATACGGCCAACACCATGAGTTCCTCCTTCGAGGCGCTTGGCATGGCGCTGTTCTATTCCTCGACGATGGCGAACATCGATGAGGAGAAGAGGGACTCCACGGCCCAGTCGGCCCGGGTGCTGGTCGAGGCGGTCAAGAAGGGCTTGAAGCCGCGTGACATCGTCACGCGCAAGAGCGTCGAGAACGCCATCGCGCTGGTGATGGCGACCGGCGGCTCCACCAATGCCGTCCTGCATTACCTCGCGATCTGCCATGCCGCCGAGGTCGAGTGGACCCTCGACGATTTCGAGCGGGTGCGCCGCAAGGTGCCGGTGATCTGCGACCTCAAGCCCTCGGGCAAATATATGGCGGTCGATCTGCACAAGGCGGGCGGGGTCCCGCAGGTGCTCAAGATCCTTCTGAATGCGGGCCTGCTGCATGGCGATTGCATGACGATCACCGGCCGGACGCTGGCGGAGGAACTGGAGAGCGTGCCGGATGCGCCGCCGGCGGATCAGGATGTCATCCGCCCGATCGACAAGGCGCTCTATCCGGAAGGCCATCTCGCGATCCTGCGCGGCAACCTCGCGCCGGAAGGGTCGGTGGCGAAGATCACCGGCCTCAAGTCCACCTCGATCACCGGTCCGGCGCGGGTCTTCGACGACGAGCAGTCGGCCATGGACGCCATCCAGTCGGACCGGATCCGGCCGGGCGACGTGCTGGTCCTGCGCTATCTCGGACCGAGAGGCGGTCCGGGAATGCCCGAGATGCTGGCACCGACCTCGGCGATCATCGGGCGCGGTCTGGGCGACAAGGTGGGGCTGATCACCGACGGCCGGTTCTCCGGCGGCTCCTGGGGCATGCTCGTTGGCCACGTCACGCCCGAGGCCTTCGACGGCGGCCCGATCGCGCTTGTTCAGGAGGGCGACAGCATCACCATCGACGCACCGTCGCAGCTCCTGCAGCTCAACGTCGATCAGGCGGAACTCGACAAGCGGGCGGCCGCCTGGCGCCAGCCCGAGGCCCGCTACAAGTCGGGCGTGCTGAGCAAATACTCGCAACTCGCGACCTCGGCCAGCAAAGGCGCCGTCAGCGGTTGACGCGGCAAGCGATGCCCCACGGCGGGCACGACGACCGGGATCGGAAACGGTCCCGGTCGTTGCGCGCGCTGTGTGTTTTGAGACCCGTTTTTTGAGGGACAGACGCCGGCCGACAGGCAAGTCCCAAGTGTTACCAGAAATAGAAAAATAGAATTAGACCGACCATTGGTTGCTGAATAGGTTTTGAAGAGGCTGAAACTGCAGCTGGTCTTCTGAACCTGGAGGGGTCAATGATCGACGCCGTGCGAATGTCTTGCCCCTCGAGCGGCGAGACCGGTCGGGCCTGCAACCTGTTCGAGAGCTCGGTCCACGACGATCGCGGCGGTCCGGAACCCGGGACGTCGGCCAGGCCGCATTTCCGCGGCGGGTGGCTGGCCGGGCTGCTGATGGCGCTGTTCGGCGTTACCTCCGCGGCGCAGGCGGCGGACTACACGATGACCATCGCCCACCTCTATCCCGACGATCTCACCAACAACGAGACAGCGCCTGCGCTGAAGCATTTCGAGCAGCTCGTCGAAACCGCAACCGGGGGCGCGGTCCAGGTCGAGGTCTTCGGCAATGGCGCGCTCGGTGGCGAGGTCGAGGCCGCCCAGCAGGCGCGTGCGGGAAAGACCATTCAGTCGGTGATGCTGGGATCGGGAACGCAGGCATCCTTCTACCGCAACTACGAAATGATCACGGCGCCGTTTCTCTTTCCCGACTACCGCACGGCCTGGGCCTTCTTCGATTCCGCGTGGTTTGCGGAGTTCATGAAGCCGATGGTCGCCGAAAGCGGGCTGCGCTATCTCGGCACGCTCGACGATGGCGGCGGCTTTGTTGCCTTCGCCAACAACAAGCGGCTGATCAAGACGGTCGAGGACCTCAAGGGGATGCGCATTCGCGTCGAGGAAAACCAGGCCCATATGACGATCATGCGGGCGCTCGGCGCCGCGCCCACGCCCTTGCCCTGGGGCGAGTTGCAGACCGGGCTGGCAACGGGTCTCGTCGATGGGCATTTCCATGCGCCGGGCGTCAACGACATCTTCAAGCTCTATGACGTGACCGACTACACGACCTGGAGCGGGCACGTGTACAACACGATCACCTGGAGCGTCAGCGAGGCGTGGTTCAAGGACCTGCCGCGGGACTATCAGGAAATCATCGTCGCCTCCGCCCGCGAGGCTGTGGCGATGGCCCATGGCATCGCCACGCAGATCACCGTGGTCGGCTGGGTGAACTCCTGCGAGAAATTCAAGGAATGCCACGTTCTTTCGGACGCGGAAAAGATGCGGATGCGCGACATCGCGCAACCGATCTACCGCGACTGGCTCGTGGAGGAATTCGGCCCGAAGGCGAAGCTGTTCGATGACATGCGCGCCGAGATCGATCGCATTCATCAAAGCCAGCGACAGGCAAATCTCGAGCGGTATCTGGACTGACGACGGTCCGCAGCGACACGTCCCGCTCGTCGGGTGACGAGCGAACGCGCGGCGGGAACTCCGCGCGTCCCTGAGAAGCGGGACTGCCGGCGCCCGGTTCTGAAGCCCGGTTCTGAGGCCCGTTCTGGCGCTTGTGTCGCGCAACTGTCTGCGAAACCGCCATCCGGTGCACGATCAAGGACCCTTTCGCAATGACCCTGAGACACCGTCTCCACCGGATAAGCGATGTCGCGAACAAGGCGACCATTGCCGTGTGCGCGGTGTTGCTGCTTGCGATGCTGTTCGTCTCCGCCCTTGGCGTGGCGCTGGAGCTTCTGGCCTCCGCGCTCTCGGCCGCCGGCCGGCGCGAGATGTTCGACGAGGGCATTCTTGCGTGGCTCTACGCCAACACACGCCCCTCCATCCTGCGCCTGTTCCTTCCCTGGTTCGGCATGCTCAGCATCACCGTCGCCTTCAAATACGGCGAGCATATCGCGATCCTGGTCGCCGCTCGGGCCTTGCCCGGCTGGGGGCGCCGGATCGCGCAGGCGGTCAATCTGGCGGCCGTGGCGATCTTCGCGGTGGCGCTGGTCTGGTATGGAGCCGAGTTCTTCCTCGGCGCGACGCATCTCTTCATCGTCTCAGACACGATCCAGGTCTCGCATCGCTGGACCGCGGCCGCCGTTCCGGTCGCCGGCGTCGTGCTGTGCCTGCATCTCGTCGACGGCGTGGCGTTGCTGGAGGAGCGCGACGCGGACCTGGCGCTCGACGGCGAGCTTGCGGCTGCAACCGACGGCGGCATGGTTTGGACCCCGGGCGGCTATGCCGGACCGGAGGCGGAGGCGGAGGCCAAGCCGGCGTCCGCGCCGGCAAGCCGGTCACTGGAGACGACACGATGAGCGCCACTTTCGTCTTCGTCTTCCTGATGGTGATCGGGCTGCCGCTCGGCCTTGTGCTGACCGCTGCCGGCCTTGCCGGGGCCGTCTCCATCGGCGGCGCGGATTTCCTGAGCATTCTGCCGGACCGCTTCTATTCGGGCGTGTCCGGCTACGTCCTGATCGCCGTTCCCTATTTCATCATCACCGCCGAGATCATGAACCGCGCCGGCCTGACGGACCGGCTGATCGCCTTTGCAAGCAGCCTGTTCGGGCGGGTGCCCGGCGCCCTGTCGCACGTCAATGTCACCACCTGCCTGATGTTCGCCGGGCTGACCGGCGCGGCGGTCACGGAGACGGCGGCGATCGGGCGCACGCTGATCCCCGCGATGCGACGCGAGGGCTACAGCGCCTCCTATTGCGCGGCGGTGACGGCCTGTTCGGCGATGGTCGGCCCGATCATCCCGCCGAGCATCATCATGATCGCCTATGCCGCGACCCTGAGGGACATTTCCATTCTCGGGCTTTTCGCCGCCGGGATCCTTCCCGGGGTCCTGATGGGGGTCGGAATGCTCGCCGTCAGCAGTGTCGTGTCCTGGCGGCGCGGATACCGCGCCCATGGGCCGGTCCGCTTCCAGGTGATCTTGCGCACCGGTATCGGTGCGCTTGCCGCGATGGGCATTCCGCTGGTGATCATCGTCGGCGTTCTCACCGGCCTGACGACGGTGACGGAAGCCTCGGTGATCGCCTGCATCTACGCGCTCGTGCTCGGCGGCGTGGCCTATCGCCGCCTGTCGCGCCGGGATCTCTGGGAGGCGCTTGTCTCCACGGTGAGTTTCAGCGGCGTGGTGTTCCTGCTGCTCGGCGCGTCGAACGTACTTGGCTGGTATGTGACGCGCTCCGGCATCGCCCGCCACGCGGCCGAGACCATCTCGACGATGAGCGACAGTCCGCATGTCCAGATCCTGGCGGTGGCGGCGCTGCTGATCGTCATCGGCATGTTCATCGACGTGCTGCCGGCGATCATCATCGCGGTGCCCGTTCTCGCGCCCGCCCTGGTGGAGCTCGGCTTCGATCCGCTGCACGCCGGCATGGTGATGCTGCTTGCCCTGAACCTCGGCAACATCACCCCGCCGGTCGGCCTCACGCTGATGACGGCGGCGCGCATCGCCAACGCGCCATACGAGGGCGCGGTGCGGGAAGCCGTGCCCTTCATCTGCGCGCATATCGTGATCGTCGTTCTGGCGGCGACCTTTCCGGCAATCACGCTCGCCGTCCCGAGGCTGTTCGGGGTGGCCGGCTAGACGCTCCGCCCGTCGCCGTCTGGCTCGAGGGGTGGAGGAACAGAAGAATGGATGGATGAGGATCATGAACCAATCGGTTGAACGACTGAACGCGGTGCAGGCGAAAATCGCCGCCGCCGAAAAGGACCGCGACGGCACGGGCGACCCGGTCACGCTGGTCGCGGTGAGCAAGACCTGGAGCGCGGACGAGATCCGGCCGGTGATCGAGGCGGGCGCGCGCGTCTTCGGCGAGAACAAGGTCCAGGAGGCGCGCGACAAATGGCCGGGACTGAAGCAGGAGTTCGCCGATCTTGAGCTTCGCCTGCTCGGCCCGCTGCAAACCAACAAGGTCCGCGATGCGGTCGCGCTCTTCGACGTCATCGAGACGGTCGACCGGGAGAAGCTCGCCGCGGAACTTTCCCGCGAGATCCGCAAGCAGGGCCGCGCGCCGCGCCTTTATGTGCAGGTCAACACGGGACGCGAGCCGCAAAAGGCCGGCATCGACCCGGACGAGACGGTCGCCTTCGTCACGCGCTGCCAGGACGTGCACGGCCTGGAGATCGAGGGGCTGATGTGCATTCCGCCCGCCGGCGAGGACCCGGCGCCGCATTTCGACCTGCTCGCCAAACTCGCGGACGAAACCGGTCTCAAGCGCCGCTCGATGGGCATGTCGGGCGACTATGAGACCGCCATTCGCCACGGTGCCAGCAGCGTGCGCGTCGGCTCGGCGATCTTCGGCAGCCGCACCTACGCCTGACCCCAATCGCCGACCGCTTTTTTCGGGACGTATTGCCATGAACATGCATCACAAGCTCAACTACACCGTGACCCACAGCTTCGATGGGCTGGATATTTCCGACGCCGAGAGGCGGCGGCTTCTCGATATCGCCAGCTGGAACGGGCACGTGCCGACCTTCACCCGCCGCGGGCGCGGCGCTTGGGAGCAGTTGCACGAGCCGGTGGCGCTGAAGAGCGATCCCTCGGTCACCTTCCATGCCGCCAAGCTCAAGGGCGTCGGCCTGTGGAACCCGATCCTGCCAGGCGATGCGGAATATTCCAACAAGCTGCATGACGACGCGAGCAACGATCCCGTCCCGCCGCTCACCGACCTGCTGGAATATCTGGTCACCTATCCGCATTTCGGCATTTCCAACGAGGGCGAGTACAAATACGCCTATTCCTCGCCGAGCCCGATCGGCGGGATCGTGCACGAGCGCGCGCATCGCGAGTTCTGGTCGTCGCAACGACTGATCGAGCACGGCGTCCCGAGCATCGCGCCGCTGGCGGTGATCGAATACGACGAGACCCTGCGGTTTCAGGGCCAGCCGATGGGCGCGGTGATCACGCTGTCGCCGGGATCGGCCTCCTATCGGATCTCGGAGATCCTGTTCGGCGCGGGGCTGACGCGGGGGACCGATCCCGCCTTTGACGTCCACTATGACGGCATCCGCGAAAGCCTCGGCATCGAGGGCGATCCGGACGACGAGCGCGTGCGGCTGAAGGTGATCCAGGCGCTCGCCCGCGAGGCCGGAAAGCTGCTGCACGATTTCTCGCTGACGGAGATGTACCGCTACTCCGGCGACTGGGGGAACTTCGTCTATTCGGTGGAGAGCAAGCAGCTCTTCCTGATCGATCTCGACAGCGTGCAGGACATCAACCACCTGCCGGGGCCGGCCAAGGCGATGCAGGCCTGGCGCGATCTCGTCAGCGCGATCTACCGCATGGTCGGCAAGATCGGCTATCCGACCGCGCTCGACAAATACACGCTGGAAAACCTGATGGAGTTCGATCCGATCACGGCGAAGATCAGCGGCTATTTTCCCGACATTCCCGAAGAGGAGATCCGCCCGCTGTCCCGCCGGCTCTGGGGCTATTTCATCCCGCATCTGTTCCTCTTGAAGAAGCACCGCGAAGCGATCCGCAACGACTGGGATGGCGACCGGCGCAAGAGCTACAAGATGGATCACGACCTCTTCTACATCCTCGCAATGACCACGCTCCGGCCGCTCTTCGCCCGCTCTCGGGTGGGGGAGAAATACCCCCATGCGATCACCGAGGAAGACATGTGGGCGAAGGCGGAGCGGTTCCTCGGCGAGCGCTACGAGTATTTCGCCTATCTGATGCGCCAGCCGGCTCTTTGAGACGCAGGACAGACCGGACCGACCGCACCGCAGGAGGACACCATGCCGACCACCGTTCCCCGGCTTCTGGAAGAGGCTCATGCCCTGCGCACCAGTGCGATTGCGGTGAGCTGCGGCGCGGCGTCGATGACGCATGGCGAACTGATGGCCGAGAGCAACCGGATCGCCAACGCGCTGAAGGCCTGCGGTGTGAAGCGGGGCGACCGGGTCGGGGTCTATCTCGACAAGTCGATCGCCTCGCTTGCCAGCCTGATCGGCATCATGAAGGCCGATGCCGTCTGCGTGCCGCTCGATCCGACGGGCCCGGTGGCGCGGATGGCCTTCATCGTCGCCGATTGCGGTGTCCGCGTGCTGATCACGAGCGGTAACAAGCAGGGCCGGCTGGAAACCCTTCTCGCGGACGGCGGCGAGCTGGACACGGTCGTGGTGGTTGGCGACAGGCCGCTGGACCTGGCCGACGCGAGCGTGCGCATCGTGTCCGCCGCGCAAGTCGCCCAGGCCTCGGGCACGGCGCCGCCGCGCCACGCCCTTGAAGGAGACCTCGCCTATATCCTCTACACGTCGGGTTCGACCGGGCGTCCCAAGGGCGTGATGCTCACCCACCGCAACATCGTCGCCTTCGTGGAATGGGCGGCGCGGCAGTTTGGTGTCGGCCCGGCCGACCGGGTGTCCTCACATGCGCCGTTTCATTTCGACCTCTCGCTCTTCGATCTCTATGTCACGCTCGCGCGCGGCGCCACCGTGTGCTTGGTGCCGCAGGGGATCGGTTTTCTCGGTGTGGACCTGGTGAAATTCATCGCCGACAACCGCATTACGATCTGGCAGTCGGTGCCGTCCGTGCTGATGATCGTGGAAAAGCATATCAAGGAGCGGCAGACGGACCTTGGCGCGCTTCGGGTCGTGTTCTTCGCCGGCGAGCCCTATCCGCCGCAGGCCCTGCGCGGCCTGATGAAGAAACTGCCCGGCGCCCGCTATTTCAACATCTACGGCGCCACCGAGATCAACGATGTGACCTGCCATGCGATCGAGCATCTTCCCGATGACGCGCCATTGCCGATCGGAAAGCCCTGCGGGCACATGGAGGTTGTCGTTCTGGACGAGAACGACCGCCCCCTGACGGAAACCGGCAGCATCGGCGAATTATGCGCGCGCGGCCCCACCGTCGCCAAGGGCTACTGGGGTGACCCGAAGATGACCGCCGAAAAATTCGTCCAGAACCCGGTGCACGACGATTATGAAGACCGTCTGTACCGCAGCGGCGATCTGGTCGAGATCCGCCGGGGCGGGGTTCTTGCCTATGTCGGACGCCGGGATGCGCAGGTGAAGATCCGCGGCTATCGCATCAATCTGCGCGAGGTCGAGGAAGCGGTGCTGAAACACCCGGAGGTCGCGGCCGTCGCGGTGGTCGACAGGGTCGCTGACGACGCAACGCGCTATCTTGCCGCCGTCGTCGAGACGACGGAGGGCGCGGAGCTGAGCCTGCGTGCGCTCAAGCGCCACCTTTCGGAGAGCCTGCCCGCCTATATGGCACCGGAGACCCTCGAGATTGTCGCGGAACTGCCGAAGACCTCGACCGGCAAGGTCGACCGTCAGGCGCTGAAAGCCGCAACGGACCTTGAGCCCGCCCATCCGTGACCGGCAAAGCGAAGGTTGCGTCCGGCCGGATGGCAGACGGTGAAGATGTCGGAGGGAATGGAGGCCTCGCCTGGAGTCGAACCAGGATAAAGGGAGTTGCAATCCCTTGCGTAGCCATTCCGCCACGAGGCCCTGAAGTTCTGAAAAGACGCAATCGAAATTATTTCCTTTGCAGTCTTGTGATCCAAAAGCTATCGGAACGCTGCATATTCTCAATGTCTATATTCAGATTTGTCGATACCGGACACGTCATTCAATCTTTGCGTCGGTCTTTGTGAAGCGTGTTGATTCAAAAAATCAGATTGGAAGATGTGCGGTATACTTCATTTCCTCGAGGATCACTGTGCTCTGGATTTCGTGAAGGCCCGGAAGCATCACCAGCTTATCGCGCAGCAATGTCTGGAAATGATCCATGTCTCGGACGACCACACGCAGGTTGAAGTCGAATTCCCCGAGCATCAGCTGGACGACCTGAACCTCCGGGATCCGCATCGCCGCCTCCTGAAAGACGGAAATCGACTGGCGCCCGTGGCCGGAGAGTTTGATCCGCACGAGGATGGTTGCGTCGAAACCGAGCTTGCGGCGGTCGAGCAGCACCGAACGGCCCGTGATGACGCCGTCCTCCTGCATTCGGTTGATGCGGCGCGAGCAGGGGGACTGGGACAGGCCGACGCGGTCGGCGACCTCCGAGACGGAGAGCGAGCCGTCCAGTTGCAGCACGCGGAGAATCTTCAGGTCGGTCTCATCAAGCGGTTGCATGCAAAAACTCCATATCGATACCAATGCGCGAGAAATATGCGCGTAAGCGTATACATGCGGCTCAAAAAGGCAAGAACAGCTAATTGGGTGCCGATATATTTCGATCAGCGAGCGAGTGACTTGTGTCCTTGGGAGGGGATCGGATGGGTTCGTGTATCACCGGCTGGGCACATACAGTGTTCGGTAAGTCGGGTGCTGATTCAGCAGAGGATTTGATTGCGGAAGTGGTCAAGGATTGTTTGGCGCATGCCCAAACGGACGCTTCCGAGATCGACGCGATATTCGTCGGGGCATTCAACAACGGCTTCTCGAAACAGGACTTTCAGGCCTCTCTCGTGGCGCTCGCAGAGCCTGCATTGCGGTTCACGCCGGCGACGCGGGTGGAAAACGCCTGCGCGACGGGGTCGGCTGCCCTTCACGCCGGGCTGCGACAGATCGAGAGCGGCCGCGCACGTCGGGTGCTTGTCGTCGGCGTCGAAAAGATGACTGCAACGCCGACCCCTGAGGTTGGCGATATTCTTCTGGGGGCGTCCTATCGCCGGGAAGAAGCCGGCATCGACGGCGGGTTCGCGGGCGTCTTCGGAAACATCGCACAGGCCTATTTCCAGGAATACGGCGACTGCCGCGAAAGTCTCGCCCGCATCTCCGCGAAGAACCACGAGAACGGCGTCCGCAATCCTTACGCGCATATGCGCAAGGATTTCGGCTTCGAGTTCTGCAACACGGTTTCGGAGAAGAACCCGGTCGTTGCCGGACCGCTGCGGCGGACCGACTGCTCGCTGATATCCGATGGCGCGGCGGCCGTCGTGCTGTGCAACCTGGATGTGGCTCTCGCCTCCGCACCGCGCGCGATCTATTTCCGCGCAGCCGAGCACGTCAATGATTTCCTGCCGCTCAGCCGGCGCTCGCGCACCTCCTTCGAAGGGGCGGCGCAGGCCTGGACGAAGGCCTATGAAACGGCCGGCATCTCCATCGACGATCTGTCCTTCGTGGAAACGCATGACTGTTTCACCATCGCCGAGCTGATGGAATACGAGGCGATGGGGCTGGCGGCGGCCGGGCAGGGGCATCGCGTCATCGACGAGGGCGTCTCGACGCGCACAGGACGGTTGCCGGTCAATCCCTCGGGCGGACTGAAATCCAAGGGCCATCCGATCGGCGCGACCGGCGTGTCCCAACATGTGATGGCGGCAATGCAGCTTGCCGGGGTCGCCGGCGAGATGCAGCTCGACGACGCCCGCCTTGCCGGGGTGTTCAACATGGGAGGCGCGGCCGTCGCCAATTATGTGTCCGTGCTGGAGCGGCTGAAATGAGCGGCTCGGGTCGCGACCGCATCTCCAACCGGGTGATGAACCTTGGCGACTTGCTCACCGAGGCGGCCCGCCGCTTCCCGGACCGGCCGGCGGTGATCCAGGGGGAGCGGAGCTGGAGCTGGGCGGAGATGAACGCCCGTGTCGACGGCTTTACATTTTCGCTGGCAGCGCTTGGCATCGGTCCGGGCGACAAGGTCATTATCCACGCGCGCAATTCGCTCGAGATGTTCGAAACGATGTTTGCGGTGTTTAAGCTCGGCGCCGTCTGGGTGCCGACGAATTTCCGCATCCTGCCGGCGGATGTGGCGCATGTCGCCGAAGCCTCGGGCGCACGGGCGATCATCTATGACGCGGAGTTCGCCGCACAGGCGGATGCTGCCAGATCCGCGGGCGCGCAGATCCTTGTCTGTTTCGACAGGCCGCGCGACGGCGAGCACCGCTACGCCGACCTCGTCACGGCCGGTCTCGGTACGGAGTTCAGGGCCGCACCGGTTGAAAGGGACGACCCCTGCTGGTTCTTCTTCACCTCGGGCAGCACGGGCAAGCCCAAGGCCGCCGTGCTCAGCCACGGGCAGATGGCCTTCGTCATCAACAACCACCTGGCCGACCTCATGCCCGGCATGACGGAAAACGACGTCTCACTCGTCGTCGCGCCCCTGTCCCACGGCGCGGGGATCCACCAGCTGATCCAGGTGGCGCGCGCAGTGCCGAGCGTTCTGACCGAGGCGCGCAGCCTGGAGGCATCCGAGGTGTTTCGCCTGATCGAGACACATCGCGTGACCAACATCTTCACCGTTCCAAGCATCCTGAGCGCGCTGGTGTCGGATCCCGCAGTCGACGCCCACGATCACGCGTCGCTGCGCTATGTGATCTATGCCGGCGCGCCCATGTTGCGCGAGCATCAAAAGGCCGCGCTCGAAAAGCTCGGGCCCTGTCTGGTGCAGTATTTCGGCCTGGGGGAGGTGACGGGCAACATCACCGTCCTGCCGCCGCATCTGCACGACATTACAGACGGCCCGGGCGTGCGCATCGGCACCTGCGGGGTGGCCCGAACGGGCATCCAGATCGAAATCCAGGACGACAGCGGGCGCGCGCTGCCCGCCTATGAAAACGGCGAGATCTGCGTGATCGGGCCGGCCGTATTCAACGGCTACTACCGCAATGACGCGGCGAATGAGGCGGCCTTTCGCAACGGATGGTTCCGCACCGGCGACATCGGGCATTTCGACGATGCCGGCTTTCTCTACATCACCGGCCGCGCCTCGGACATGTTCATCTCCGGCGGGTCGAACATCTATCCGCTCGAGATCGAGGAAAAGCTGGTCGCCTGCCCGTCGGTGGTCGAGGCCTGTGTCGTCGGGATGGACGACGCGAAATGGGGCGAGATCGGGGTCGCAGCGCTGGTCCTGGAACCCGGGGCTGTGCTGGACGTCCCGGCCCTGAAGGCGACGCTGGCCGAGCGGCTTGCCGGCTACAAGATCCCGAAACGGTTCGAGGTCTTCGATGCGCTGCCGAAGTCGGGATACGGCAAGGTCACCAAGGCGCTCGTGCGCGACGCGCTGCAAAAGCGGATGGCGGACGGCGGATCGTCGCTGGAGGCCGCGCAATGAGCCGGGCACAGACGGCCAGACCGTCGTCCCGCCTGTTGCGCCATCCAGGACCGGTGGCGCACGAGCGGTTTTCCATTTTGTCCGACGTCGCTTCCCGGACGGCGCGCGTGCGCCTTAAGGCCGGGCAAAGCCTGGTCGATGCGCTGGACGCGGCAGTGCGCCGGATGTGCAAGGGGGAGGCCCGCGCGGCTGCCGTCACGCTGATCGGGGGAGCCTTCGGCCCTTGCGTCTATTGCCTCGCCGCGAGGGATGCGAGCGGGCACACGGTCGCCACCTATACGCCGATGCGCGATGCGGGCGCGGTCCGGGTCCTGGGCGGTGCGGCGACGCTTGGGCTCGCGCTGTCCGGCGAGCCGATGGTGCATTGCCACGCCTGGTTCGTCGATCCCGAACGCGGGCATGTCGCCGGCGGCCATCTGGATACCCGGGCGACGCGGATCGGCGGCGAGGGTCTTGTCGTGCGCGTCAACGTGCTTGGCCGGCTGAAGATCCGTCAGGTGGAGGACCCGGAAACCAACCACGCGATCTTTTCCCCCGTTGGATACGTGGAGGCACGCGCATGAGCGATGGATCAGAAATCGAAACGGGAACCACTGGGCGGATCGTTTATGCGCGTGTGCGGCCGAACGAGGATCTCGTTCACGGCATCGAGAAGATCTGTCTGCGCGAGGGGATTGCCCGCTGTTTCATTCGCGGCAGCCTCGGCAGTCTCAACGACGCCTGCGTGAGCCTTTCCGACGAGACGGTCCAGGTGCTTCGCGGTCCGGCGGTAGAGGTTGTCGGACTGTCCGGCGAGGTGCGCTCCGATGCGGACGGCAACCCGGTTGCCAGCGTGACGGGGGTGCTGGCCGAGCCGAGCGGCCGGATCTGCGGCGGGCGTTTCGTGCGCGGTCAGAATCCGGTCTGCGTGACCTTCGAGATCGTGTTTGAGGAATGGCTCGCGAGCGATCCCGCGGTCGGGCAGGGAGCCGCGGGCACATGAGCGCGGCTCCCCTGCTTGCCGATCGCATCTATGTGGTCACCGGCGGTGCGTCGGGCATCGGCCTTGCGACGTCGGCCTGGCTGCTGGAGGCCGGCGCCAGTGTTGCCCTGATCGATCTCGACGGGGACAGGGTCGCGGCCGCGCGCAAGGCCTTTGCGGATGCGCAATCGCGGGTTCTCGGGCTTGCGGCCGATGTCTGCGACGAGGCGGCGATCCGCGCGGCGCTTTCGCGCATTTGCGATCACTTCGACCGCCCCCTGTCGGGGCTGGTCAATTCGGCCGGCATCGCGCGCAACATCCATTCCCTAGATACGAGCGCCCAGACCTTCCGCGAGGTCCTCGACGTCAATGTCGTTGGAAGTTTCGTTCCCTGCCAGGCGTTCGCCAGCGCATGGCGTGCGCCGGAGGCGGCCATCGTCAACCTGGCCTCGGTCTCCGGCATGATCGGCAACACGGGGCGCGCGGCCTATGGCGCGTCGAAAGGGGCCGTGATCGCCCTGACAAAGGTGCTGGCGACCGAATTCGCCGCCCTCGGCATCAGGGTCAATGCGGTGTCGCCCGGACCAGTGCGCACGCCGATGGTCGCGGGCCTTCACACCGCGGAGTTTGCGGCCCGCTGGACCGCGCGCATTCCGCTCCGCCGCTACGCGGAGCCGGAAGAACTGGCCGAGGCAATCGGCTTTCTGGTTTCACCGTCTGCAAGCTACGTCACCGGCGAAGTGCTGGCGGTGGATGGCGGATATCTGTCGGCCGGGGTGGATGCCACCGACAGATCCTGACGTGTTTTCAAGGGAGGAAAGACATGAAGTCGACAAAAGCAACGCTGACCCTCGCGACCGCGGCGGCTGCCCTGTTGTGGGCCACCACGGCGTCGTCCGCCCGGGATCTGGATATGACGAGCGTCTATCCGGGATCCTTCCCGATCATCGGCGACATCGGCAAGGACATCGGCCGGCGGATCTCGGTGCTGACCGACGGCGACCTGAACCTCGTCTTCAACGAGCCGGGCGCGCTTGTCCCGGCTCCCGAAGCCTGGGACGCGGTGTCGACCGGCGCGGTCGATGCGGCCTGGTACTCGCCCGGCTTCGCGCAAGGGATCATTCCCTCCGCCGCCATGTTCACCTCCGTGCCCTTCGGTCCGGAAGCGCCGGAATATCTCGCCTGGTACTACCACGGTGGCGGTCAGGAGATCTGGGAGGAGATCACCGCCAAGCACGGCATCAAGAGCGTTTTGTGCGCGACCCTGCCGCCGGAGGCCTCCGGCTGGTTCCGCGAGCCGATCAACTCGGTCGAGGAACTGAAGGGCAAGAAGATGCGCTTCTTCGGGCTGGGCGCCCGCGTGATGGAAAAGCTCGGCGTGTCCGCCCAGACGCTTCCCGTCGGCGACACGGTGCCCGCGCTTGAACTCGGCACCATCGACGCTGCGGAGATTTCCATGCCGGCGCTCGACCTCAAGCTCGGCATGCAGGCCTATGCCAAGCACTATTACTTCCCGGGGTGGCACCAGCAGACGTCGCTGTTCTCGCTGCTGATCAACCGCGACGTCTGGGACGGTCTGAGCGAGCGCAACAAGATGGCGGTCAACGAGGTCTGCCGGTCGGCGGTGACGGAGTCCATCGCCTGGGGCGAGGCCATCCAGTTCGAGGCGCTTCAGGAGCTCACCGAAGCGGGCGTGACCCTGCACAAGTGGTCGCCGGAGGTGCTTGAGGCGATGGAAGCGGCCTGGGGCGAGGTGGTCGAGGAGCTCTCCGCCGACGCGGATTTCGCCAAGGTCTGGAAGTCCTATTCCGACTTCCGCTCCGCGCACGAGCAGTGGCGGACGCTCGGCTATATGCGCTGACGCTTGCGCCGCATCGGGCCGTTCCGGTCCGATGCGGCGCTGTCGCCGGCCGGCCCGTGCCGGCCCGACAGGGCCGCGCGGCGTTCGGTCTCCGGGCGCGGTTGCGGGTGACGCTCCCGTCTTGAGCGGCCGCCCGGCGCGCCCTCGGCTCCTCAGCTTGGAAAGTGCGGTTACATGACCTCTCTGGCACGGCTCTTTGCCGCGCTGCCGCGTGCGGGGCACGCGTTCGGCGGCTGGCTGCTTCTGCTGCTCGCGCTCGTCATCGGATACGACGTGGTCGGGCGCAAGTTCTACAACACCGGCTCCATTCGCCTGCAGGACCTGCAATGGCATCTGCACGGCGCGGCAATGATGCTGGGGTTCGGCGCGGCCTATCTCCGCGATGCCCATGTGCGCGTGGACCTGTTTCGCGAGAACTTCCCGGACCGGACGAAAATCTGGCTCGAGACCTTCGGCATTGTCGCGTTCCTGATCCCCTATGTGTCGGCGCTCGCGTGGTTTTCCATCGATTACGCGATGCGGGCCTTCGTCTCCGGCGAAGGGTCGGTCGGCGGCGCCGGCCTGCCCAATCGCTGGATCATCAAGTCGTTTCTCTTCATCGGCTTTTCGCTGGTGATCCTGTCCGCCGTATCGGTCCTGCTGCGATGTGTCGCCTATCTCGGACGCAGGGACGGCGCCGCCTGGCCCTTCGCCGGTGATGCCTGAACGCCTGGCCGTCGTCTTTTCTTGCCCTTGACTACAAGGAACCTGCGAAAATGCTCGTGGACCTTTTGCCGGCGCTCATGTTTGTCACGCTGGTCCTTTTCATTTTTTCCGGACTGCCCGTCGCGGTGGTGCTCGGCGGCGTGTCGCTGTTCTTCGCGCTTTTGGGGCTGGCGCTCGGCGAAATCCGCCTCGCGCATCTGCCTCTGGTGGTCAACCGGATCTTCAGCGGCATCGTCGCCAATCCGGTGATGGTGGCCGTGCCGATGTTCGTCCTGATGGGAACGCTTCTGGAAAAAAGCGGGATCGCCGAGGATCTGCTCGACGGCTTGCAAATCCTGATGCGGCGTGTGCCCGGCGGACTGGCGATCGCGGTGACGATGATGGGCACGATCCTGGCGGCGTCCACCGGCATCATTGGCGCTTCGGTCGCAATGCTCACGCTCCTCGCGTTGCCGATGATGTTGCGCTCGGGTTATGCCCCCTCGCTTGCCACCGGCACCATCGCCGCATCCGGGACGCTCGGGATCCTAATCCCGCCGTCCATCATGCTCGTGATCATGGGCGACCTGCTGACGATTTCCGTCGGCAAGCTCTTCATGGCGGCGCTCATTCCCGGACTGATGCTGTCGGCCTTGTATCTTCTCTATATCGTCACGGCGAGTTTCCTGAAGCCGCAACTGGCGCCGCGCGCCGCGACGCCGTTGACGCGTGAGGAAAAGCGGCTGCTTTGGATCAAGCTCGGCGGCGGACTGGTGCCGCCGGCGCTCCTGATCGGGCTGGTGCTCGGCTCGATCCTGGGCGGCTGGGCCACGCCCACGGAGGCGAGCGGCGTCGGCGCGCTCGGCGCGCTGGTGCTTGCGCTCGTTCGCCGGCGGCTCAATTTCAAGGGCTTGCACGAGGTGCTGTCGCGCTCGCTCGACACCGTGTCGATGATCTTCTTCATCTTCGTGGGGGCGACCGCCTTTTCCTATCTGTTCCGCCGTTTCGGCGGCGAACACTTCGTGCTTTCGCTCGTCGACGCGACGGCGCTTGGTCCCTGGGGCGTGCTTGCGGTCCTGATGCTGCTGATTTTCCTGCTCGGCTTCTTCTTCGACTGGATCGAGATCACGCTGATCATCCTGCCGATCTTCGCGCCGATCGTTGGCGCCCTCGATTTCGGCGCCCATGTCGCCCCGGCCGATGCGGTCTACTGGTTCGCGATCCTGGTTGCGCTCAACCTTCAGACCAGCTTCCTGACGCCGCCCTTCGGCTTCGCGCTGTTTTATCTCAAGGGCACGGCCCGGGGTCTCGTGACCTTGAAACAGATCTACCGGGGCATCGTTCCCTTCGTTCTTCTGCAGGGACTGGCGCTCGCGCTCGTCCTGGCGTTCCCGCAAGTGGCGCTATGGCTGCCGAACCTCTTGTTCGACTGACCATCCGGCGTCCGGATCTCCCCACCTCGACCGGTGCCCGGCAGACGGGTGCCGGTCGTTTTTTGTCCGCAAGCAGGAGCGACACGAAAAAGGCCCGGTCGGGCGACCGGGCCTGGAATTGCCAAAACCACCAAGCTTCGTCATCCCGGACTCCGCGCAAGCGGAGATCCGGGATCGGAGAGCCGCTGTTTCTTGCGGGTGTCGTACGAAAAGCAAGAATCCCTGGCTCTCCGATACCGGGTCGCGCTTCGCTTGCGCGGTATGACGCAGGAAAGCAATCGCACTCTTTGCCATCACCGTCAGGCCCGGCCGGGCGACCAGGCCTCTCGCATCGATGAGCGGCTTCGCCTGCTAGATGTGCAAGGCGTGCCCGAGCGCGGCCAGACAGGCTTCCTGCAGGCCTTCGCTCTGGGTGGGATGGGCGTGAATCACCGCGCCGAGATCGTCGGTGCGCGCGCCCATCTCGATGGCGATGGCAAAGGCGGCCGAGAGTTCGGAGACGCCGCTGCCAACGGCCTGGAGCCCGACGATCAGGCCGTCGGATTTTCGTGCGACCACGCGCACGAACCCGTCCTCGGCCTCCATCGTCATGGCGCGCCCATTGGCGCTGAAGGGGAACTGGCCGGTCGACACGTCGAGGCCCGCGCCCTTGGCGTCTTCCGGCGACAGGCCGCAGGTGACGATCTCCGGATCGGTGAAGCAGACCGCTGGAATGCAGCGCTTGTCCCAGGAGCGTCGGTGACCGGCGACGATCTCCGCCACCATCTCCCCCTGTGCCATGGCCCGATGGGCGAGCATCGGCTCGCCGGCGACAT
The DNA here is from genome assembly GCF_020176715.1 of Stappia stellulata. Classification (GTDB taxonomy): domain Bacteria; phylum Pseudomonadota; class Alphaproteobacteria; order Rhizobiales; family Stappiaceae; genus Stappia. Next base: position 290,131 of record NZ_JAIVMF010000001.1, on the reverse strand, counting down.
CGCCGATGGCATAGACACCGTTCATCGAGGTCCGGCAGTTGTCGTCGATGAGCAGGCACGCGCCGTCGGTCGCAAGTCCGAGGCTTGCGATATTGGCGCTTTCCGAGCGCGGTCGCCGTCCGACGGTGACGAGGATCCGGTCGGCGGGAATAACCTTTTCCGCGCCGTCCGCCGTTTCCACTGCGAGGCCGTCGCCGCTCTCGCCCTTTGCTTTCGTCGCAAGGTGCACGTCGATGCCGAGGCCATGCAGCGTCTTGAGCACAGGGCGGGTGAGGGCGCTGTCGTATTGCGGCAGGATGCGGTCTTCCGCCTCGACGATGGAGACCTTGGCGCCGAGTTTGGCGAAGGCGATGCCGATCTCCAGGCCGATGTAGCCGGCCCCGACGATGCAAAGGGTTTCCGGGACCTTCGTCAACGCAAGCGCCTCGGTGGAGGAGATCACCTTGCCGCCGAACGGCAGGAACGGCAGCTCCACGGGTTCCGAGCCGGTCGCGATCACGACGGCCTGGGCGCGGATCTGGACGGTGCTGTCGCCGGTGGTGACCTTCACGGTCTTGCCGTCGAGAAAGGTGGCGCGGCCGGTGACGAGCCGGGTTCCCGCCTTCTTCAGCAGGCCCGCGACGCCGGCATTCAACCGACTTACGATGCCGTCCTTCCAGGCGACGGTCTGGGCAAGGTCGATGGAAGGCTGCTCCGCGCGAATGCCGAGCGGCGACTGGCCGTTGTAGCGGGTCAGCTTGTGGAATTCCTCGGCCGCGTGGATCAGCGCCTTGGAGGGGATGCAGCCGACGTTGAGGCAGGTTCCGCCCGGCTTCTGCTCGTCGACGACGATGGCGTCGATGCCGAGCTGTCCGGCACGAATGCCGCAGATATAGCCGCCGGGGCCGGCGCCGACGATCAAGAGCTTGCAGGTCAGGTCACTCATCGCCTCACTCCTCGACAAACATCAGCGCTGGAGTTTCCAGCAGCGTTTTCAGCTTCTGGACGAAGACGGCGGCATCCCATCCGTCGATCACCCGGTGATCGAAGGAGCAGGAGATGTTCATCATCTTGCGCGGGCGAAACGCCTCGCCGTCCCACATCGGGCGCGTGGTCATCTTGTTGATCCCGACGATGGCGACTTCCGGGTGATTGATGATCGGCGTCGTCGCCAGCGCGCCGAGCGGTCCGAGCGAGGTGATGGTGATGGTCGACCCGCTCAATTCCTCGCGCGTCGCCTTGCCCGTGCGCGCCGCTTCTGCAAGGCGCGCGAGCTCGGCCGCGTTCTCCCACAGGCTTGCCGCTTCGACGTGGCGGGCGACGGGCACGGTGAGGCCCGCCGGCGTTTGCGCCGCGATACCGATGTGCACGGCATCCGACTGGTGGATCACGCCGGCGTCGTCGTCGTAGCGGGCGTTCATCTCCGGCTGGGCGGCAACCGCATTGACGATGGCCCGCATCACGAAGGGCAGCACCGTGAGCTTGCCGCGCTCCGCGCCATGCGCGGCGTTGAGCTTGGCGCGCAACTCCTCCAGCGCCGTCACGTCGATTTCCTCGACGATGGTGATATGCGGAATGCGCGACCAGGAAAGCGCCATCTTTTCCGCGATTTTACGGCGCATGCCGACGACCTTCACCTCGCGGGTGCCGGTTGCGGGAAGCCGCGCGCCGCCTCGGCCCGTCACCGGTCCGTGCTCGACATAGGCGTCGAGATCCTCGTGCAGGATGCGCCCGGCCGGACCCGAACCGCCGACGAGGCGAAGGTCGATGCCGGCGTCCTGCGCACGCCGGCGCACCGCCGGGGATGCAAGCGGCTTCTCGCCCTTGGCGAGCGGCTCGCGCCGGACCGTCGTGCCGGCACGGTGCGGTTCGGCGGCCGGTGTCTTTGCCGTTGCGGGCGTTTCCGCGCCCGTGGCCCTGGGCGCGGGCTGGTCGGCGTCGGCATCGGCGGTTCCGGTTTCTTCCGGTTCCGCCGCCTTCGGTTCGGGTGCCTTGGCAGGTGCGGGCGCGGCGGTGTCGTTGCCGTCGCCCTCGACCTCGATCTGGATGAACTTGTCGCCGATGGCGATGACATCGCCGGGCTCGCCGCACAGCCAGACAACCTTTCCGGCAACGGTCGAGGGAACCTCGACGGCGGCCTTGTCGGTCATCACCGTGCCGAGGACGTCGTCCTCCGCCACCTCGTCGCCGACGGCGACCTGCCATTCGGTCAGCTCCGCTTCCGCGATGCCTTCGCCGACGTCGGGCAGGGTAATCGTGTAAAGGCCCATGTTCTAACCCTCCAGAACTTGGGTGAAGGCTTGCTTGATGCGCTCCGGCCCCGGGAAATAGGTCCATTCCTGCGCATGCGGATAGGGCGTGTCCCAGCCGGTGACCCGCACGATCGGCGCTTCCAGGTGATAGAAGCAGCGCTCCTGAACCAATGCGCTCAGCTCCGCGCCGAAGCCGGAGGTCTTGGTCGCCTCGTGAATGACGATGCAGCGCCCGGTCTTGCGCACCGACTGCTCGATGGCGTCGAGGTCGAGCGGGAGCAGCGTGCGCAGGTCGATGATCTCGGCGTCGACGCCGGCTTCCTCGGCCGCCGCCTGCGCGACATAGACCATGGTGCCATAGGCCAGGACGGTCACCGCCTCGCCGGCACGGGCGATTTCCGCCTTGCCGAGCGGGACCGTGTAATAGTCCTCCGACACATCGCCCAGTTCATGGTTCTTCCAAGGCACCACCGGGCGGTCGTGATGGCCGTCGAAGGGACCGTTGTAGAGCCGCTTCGGCTCCAGGAAGATCACCGGATCCGGGTCCTCGATGGCGGCGAGCAGCAGCCCCTTGGCGTCGCGCGGATTGGCCGGCATGACGACCTTCAGCCCCGAGACATGGGTGAACAGCGCCTCCGGGCTCTGGCTGTGGGTCTGGCCGCCGAAGATGCCGCCGCCGGTCGGCATGCGGATCACCATGGAACAGGTGAAGTCACCGGCGGAGCGATGCCTGAGACGCGCGGCCTCCGACACGATCTGGTCGTAGGCGGGATACATGTAGTCGGCGAACTGGATCTCCACGACCGGCTTCAGCCCGTAGGCCGCCATGCCGATCCCGGCGCCGACGATGCCGCTCTCGTTGATCGGCGCGTCGAAACAGCGGTGCGGTCCGTATTTCTTCTGCAGGCCGGCGGTGCAGCGGAACACGCCGCCGAAATAGCCGACATCCTCGCCGAACACGACAACGCGCTTGTCCCGCTCCATGGCGAGATCATGGGCGTTGCGGATCGCCTCGATCATAGTCATGCGGGCCATGTCAGTATCCTGCCTCTTGGCGCTGTTCGCGCAGGTGAGGGGGCATTTCGGCAAAGACATCGTCGAACATGCTGCGCGGCGACGGCTTGTCGCCGGAAATCAGCGTGCCATTGGCCTCCGCCTCGCGCTGCGCGCTGCGCACGGTGTCGACGATCTCCGCCTGGGCCTGGGTGTGCCGGTCCTCGCTCCATTCGCCGATGGTGATCAGGTGGCGCTTCAGCCGGTCGATCGGGTCACCGAGCGGCCAGGCGGAGAATTCGTCCTTGGAGCGATAGGCCGACGGGTCGTCGGAGGTGGAATGACCGCCGGCGCGATAGGTGACATGTTCGATCAGGCTCGGACCGAGGCCGGAGCGCGCCCGTTCCGCCGCCCATTTCGCCACGGCATGCACCGCCAGATAGTCATTGCCGTCGACGCAGATCGCCGGAATGCCGAAGCCGTGGCCGCGCGCGGCGAAGGTGACCGCGCCGCCGCGGGCCATGCCCTGGAAGGTGGAGATCGCCCACTGGTTGTTGACGATGTTGAGAATGACCGGCGCCTTGTAGGTGGAGGCGAAGACCATGGCGGCGTGGAAGTCGTTTTCGGAGGTCGAGCCGTCGCCGATCCAGGCCGCCGCGATGCGCGTGTCATGCGAGATCGCCGAGGCCATCGCCCAGCCGACCGCCTGGATGAACTGGGTGCCGAGGTTGCCCGACACGGAAAAGAAGCCGTGGTCGCGGGCGGAATACATCACCGGCAGCTGCCGGCCTTTCAGCGGATCGGCCGAATTGGAATAGATCTGGTTCATCATCTGCGTCATCGGATAGCCGCCCGCGATCAGCAGCCCCGCCTGACGGTAGGTCGGGAAATTCATGTCGCCGTCTTCGAGCGCCATGCGGAAGGCGCAGGCGACGGCCTCCTCGCCGAGGTTCTGGACGTAGAAGCTGGTCTTGCCCTGACGCTGGGCCTTGAGCATGCGTTCGTCGAACTGGCGCAGCGTCATCATGTGGCGCAGGCCGTTGCGCAGCGCCTCCGCGTCGAGGATTCCGGCCCAGGGGCCGACGGCCTCGCCGGCCTTGTTGAGGACGCGCACGACCGAAAACGCCATGTCGCGCATGTCTTCCGGCGCCTCGTCGACCTCCGGCCGGCGGACGGCGCCGGCGCGCGGGATCTCGAAGTCGGAGAAGTCGGGCGTGTCGCCGGGACGGCATCCCGGTTCTGGAACATGAAGGGCAAGCGGCCTTGGTTCGGTCATGGGGCCTCCTCCTCGCGTGTTGGCCGGGCCGTCCTTGCGGATCGGGCCGGCGGAAACGTCAGCCCCTGTCGCGCTCCTGAAGCAACGCGCGGGCGGTGATCAGTCTCATGATCTCGTTGGTGCCTTCCAGAATGCGGTGCACGCGCAGATCACGCAGCGTCTTTTCCAGACCATAGTCTTCCAGGTAGCCGTATCCGCCAAGCAGTTGCAGCGCATCGTCGGTCACCTTGAACGCGGTGTCGGTGACGAAGGCCTTGGCCATGGCGCAGAACTTGGTGGCGTCCGAGGCCTCCGTGTCGAGTTTCCATGCGGCCTGGCGCAGGAACACCCGCGCGGCCTGAAGCGAGATTTCCATCTCCGCGAGGCGGAACTGCAGGCCCTGGAACTGGTCGAGGCTTTTGCCGAAGGCGGTGCGCTCGCCCATGTAGTCGAGCGCGGTGGAAAGGGCTGCCTGCGCCCCGCCGAGCGCACAGGCGGCGATGTTCAGCCGTCCGCCGTCAAGCCCCTCCATGGCGTAGGAAAAGCCGCGGCCTTCCTCGCCAAGCAGATGGTCGGCGGGAACCGCGCAGTCGTCGAACTGGACCTGTGTGGTCGGCTGTGCCTTCCAGCCCATCTTGCGTTCATGCGCGCCGAAGCTGAGGCCATTGCTGCCGTCGGGTACGGCGAGCGTGGAGATGCCCTTGGGACCGTCGGCGCCGGTCCGGCACATCACCACATAGAGGTCGGAATAGCCGCCGCCGGAAATGAACGCCTTGGCGCCCGACAGGCTGTAGCCATCATCGGTCCGTGTCGCGCGGGTGCGCAGGGCCGCGGCATCCGAGCCGGAGCCGGGCTCGGTCAGGCAGTAGGAGGCGACCGCCTCCAGCGACACCAGCCGCTCCAGCCACTGGTCCTTGAGCGCATCGCTCCCGTATTTCGCGATCATGTTGGTGCACATGTTGTGGATCGAGATGAAGGCGGCGACCGAGGGGCAGGCGTGTGCCAGAGCCTCGAAGACAAGGGTCGCGTCGAGGCGCGACAGGCCGGTTCCGCCAAGCTCCTCGGGAACATAGATCGCGCCGAAGCCGAGCGCGCCGGCCTCTTGAAGGATGTCGCGCGGGATGGTGCCGGCTTTTTCCCAGTCGTAGGCGTGGGGTGCGATCGCGTCGCGTCCGAAATCCAGCGCCGTGTCGAAAATCAGTGTCTGTTCTTCCGAAAGCCCGAAATCCATTGCGCCTCCGCTCCCTGGCAAGCCCCGCCGCCGGGAAGTGACCCAGCGGAAATCCGGCGGCGTGTAATAGCCCGTATGATTGCGCGCAATGGTCGAAATTTCTTGCCGTATTTGCTGAATATCGCGGATGGTGCGGAATATTCTTTTTACGTATCGGGAATTCGCAAAAGGAGATTTCCATGGGGCGAATGCTGGATGAAATCGACCGTCGCATTCTCAAGGCGCTGGTCGCGGACGGGCGGCTGTCCAACACGGAACTGGCGCGCGAGGTCGGCCTGTCGCCATCCCCCTGCTGGCAGCGGGTGCGCAGGCTGGAGGAAGAGGGGATCATCTCCGGCTATACCGCTGTTCTCGACCATGCGGCGCTCGGCGTCGGCGAGACCGTGATGGTGGAGGTGTCCCTCGACCGTCATGACGCGGAGGTGCTGGAGGAGTTCGGCCGGGTGATGGCCGAGATCCCCGAGGTTCTCGAGGTCTATTTGATGGCCGGCGATTACGACTATTTCGTCAAGATCGCCGCCAATGGGACTCAAGGGGTGGAGGCGTTCCTGCGCGAACGCCTGTTCAAGGTCGCCGGCCTTCGCCACTCGAAGTCGAGCTTCTCGCTGCGCTGCCTGAAGAAAGTCGTGTCCTTCGTCCCGGACTGAGCCGTCGCGCCGGCCTAGCGTGACCGCCCGAGCAGCGCGAGGATGAAGGCCGCGCCGATGGAGGTGGTGACGATCCCGACCGGAAGTTCCTGCGGCGCCAGCAGACTGCGCGCGACGATATCGCTCAGCAGCAAGAGGCAGCCGCCGATCAGGGCGGAGAGCAGGATCAGCCGGCCATGCAGCGGGCCGGCAAGCGCGCGCGCGATATGAGGCACCATCAGCCCGACGAAGCCGATTACCCCGCTGATCGAGACGAAGGCGGCGGTGGCGAAGGCACAGGCGAGAAACGTCAGTTTGCGCAAGCGGGCAACGTCGACGCCAAGCGTGCGGGCGGTGTCGTCGCCGGCGAGCAGGGCATCGAAGCGCCGGTGCTGCGCAAGGGCGAAGACGAGAATGACCGCAAGGCCGGCAAGAGCCACGGGCAGAAGGTCCCAGCGCGCGAGCCCGAGACCGCCAAGCGACCAGAACAGGACGGAATGCGCCGCGCGCTGGTCGCCCGCGAACACCAGATAGTTGGTGAAGGCCATGAACAGGAAGGAGACGGAAAGGCCCGCCAGGACCAGCCGCGCCGGTCCCTGGTCGCCCATGCGGGTGACCAACATCAGCACGATGACGGAGGCGGCCATGCCGCCGGTGAAGGCGGCGGCCGGCAGGGTCCAGATGCCGAAGAGATCCCCGGTGATCGTGATCACGAAAACCGCGCCGGCGGCCGCACCCGACGACAGGCCGAAGAGAAACGGGTCGGCCAGATCGTTGCGCGTCGCCGTCTGGAGCAGGCAGCCGACGATGCCGAGACCGGCACCGACCATCAGCGCCAGAAGCGCGCGCGGCAGGCGCAGGTCGAGGATGATGCGGCTGCTTGCGCTTGCGTCGGACGCGGCACCGACGAGCGTCGCCACCACCTTGCCGAAGGGCAGGGCGGTGGAGCCGGTGGCGATGGCCGCGACCAGCAGTGCGAGCAACAGAAGCGCGAGCCCGGCGATGGACAGTGCAAAGCGCACGGGGCTCAGAACGCGTCTGGGTGGAGGGCGCGGGCGAGCTTGTCGATTGCCGCGATATTGGCCGGTCCCGGCGTCAGTTCCTCATAGCGCAGCTTGATGAAGCGTTCGTTCTTGACGGCGCTGGTGTGCTGCATCACCGGGTGGATCTTGAGGAAGCGGAAGAGCGCGTCGCCGCCGGCACCATTCTGGTAGTCGAGCAGGATCAGAAATTCGGGGTCGGCAGCGGCAACGGTCTCCCAGGAGGTCGTGCCCCAGCTCGTGTCCATGTCGCCGGTGATATTGGTGCCCCCGGCGCTGGAGATCATCGCGGTCGGCATCGCGTATTTGCCGGCGGTGAAGGGCTTGTCCTCGCCGGAATCATAGAGAAAGACCCGCAGCGGTGCGCCGTCGCCGATGCGCCCCGAGATCTCGGCTACCTTCGCCTTCCAGCCGTCCACAAGGGTCTGCGCCGCAACCTCCTTGTCGAAGATCCGGCCAAGCCGCAGCATGTCATCGTAGAGAAGGTCGAGGCTTGCCGCCGGGCGGTCCTTGTCGAGATGGACGCAGCTTTCGGTGAGGATCAGCGTCTTGATGCCATGGGGTGCGAGCGTGTCGGGGGTGACCTCGCCGCCGGGCTTCATGCCGTAGTACCAGCCGGCGAAGAAGAGATCGGGTGCGGCTGCGACGAGGTTTTCAAGCGTCGGGTATTTGGGCGCAATTTCCGGAATGTCGCCGCGCTTCTCGTCGAAGGCCGGGCTTGTCTTGTACCAGCCGCTGATGCCGCTGACCCCGACCATCCGGTCCTGAAGGCCGAGCGCGAAGGCCATCTCGCTCATGTTGATGTCCTGCACCACCATGCGCTGCGGCACGCTTTCGAAGGTGAGCGGTGTCCCGCAATTGTCCACCGTCACGGGATCCGCGACAGCGCCCGCGACCGTGGTGAGCAAGGCGGTGAGGGAAACAAGAAAACGCCGCATTGGACTAAAGTCCTTTCGAGTGTGCGAGAGACGATATGTGAGCGAGCGAGACATCGAGGGCGGTCAGGTGCCGGTCTTCGCTCGGGTGGGGTAGGCGATGGAAGCCGACATCGAAGACCTTGCGGATGTTGGCGAGACTGAGCACCTCTTCCGGGTGGCCATAGGCCTCCAGCCGGCCGCCACGAACAAGCGCAACGTGGCTTGCAAAGGCGTCGATCAGGGTCAGGTCGTGCAAGGCGGCGACCACGGTGATGCCAAGACTGGCCACCAGACCCAAGAGCGCACCGCGGGCATTCGGATCGAGGTGGTTGGTCGGCTCGTCGAGAACGAGAAGCTCAGGCCGCTGGCAGATCGCCCGGGCAAGCTTCGCGCGCTGTCGTTCGCCGCCCGAAAGATTTCCGATGCGCCTGTGCGCGAGATCGGTCAGCCCGCACAGCGCGATGACCTCAGCCATGGTCCGGCCCGGCGCAGGCGTGCCACGCCACCCCGTGTGCGGCAGGTGGCCGAGGCTGACGTATTGCGCGGTGGTGAGCCGGGTGTCCGGTTCCTCAAGCTGGCCGACATAGGCGATGCGACGCGCCCGTTCTGCCGGCGTGATGTCGCAAAAGCGCTGGCCCCAGAGACGGATATCGCCGTCGGTCGGCTCGCAGAGACCTGCGATCATGCGCACAAGCGTCGTCTTGCCGGCGCCATTGGGGCCGACAACCGCCAGGATTTCCCCGGCATGGACATGAAAGCTCATGTCCTCCACCAGCCTGGCCTTGCCCGGTGGAGCGTAGCCGACGCCTTCCAGCGAGATCGCGACCGGCTTGCCTGTGGTGTGGCTCATCGCGCTTTCTCCTTAAGGGATCGGGACGCAGGGATGTTCGGCGCAAGCGCCGGCAGTCGCGCGAGCGTCTTGTTGACGAGCGCCGGCGGTCGGCTGCTTGCAGAACACCATCCGTCCGCAAGCCCTGCGTATTGAACGGCAAAGGCGACAAGGGCCGCAACGTCGGCTTCCGGGTCGATGTCGCCGAAGAGGTAGGACGCCTTTCCCTCTGCCTGAAACGCGATCGTGCAGGGGCGCGCGCAGCCGGCCATGCAGGCAACGTCGACGAGCGTGAACGCCGCAAACGATCCGGTCCGGCGCGGGTCTGACGCTATCGCATCGCGCAAACGCTCCAAGAGGCGCGCGCCGGCACCGGGCGAGCCGTCCGCGCGCCTGCCGCATGTCGTGCAGACCGCGATGCGGTGCGGACATGCTTGCGCAGAGAGTGGGAAAACCACGTCAGACGTGTGTGTCAGGTCGCGGGTCATGGCGCTCCTGCAAACCGGTCGGCCGGGTGCGGGAAAGACGTCGCCATGTCTGATTTTGGCTCTGGGGCCGTAGATCGGTCATTTTGTCCATCCTCCCGGACGCCCCGCCCGGATAGAAAAGTTGCGCGTGGATGGCAGGTCTCCTGGCTTGCGGGTCGTCGCCGGGCCGCGCCTTCCCGCCCGAACGTGGGGCAGTGGCATGTGCGGTCGGCTTTCCGCTCACAGTTGCGGGGGCAGCCACGGTCTCGGTCCCTTCTGGGTACGCCTCACCGTGTTCCCTTTTCATGTCTCGGGCGCTTTGGCCCTCGACAACCATCCAGTGCGAAACTTGCAGATTGCGCGGTCCCGCGCAACCGGCTTGGCACGCCCGCGCTATTCGGCCGGCGCAAGGCAGTCCGTGAAGGCGCGCGCCATCCCGTGCATCAGCTCGACGTAAAGGTCGGCTGAGTCCGGCAATGAGCTGCCGAGAGGGTCCAGCGTGCCGGTGCGCGCCGGGGTGCCCTCGATCACCACGTTGACGAACTTGGGATTGAACTGCGGTTCGGAGAAGACGCAGACCGCCCCGGTGTCCTCGATCCTGTGCTGGATCTCGGCAATGCGCGCCGCACTTGGCGTGGCTTCGGGGGAAAGCGTGATGGCGCCCACCTGAGAAAGGCCGAACCGTTTCTCGAAGTACTGATAGGCGTCGTGGAAGACGACATAGCCTTGCTCCTGGACGGGAGCGAGCTCCGCGGCGATCTCCTGCGTCATGGTTTCGATGCGGGCTGTCAGGTCCGCGGCATTCTGCCGATAGCGCTCGGCATTTTGCGGGTCGGCTTGGGAGAGCGTCTCGGCGATATGCAGGGTCATTGCCTTGGCATTGGCAGGGTCGAGCCAGACGTGCGGGTCGGTCGCGCCTTCGCCATGGTCGTGACCATGGCCGTCATCGGCATGCGCCGCCTCGGAATGCCCGTCGTCGTCATGACTATGGTCGTCATGCTTGTGGTCATCATGTCCGTGGTCGTCGTGCACATCGGCTCCGGCGTCGCGAAACGGCAGTCGAGTGACGCCCGGCGCCTCGGCGAGGGAGATTGAAACCCCGTCCGTCGCGATGGTCTCCAGCGGCTTGTCGAGGAAGGTTTCCAGATCGTGCCCGACCCAGAACACCAGGGTCGCCTGCTGAAGTGCGGCCGCCTGGGAGGGTTTCAGGCTGTAGGCATGGGGGGAGGCGTTGCCCTCCACGAGAAGGCCCGGCGTGCCGACATTCTTCATGACGCCCGCGACCAGCGCATGCACCGGCTTGATCGAGGCGAGAACCGTCATCTCGGCGCTGATTGCCACGCCGGACGACAGGCCGAGCAAAGAGGCGGACAGGAACAGGGTTTTGATACGGGACATGGAAGCTCCAGGGTGGCGTTTGTCATGTTATAAAATCACATCATTGCGTTATGCTATAACGTGTGGCATAGGTTGACGCAACACCTGTGACCGAAAAATTCCGGTCTCTGTTCCGGACATGGGGATCCCGTGATTTCGAATTCCGATCCGACCGGCGCTTCTGCGCCGAGCAGCCCGCTCGTCTCATTGTCGAATGCCGGTGTCCAACGCGACGGCGCGTGGCTTGTGCGCGGGGTCGATCTCGCGGTTCGCCCCGGCGAGATCGTCACGCTGATCGGGCCGAACGGCTCCGGCAAATCCACCACTGCCAAGATGGCCCTCGGCATCCTGTCGCCCGACGAGGGCAGGGCGGAGCGCCGCCCGGATGTGCGCGTCGCCTATGTTCCGCAAAAGGTGATGATCGACTGGACGTTGCCGCTGACCGTTGAACGCTTCCTGTCGCTCACGGCAAGGGCCGATCCGCAAGACGCCAGGGCAGCGCTTGCCGCGACCGGGATCTCGCATCTGCGCTCTGCGGAGGTGCGCAATCTCTCCGGGGGCGAGTTCCAGCGGGCGCTTCTGGCGCGGGCGATGTGCCGCAAGCCCGACCTGCTCGTGCTCGATGAGCCGGTCCAGGGCGTCGACTATACCGGCGAGATCGCGCTCTACGATCTGATCAAGCGCATCCGCGACGATCTCGGCTGCGGTGTGCTGCTGATCTCCCACGACCTGCATGTGGTGATGGCGGCGACCGATCACGTCATCTGCCTGAACGGGCATGTCTGCTGCCAGGGTGCGCCGGTGGCGGTCGCCTCCAGCGCGGAGTACCGGCGCCTGTTCGGCGGCCGGGCATCGGACACGCTGGCCGTTTACGAACACCATCACGATCACACCCATTTGCCGGACGGGCGCGTGCGCCATGCCGACGGCACGGTCACCGATCACTGCCATCCGCACGACGTCGCACAGGATCCCGGTGCAGAGGGTGCCACGACGAGCGAGGAGAAGACCCGCCATGCTGGATGATTTCTTCGTCCGCGCGCTTGTCGCCGGCATCGGCGTTGCCGCCGTGGCGGGGCCGCTTGGCTGTTTCGTCGTCTGGCGGCGGCTCGCCTATTTCGGCGATACACTCTCCCATGCCGCGCTGCTCGGCGTCGGGCTGGCGCTGCTGCTTCAGGTGAATGTCACCCTTGCCGTTTTCGCGGTCTCGGCCGGCGTGTCGCTGGCGCTGCTGGCGCTGCAACGCCGTGCCTCGCTGTCGTCCGATGCGTTGCTCGGTCTGCTCTCTCATTCCGCGCTGGCGCTGGGCCTGGTGGCGCTCGCCTTCATGACCTGGGTCCGTTTCGACCTGATGGGGCTGCTCTTCGGCGACATTCTTGCGGTATCCGTCCACGACATCGCGCTCGTCTATGGCGGCGGCGTGGTGGTTCTGGCAGTGCTTGCCTGGATCTGGCGGCCCTTGTTCGCCGCCACCGTAAATCAGGAACTGGCCGAAGCGGAGGGCCTTGATCCGCAGCGCGCGAACATCGTCTTCATGCTGCTGATGGCCGGTGTGATCGCCATTGCGATGAAGATCGTCGGCGTCTTGCTCATTACCGCGATGCTGATCATACCGGCCGCGACCGCGCGGCGGTTCTCCACCGGCCCCGAACAGATGGCCGTGCTTGCGGCCCTGTTCGGCATTGTCTCCGTCGTTGGCGGACTGTTTGCCTCGCTGGAGTGGGACACGCCCTCGGGGCCATCGATCGTCGTCGCGGCACTTGCGCTGTTTCTTGCCAGCCTCAGTCCGCTGGCGTCCTGGATCACACGCGCCCTGCGCCGCAGCGCGGGCCCGCAGTCTGAGGTTATGCACCGATGAGTGTCAGTGAAGACGACCGCACGGGACTGACCCGCAACCAGGGCCTGGTGCTCGAAGCGCTCTCGCGCGCCGACGCCCCGCTCAGCGCCTATACGATCCTCGATCAGTTGCGCGACGCCGGGTTTCGGGCGCCGCCCCAGGTCTACCGGGCACTGGAAAAGCTGGTCGAGAGCGGCCGGGTGCACCGGCTGGAGAGCCTGAACGCCTTTGTCGCCTGCCAGCACCCGGGATGCGACGGGCATACCACGGTCGCCTTCACGATCTGCGAGCAATGCGGCCGCGTGGCCGAGGTGAGCGACACCGCGCTGGTCGAGCGCATCCGCGAAATCGCCGACGCCAGCGGGTTCCGCGTGGCCAAGTCGACCGTCGAGCTGCGCGGCCTTTGCGCGGATTGCGCAAGCGCCTAGTTGTCGCTGGCGGCGGCCAGGCTGCGGTGTCCCGGTGTCTGCACGCGGGCCTTGCGCAGCGCCTCTGCCACTTCCCGCCTGTCGTCCCGGTTTCCGATCGAATGGGCCGCATCGCTGGCGATCAGCCGCAGATGCTGGTGCAGCACGCCGGCATGTTCGTCGCGCACCACCACCGCCATGCGTCCGATGGCGGCGATCAGATGCAGGAGCACCATCACGTTGCCCCGCGCGGCCCGGCGCAGGGGATGGAGCGCGGCGCCGACGATCTCCTTCACGTCGAGAATTTCAAGCCACACCCTCGGGTTTCCGTCCTTGTCGCAGATCAGAGAGGAGGGCGCTCCGCGTTGCAGGACCATGGCAAGCGATGCCGACAGGTGATCGAGCGCGCTGATCGCCGTATAGGGATCGTTGATGCCGGGCGACAGCGCCCGCAGGGCGATCTCGACATTCAGGTGGACGTTGAACTGGATGTCGCCATCGGACGCCCGCACATCCTCCAGATAGATCGCATCGCGAACGGCCTGCGGGTCGATTTTCCCGTCATCGTCATGAATGTAGGCAACGGGCGTCTTTGCCACGACGAAGGCACCGGGGCGGGCAATCACCCGCACGAAGCCGTCGCCGGACCGGGCGGCCGAAAGCAGCAGGTTCGATTGCACGGCGGTGACATAGCCGGATTTCGTGGAATGGACAGGCCGCCCCTTCGTTGTTGGCAGGGCGTCGCGATCGTTCGCGGATTCATGCGGTTCGTCATCGAGCAACCGGTCGATCGCGGCGCGAAGCTTGCGCTGGGTGCGCCCGATTTCATTGTCGACCATGACGCGTTGCGCCGTGTCGTGCACGAAGTATACGACCACGAAGAAGCTGGTCGTGGCCAGCAGGATCGCGACGGCCACGGCGATGCGCGGGACTTCCGTCTCTCCGACGACGTAAAGAACAATCAGCGAATAGAGGAAGGTTCCCCCGAGCATCCCGATCGTCGTCTGATTGACGCGGTTGTCGGTGAAGGTTTCAAGCAGCCGCGGCCCGATGTTTCCCGCGGCCAGGGTGAAGACGACCAGCGTCAGGGAGTAGACAAGACTGATGACCGTCATCGTTGCCCCGGAAATGGTTCCAAGCACAGCGCGGGCGCCGCTCGCGCTGATCGCGAGGAAGGGAACGAGATCGAAGACCGGCCCGAACACGTCCGTCCGGTCGACCCAGACGGCGGCGGGCGCAAGCACCAGTCCAAGCAGGGCAAGAACGGCGGGAATGAACAAGAACCCCCGCACGGTTCGTCTGAGGCGGAGGATGAATTGGGATTTTTCCAAGGTCGGCCTCTGGTTGGCCCTGATTGCACGTCATCGCTTCTTGATGGTCGGGAGCGCGTGACAGGGCGCGTGTTGCCGCGCAGGATACACGGGCGGTGTCGCAAGGCGATACCCGGCACTGAAGAGAAAGCGGACGGTGGCAATGCGGGCAGGTGCAAGGGATGGAGTTTGGTGCCCGGAGAGACGCGCAGATGCAGCGCGTCGTGACGCTCGGGCCGGAACCCGTGCATCGACCGTCACGCGCCGCACGCGCCATTTGCGCGCGCTCGGTCTCGTGGTCCTTTCCCTGTGTGCCGCGACAGGGAGCGCTGCGGGTGCCGGCGGCCAGGCCGTGGCGGATCCGGTTCCGCTGCCTCAGCCCAAGCCTGTCGAAACGGTCGCAAACAACGACGCCCCGCCGCAGGCTGCCTCGACCTGTGCTGTGCAGCTCGCCGAGGCCGGTGCGGTTTTCCGCTCTCTTCCAGTGCCCGATCCCGGACCTCTCGGGTGCCGGATCGACGACCCTGTCCAGCTGGAGCGGATCGGCGATACCCGGTTGAGCCCTGCGGCGACGCTGTCCTGCACGACCGCCCTGAAGCTGGTGCGGTTTGTCCGGAAGCCGCTGAGGGAAGAGGTTCGCGCCACGATGAACACGGAGATCGCCATGTTGCATGTCGCCGCCTCCTACGATTGTCGCGGACGCAACCGGCAGGCGGGGGCGAAGCTGAGCGAGCATGGCTACGGGCGCGCAATCGACGTTCGCGGGCTGACCCTTGCAGATGGCGGCGACTGGGCTGTATCGCCACGGGACCCGAAGGATACCTCGCCCGCGGCCCGGTTCCAGCGGCGGGTCCGGGCGCTCGCCTGCGGTCCCTTCACCACGGTTTTGGGGCCGGGGTCTGATGCCTATCACGACGACCATTTTCACTTCGACCTGGCGCCGCGCAACGCCGCCTATTGCCGGTAGCCGCGCACGGCTGGTCACTTTTGGCGCAGCGGCGGTCTGTCACATGGTGCCGGAGGCGACCTACGCCGAAATACGTACTTGAGGGGCAATATGGCTTGAACCCAGGACGGAAAGACATGCTGAATTTGGTCTATCGCATCCCGCTTGTCGGGCTGTTCATTCGCAGTGCCGTGCAAGGCTCCTATGCCGAGCGGCTGGCCTTCGCGATCAATATCCTCGCGCTTTTCGGCATCTGCGTCGCGATCTTCGGCTACCCGGTGATCATCGTGGCGGCCCTTGTGATGACCGCCGTCATGTTCACGATCATCGTCGGGGTGACATCGCAGGCGCTCTGGTCGCGATCGGTGGACTGAGCATCCCAGGCTTCGCTACCGCACGAGCGAGCGCGCTTTGGAATTCAACGCCTCCATGAGTGCGGCCATGCTGCGCTCGGCGGCCGCTTCGTCGTGTCGGGTGATGTCCTTCATCACCTGCACATGCAGGGCCGCCGACGCGCCCAGGTCCCGGTCCGAGCTGTAGCGCACCCAGAACCGGCGGGAATGGGTCTGCAGGGGGGAGAGCATCTTTCCCAAAAACGGATTGGCGCAAGCCGTCTCGAGAATGGCGTCGAAGGTCTTGTCGGCCTTGAGAAAAAGCGGGACGTCCGCCGTCCGCGCCGCCGTCTCCATCGCTGCGGCGCACTCGGCCAGGCGCTCGCGGTGGGAGGCGTCCGCGAAGCGGGCCGCCTTTCCGGCAAAGATCGGTTCCAGCGCCAGGCGCGGTTCCAACACGCGCAGATAGTCTTCCGGGCGGATATCCGAAATGCGGATGCCCGAGCGCGGCACGATCTCGAGCAGCCCCTCCCAGGAGAGCCGCTGGATCGCCTCGCGCACCGGCGTGCGGCCCAGCCCGATCTGTTCGATGATCTGCTTTTCCGTAAGCGCGCTGCCGGGCCGCAGCGCGAGGGACACGATTTTTTCCTCAAGACAGAGATAGGCGGCATGCGCCTGAGACGTGTTCGGTCTTTCCAACGTGTCACTCCGTGTGGCGTCCGACCGAATTGATATATCAGGGGTTGATGCCGCGCAAGCGCATGTGAATATCATTGATATATCAATATGGGGGCAGCTCGCACGTGGCGTGGCGTTTTCCCGGCGGTGCCGACGAAATTCGCGAGCGATGACGCGCTCGACGCACAGGAAAGCGAGCGCTGTTTCACGCTCCGGATGGAAGCAGGCGTCGACGGCTTCATCGTGTGCGGCTCGCTTGGCAAGGCGATGACGCTGGAGCCTGATGAAAAGCTTTAGACCCTTGCCTTGGCGAGTTCCGTGACGGGTCTCGTCGCGGCGTTTCCCAAGAGACTGTCGCGATCTGCAAGCCGGTGGAGACGGCTCTGGAGCCCCGCCCGGACCCGCCGTCGCTGGGTCCGAGCAGTCCGTCAGCTCGAAGGCGAAGGGGCAATCCTCGAATTCGCGGAGACTGGCGGTTTCGTAAGATCCTGCTTTGCTTTAGAAATTCGTGCAAACAACGAACGTCGCGGGGGACGGTAAAGTCCCTCGCGTTTTGGCATTCAACAGACGAGGGCACTCATGATCATCGGCAAGCATCTGATCGCGGGCGAATGGGTCGGCGGCGACGCGACGTTCCAGTCCGCGCCGGTTTCCGGAGAGGCGCTGGCCTTCCCGGTCGGTGGCGCCGCCGAGGTCGATGCCGCCGTACGCGCGGCGGAAGAGGCGTTCTGGTCGTTCGGCTACAGCGAAAGAAGCGCCCGGGCCCGGTTCTTGCGCCGTGTCGCCGACGAGATCGAGGCACGCGGTGCGGAAATCACCGAGATCGCGACGCGGGAATCCGGGCTGCCCGTGCCGAGGATCGAGGGCGAGCGCGGCCGCACCACGGGGCAACTGCGGCTGTTCGCGGATCACATCGAGGCGGGCGCCTATCTCGACCGCCGGCATGATCCGGCACTCCCCGACCGCAAGCCGCTTCCGCGCCCCGAAATCCGGCTGCTTCAGCGGCCGATCGGGCCGGTCGCGGTTTTCGGCGCGTCGAATTTCCCGCTGGCCTTTTCGGTCGCTGGCGGCGATACCGCCTCCGCGCTGGCCGCCGGCTGCCCCGTGGTGGTCAAGGGCCATCCCGCTCATCCCGGCACCAGCGATCTTGTCGCGCAGGCCTTTGCCGCCGCGATTGAAGCCGAGGGGATGGATCCCGGCGTCTTCTCGCTGATCCAGGGCAACACCAATGCGCTCGGCGCGGCCCTGGTGCAGCATCCGCTGATCAAGGCCGTCGGCTTTACGGGATCGCTCGGCGGCGGGCGTGCGCTCTTCGACCTTTGCGCCGCGCGCGACGAGCCGATCCCCTTCTACGGCGAGCTTGGTTCGGTCAATCCGGTGTTCGTCCTGCCGACGGCGCTTGCGGCGCGCGGGGCCGACATTGCCAGCGGCTGGGCCGCGTCGCTGACCCTGGGCGCCGGGCAGTTCTGCACCAATCCCGGCGTGGTGATCCTGCAAAAAGGAGCTCAAGCCGACGCCTTTGTCGCCGATGCCGTCGCGAGCCTGTCCTCGGTCGCAAGCCAGACGGTTCTGACCGAGGGGATCGCCTCGGCCTTCGCATCGGGACGGGCACGCGTGCGCGACGTGACGGGAGTCGAGGCGCTGTTTGAGGGGAGCTGCGACACCCGGGCGGTCACGCCGCAGCTTTACCGCGTGGCGGGCAAGGATCTGCTTGCCAGCAATGCGCTGCTGCATGAGGTCTTCGGCCCGCTCGGGATCGTGGTGATCGTGGATGACGGTGACGAGATGCTGGCGATTGCCCGCATGCTGGAGGGGCAGTTGACCTGCACCCTGCAGATGGATGCCGCCGACACCGAGATGGCGTCCCGGCTGATGCCGGTGCTGGAGCGCAAGGCCGGGCGTATTCTCGCGAACGGCTTTCCGACCGGGGTCGAGGTCTGCGATGCCATGGTGCATGGCGGGCCGTATCCGGCCTCGACGAACTTCGGCGCCACCTCGGTCGGCACGATGGCAATCCGCCGGTTCCTGCGGCCGGTCAGCTATCAGAACCTGCCGGCCGACCTGTTGCCGGCCGACGCGCGTTGAGGCGAGAGGGGCTTATCGGTGCGGGGCGGCGAGCCCGCGCCGGTGCTCGGCGCGTGCCACATAGATCGTGCTTGCCACGATGATCGCCATGCCGAGCACCGTGTTCCAGGCCGGGATTTCCGCAAACACGAGGTAGCCCGCGGCGACCGCGAAGACGAGCCTGAGATAGGGGAAGGGGGCAAGCGCCGACACCTCGCCGGCGCGATAGGCCTCGATTGTCAGCCACATGCCGCCGGCCCCGACGAGCCCGGCCGTGGCGAGCAGCAGGAACCCGGTGTCGGACAGCGGCTGCCAGTTGGCGCTGGCGAAGGGCAGGGTGCCGAGCGTCGTCACCACGCCGATGTAGAACATGATCGTCGGCGTCTTCTCCGTACGTACCAGAATCCGGTTCATGATCACCAGCACGGCGGCAAGGGCCGCGCTTGCGATCCCGAGAAGCACTGCCGGCTCGAAGGAGGCAGGCGTTACGCCCGCGGCAATCACCACGCCTGCGAAGCCGACCAGCGTCGCGATCCAGCGCGCGGCGCCGATGCGCTCGGCCAATACGGGTGCCGCCAGCAGCGCGACGAAGAGCGATGTCGAGAAGGTCAGCGTCGAGGCAAGCGCCAGGTCGAGCAGCAGGAAGCTGATGTAATAGAGCGACCAGACGCCGAGGCTGGTCAGGCCGCGGGCAATCTGTAGCCCCGGGCGTTTCGTTCCGAAGCCGCCGCGGGCCGCGACCACCATCGCCGTGCCGAGTAGCAGCTGCGCGAAGGCCCGGAAGAAGACGATCTGGGATGTCGCCGCCGCATCGCCGGCAAGCCGTACAAGCAGCACCTCGCCGGTGAAGACGGCGGCGGCGAGCATGAGCAGCAAGGCACCCTTGAGATTGCCGCTCATGGCCGCATCCCGTGCTGTCGCCGGCTCACGTCGACGCCTTGTAAGGGGCGTAGAGATCCGGCGTCTGGTCGCCCAGACGGCGAATGAAGTCCACCCAGGCGACCACACCGTCGTCGATGGCGCTGAGGCGGAAGAACTCGTTGGGCGCGTGAAAATCCTCGTCCGCCGTGGAAAAGGACATGGTCACCGTGTCGAGCCCGAGCGCGTCGCGGACGATGTCCGAAAGCGGAAGCGTTCCGCCCATGCGCACCCGGACAGGCGGCTGGGCGAGGGCGGTCTCAAGCGCTGCTTCCGCCGTCAAGAGCAGCGGGTGATCGGCCGGAACCGTATAGGCCGCCGTGCCGCTGTCACGCATGTCGAGCGTCAGCTCCACGCCCGGCGGGCAATGACGGCGCAGGTGGTCTTCAAGCAGGCGCACCGCGCGTGCCGGGTCCTGGCCGGGGCCGAGGCGGGTGGTGATCTTGGCGAAGGCCTCGCAGGGCGTCACGGTCTTGGAACCCTTGCCCTGATAGCCGCCCCACATGCCGTTGACCTCGACCGTCGGTCGGTACCAGAGGCGCTCCAGCGCGGTAAATCCGGGTTCGCCGTGGCTGTCCGCCCCGATCCCGGCAAAGAAGGCCGCCTCGTCGAAGGGGATCTCTGCAATCCGCTCGCGCTCTTCTGCGGCGAGCGGGGTGGCGTCATTCGCAAAGCCTTCGACCGCGATGCGACCGTCGGCGTCGTGGAGGCTCGCAAGCAGTGCCGCCATCTCGTGCAGAGCATTGCGCACGGCGCCGCCGAAACGCCCTGAATGCAGGTCCTTGGAGGCGGTTCTTAAAGCGACCTCGCAGCGCAGGCTGCCGCGCGAGCCGACGTTGATGCTGGCAAGATCGGCGCGCCAGCGGGCGCCGTCGGCGGAAATCACCGCGTCGGCCTGAAAGAGATCGCGGTGACGCTCCAGGATGTCGCCGAGCGTGGCGCTGCCGATTTCCTCCTCGCCCTCGATCAGCAGGCGGACATTCACCGGCAACTTGCCCTCGCCCGCGAGAAAGGCGGAGAGCGTTTCGATGGCGATGGAGACCGGGCCCTTGTCGTCGGAGACGCCGCGACCGTAGAGCCGTTCGTCGCGGATCTCGGGTGCGAAAGGCTCGGAGTGCCAAAGCACGAGCGGATCCGGCGGCTGGACGTCGTAATGGCCGTAGACGATGAAGGTCGGCGCGTTCGGCGCGCCGAGCCATTCGGCATAGACCGCCGGATGTCCGCCGGCATCGATCTCCCGCACGCCGTCAAAGCCGGCCGCGGCAAGCCGCTCCCGCAGGATCGAGCGGGCACGGGCCATGCCGTCCGCGTAGGCCGGGTCGGTGCTGACGGAGGGCGCGGAAACGAGCGTGCAAAGACGCTCAAGGATACCGTCGCGGTCGCCTTGCAGTCGGGTGAGGACGGGATCGCTCATGCGCGGCCCCCGTCGACGCTCAGGATCTGCCCGGTGATCCAGGCCGCCTGGTCTGACGCCAGGAAGAGCGTTGCGGCGGCGATATCCTCCGCCGTGCCGAGGCGCCGGGTGTGGATGGATTGCACGAGGCGCTGCTGGCCGTCGGCGCCCATCGCCTCCCACTGACGCTCGGTGGTCGGATTGGAGCGCACGAAGCCGGGGGCGACGGAGTTGACCGTGATGCCCTGCGGCCCGAGTTCCAGTGCAAGCTGGCGCACGATGCCAACGAGTGCGTGTTTGGCGGCCGTATAGGCCTGAATGCCGGTCAGCGACGGGCGCAGGCCCGCACCCGAGGCAATGGCGACGATCCGTCCGGCGCCCTTGTCGCGCATATGCGGAGCGCAGGCCTGCGCCAGCCAGAAAGCGGCATCGACATTGGCCCGGAAGATCTCGTGCCAGGCGTCCTCGTCGATCTCTTCCAGCGGACGCCCGGCCTGGCCGCGCGTGCCGCCGGCGGCATGCACCAGAATATCCGGTGCCTTGCCCTGGCCGGCGAGGTCGCCGACCATCGCGTGCACCGCGGCCCGGTCGCCAAGGTCGACGCCGAAGCAGTCCGCGTCGAGGTCCTTGGCGGAAGCGGCAAGCCCCGCCTCGTCGATGTCGACGAGGGTGAGGGAGGCGCCGGCCTGCTGCAGGCCGAGGGCGATGGCGCGCCCGATTCCCTGCGCGGCGCCGGTCACCAACGCGCGCTTTCCGGCAAAATTCAGCTGCATCGGGAAATCAACTCCTGAAGGGTCTCCGGCGCTTGCGGACGCCGTCCGTCCTCGATGTCATGGATCAGATCGACCACAGCCCGCAGTGCCGGCGTCTCGACGCCGGCTTCCTGCGCCAGACGCACGATGGTGCCGATCTGCTGGTCGACCTCGGTCTTGCGCTTGCGCACGGCAAGGTCGCGCCAGATCCCGGTGTGGGTCTTCGCCGTCTTGCTGGTGAACCCGACGAGCGCCTCGATCGAGGCATCGGTGACCTCGTCGGTGGCTTCCGGCGCAAAGGCGGAAGGGTCGAAGCCGTTGAAGCCGCGCGGCGTCACGCCGCGCGCGCGGGCAACGGCCATGACCTCGCGCCCAAGCGCGCGCCAGGCCGGACGGCGGTCGGGATCCGCGAAATTCGCCGCCATGGAATCGTCGGTGAGGGCGGTGCCGAAGAGCATCGCGCCATAACCGAGCTTGCCCCAGAGCCAGCCCCAGATGTCGTCGCTCAACACGGCGTCCGGCTCGAAGATCTGCATCAGGCGGAACATGTCGCGGGTGCGCTCGCGGATCGATCCGTCGATCTCGCCGATCACGACGGCGCCGCGATTGCCGAACAGGATCTCGCCCGGGCCGTGCCAGTCGCCGCCGAAGTTGACGAAGGCGCCCATGGTGCGGTCGGCGCCGACGACCTCGGCGATCTCCAGTTCGTTCAGGCCGTTCTGGGCGGAGAGGACATATCCGTCCTCGGCGAGGAACGGCTTGAGGGCTGTGGCAGCGCCGAGCGTTGCCTGCGCCTTCACCGCCAGGACGACGCGTCGGTAGGTGCCCGAAAGCTCCTCGGGCGTCACACACGGCACGACCTGGCGGAATTCCTCCACGGGGCCGGTGATCGACAGGCCGGTCGTGCGGCATGCCTCCACGTGTTCGGGAACGATATCGACCATCACGACGTCTTCGCCCGCGCGGGCCCAATAGGTCCCGAGCGTTCCGCCGATGGCGCCCGCGCCCCAGATCAGGATCGGGTCGGCCATGGTCCCTCCAGAGCGTCTCGCACTTCCGCAACGCCGGTGTTCCAGATGTCGAGCATCACGGCATCGTCTTTTTGATAGTCGCCGCCGAAGGCGCCGTCGCCGAGCAACTCGCGGGCAAGGACGGGTTCGGCCGCCTTGGTCGCGACCATGTCGGGTGCGGGCTTGGGCGTCGCCGGGCGCGGGGCAGGCGCATGGGCCAGCCGCGTCCAGGGGTAGTTTTCCATCCAGTTGGCATGGCTGCCGCTGGGGTCGACCGACTGGACCTTCGCCCATGTTTTCGGGGCGCTCCACCAGTTGTGGAACTTGATGCTCAAATGCGGAGAATCGATCATCAGCTCGTTGGCGACGGCGCCGGCCGGCTGGTTGCCGCCATGGCCGTTGACGATCAGGATCCGGCGGAACCCGGAGCGGTCGAGCGAGGCGATGACGTCTCGGATCACGGCCGTCAGCGTTTCCACGCGCAGCGTGATCGTTCCGGGATAGCCCGCAAAATAAGGGGCGAGCCCGAAGGGCATCACGGGAAAGACGGGAACCTTGAGCGGTTCGGCCGCCTCGACGGAAACGCGCTCCGCCAGGATGGAATCGACGCTCAGCGACAGCTGGGCATGTTGCTCGGTCGAGCCGATGGGCAGAATGCAACGGTCGTCCTCCGCGACCCTCGCCTCAACGTCCATCCAGTTCATCTCACTGATGCGCATCGCAGTTCACTCCACACGACGTGTTTGTTTTTTTGGCTGATCCCCGTCCGTCTCGATGCGGGCGGGCCAGCGGGTTGAGGCCATGACCAGTTTGGCCATCAGGCCGGACAGCGTCTCGCGTTCTGTTTCGTCCAGCGCCTCGAGCATCATGTGCTCGTAGTCGACGAACCGCGGGAGCGATTCATTGAAGAGGGTGCGTCCGGCCTTCGTCAGCCGAAGCACGTTGCGCCGCCGGTCGGCGTCATCGGAGCTGCGTTCAATCAGTCCGAGGCCGACGAGTTTCTGGGTGGCGCGGCTGAGGGTGTTTTGCGGAAAGCCGGAGGAGATCGCGATGTCGCGGGCGACGGAGCCGTCCTTCAGTCCGAGCGAATAGATCACCACATATTCCGGCCGCGAGAGGCCGTAGGTTCGCTCCACCCATTCGTAGAGCGGGACGTTGTAGCGCAATGCCAGATAGTTCAGCCGGTAGGTGAGCCAGCAGGGATTGTTCCACAGCTTCGCCGCCGTCATCTCGTCGAGGTCGGACAAGGGCGCGCCGGGTGACATTTCGGGCATCGCGCTCTCCGCGATGCTCGTGGTTGCGGATGCGATACCGACCTGGTCCGCGCGTTTCCGCCGTGCTCGTTCTGGCTCCATGCCGAAAATCTCTGCCTTCAAAATCGACTTGACGGCACCAGAGTGGCCCATCATTCTGAGATAAACAAGTTCCATTTGGAAATATACAAATAGGAACTAATCCAGATGGAATCTGTTGAACTCACGGCGGCGGCACGGTCGCTTGCCGCATGAGGGGAGAGGAGCAACTAAGCCATGAAACGACACTCGAAAGCCTTTGCCTTTGCCGTGGCCCTGTCTGCGGTCGCGACAACGGTGAGCGCCGCGGACCTGACCGTCGGCGTGCGCGGCGGACCCGAATCGATGGACCCGCATTATTCCGCGCTGGGATCCCAGGCCGATGCGGTGAAGCACATCTTCGATCCGCTGGTGTGGACCGGGGATGACCTGCAGCTGGAGCCGGGTCTTGCCGTCTCCTGGAAGCCGGTCGATGAGGACACCTGGGAGTTCAAGCTGCGCGAAGGCGTGAAATTCCACGACGGTTCCGATTTTACCGCCGAGGATGTGAAGTTCTCGATCGAGCGCATCCCGAGCGTTACCGGCCCGACCACGACGGAGATCTATGTCCGCCGGGTCAGCGAGGTCGAGATCGTCGACGACCACACGCTGAACATTCACACCAATGGTCCGGCGGCGACCCTGCCGTATGACTTCGTGCGCCTGTTCATCGTCTCCGCCGATGCGGCGAAGGACTACTCCACCTCCGAGACCTCGGCGGAAGGCTTCAACTCCGGCAAGGCGGCAATCGGAACCGGCCCGTTCAAATATGCGTCCTGGTCGCCGAAGGGCGATCTCGTGCTTGAGCGGTTCGACGACTACTGGCGCGGCCCGGCTCCCTGGGAGACGGTGGTGCGCAAGGAGATCTCCGATGATGCATCGCGTCTTGCCGCGCTCAAGGCCGGCGATGTCGACGTGATCAACTACGTCTCCTCCGCCGACTATCTGGCGCTGGATTCCGATCCCAATATCGCGACCTTCATCGGTGATTCCGTCTATGTGATGAACCTGCAGCTCGATCAGCGCGAGGAAACGCCGAAGGTGCGGGCCAAGGACGGCAGCGCGCTTGCGGAAAACCCGCTGCGGGATCCGCGCGTGCGTGAGGCCATCGATCTGGCGATCGACCGCGAAACCATGGTCGAGATCGTTCTTGAAGGTCTCGGCAAGCCGGCCAACCAGATGATGCCGGAAGGCTTCTTCGGCTATTCCGACGACATTCCGACCCCGGAATACGACGTCGACAAGGCGAAGGCGCTGCTGGCGGAGGCCGGGTATCCGGACGGGTTCCAGATCGACCTCTATTGCACCAACGACCGTCTGCCGGGCGATGGCGCAATCTGCGAGGGGCTTGGCCAGATGTTCGCCCAGATCGGCATCGACACCAACGTCAATGCCATCTCCAAGACCGTCTACTTCCCCACGCAGGCGCGCAAGGAATACTCGGTCTTCATGAACGGCTGGGGCACGCTCACCGGCGAGGCTTCCTACACGCTCGGCTCGCTGGCCCATTCGCCGAACGACGAGGTGAAGATGGGGGCGTTCAACCGCATCGAATACAAGAACGATGAGGTCGACCGCCTTCTCCAGGCCGGTGCGCAGGAACTCGACGCCGACAAGCGCAAGGCGCTCTTCGAGGAAGCGATGGAAAAGACGATGGCCGACCGTGCCTACATCTCCATCGTCGTTCTGCAGTCGGTGTGGGCCGGTGACAAGGACAAGGTCGTCGTCACCCCGCGCGCCGACGAGGAAACCCTTGCCTATTACATCAAGCCGGCGAAGTAAGCCGTTGGCATAACGGGCGGTCGCGGCACGTGCTGCGGCCGCCTCTCCATTCGTCCGTCATCACCTTCATCGTCTGGCACGACCCGAGACTGGACCGAAATGTCGAGCTTTCTTCTGAAACGCCTGCTCCAAGGGGTCGTCATCATGGCGGCGATGTCGGTGATCGTCTTCGCCGGCGTCTATGCCATCGGCAACCCGCTCGATGTATTGATACCGCCGGAGGCGACCCAGGACGTGCGGGAGCGCACGATCGCCCGCTTCGGTCTCGACAAGTCCCTGGTCGAGCAATATTTCCTGTTCATCTCCAATCTGCTCAAGGGCGATCTGGGGCTGTCCTACATCTACAACGAGCCTGTGCTCAGCCTGATCGGCAACCGCCTCCCGGCGACGCTCGAACTCGTGCTCACCGCCGTTCTCGGCGCGACGCTGATCGGCGTGCCGCTCGGCATCTACGCCGGCTACAAGCCGCATGGCTTTGCGGCGCGCGCGATCATGGCGATTTCGATCCTCGGGTTCTCCGTGCCCACCTTCTGGGTCGGGCTGATCCTCATTCTCACCTTTGCCGTCTCGCTTGGCTGGCTGCCGTCGGGCGGACGCGGCGAAACGGTGGAGTTTCTGGGGATCGAGTGGAGCGTGCTGACGCTGAACGGCTGGTCGCATCTCGTCCTGCCGGCGATCAATCTGGCGCTGTTCAAGCTTGCCATCATGGTGCGTCTGGCCCGTGCCGGCACGCGGGAGGTGATGCTCTCCGACACGGTGAAATTCGCCCGCGCCGCCGGCCTTTCGGAAATGACGATCCTGTCGCGGCATGTGCTGAAGCTGATTTCCATCCCGATCGTCACGGTCTTCGGGCTGGAACTGGCCTCGACGCTCGCCTTCGCCGTGGTCACCGAGACGATTTTCTCCTGGCCGGGCGTCGGCAAGCTGATCATCGATTCCATCAAGAACCTCGACCGCCCGGTGATGGTCGCCTATCTCATCCTCACGGCGGGGCTCTTCGTCACCATCAACCTGTGCGTCGACATCGCCTATGCGCTGCTCGATCCGCGCCTGCGGCGGGGCAGAGCCGAATGACCGATAAAGCCGTTTCCCCCTGGCGCAACCTCTGGGTCCGCTTTCGCGAGGACCGAATTGCGCTCGCAGCGCTGGTGGTCGTCGGCATCATCTTGCTGCTGGCCCTTTTTGCGCCCTTCATCGCGCCGCAGGACCCTTACGACCTGTCGGGCCTGTCGCTTCGCGATGCGCGGCGTCCGCCCGGCTGGGTCGGATCGGGCGGATATGTCCATTGGCTCGGCACCGACGCGCAGGGGCGCGATCTGCTGTCGGCGATCCTCTACGGTCTCGGCGTGTCGATCCAGATCGGCATCTTCGCCGGCGCCGTCGGCCTGGTCATCGGAACGACCATCGGCATTCTGGCCGCCTATCATCGCGGCTGGTTCGAGACCGTGCTGATGCGCATCATCGACCTTCAGCTGTCGTTCCCGCCGATCCTGCTTGCGCTGGTGCTGGTCGCAGCACTCGGACAGGGCAAGGCGCAGCTGATCGCAGCACTTGTCGCTGCCCAATACGCCTATTTCGCGCGCACGGCCTTCGGTGCCGCCTCGGCGGAACGCTCCAAGGACTACATCGAGGCGGCGCGTGCCACACCGCTCTCCAACACGCGCATCGTGTTCCGCCACATCCTGCCGAACGCCATGCCCGCGCTGATCGTCGTCGCGACGGTGCAGGTCGCCTATGCCATCGCGCTTGAATCGACGCTGTCGTTTCTCGGGCTCGGGCTTCCCGTCACCGAGCCCTCGCTCGGCATGCTGATCTCCAACGGCGTGAAATACATGATGTCCGGCCGCTACTGGATCTCGGTCTATCCGGGGATCGCCCTGATCATCCTGATCGTTGCCATCAACCTTGTCGGGGATCATGTCCGCGACATCCTGAACCCGAGGCTGAACCGATGAGCGGCGCATCCCCGACCACGAGCGATGCGCCGATCCTGGAGGTGAGCGACCTCACCACCCAGTTTCACACCCGCGCCGGCGTGGTGAAGGCGGTCGACGGCGTGTCCTTTTCGCTCCACAAGGGCGAGATCATCGGTCTTGTCGGCGAATCCGGGTCCGGCAAATCCGTGACCGGCTTCTCGCTGATCGGTCTGGTCGACCCGCCGGGCCGGGTCGTTTCGGGATCGGTGAAACTCGACGGACAGGAACTCGTCGGGCTGAGCCCGGCTGCGCTTCGCAAGGTGCGCGGCGCGCGGATCGCCATGGTGTTCCAGGACCCGATGATGACGCTCAACCCGGTGCTCACCATCGGCCAGCAGATGCAGCTGGCGCTGAACGCCCATGAGAAGCTGTCGAAAAGCGCAGCCCGCGCGCGCTCCACCGATGCTCTCACCCGGGTCGGTATCCCCGACGCCGAGGCGCGGCTCGATGCCTATCCGCATCAGTTCTCCGGCGGCATGCGTCAGCGCGTCGCCATTGCGATTGCCCTGCTGCATGGCACGAGGGTGATCGTCGCGGACGAACCGACGACCGCGCTCGACGTGTCGATCCAGGCGCAGATCCTGAGCGAGATGCGCGAACTTGCACGCGAGATGGGGACCGCGCTGGTGTGGATCAGCCATGATCTCTCCACCGTTTCCGCACTCGCCGACAGGATCCTGGTCATGTACGCCGGGCGGATCGTGGAGGAGGGGCCGACGGCGCAGGTCCTGCGGGCACCGCGCCATCCCTATACCGCCGGCCTGCTGCGCTCGCTTCCGGCGATGGCCGAACCCGGCACGGATCTCGAGCAGATTCCCGGGACGACGCCTTCGCTCCTGAACCTGCCGCAGGGTTGTCCGTTCCGCCCGCGCTGCGACCGCGCGACGGATCTTTGCAGCGAGGCGCCGCCGATGACCCCGGAGACCGGGCGCGGATACCGCTGCCATCATCCCCTTCTGGACGGAACACCCGCATGAGCGATGCCTTCATCACCATCGAGGATGTCTACAAGCGGTTCGCGCCGCGCGTCACGCTGACCGACAAGATCGTCGCGAAGCTCGGCGCCAAGGTCGACATGCGCCCCGTGCGGGCCGTGGACGGCGTGACGCTTCGCGTTGAACGCGGCAAGACGCTCGGGCTGGTCGGGGAATCCGGGTGCGGAAAGTCGACGCTTGGACGGATGATCGCCGGGATCATGGAGCCGACTTCGGGCGAGGTGCGTCTCGACGGCGAACCGGTGATGAAGGACGGCAAGAAGGCGGGGACCCGCATCCAGACGATCTTCCAGGATCCCTTCGCCTCGCTCGATCCCCGCATGCGGGTCGGCGATATCATCGCCGAAGGGCCGATTGCCCACGGGCTGACCACAAAGGCCGATGCCAAGGCCTATGTCGCCGATTATCTGGAACGCGCCGGTCTCGACGGCTCCTTCGTCGACCGGTTTCCGCATCAGTTTTCGGGCGGTCAGCGCCAGCGGATCGCGATCGCCCGCGCCCTTGCCATGCAGCCGGACGTTCTGGTCTGCGACGAGCCGGTCGCCTCGCTCGATGTGTCGATCCAGGCGCAGATCGTCAATCTGTTCCTGAAACTGCGGCGGGAGATGGCGATCACGCTGGTGTTCATCTCGCATGACCTGTCGGTCGTGCGGCATGTTTCCGACGACGTGGCGATCATGTATCTGGGCCGGATTGTGGAATCGGGAAAGACCCGCGAGATCTACGCCAATCCCAAGCATCCCTATACGCAAGGCTTGATGGAGAGCGTTCCCAAACTGCGCGTGGAAGAGGATGAACTCGTTCACTTCAAGCCGATCCTCGGGGAAATTCCGTCGCCGCTCGCGCCGCCGCCGGGGTGCCACTTCAATCCGCGCTGCCCCATTGCCGAAGCGGTCTGCCGCACCGACGATCCGCGCCTGCGGGTCCTGTCCGGCGATCACGAGGCGGCCTGTCACCTGGCCGGCTGAACAGGTCGAAGCCGCGTCCGCGTTATTCCGCGGCCACGGTCGGCTGAAAGCCGGGCGCGGCGAGGGACGCGCGCTCGACGATATAGGTTTCCAGATTGACTTGCTGGGCCGCAGAATTGTCCCGGACCTGCGCCAGCAGCACTTCGGCGGCAAGCCCGCCCATCTGGCGGTGCGGCACATGCACCGTGGTCAGCGCCGGCTGGATGACCGTCGCCAGTTCGATATCGTCGAACCCGGTGATCGAGACGTCGGCCGGAACCTTCAGGCCAAGCTCATGCGCCGCGCGCATCGCGCCGGCGGCCAGCACGTCATTGCCGCACATCACCAGCGTCGGGCGGGGGCTCTCCCGCATCAGCTCGACGAAGGCGTCGCGTCCGCACTGGATGGAGTATTTCGTTTCCAGTACCGGCATGGCCGACGGGTCGAGCCCGGCCGCCTCGAGCGCGGCCCGCGCACCCGCCACACGGTCGCGGGCGCGGTCGTTGTTTTCGGTATAGGCGGAGATGAATGCGATCCGCCGGTGCCCGAGCCCGATGGCCCTGGCGGCCAGCTCGCGGGCGGCGGCCTGGTTGTCGAAGCCGACGCAGGAGAGGGCGGAGACACCCGTCCCGGACCAGGCGATCACCACCGGGATATGCCGTTCCTTGAGGAAGTCGTAGATCTCCGGGTCGCGCTCGGCGCCGATCAGCAGGATGCCGTCCGCGCCGCGGGCGATCATGGTGCGGATCTGGTCTTCCTCGATTGCCGGATCGTAGGACGAGCTTGCCACCAGCATGGTCGCGCCATTGGCGACCAGAACCTTCTGAAATGCCTCGAGGCCGCGCGCGAAAATGGCGTTTTCCATCGTCGGGATAACCGCGCCATACGTGTTGGTGCGCTTGGCGGCAAGCGCGCGGGCGCCGAAGTTCGGCGAATAGCGCAGCGCGCGAACGGTTGCCATCACGCGCTGGCGCGTGCGTTCGGAAACCTGATCCGGTGAGTTCAGGCTGCGCGAGACGGTGGCGGTGGATACGCCGGCGGCCCTGGCGACATCTTCCAACGTCGGCAGATCGGACTTTGGCGGTTTCAGCTCCATCGTCGGCAAGGACCCCTGTTTGGGTCCAGATATACTGGGTTTTGCCAAATCCGCAAACGGCGCAATTCCATGGGTGGAAAAGCTTGCAATTCTAAATGTAAGCGCTTACAAATGGGGCATCGGCGTTGGAGGACGCCGAAGGGAGGTCTCGATGTTTTTGATATTGGCCGCGATTTCGTTCGCCATATTTTTCGCGAATGTGTTGTTCGCATCCGCCGGATGGGTGTCGCCGCTGGGAAATCTCGGCGAGTTGGCCCTTCTGGTTGTCGCAACGGTTTGTTTCGTTGTCGCCGTGCTTCAGGCTGAAAAGCGCGAGTATCAAAAATAACAATTCTTCAAGGTTGCTGACTGGGAGGAAAGCACATGACTGCAGACGACACGATTCAATCGGCCGAGCGCCGGAATTTTCTCAAGCTGACCAGCGCTGGCGCCTTTACCGCCGCGATCGTCGCCGGCGCAGGTGGCATGCTGTGGTCGTCGGAGGCTGCCGCCCAGACCGCCAAGGAAGAGCGGGAGCGCGAGGCCGCGGCCGAGCACGTCATGACCATCGCCACGGCCTATGTGCTTGGCGCGTCGCGCAGCTATCCGATCCTGCAGCTCGACCTGAAGGAAAACATCCAGAACGCCACCAACGGCAAGGTCTATGTGAAGCTCGCGCCGGGCGGTCAGCTCGGTGCCGGTGGCGCGCTTGTCCAGAAGGTGCAGGGCGGCACCATTCAGGCCGCGCAGCATTCGATCTCGAATTTCGCGCCCTTCGCGCCGGCCGCCGATCTGATCAATCTTCCCTATTTCTGCGGATCCAACCAGCGGTTCGTGAACCTCGTGAACTCGAAAGCCTGGAAGGATCAGGTGCATCCCAAGGTCGAGGCCAAGGGCTTCAAGCCGCTCTTTTATGTGGTGATCGATCCGCGCGTCGTCGCCGTGCGCAAGGGCGGCAATGTGGTGATGACGCCGGGTGACCTGTCGGGCGTGAAGTTCCGCGTGCCGGGCTCCGAGATGCTGCAGCAGTACTACCGCCTTGTCGGCGCCAACCCGACGCCGGTTGCCTGGGGTGAAACGCCCTCGGCGATCAAGCAGGGCGTTGCGGATGCGCTCGATCCGTCCGTCGGCGCGCTCTACGTCTTCGGCTTCAAGGACATCCTGAGCCATGTGACCTTCACCCAGGCGGTGCCCGACAGCCAGATCTACTCGTGCAATCTCGAGTGGTTCAACAGCCTGCCGGCCGACGTTCAGGAAGGCATCGAGTTTGCCTCCGAGATCACCGCGCAGCAGAACCTCGCCAAGGTTCCCGCTGCCCGCAACTACGCGATGGCGGAACTTCGCAAGTCCGGTGTCGAGTTCCATGCGCTCAGCGACGACCAGCTCGCCGAGTGGAAGGAGGCCGGCGGCTACCAGCGCAGCGAGTGGGACGGATTCAAGGCCGATCTCGCCGGTTCGATGGACACCTTCGCGAAGTTCGACGAGGCGGCCGGCACCATGGGTCGCTACTACGTCCACGACGCCTGAGGGCGTGGATGATCCGGCCGGCGCCGTTTCCGGCGCCGGCCCCAGCTCCAGACGCACATCGCCTGCGGACCCTGTCCGCCAACGGCACCTTTGTGCCTGAAACCGGGTGCAGCGACCATGTTGAAAACCCTGAATGCAAACGCGGAGCGGTGGGCGCTTCTCGGCTTCTACGTCATGCTCGTGCTGACGATGGCCATCGAGGTCGTTCGGCGGGAGGTCTTTGCCTATTCGTCGATCTGGGGCGAGGAAATCGTCCGCTACTCGTTCATCTACCTCGCCTGGATCGGTGCCGCCTCGGCAGTGCGCGAGCGCGCCCATATCCGCATAGATGTGATCCTTCACTATCTCGGGCCGCGTGCGAAAGCCTTCATCTACATCCTCGGCGATGTGGTGATGTTCGCGGTGGCTCTGGTCGCTCTCTACTGGTCGTTCGAGACAGTTCTCGTGTCCTGGAAGTTCGGGTCCGTCACCGACGGTCTGAGGGTGTCCAAGGTGTGGTTCCTGATGGCCGTGCCGGTTGGCTTTTCGCTGATGGTCGTTCGACTGCTTCAGTCATTCGCCCACGATCTTCAATCCCTTCGAACCGGTGCGCCGGTCTTCGAAGGCAACAAGATGTTTGATTGAGGGCGCGCAATGCTGTGGCAACAACAACTCAACACGGTCGAGCTTGGCTGGGATTTCTACCTGCCGGTTCTGATCTTCGTCGTGATGTGCGCGCTTGCGATCCCGGTGTGGGCCGCGATCGGTGCCGCCGCCATCGCCATGCTCTATCTTTCGGGCGCGCTGCCGCTCTCGCTTTTGGGGGAATCCCTCTTTGACGGGATCGACGCCTTCGCGCTGACCGCGATCCCGCTGTTCATCCTCACCGGCGACGTGCTCGTGCGCACCGGTCTCAGTCGCAAGTTCCTGGATGTCGCCGAGGCGCTGACCTGCTGGACCAAGGGCGGCTTCGGCTCCGCGACGGTGCTGGTCTGCGGCATGTTCGCCGCGATCTCCGGCTCGGATGCTGCCGGAGCGGCTGCGGTCGGGCGCATGACCATCGCCCGGCTGGTGGAAAGCGGCTATCCGCGTCCCTATGCCTGCGCGCTGGTCGCGGCCGGTGCCTGCACGGGCATCCTGATCCCGCCGTCCATCGCCTATATCATCATCGGTCTCGTGCTCGGCATCTCGGCGTCGACACTGTTTCTCGCCGCGGTCATTCCGGGCGTCGCGATCCTGCTTTCCATCCTGATCACCAACATCGTGATGAACCGCATCTACTCCTTCGAGGGCGGCGGTCAGATGACATTCGGCGAATGGGCTGCGCGTCTGGGAACCACACTCAAGTCGGGCTGGTATGCCTTTCTCGTGCCCGGGATCATCTTCTACGGGATTTTCTCCGGCCGTCTGACGCCGACGGAAGCCGGCGCCACGGCGGTGATCGTGACGATCATTCTCGGGTTCATCCTGAAGACGCTGAAACTGTCCGACTTCCCCTCGATGCTGATCAGTTCGGCCAAGGTGAACGGCGTGATCCTGCCGATCATCGCCTTTTCGCTGCCGCTCGCTCAGGCGCTGGCGATCATGGGCGTGCCGCAGGGCTTCGTGGCAGCGGCAACCGGCATTTCGGAAGACCCCACGGTTCTGATCATCATGATGATCCTGATCCTGGTCGCGGCCGGCTGCGTGATGGAGACAACGCCGAACATCGTGATCCTGGCGCCGATCCTCAAGCCGCTCGCCGACAACATCGGCATGAACGAGATCCAGTTCTGCATCATGATGATCACGGCTCTGGGCGTCGGGTTCATCACGCCGCCCCTTGGACTGAACCTCTTTGTCGTCTCGGGCCTCACCGGTGAATCGATCCTCAAGATCGCCGTCTACGCCGTGCCCTTCGTCCTTTGCATGCTGATCGTGGTTCTGTTGATCGCCTTCGTTCCGGCGATCTCCACGACGCTGCTGCCAGCAATCTACCAGTAGGAGCCGTTTCGGATGTCCCGCAAATATCTCAAGAAAGCCGATCTCACGCCGACCAGCGGTGCCTCCGACGTGCGTGACACGGTGCAAGCCATCCTCGACGACATCGAGACCCGCGGCGAGCCGGCAGCACTGGAATATGCCGCGAAATTCGACCGCTACGACGGCGCCATCAAGCTCACGCGCGCCGAGATCGACGCGGCGATCGCCAAGGTTCCGGAAAAGCTGAAGAAGGATATCCAGTTCGCCCATGACAATGTCCGCCGCTTTGCCGAGGCCCAGAAGGCGACGCTCAAGGACATCGAAGTCGAGGTGGTTCCGGGCCTTGTTGCCGGGCAGAAGAGCATCCCCGTGCGGGCTGCCGGCTGCTACATCCCGGGCGGGCGCTACAGTCACATCGCGTCTGCGATCATGACGGTGACGACGGCAAAGGTCGCCGGTTGCGGCAGCATCACCGCCTGTTCGCCGCCGCGCCCAGACGTCGGCATCGCGCCCGCGATCATCTATGCCGCTGACCTCTGCGGCGCGGACACGATCCTCGCCATGGGGGGCGTGCAGGGCGTGGCCTCCATGGCCTTCGGCCTGTTCGATCTGCCGAAGGCCGATATTCTCGTCGGTCCGGGCAACCAGTTCGTGGCGGAAGCAAAGCGCATTCTCTTCGGCCGCGTCGGCATCGACATGTTCGCCGGCCCGACCGACAGCCTGATCCTGGCCGATGAAACGGCGGATCCGGAGATCGTCGCCGCCGACCTCGTCGGTCAGGCGGAGCATGGCTACAATTCGCCGGTCTGGCTGGTGACGGACAATGAGCCGTTGGCCCGCAAGGTGATGGAGATCGTGCCGCGCCTGATCGCCGACCTGCCGGAGATGAACGGCAAGAATGCCGAGGCGGCCTGGCGCGATTATGCCGAGGTGATCGTCTGCGACGACCGCGAGGAAATGGCTGCCACCTCCGACGACTACGCGCCGGAGCACCTGACGGTGCAGGCGCAGGACCTCGACTGGTGGCTGGAACGCCTGCAGTGCTACGGCTCGCTGTTCCTCGGCGAGGAAACGACAGTCGCTTTCGGCGACAAGGCGTCGGGCACCAACCACGTGCTGCCGACCTCGGGTGCGGCGAATTACACCGGTGGCCTGTCGGTCCACAAATACATGAAGATCGTGACCTGGCAGCGCGCTACCCGCGACGGCGCGAAGCCGGTTGCCGAGGCAACCGCGCGGATCTCGCGGCTTGAGGGCATGGAAGGCCACGCCCGCACGGCGGACATCCGGTTGAAGAAATATTTCCCCGATGAGACCTTCGACCTGACCTCGGGGATGTGAGAGCCACAATGTCCGTTCCGTCTCCTTCCGCATTGTTTGACCTGACCGGCAGGACCGCCTGCGTCACCGGGGCCAGTGCCGGGCTTGGCCGGCGCGCGGCCGATGTGTTGCTCGCCGCCGGCGCAAAGGTCGTCGGCGTCGCGCGCCGGGGCGACGCCCTCGAGGACTGGGCCGGTCAGGCGGGGGAGGCTGCCGGTTTCGTCGTCGGCGATCTGGCGCAGCGCGATCAGGTCGCCGGGATCGCGGAGCGCGTGAGCGCCGCTTTCGGCCCGCCCGACATTCTGGTGAATGCGGCAGGGATCAACACCCGCGAACCGGCGGATGAAATCACCCCGGAAGGCTGGGATGTGACGCTCAACCTCAATCTGGCCGCGCCCTTCTTTCTGGCGCAGGCGCTGGTACCGGGCATGCGCAAGGCCGGCTGGGGACGCATTCTCAACTTCGCCTCCCTGCAAAGCTATCGCGCCTTTCCCGGCGGGCTGTCCTATGGCGCCACCAAGGGCGGCGTGGTGCAGATGACGCGGGCCATGGCGCAGGCCTGGTCGGCGGAGGGGATTACCGCCAATGCCATCGGTCCGGGCTTCTTCCGCACCGAGCTGACGGCGGCCGTTTTCGCCGATCCGGAGCGTGCCGCGCGCAATGCGGCGGCCACCTGCATCGGCCGCAACGGCGAGCCGAGCGACATCGACGGACCGGTGCTGTTCCTGTGCTCGGATGCCGGCGGTTACGTCACCGGGCAGACGCTGATGGTCGACGGGGGGTTCACCGCGAAATGAAGGCGCTTGTCTATACCGGCGAGAAGACGCTGGACCTCCGCGAGGTCGACAGCCCGGTTCCCGCCGAGGGCGAGGCGCTGCTGCGCGTCGAAAGCGTCGGTATCTGCGGCTCCGACATGCATGCCTATCTGGGGCATGACGAGCGCCGCCCGGCGCCGCTTATCCTCGGTCACGAGGCGGCCGGAACGGTCGTGTCCGGGCCGGAGACCGGCCGGCGGGTGACCGTCAATCCGCTGGTGACCTGCATGGCCTGCGAGGCCTGCCGCTCGGGCCGGGAAAACCTCTGCGCCGACCGTCAGATCATCTCCATGCCGCCGCGCGAAGGCGCCTTCGCGCAGTTCCTGGCCATCCCCGAGCGCAATCTCGTGACCGTGCCTGATCACGTGTCCTTCGACCATGCGGCGCTGGCGGAGCCGGTCGCCTGCGGCTGGCATGCGGCGAAAATGGCGCAACGCGCGCTGGTCAAGCCGTTTTCAGAGGCACGCGTCCTGGTGATCGGCGGCGGTGCCATTGGTGTCGGCGCGGCGCTGTCGCTCAGGGCGCAAGGGGCAAGCGACATCACCGTGGTGGAGCCGAACGGTCCGCGCTGTGCCTATCTGGCCGATCAGGTGAAGCTTGACGCCCGCGATCCGGGT
The DNA here is from genome assembly GCF_020176715.1 of Stappia stellulata. GTDB lineage: Bacteria > Pseudomonadota > Alphaproteobacteria > Rhizobiales > Stappiaceae > Stappia. The sequence continues at coordinate 253,192 of NZ_JAIVMF010000001.1, read as the reverse complement.
GCCCTTCAGGCGCAGCGGATGTTCGACCTGATCGTCGATGCCGTCGGCTATGCGGCGACGCGCGAGGAGGCATCCCGGCGTGCAGCACCCGGAGGGGTGATCGTCCATATCGGCCTGGGGCAGGCGAGCGGCGGTCTCGATATCCGCCGCATGACGCTCCAGGAGATCACCTTCATCGGCACCTACACCTATACGGCAAACGACTTCCGCGAGACGGCGGCCGCGATTTTCGACGGTCGCCTGGGCGCGCTCGACTGGGTGCTGCAGCGCCCGCTGGGGGAGGGCGCGGCGGCATTTGCCGATCTTCTCTCCGGCTCCGTCACCGCGCCGAAGATCATCCTGAAACCACATCTGACCTGAAAGGAAAGCCGGATGGCTGAAATCCCACACCTGCTCGTCCACCAAGCGGAGGACAACGTCGGCGTCGTCGTCGTCGAAGGGCTCAAGGCGGGCACCGACATGCTGTGCTGCATCACGCATGACAACTCGACGTTTCGGCTGACCTCCAAGGCGGATGTGCCGATCGGGCACAAGATCGCGCTGAAGGACATCAAGGCCGGCGACACCGCGATCAAATACGGTGAGGATATCGGCAAGTTCATCGCCGACATCGAGAAGGGCGCTCACGTCCACACCCACAATTGCAAAACCAAGCGCTGGTAAGGACGGTTCCCATGGCTTCGAAATACTCAAACATCACCATCAATGCCTACCGGCGCGAGAACGGCCGGGTCGGCGTGCGCAACCACGTGGTCATCCTGCCGCTCGACGATATTTCCAACGCGGCCTGCGAGGCGGTGGCCAATAACATCAAGGGCACGCTGGCGATCCCGCATGCCTATGGCCGGCTGCAGTTCGGCGAGGACCTCGATCTGCATTTCCGCACCATCATCGGCACCGGCGCGAACCCGAATGTCGCCGCCTGCGTGGTGATCGGCATCGAGCCGGGCTGGACCCAGAAGGTCGTGGACGGCATCGCCGCCACCGGCAAGCCGGTGAAGGGCTTTTCCATCGAGCAGAACGGCGACCTCAAGACGATCATGGACGCCTCGCGCACGGCCAAGGAGTTCGTTCATTTCGCCTCGGAGCTTCAGCGCGAGGAATGCTCGATCTCCGAGCTGTGGGTCTCCACCAAATGCGGCGAGAGCGACACGACGACCGGTCTCGGCTCGTGCCCGACGGTCGGCAACATGTACGACAAGCTGCTTCCCGAGGGCATCTACGGCTGCTTCGGCGAAACCTCGGAGATCACCGGCGCGGAGCACATCTGCCAGAAGCGGGCGATCAACGAGGAGGTTGGCGAGCGCTGGTACAAGATGTGGAAGGCGTATCAAGATGATGTCATCTTCGCCCATCAGACGGATGATCTCTCCGACAGCCAGCCGACCAAGGGCAACATCGAGGGCGGCCTGACCACAATCGAGGAAAAGGCGCTCGGCAATCTGGAGAAGATCGGCCGGACGTCGCAGTTCATCGACATTCTCGGTCCTGCCGAGGCGCCGAAGTCGGGCAAGGGCCTCTACTTCATGGACAGTTCCTCGGCGGCCGCGGAATGCGTGACGCTGATGGCGGCCGGCGGCTATGTCGTGCATACCTTCCCGACCGGGCAGGGCAATGTGATCGGCAACCCCATCGTGCCGGTGATCAAGATCACGGCCAACCCGCGCACGGTGCGCACCATGAGCGAGCATGTCGACGTCGACGTATCCGGCATTCTCCGGCGCGAGATGACCATCGACGAGGCCGGAGACGAGCTGATCGAGATGATCCGGCGCACGTCCAACGGTCGCGCGACGGCGGCCGAAGCGCTCGGTCATCGCGAATTCTCGATGACAAAGCTTTACCGCAGCGCCTAAACGCTAGGGTCAACAGTCAATGCTGCCCGGGCGCGTCGTCCGGGCAGCCTCAAAGGTGCCTTGTGGTTTCAACCTCGCTCACGAAGTTCAAGTCCGGTTGGGGCCCCCTTTTCCCCGGCCTGCTGCTCGCCGCCACGGTCGCGACGGCGGCGAAATTCCTGGGCGAGCACTACGGCGCGCCCGTCATGCTGTTTGCGCTCCTGATCGGCATGGCCTTCAATTTCCTGGCGAGCGACGACCGTTTTGCCAAGGGCATCGAGTTCGCCTCCAAGTCCTTGCTGCGGGCCGGCATCGTGCTGCTTGGCATGCGCATCACCGGCGCCGATATCGCCTCGCTCGGGCTCTCGACCTTTCTGACGGTCGTCGGCCTGATGGCGCTGACCATCGGGTGCGGCTTCGTCTGCGGCCGGATCTTCGGCAAGGGCTGGCGGTTCTCGCTGTTGACCGGCGGGTCGGTCGCGATCTGCGGAGCCTCGGCGGCGCTCGCCATCGCCTCCATCATCCCGCACAACGACAAGACGGAACGCAACACGCTGTTCACGGTCGTTTCCGTCACCACGATCTCGACCATCGCGATGATCGTCTATCCGATCCTGTTTTCGCTGCTCGGCCTGAGCGATCCGCAAAGCGGGTTCCTGGTCGGCGCGACCATTCACGATGTCGCGCAGGTCGTCGGTGCCGGCTATTCGATCTCCTCGGAAGCCGGCGACGTCTCGACGATCATCAAGCTGTTGCGGGTGACCATGCTCCCCGTCGTGCTGATCATCGTCGTTCTGGTGCTCGCCCGCTCCGGCGCCAGCGGTGGGGGAAAGGTCCGCCTGCCGCTGTTCGTGATCGGTTTCGCGGCGCTGACCACCTTGAACAGCTTCGGTGTCATTCCCGAAGTCGTGACGACGGTTGGCGTCAACGCCTCGTCCTGGATGCTGGTGATCGCGATTTCCGCGCTCGGCGTGCGCACCAACATGAAGGACATGCTTCAGCTCGGCTGGCAGCATGTCGCCGTGATCCTCGTGGAAACCCTGTTCCTGCTGATCCTGGCGCTGATCGCGGTCGAGATCGGTCTCGTCGGCACGGCGGCGTTCTGAGGCGGTCGTCCCGGACACGCGGGCCGAAGCCGGCGCGTGACATGACGCCGCAGACCTTCATCAAGCTAAAAACAGGTATTTTAAATACCGCTTAAAGGGAGTAGGTGTCGATCAACTCTTGAATATGGGGTTGGTGATGCGACGGACGGTCTTCGCGGATTTCGGATTGCATGCGCTCATGCGGGAGGCTGTGCGATGACCTCGACAGCCGCACAAATGCGTGCCTGGCGCGGGAGCGCGCTCCTGAGCTACGGGTTTCGTCCGTTCTTTCTTGGCGCGGCGCTTTGGGCCGCGCTCGCCATGGGTCTCTGGATGGCGATGCTCGCCGGTGCGATCACGCTGCCGACGGCCTTCGACCCGGTGTCCTGGCATGCTCATGCGTTTCTCTATGGCTATCTGGGAGCAGTCGTCGCAGGCTTCATGCTGACAGCCGTGCCGAACTGGACCGGGCGGCTGCCCATCGTCGGCTGGCGGCTGGGCATTCTCGCGCTGATCTGGCTTTCGGGGCGCATCGCCGTCGCTTTCTCGGCCGGGCTGTCGCCTGGTCTCGTCGCCGCCATTGACCTTGCCTTTCCGGTGGTCTTCGCCTTGGCAATCGGGCGGGAGATCGTCGCGGGCAGGAACTGGCGCAATCTGGTCGTGATCGGCATGCTCGCGGTCTTCATTCTCGGCAATGCCGTGTTTCACTGGGAGGCCGCACAGGGCGGCTATGCCGCCGGCGGCACCGGATTGCGGATCGGTCTCGGTGCAGCCCTCATGATGATCGCGGTGATCGGCGGGCGCATCATTCCCTCGTTCACCCGCAACTGGCTCGCGAAACGCAAACCCGGACGCTTGCCCGTTCCGCCCATGCAGCGGTTCGACAAGCTGGCGCTTGCGGCGCTGCTGCTGGCGCTGCTCTTGTGGATCGCGGCGCCGCTCAGTGCCTTCGCCGGAGCCGCCCTGATCGTAGCCGGAGCGCTGCACCTCGCCCGCCTTGCGCGATGGGCCGGTGACCGGACCTTCGCCGAGCCTCTGGTGACGGTGCTGCACGCGGGCTACGCCTTCCTGCCGCTTGGCGCGCTGCTTCTGGGAGCCGCGATCCTGTGGGAAGACACGCTCGGACGGACGGCGGCGCAGCATCTGTGGACGGGCGGTGCCATCGGCATGATGACACTGGCCGTCATGACGCGGGCAACCCTGGGCCACACCGGGCGTGCCTTGCGCGCGTCCGGCGCGACGGTCGCGATCTACGCAGCGCTTGCGATCTCGGTGCTGGCGCGGGTCGCGACGGCCCTTTGGCCGGAAGAGGCAATGCTCCTCTATGCGGTGTCCGCCGGTCTTTGGCTATTGGCCTTCGCCGGATATGCGGCCGTCTACGGCCCCTCTCTGCTCCAGCGTCCGCCGGCCAAGGCCGGGTAGGGGGCGCAGATGGCCGACTGGGCGGAATTCGCACTCGCCTTTGCGGTGTTTCTGGTGACGCATTCCGTGCCGATCCGCCCGCCGCTCCGCCCGATCCTGATCACCCGGCTCGGGCCGCGCGGCTTCACGCTGGCCTATTCGGCGCTCTCCCTGGGCGTCCTCGCCTGGCTCATCGCCGCTGCCGGTCGCGCGCCCCACATCCCGCTGTGGTATTGGGCACCCTGGCAGAACCATGTGACGCTGGTGCTGATGTTGCTTGTCTGCCTGATCCTGGGCCTGTCCATCACGCGCCCGAACCCTTTGTCTTTCGGCGGAGGGGCTGACGACCGCTTCGACCCCGAGCGTCCCGGCATACTGCGGCTTGTTCGCCATCCGCTCCTGCTGGCGCTGGCGCTATGGGCCACGGCGCATCTGATTCCGAACGGCGATCTGGCCCATGTGCTGCTGTTCGGCAGCTTTGCGGGCTTTGCCCTGATCGGCGGGCGGCTGGTCGACCGCCGCAAACAGCGGGAACTGGGGGCGCGATGGCACAGGCTCCGGGACCGCATCGCGGCGCGACCCGTAATCTCCCAACCGGCTTCCTGGACGCAGCTCTTGCTGCGCCTTGGTGCCGGACTTGCGCTATATGCGGCGCTTCTCCTGGCGCATCCGTGGCTCTTCGGCGTCAGTCCGCTGTCCTAGTTCGGGCGGCCGGTGACCGCTTGCCGGCGGTCAGGTCGAATGATCGTCGATCAACGGACTGGGCTTTGCGAATTTCTCCAGATCGCTCTGGTCTGCGATTGTGATGCGGGTGCCTGTCACGGTGACTCCATAGGGCTGAAGCCCCTTGAAGGCACGGCTCAGATTCTCGGGTGTCATGCCGAGAAAGGACGCAAGCCGCCGTTTCTCGAAGGGCAGATCGAAGCCGGCTTCCCCGGCGGCGCGTTTTTGCTGCCGTAGAAGAAAATTCGCAAGACGCTCAAGCGATGTTCTGAGTTTCAGATCCTTCTGGCTCTTGATGACGGATCGGTAGCATTGGGCCAACTCGGCAACGATCGCGCGCGCAAAGCTGTTGTCCACGTTGAAGATGGCGCGGACGTCCTGACTCGGGATCAGCACAATGCGGCTCTTCTCCAGCGTTCGCGCAGACATGAGATTGGGCGCATCGCGGATTGTCGCGGCAAGAATGAACGTGGAGATCGGGCGGACGGTCGCCATGCTGGTCTCGCGTCCGTTCCAACTGCAAAACAGATCGACCGAGCCAGTGAGAACGATATGCAGGAAATCGCTTGGGTCGCCCTCGGTGATCAATTCGATCTGGGGCGGGAAGGCCTGCACATAGGCTCCGCGCATCAGCGCCATGAAGTTGTCATGCGCCATGTCCGAAAACAAATGGAGTTCCCGGATGTCCGGATAATCCGACTCGGGCATCTCTTTGTGCACGTGGCTTCCCTCACTGACAGCGTCCGAAGATTTGACAATTATCAAGCGTCAAATTGACCGGCGTTTCAACCCGCCTTGATCACCGGATGTCTAAGACATGATAATATTCTGCAAGTCATTTATTTATATAGACTTTTTCCGCCCGATTGACTTGGATCAATCAGCAAGACCGTTTTGTCCCGCAGTTCTCTTCCTACGCCTGTCGCGGGTCAACGCGCGGGCACACAGGTTGGGAGAGGCAGCTCATGCACACACTCGACGGCGTCACACGCTCGGATCAGTACCGGGCCCTGGGACTCAGCACCTTCGCCTTCACGGTCTGCTTTGCGGTGTGGACGATCTTTTCGATCATCGGGGTCCAGATCAAGCAGGACCTGGGGCTGAATGACACGCAATTCGGCTTGCTGGTCGCAACCCCGATCCTCACCGGATCGGTAAGCCGGATCTTCCTCGGCGTCTGGACCGAGCAGTTCGGCGGGCGGATCATGTTTCCGCTGCAGATGCTGATCACGGCCGTCGCGGTCTGGTTGCTGACCAGCGTTCAGACCTACGAGGTCTTCCTCATCGCCGCCCTTGGTCTCGGCTTGGCCGGCGGGTCCTTCATCGTCGGCGTGGCCTATACCTCGCGCTGGTTCGACAAGGAACACCAGGGCACCGCGCTCGGGATCTTCGGGGCGGGCAATGTCGGCGCCGCCGTGACGAATTTCGCCGCGCCCTTTCTGGTCGTTGCCCTCGGCTGGGAGGGGACCGCGCGCGTCTATGCCATCGTTCTCGCCGTCGTTGCGGTGCTCTTCTACCTGCTGGCCAAGACGGATCCGGTGCAGGAGGAGCGCAAACGCTCGGGCGCCGGCCCGGTATCGGCGGGATCGATGCTGGAGCCTTTGCGGAACATTCAGGTCTGGCGTTTCGCGACCTATTACTTCTTCGTCTTCGGCGCCTTCGTCGCGCTGGCCAGTTTCCTGCCGCGCTACTACGTCGGCGCCTACGGGATGGCGCTGACCACCGCCGGTGTCTTCGCAGGTCTCTACTCGCTGCCCGGGTCCGTCTTTCGCGCGCTTGGCGGATGGATGTCCGACAAGTGGGGCGCGCGCTTCGTGATGTATCTGACGTTCATCGGCTCGCTCGCGATCCTCTTCATCATGAGCTACCCGCAGACGAGCTACGTCGTGCAGGGTATCACCGGGCCGATCGAGTTCAGCTTCGGACTGTCCGTCGGCGTGTTCGTCGCGATGACGGTGATCCTCGGCTTCCTGATGAGCCTCGGCAAGGCGGCCGTCTACAAGCACATCCCGGTCTACTACCCGCATCACGTCGGCTCGGTCGGCGGTCTGGTGGGGATGATCGGCGGCCTGGGCGGGTTCTTCCTGCCGATCGCCTTCGGCGTGCTGCTCGATCTGACCGGCGTGTGGACCGCTCCCTTCATGCTGCTCTTCGTCATCGTCGCGATTTCCACCGTGTGGATGCATGTCGCCATCCGGCGCATGGAGCGTGCCCGTCATCCGGGCCTGGCGGAGGAGACCTTCCTCTCCGACGTGCCGCAGGAGCCGCACCCCGCTCCGGAGCCGCGCGCCTCGCGCCCGTCCCGTTCGGCCACCCAGCCGGCGGCCTGAGTTGAGAGGCCGGCGGCCGCCCCGACCGGGTCCGGCCGCCCCCCGCAATCCGCGTCTGAAAGGACCGACCCCATGACAATCACCAACGCCAATGCCGCTCGGCCGGGCCCGACCCTGACCGACTGGCGGCCCGAGGACGAGGCCTTCTGGAAGGCCAAGGGCCATGCCATCGCAACCCGCAATCTCTGGATCTCGATCCCCAACCTGCTGCTGGCCTTTTCGGTCTGGATGGTCTGGTCGGTCGTGGTCGCCAAGCTCCCGGCCATCGGCTTCGACTATTCGACCGGACAATTGTTCTGGCTTGCCGCGCTGCCGGGCCTGTCCGGCGCGACGCTCAGGATCTTCTACAGCTTCATGATCCCGATCTTCGGTGGCCGGAAATGGACCGCGATCTCAACAGCCACGCTGCTTTTGCCGGCGCTCGGGATCGGCTTTGCGGTGCAGAACCCCGAGACGCCCTACACGGTGTTCCTGGCGCTTGCCCTGATGTGCGGTTTCGGCGGCGGCAACTTCGCCTCGTCGATGGCCAACATCGCCTATTTCTACCCGAAGAAAACCAAGGGCAATGCCCTGGCGCTGAACGCCGGTCTCGGCAATCTCGGCGTGTCGGTGATGCAGTTCGTCGTGCCGATGGTGATCACCGCCGGGGTTTTCGGCGCGCTCGGCGGCGAGCCCGTCACGCTTGAGGACGGCAGCCAACTCTGGATCCAGAACGCCGGCTTCATCTGGGTGCCGTTCATCGTGCTCAGCGCCGTCGCCGCATGGTTCGGCATGAACGACATCGCCGACGCCAAGGCCTCCTTCAGGGACCAGGCGGTGATCTTCAAGCGGTTCCACAACTGGGTGATGTGCATTCTCTACACCGGCACTTTCGGCAGCTTCATCGGCTATGCCGCCGGCTTTCCGCTCTTGATGAAGACGCAGTTTCCGGATGTGAACGTCCTGCAATACGCTTTCCTCGGCCCGCTGGTCGGAGCGCTGAGCCGTGCGGCCACGGGCTGGGTCTCCGACCGCTTCGGCGGCGGGCGCGTCACCTTCTGGACGTTCCTCGGCATGATCGTCGCGGTGTGGGGCGTGCTGCAGTTCCTGCCCTCGGCGGCCAGCCCGACCGGAAACTTCTGGGGCTTCTTCGCCTGCTTCATGGCGCTCTTTTTCCTGACCGGGGTGGGCAATGCCTCCACCTTCCAGATGATCCCGACGATCATGCGCCGGGAAGTCCCGCGGCTGATGCCGGAGCTGGACGCGGCCGCGACCCTGAAGCAGTCCGAGCGCGAGAGCGCCGCGATCATCGCCTTCACCTCGGCGATCGCCGCCTATGGGGCCTTCTTCATTCCCAAGGCCTACGGCACGTCGATTTCGATGACGGGCGCCCCCAACGGCGCGCTGTGGGGCTTCCTCGCCTTCTACGTGGTCTGCATCGCGATCACCTGGATCTTCTACAGCCGCAAGAACGCACCGGTGCCGTGCTGACCCATCCATGCCCCCGGTTGCGCGGCCCGCGCGCGCCGGGGAGCCACAGGAGATGACGATATGAGCCACTTGCTCGACAGACTGAACTTCCTGACGCCCAAGCAGCTGGACACATTCTCCAACGGCCACGGTCAGGTCACCCGCGAAAGCCGCGACTGGGAGGACACCTACCGGAACCGCTGGCGGCACGACAAGATCGTGCGCTCGACCCATGGGGTGAACTGCACGGGATCGTGTTCCTGGAAGATCTATGTGAAGTCCGGCATCGTCACCTGGGAAACCCAGCAGACGGACTATCCGCGCACCCGCCCGGACCTGCCGAACCACGAGCCGCGGGGCTGCGCGCGCGGGGCGTCCTATTCCTGGTACCTCTACAGCGCCAACCGGGTGAAGAACCCTCTGGTGCGCGGCCGGTTGATGAAGGTCTGGCGCGAGCTGCGTCAAAACCTGAGCCCGGTCGAGGCCTGGACCAGGCTGCAGAACGATCCGGTCCTGCGTGCCTCCTATGTCGAGACACGCGGCAAGGGCGGCTTCGTGCGCGCCACCTGGGACGAGGCGACGGAGATCGTCGCCGCCGCCAATGCCTATACCGCCAAGACCTACGGGCCGGACCGCGTCTTCGGGTTTTCGCCGATCCCGGCGATGTCAATGGTCAGCTACGCCGCCGGCTCGCGCTATCTGAGCCTGCTCGGCGGCGTCTGCATGAGCTTCTACGACTGGTATTGCGACCTGCCGCCGGCAAGCCCGATGACCTGGGGCGAGCAGACGGACGTTCCCGAAAGCGCGGACTGGTATAACGCCGGCTATCTGCTGCTGTGGGGGTCGAATGTGCCCCAGACGCGCACGCCGGATGCGCATTTCTACACGGAGGCGCGCTACAAGGGCACCAAGTCCGCGGTGATCTGCCCCGATTACTCCGAGGCCGCCAAGTTCGGCGACGTCTGGCTGAACGCGAAACAGGGCACCGACGCAGCGCTCGCCATGGCGTTCGGCCACGTGATCCTGCGCGAATTCCATCTCGACCGGCAGACGGAGTATTTCGAAGACTATTGTCGCCGCTATTCAGATTTCCCGATGCTGGTCCGGCTCGACGAGACGGACGGCAAGATGGTACCCGGCCGCTTCCTGCGGGCCGACGATCTCGACGGCAAGCTCGGCGAAGCCAACAATCCGGAATGGAAGACCGTGGCCTTCGACGAGGTGTCGAACGGTCTGGTCGCGCCGAACGGGTCCATCGGATACCGCTGGGGCGAACACGGCGAATGGAACCTCGAGGAACGGGCCGGCACGGCCGACACGAAGCTGAAACTCAGCCTCGTCCTTGAGGAGGATCACGACGATGTCGTCGGCGTCGACTTCCCCTACTTCGGCGGCGAGGCGATCGGCCAGTTCCGGACCGACGCCAAGCACCCGAAGGTCCTGACGCGGAACATTCCCGTCAAGCGCGTGCAAACGCCGGACGGCGAGATCGTGGTCGCGACGGTGTTCGACCTGTTCTGCGCCAACTACGGCCTCGACCGGGGCCTGGGCGGAGACTGGGTGACCGGCGATTATGCCGACGACATGCCCGGCACGCCGGCCTGGGCGGAGAAGATCACCGGCGTGTCCGCCGACAAGATCATCCATGTCGCGCGCGAGTTCGCCAGAAACGCGGAGAAGACCAACGGCAAGTCGATGATCATCATTGGCGCCGCGATGAACCACTGGTTCCACATGGACATGAACTATCGCGGCGTCATCAACATGCTGGTGATGTGCGGCTGCGTCGGCCAGTCCGGCGGCGGCTGGGCGCATTACGTGGGCCAGGAGAAGCTGCGGCCGCAGACGGGCTGGCAGCCCTTGGCCTTCGCCCTCGACTGGAGCCGTCCGCCGCGGCACATGAACTCGACCAGCGCGTGGTACGCGCACACCGACCAGTGGCGCTACGAGACGCTGGCCGCGTCCGAAATCCTGTCGCCGACCGCGCCGGAGGGCGACTGGGATGCGAGCCTGATCGACTACAACATCCGCGCCGAGCGCATGGGATGGCTGCCCTCCGCCCCGCAGCTCAAGACCAATCCGCTGGAGGTCGCAAAAGCCGCCAAGGCGGCGGGCAAGGATGTCGCAACCTATGTCGCCGAGCAGCTCAAGTCCGGCGATCTGGAGATGTCGTGCCAGGATCCGGACGATCCGGCGAACTGGCCGCGCAACCTGTTCGTCTGGCGGTCGAACCTGTTGGGGTCCTCGGGCAAGGGGCACGAGTATTTCCTCAAGCACCTGCTCGGCACCGATCACGGGGTGATGGGCAAGGACTTGGGCGAGGAGGGGCGCCAGCTCCCCAGGGAGGCGAAATGGCACAAGGAGGGGCCGCGCGGAAAGCTCGACCTTCTGGTGACCATAGACTTCCGCATGTCCACCACCTGCGTCTACTCCGACATCGTCCTGCCGACGGCCAGTTGGTACGAGAAGGACGACATGAACACCTCGGACATGCATCCGTTCATCCATCCGCTGCAGGCGGCGGTGGATCCGGCCTACGAGAGCAAGTCCGACTGGGAGATCTTCAAATCCATTGCCCGCAAGGTCCAGGACGTCGCGCCGGAGGTCCTCGGCAAGGAAACCGACGTCGTCGCGCTTCCGATCCTGCACGATACGCCCGCCGAGATCGCGCAGGATCAGGTCAAGGACTGGGCCAAGGGCGAATGTGACCTGATCCCGGGCAAGACGGCGCCGAATTTCATCGCCGTCGAACGCGACTACACCGCGATCTATGACCGGTTCGTCGCGCTGGGCCCGCTCATGGACACGCTCGGCAACGGCGGCAAGGGGATCAGCTGGAACACCCAGGACGAGATCGACAATCTCGCCGCCCTGAACGGCGTGCAGACCAAGGGGCCGGCCGCCGGCCGTCCGAAGATCGAAACGGCGATCGACGCCTGCGAAGTGATCCTCATGCTGGCGCCGGAAACCAATGGCGAGGTCGCGGTCAAGGCGTGGCAGGCTCTGGAGAAGGCGACCGGGCGGGCGCACACGCATCTCGCCGACGGCGAGCATCACAACAAGATCCGCTTCAACGACATCGCGGCCCAGCCGCGCAAGATCATCTCGTCGCCGACATGGTCCGGCATCGAAAGCGAGAAGGTCAGCTACAACGCCGGCTACACCAACGTGCATGAGCTGATCCCCTGGCGCACGCTGACCGGGCGTCAGCAGCTCTATCAGGACCACCTGTGGATGCGCGCTTTCGGGGAGGGCTTCATGTCCTACCGGCCGCCGGTCGACCTGAAGACCGTCGGAGCGGAGATCAACGACGAGGCGCGCGACGGCACGCCGCATGTGGTGCTGAACTTCATCACGCCGCACCAGAAATGGGGCATCCACTCCACCTATACCGACAACCTTTTGATGCTGACGCTCAATCGCGGCGGGCCGGTGATCTGGATCTCGGAGAACGACGCGAAGACCGCTGGCGTCGTCGATAACGACTGGGTGGAACTCTACAACATCAACGGGGCGCTGACCGCCCGGGCCGTGGTCTCACAGCGGATCAAGGACGGCACGACGTTCATGTATCACGCTCAGGAAAAGATCGTGAACACGCCCGGATCGGAGAAGACCGGCAAGCGCGGCGGGATCCACAACTCCGTCACGCGCGCCGTGCTCAAGCCCACCCACATGATCGGCGGCTACGCCCAGCAATCCTACGGGTTCAACTACTACGGCACCGTCGGATCGAACCGGGACGAGTTCGTCATCGTCCGCAAGATGCAGAAAGTCGACTGGCTCGACGGCGAAGCGACCGCGAAGGAGGCCGCAGAATGAGAATCCGTGCGCAAATCGGCATGGTGCTGAACCTCGACAAATGCATCGGGTGCCACACCTGCTCCGTCACCTGCAAGAACGTCTGGACCAGCCGCGACGGCGTCGAATACGCCTGGTTCAACAACGTGGAAACCAAGCCGGGCACCGGCTATCCGACGGACTGGGAAAACCAGGCGCGCTGGAAAGGCGGCTGGGAGCGGACGAAATCCGGCAAGCTCCAGCCCAGGCAGGGCTCGAAGTGGCGGATCCTGGCGAACATCTTCGCCAATCCGAACATGCCGGAGATCGACGACTACTACGAGCCGTTCGACTTCGACTACGACCACCTGAAATCGGCTCCCGAGATGGAGGCGTTTCCGACCGCGCGCCCGCGCTCGAAGATCACCGGCGAGCGGATCGAGAAGATCGAGAAGGGGCCGAACTGGGAGGAGATCCTGGGCGGCGAATTCTCCAAGCGCTCGCAGGACTACAATTTCGAGGGCATCCAGAAGGAGATCTACGGGGAATACGAGAACACCTTCATGATGTATCTCCCCCGTCTGTGCGAGCACTGCCTCAATCCGACCTGCGTCTCGTCATGCCCCTCGGGGGCGATCTACAAGCGCGAGGAAGACGGCATCGTCCTGATCGATCAGGAGAAATGCCGCGGCTGGCGCATGTGCGTCTCGGGCTGTCCCTACAAGAAGGTCTATTACAACTGGTCCACCGGCAAGTCGGAGAAGTGCACCTTGTGCTATCCGCGCATCGAGAGCGGCAATCCGACGGTCTGTTCGGAGACCTGCGTCGGGCGGATCCGCTATCTCGGCGTGATGCTTTATGACGCCGACAAGATCGAGGAAGCGGCGAACGCCGAGGACACGACCGATCTCTACGATGCCCAGCTCGGCGTCTTCCTCGATCCGAACGATCCGGCGGTGATCGAGGCCGCACGGGCCGACGGCATTCCGGAAGACTGGATCAAGGCTGCGCAGGAAAGCCCGATCTGGAAGATGGCGATGGAGTGGAAGGTCGCCTTTCCGCTGCATCCCGAATACCGGACACTGCCGATGGTCTGGTACATCCCGCCGCTCAGCCCGATCCAGAATGCGGCAGAGGCGGGTGCCATCGGCATGGACGGCGACATGCCGGATGTCCGCAACCTGCGCATCCCCTTGCGGTATCTCGCCAATATGCTCACCGCAGGCGACGAGGCTCCGGTGGCGACAGCCCTGGAACGCATGCTTGCGATGCGCTCCTACATGCGCGCCAAGACGGTGGACGGCGTCAACGACGAGGCGGTCGCCGCACGCGTCGGTCTGACGGGTGCCATGATCGAGGACATGTACAAGATCATGGCCCTTGCGGACTACGAGGATCGTTTCGTGATCCCGACCACCCACCGCGAACAGGTCGAGGATGCCTACGACCTCAAGGGTGGCTGCGGGTTCACCGATGGCAATGGCTGTTCCACCGGCGTCTCCAAGGGGTCGCTGTTCGGCGGCGCCAAGAAGCCCCTGAAAATGCCGAAGGAGGTGATGTGATGGACCGCACCCTGAAGGCCCTCTCGCTTCTCCTCAGCTATCCGACGCGCGGATTGCAGCAGGCCATGCCGGAAATCGGCGCCGTGCTGGCATCGGACACGCGTCTGACCGCAGCGGCGCGCCGGGACCTGCGTCCTTTCGTGGAGGAACTTGCCGGCCGCGACATCTACGAGCTTGAGGAGCGTTACGTCAGCCTCTTCGACCGGTCACGCACCTTATCGCTGAACCTGTTCGAACATGTCCACGGCGAGAGCCGGGACAGGGGCGGGGCGATGGTCAGCCTGCTGGAAACCTACCGGGACGGGGGCTTTGATCCCGCGACCTGCGAACTCCCCGATCACCTGCCGGTGTTGCTGGAGTTCCTGGCAACGCGGCCGTTCACCGAGGCGCGGGCGACGCTTGCCGATGCCGCGCACATCCTGGCCGCGTTGAACCAGCGGCTCTTGCGGCGGGAAAGCGCCTATGCCGCCGTCTTCATCGCGCTTCTGCAACTGAGCGGAGACAGCGTGAACCGCGCCGCCGTCGCGGAGCTTCTGGACCAACCCGACGTCGATCCGAACGATCTGGAGGCGCTGGACGAGGTCTGGGAGGAGAGCGAAGTGCGTTTCGGTCCCGACCCCAATGCGGGATGCCCGCAGGTGCGCGACATGCTTTCGCGCATGGACATGCCGGTCGATCCGGCGCAGCGGCACGCCGGCCAATAGGGAGATCACGAACATGTTTGAAAGCTACGATATCGACTACTTCATCTTCGGGATCATGCCCTATGTCGCGCTGACCGTGCTGATCGTCGGCTCCATCGCACGCTATGAACGCGATCCCTTCACCTGGAAATCGTCGTCCAGCCAGCTCCTGCGGCAAAAGCAGCTGTTCTGGGGATCGGTCCTTTTCCATGTCGGCATCATCGTCGTCTTCTTCGGTCATCTCGTCGGGTTGTTCACGCCGATCTGGGTGCTGGATGCGCTGGGCGTGCCCTATGCGCTAAAGCAATGGCTGGCGGTTCTGGTCGGCGGCGTCGCCGGCGTGTTCGCGCTTATCGGCGCATCGATGCTGATCCACCGCCGGGTCACCGATCCGCGGATCTGGCAGACCACCAGCTTTGCCGACATCGGCATTCTGGTCCTGATCTGGCTGCAGCTCTTCATCGGCCTCGGCACGATCTTCCTGACGCTCCAGCACATGGACGGATCCGAGATGGTTCGCTTCATGACCTGGTCGCAGAGCGTGGTGATGCTCAACCTCAATGCCTGGGCGATGGTCGTCGACGTGCACTGGCTCTACAAGACCCACATCTTCCTCGGCCTCCTGATCACCATCCTGTTTCCGTTTACGCGGCTGGTGCACATCTTCTCCGGCTTCGCTGCGCCGGTGCGGTATCTGCTGGCCCGGCCGGGATACCAGATCGTCCGCTCGCGCCGGCAGACCCCTCTGCCGCCGCGCCGTGAGCCCGGTGCGCGCCCGGCGGCCGCCGGAGCGCCCGGTTCCGCACCCTCCACGCCAGCGGAGTGACAACCATGAGTGCCAATCCAAGAACCGTCTTTTCCGTCAACGGACAAACGGTCGCCGGCGAGGCCACGGCGCCGTCGGCGATCGAAACCACGGTCAGCGTCAACGGGCAGGTGATCGACAGCCGGACCATCGCCGCCGAAGCGCAAAACCACGAGGCGCCCCGGGGCAAGCCCGGCCTGGCATGGAAGAAGGCGGCAAATGCCGTCGTCTTGCGCACGCTCCTGCTTGAGGACGCGCGGCGTCGCGGGCTCGACGCGGAGCCGGAAGAGGTCGGGCCCGGCCGGTTCGAGACCGAAGAGGAAGCGCTCATCCGCGCGCTTCTGGAAATCGCCGTCGAGATCGAGGCTCCGACAGACGCGGAGATCCGCGCCGAATGGGCGCGCGCCCCCGAACGGTTCCGCGCGCCGCCGCTTTGGGAGGTCTCGCACATCCTCGTCGCCTGCGATCACGCCGATACAGCGCAGGCCGAAGCGGCCAAAGCGAGGGCGCTCGATCTGACACGGCAGGCGCTCGCCGACCCGGCCGGGTTCTCCCGGCTGGCGGCGAACCACAGCGATTGCGGTTCCAGGGGCTCGAGCGGGGCGCTAGGCCAGCTCGGTCCCGGCGATACGGTGCCGGAGTTCGAGGCCGCGCTGCGCCGGCTGTCGGAGGGCGATATCACGCCCGAGCCGGTTGCGACGCGCCACGGCTGGCACGTCATCCGCATGGATGCGGTCGCACCGGGGGCCACGCTGCCGTTCGAGGCGGTGCGCGACAAGATATCGGCGGCGATGGAGAAGGCCGCCTGGGCGCGAGAAGCCCGCGCCTTCGTCAACGTTCTGGTCGCGTCCGCCGAAATCACCGGGTGCGACCTGCGCCCGGCCTAGCGGGAAAGGAGGGGCCGATGCGCAGCCATGCAGACACCGGGCGGCGGAGCGATTGTCTGCGGCCAACCGATCCGGAGCTGTTGAGTGATCCGCTGGCCTTTTTCCACGAGGACCATCTGCGTGAACGGGAGATCTGCGCCATGCTCGAAAGGATCGCCACTGCCGATGTGCCGCGGTCGTTTGAGGTGACCCATGTTCTTGGTTTCTTGAGGGACGAACTTCCCCTTCACCTGGAAGACGAGGAACAGGATCTGTTTCCGCTGCTCAGGCGCCGGTGTGAACCGCCGGACGAGATCGGGAAGGCCATCGACCGACTTGTCGGCGACCACCGGCGCAGCGATGCGCAGACGCCGCCCGTCGAAGCCGCGCTCGCGCGGCTGGAGCGCGGCGGGGACGGCCTGTCGCCGGACGAGCGCGAGCGTGTGGTCGCTTATGTCGGCCACACCAGGAACCATCTGATCTTCGAGAACGCGATCATCCTCCCGTTTGCAAGACTGCGCCTGACCGACAGCGACCTGCACACCCTTTCCTTGCGGATGAGACAGCGCCGCGGGCTTGGCCGACCGACGGAGACGACACATGCTGGCTGATCTGCTGGAGCGAAACAGCGTCTGGTCGCAGGCGCGCAAGGCGGAGGACCCGGGGTATTTCCTGCGGCTTGCGTCCCAGCAAACGCCGGAATTCTTCTGGATCGGCTGTTCCGACAGCCGGGTGCCGGCAAATGTCGTCGCCGGGCTCGATCCGGGCGAGGTCTTCGTCCACCGCAATGTGGCGAATGTCGTTCATTCCTCCGACATGAACCTCCTGTCGGCGCTGGAATTCGCCGTCGATGCGTTGAAGGTGCGCGAGATCATCGTTTGCGGGCACTACGGATGCGGCGGCGTGAAGGCGGCGACCGAGGACATGCCGCACGGGTTGGCCGACCACTGGCTGGAGCCGGTTCGCCGTCTTGCGCGCGCATATGCACTGGATCTCGCCAAATGCGCGGACATCGACGCGCGGCGCGACCGGCTGGCCGAACTGAACGTGATCGAGGGCGTTCGACGGGTCGCCGAAACCCCGATCATCCAGAAGGCGTGGCGACGTCGCACGAACCTGCGCATCCACGGCCTGATCTACGGACTGAAGGACGGCCGATTGCGCGATCTCGATTGCACGGTCGGACCCGGACATTTCCTGAAGGAGACGGTGGAATGACGGTCCTGCTCAAGCACATGCCGGACGGTTGCGGATGCGACGCGCCGGAACACACCAGCTCCCTCATCAGTCTCGATGAGGCGCTGCGCCGGATCTCGGAGGTCACAGCGCCGGTCGGAGAGACGGAGCGCCTTGTTCTTGGCGAGGCCTTCGGCCGTACCCTGGGCGAGCCGGTTTTCGCCCAAGCGGCGATGCCGCCGTTCGACAATGCGGCAATGGACGGCTATGCGATTGAAGCGGCCGGTTTGGCCGGAGACGGACCCTGGACGTTCGCCGTGTCGGCGCGCGTTCCGGCGGGACAAAACGCGGGCCGGCCCCTCGCAACCGGCGCAGCGGCCCGGATCTTCACCGGCGCGCCCGTGCCCGAAGGGGCGGATACGGTCGTCATGCAGGAGCAGGTGCAGCGTCTCGCGAACCGGGTTCGCATCGACCGGCGGCCCGACATCGGCGCGAACATCCGCCGCGTGGGCAGCGAGATGGCGGCGGGTGAAACGGTGGTCGACGCCGGCCATACGCTTGGACCCCGCGAAATTGCCGCTTGCGCAGCGGCGGGCGCCGGCGACGTCCGGGTGCGCAGGCGGATCCGCGTCGCGCTGCTGGTCACCGGGGACGAGATCCGAACGGCGGGCGCGACGCGCTCGGCGGCGCAGATCTGGGACACCAATACCCCGATGCTGTGCGCCGAGTTGGCACGTCCATCCGTCGAGCTTGTTGCCGTGGAGCATTCCGCCGACTGTCGCGACGGTCTCAAGCTGCAGCTGGCCAGGATGGCCGGTGTCGCGGATCTTGTCGTGACCTCCGGCGGCCTCTCGGTTGGCGAGGAGGATCATGTCCGCGCGGCCCTTGGTGAGCTTGAGGCCGATATCCGCTTTGCCGGCGTCGCCATCAAGCCCGGAAAGCCGGTGGCGTTCGGTCGTCTCGGTTCCGCCCTCTGGCTTGGCCTGCCGGGCAATCCGCTTGCGGCCTTCGTCACCTGGCAACTCTTCGGGACGGCAGTGCTGCGGCGGCTTTGCGGTCAATCCGTCTCCGGCCCCCGCCGGCGCCACGTCGTGACCGCCCATGGCATTCGCCGCAAGGCAGGGAGATGCGAGATCCGGCCGGTGACGATTGTCGGGTTCGACGCCTTGGGGCGCGAGGTCGTGACTTTCCAGAATGCCACCCATTCCGCGCGTGTCGGCGGCTTGCCGACGGCGCATGGCCTGATGTTCCTGCCGGCCGAAACGGACGTGCTGCCGGAGGGCGCATTGGTCGAATTCCAGCCGTTTGCCGGCGTGTGAGGAGATGCACCATGAAGATTGCCTATACGATGGCCGCCGGGCGCGGCGATACCGACCTGCTGCTCCACGGTCTTTCGCGTCGTCTGTTGCAGCACGGGATCCGTGCGACCGGCGTGGTGCAGATCAACGCAGAGCGCGACGACGCCGGACCCTGCGACATGGATGTCCAGGTCCTGCCCGACGGTCCATCGATCCGCATCTCGAAAAGCCTGGGGCGTGAGGCGAGGGGGTGCCGGCTCGATCCGGCCGCGCTGGAACGGGCTGTCGGACTTGTCGAGGCCCGGCTCGCCGAGGGTGCGGACTGCCTGATCGTCAACAAGTTCGGCAAGCACGAGGCGGAGGGACGCGGGTTTCGAACCGCCATCGCCGAGGCGCTTTCGGCCGACATTCCGGTGTTGGTCGGCCTCAATCGTCTGAACGCCGAGGCATTTGTGCAATTCTCCGGGGGGCTTGCAGTCGAGCTTGCGCCGAATCTGGAGGATCTTGCCAACTGGATTGTCCCCGCTGCGCAGGTGAAGGCGACAGCGGCCTAGGGATAGGGCTCTCCCGGACATTGCATCGAGACGATCCCGGCGGTTTTCGGGCCGATTGCGACCCTGTCGTCGGGTGTGGGTCATATGAGCTTGATTTTCAGATCATATGACCGTATCTTGAGGTGGTCTCAGGAGTTTGCCGAATGGAAAGTCTCGTGATGGAGCGTGCGGCGCCCGACAGGCAGGCCGTGGCGCTCAAGGCGTTTTCCCGGATCGCCGATGCGTGGTCGTTGACCTTGCGCGAGGCGGCGGCTTTGGCCGACATGTCCGATTCCACCTGGAAGCGTGCGAAGAAGCCCGATTATGCAGGCGACCTGACGCGCGACCAGATGCTGCGTCTGGGGGCGCTTGTCGGTCTGTACAAGTCGCTGGAGCTCTATTTCAGCGAGCCGATTTCGCGCGACTGGGTCAAGCTTGCGAACGCCGGACCCGAGTTCGATGGCCGACGTCCCGTCGATGCAATGATTGCCGGCGGGCTGCCCAAGATCCTGCGCGTGCGCACCTATGTTGATGCGCTGCGGGGTGGCGTGTGAAGATCACGTCTCTCAACGATCGCGCATTGGTCCGGTTGATCTCCGAAACCCACCACAAGCCTCCGGTGCTGCGCGGGCTGGTCGATACCGACGAGGAAGCGGCGATCCTGGCGGAGCTGGAAGGCGAAACCAGCGCGCGCTTGATCGCGGAACGGGAGGGCAGCCCCGCGCTCGACCGTCGGGAACTGGCCTTCGCCCGCCGCGCGCACGATCTCGGTCTTTATGGCGAAAGCCACATCAACGCGGCCTTCACCTACACCCGGGCCGACGGCAACCGCTTCAACGGCGGCGAGCGCGGCGCATGGTATTGTTCCTGGGACCTTTTGACGAGCGTGCAGGAAGTCGGCTTTCACCGCACGCGCGAACTCGGGTTTATCGGCCGGTATCAGGACGAGGCCCGCTACGTCGAACTGCTCGCGGATTTCATTGGTGATTTCCCCGATCTCCATGGACTGGAGCATCCGGCCCTCGATCCCGATCCCTTGGTGGGCTATCCGGCCGGGCAGGCGCTGGCCGCCGATCTGCGCCGGCACGGGCACCGGGGCCTCGTCTATCCGTCTGTCCGGCACAAGGGCGGCCGGTGTTTCGTCGCCTTCGATCCCGGGATCATCCAGAACGTGCGTCCCGGCGCGAGCTGGACGCTCACCTGGGCGGGCTCGCCGGATTTCACGCTCCAGGCGGTTTGACGGTTGCGCGGGTGAGGGGGCGCCTGCTCAGAATCTGATCGCGCGCGCGCCGCGGGCCCGATAAACAGTCACGCCTAAGCCACCAACACGCCGGCGTGCGGACGGAGGCGGTTCGGTCGGCGGGTGACGAGCGCACAAGGGAACCTTTTCCGGGCGACCGCCGTTTTTCGTTCAAGCGCCACCGCCGGCGGCGAAGCTTCGAAGGCCGTTTTGATGACGACCCCTCAACTGCTGATCTTCCTGATCCTCGCCGGCTCGATGGGCCTCTTCCTCTGGGGGCGCTATCGCCACGACGTTGTGGCGCTGGCCGCGCTGATGGCCTGCGTGGTCGCCGGACTGGTCCCGGCCGAGGACGCTTTCGCCGGCTTCGGGCACCCGGCCGTGATCACGGTGGCAAGCGTGCTGGTGCTCAGCCGCGGCCTTCAGAACACGGGTGCGGTGGACTGGCTGGCGCGCAGCGTGCTGCCGCGCAATGCCGGGCGGATGACGAGCATGATGGCGCTGATGGGCCTCGGCGCGGCGCTGTCCGGTTTCATGAACAATGTCGGGGCGATGGCGCTGCTGATGCCGATCGCGGTGCAGCTCTCCGACCGGCTCGACCTGGCGCCCGGTCAGGTTCTCATGCCGCTGGCATTCGGCACCATCCTCGGCGGCATGACCACGCTCATCGGCACGCCGCCCAACCTCATCGTGTCCGGTTTCAGGGCCGAGGTCGGGCCGGGGCATTTCGCCATCTTCGACTTCGCGCCCGTGGGGCTTGCCGTTGCGGTGGCCGGCGTCCTCTTCGTCGCCGTCATCGGCTGGCGGCTGGTGCCGTCGCGCAAGTCCGCAGCCGGGGAAGGCTTTGAAACAGGGGCCTACTTCACGGAGCTGCATGTTCCCGAAAGCAGCAAGGCGGTCGGCATGACCCTGCGCGCCTTCGAGCGCAAGATCGAGGACAGCGAAGCGCAGGTTGTCGGTCTGGTGCGCAACGAGGTCCGCCTGACCGCGCCCCACGGCGGGCGCCATATCCGCGCGAACGACATTCTGGTTCTCGAGGCCGATGTCGATGCGCTGGCCGAGGCCCTGTCCGTTTTCGATATCTCGCTCGAGCGGCACGACGACGAGGCGGACAAAGAGGGTGCTACCGGCAGGGACGAGACGGCCGGCGACGAAGACGGCAGCTCTAAGCCCGGAGAGACGGACGAGGACGAGCGTCGGGAGCGCGATCGCAACAATGAAATAGTGCTGCGTGAACTCGCCGTCCTGCCCGGATCGACGATCGTCGGCCAGTCGGCCAGCGATCTTTTTCTTCGCACCCGCTACGGGCTCAACCTGCTGGCGGTCGCGCGCGAAGGCCGTCCGCCGCGCGCCCGGCTTCGCACGGTCAAGCTCAGGTCCGGCGATCTGCTGCTGGTGCAGGGCGCAGCGGATGCGGTCACGGGGTTCGTCAACGAGACCGGTTGCGTGCCGCTCGGCGAGCGCGAGCTGCGCATTCCCGACAAGCGTCTGGCGATCACCGCCGGCGCGATCATGCTGGCCGCGATCGGCGTGGTGACCCTCGGCGTGCTGCCCGCCGCCGTTGCCTTCGCGCTCGGTGTGCTGGCCTCCATGGTGCTGCGCACGGTGCCGTTGCAGCAGGTCTATACCGCCATCGACTGGCCGGTGATCGTCCTGCTCGCGGCGCTGATCCCGGTTGCCGGCGCGATGCAGAGCACGGGGGCAGCCGACCTGCTCGCCCGGTTCCTTGTCGACACGATTGCCCAGGGCAACCCCGTTGCCGCGCTCGTGGTCGTGTTGATTACGACGATGTTCTTGTCGGATGTGATGAACAATGCGGCCACCGCTGCCGTGCTCTGTCCGATTGCGCTCGGCATAGCCGCCACATTGGGCGTCAGTCCCGACAGTTTCCTGATGGCGGTCGCGATCGGGGCCTCCTGCGCCTTCCTGACGCCGATCGGCCACCAGAACAACACCCTGATCCTGGGTCCCGGAGGGTTCCGTTTCGGCGACTACTGGAGGATGGGCCTGCCGCTGGAAGTCCTGGTCGTGGTTGTCAGCATTCCGCTTTTGCTGGTGTTCTGGCCGTTGTGAGCGCTTTGGTCACCGTGGCTCCCCCGGCACGCGCCTGCGCCTGCAAGGACGTGGCGGTTTCCCTTCGCGGCACAGTCGTCTATATGAAGGCCGTCCGCAGAGTGGCCGGTCCTTGACCGTGCCAGCGCGATGCCCGCCTTTTTGCAACAGCGCCAGGCAGGCAAGCGCCGGACCATCTGAAATGCGGCGTCGCGGACGCTGCATAAGGGGAGGCCGCACGCCTCCCCATGACCGCAGCCGCCAACAGTCTGAAGACATGCAAACATGCAGATGAGCCAATACGCCAGATTTGCCGTTGCGCCCATGATGGAGTGGACCGATCTCAATTGCCGGGCGTTCCACCGCACGCTCTCGCGGCATGCGTTGCTTTACACGGAGATGGTTGCCTCGGCAGCGGTCGTGCACGGAGATCGCCAGCGGCTTTTGGGGTTTCGCGATCTGGAGCATCCGGTTGCCTGCCAGCTCGGCGGGTCAGATCCGGGTCAGCTTGCCGAGGCCGCGCGCATCGTCGAGGACTTCGGCTATGACGAGGTCAACCTCAATGTCGGCTGCCCGTCCGATCGCGTCCAGTCGGGACGGTTTGGCGCCTGCCTGATGCGCGAACCGGAGCTGGTTGCCGAATGCGTTTCGGCGATGAAGGCGGTGGTGCGCATCCCGGTGACGGTGAAATGCCGGATCGGCGTCGACGATCAGGACCCGGAGGTCGCTCTCGATGCGCTGGCCGACGCCGTTGTCGCCAGCGGAGTCGACGGCCTTTGGGTGCATGCCCGCAAGGCCTGGCTCAAGGGGTTGTCGCCGAAGGAAAACCGCGACATCCCGCCGCTCGACTATGACCGCGTGTATCGTTTGAAGCGCCGGTTTCCCGATCTCTTCATCGGCATCAACGGCGGCATCGGCTCGCTTGAGGAGGCGTCCGCGCACCTGCCGCATGTCGACGGGGTCATGCTCGGGCGCGCCGCCTATCACGATCCCTGGCTTCTGGCGGGCGTCGACAGCCGCTTTTACGGTACGGCGGACCCGGTCGCGAGCCGGGTCGAGGCCGTCGAGCGCTTCCGGCCCTTCATTCTCGAGCGCCTCAAGGAGGGGGCGAGGGTGAACCAGCTCCTGCGCCACATGCTCGGGCTTTATCACGGCGTTCCAGGTGCACGCGCCTGGCGGCGGCGGTTGACCGTGGATGCGGTTCGTCCCGGCGCCGGCGTCGAGGTTCTGGACACGGCACTTGCCGAGATTGGCGAGGCGACACTGGACAAAGCCGCCGGTCTGGGTCAGTTAGAAATGACAGGGACGGGCGGTCGCTAGGCGAACCGCCCCACCTCCCGCTTCCTCTTCCCGCAGTGCTTGGGGGCTTTCATGGATCTCTCGTCGATCAACGGCGAAATAATCGGGCTCGTCGTGGCGTTGGTCGCGTCCGGGGCCGTGGCCGGACTTCTTGCCGGTGTCTTCGGCATCGGTGGCGGGGCGGTTCTCGTTCCGGTCCTTTTTGAGTTTCTCACCTGGCTGGGCGTCGACGAATCCGTGCGCATGCATGTGTCCGTCGCGACGTCGCTCGGCATTATCGTCCCCACCTCGCTGCGCTCCTTCGCGGCTCACAAGAAGCGTGGCGCCGCCGATCTGGAGCTCCTGAAGAGCTGGCTGATCCCGGTGCCCGCCGGCGTGATCGTGGCGAGCCTTGTTGCCGCCTATGTGTCCGGCGACGGCCTGAAGGCGATCTTCGCCGGCATCGCCGTCGTCGTCGGCCTGCGCATGCTGTTCAACCGGGAGAGCTGGCGGCTGGGGGCGGATATTCCAGGCAACCCGCTGCGCGCGGTGTGCGGCGCGCTGATCGGCTTTTTCTCCACCTTGATGGGGATCGGCGGCGGCGTGATGAACAACACCTTCATGACGCTCTACGGCCGTCCGATCCACCAGGCGGTGGCGACCTCCGCCGGCACCGGCGTGCTGATTTCCATTCCGGGCGTTGTCGGGATGATCTGGGCCGGCTGGGGAAATCCTGACCTGCCGGCGTTTTCCCTCGGGTACGTCAACCTGCTGGGCGTGGCGCTGATCATTCCGATCACGACCTTTGCCGCTCCCTTCGGCGTCAAGATTGCTCACGCCCTGCCGAAGCGGCAGCTCGAGGTCTTCTTCGGCCTGTTCCTGCTGCTGGTGGCGGCCCGCTTCGCCTGGAGCCTCTGGGGCTGATCAGACGGCGGGTCGGACGCGTCACGGCTCGAGAATGAGCCGGTCGCCCTCGACCCGCCACCCTTTCAGCCGGTCGAGGGCCGAGAGGCCGAGCAGGCTGGTTTCAAGCACATCCGGCCGCGCCACGAAGGCGCGCACATCCTCAAGGCGCAGACTGCCGATCCGCAGCTCCTCCAGCGTGGTCAAAGCGAAGGTCGACTGCCCGTTGGCTGTTGAAACGGGCACGGTGTAGCTCAGGGTCGACGGATCGATGCCGGCCGCGCGGGCGTCGTCCTGCGTCAGCGTGACGGCCGACGCGCCCGTATCGAACACGAAATCGACTGCCGCGTCGTTCACCCGGGCCTTGATGCGATATTGCCGGCTCCGGTCGCGCACGACCGTGATCGTGCCCGCGCGATCCTCGATGGCCGTGCCCGGCCACAGCGTCCCCATGATCCGGCGTCCGGCGTCTTCCAGTTCCGCCCGGTAGGCGTAGCCGCCAACGAGCACGAGGCCGAACAGCGTCCACAGCACGAGCCCGCGCAACAAGGCCGGGATCTGACGCGGCGCTGCAAGCATCGGCCCGCCTATCACGAGCAGCAGCGCGATCAGCGCGACGACCCTGGGGCCGGCGTCGGAAAACATCGTGCCGTCTCCCGGCATGTCCGTACCGGTCAGAAAGGCCAGGATGGCCGCGAAAATGATGATGCCGAGAACCACCAGCACCAGCGTTCCGGCAAAGCCGCCGCGAAACATCAGCCGGCCTCCGTCAGGAGAGATCCGCGTGCCGGAAGGGCGGCCATGACCTGGCGCCGTTCCTCTGGCGTCAATCGGCCCCAGCCGGCGATCTCCTCAAGCGTGCGCAGGCATCCGACGCACAGGCGGGTGGCCGTGTCGATGCGGCAGAGCTTGATGCAGGGGCTGTCGATCGGAGCGGTCATAGGCAATCGGGTCCTGGGCGAGGGCGCATGGCGTCGCCCCTGGAAAAGCGGCGCGGCGCGCGCGTCTTTCCTTCGATGTGGGAACTATTGGCGATTGGACAAGGCCGTCAGCGGTGCGGTCAGGATCTTGAGCGGGAAGGTGATGGCGGCCTTGGCCGTATTCCCGACCGCATCGACCGTGGTTTCCGTGGTCGACACCTGCGGCCTGAGTTCCAGCGACTGCAGCGCCGAGCGCAGTTCTGGCGCGGCCTGGGCGATCTCCGCAAACTTTCCGTGGTTGGCCGCATCCGTCCCGGCGATGTCGGTCAGGTCGATGACGATGGCGCCGAGTTCCGCCAGTTCCGCTTCGTTTTCATAGGCGCCGAGGCGCTGTTTGCCGCCTGCAATCAGGCTCGACGCCTGAAGGGCGCGATCGTCGCGCGACACCAGGATGATGTAGGGCTTTGTTGGTTTTCCAGCGCGGCGCATCTGCGCCTTGAACACGTCGATATCGAGGTCGGGGGCCGCCATTGCGACCACACCGACCTTGCGTTCGGGAAGCGGGCGTCCGGAGATCCGGATCTGTCGGATTGTTTCCGTCAGAACCCAGTTGCCCATCGAATGGGCAAGCACATTGACCTTCTCCGCATTCGATCCGGTGACCATGCGCAGGGTTCGCTCCAGACCGTCGCGCGCGATGGTGGCGCTGTTGGAATCGTAGAGGTAGTCGGTGACATTGCCGCCCGACGCCCAGGTAAATAGCACCGCGACATGCGGCAGGCCGGAATCGTGCTTCAGCTGCACCATCCGGTAGAGCGCCTCGGGAAAGCGCGTGTTGTAGCCGTGAATGAAGACGAAGACCTCGCGCTTGCCCTTGGGGCGCTTGGCGAGTTCGGCATTCAGGGCCGCGCGGAACGTATCGTCGTCAAGCCGTTGCGTTGCCCGGACGGTGAAGTCCGTCTCCGGATTTCCCGGCGGCGTTGATGGCCACTCGATCTTGCCGGCTTCATGCGTCGAGGGGACGGACACGGTCGCTTCCGCGAAATTGAGCCCCGTCGACCGCTCGCGTCCGAACAATGTGCCAGGCCGCGTGTCCGGCTCGCGTGTTGTCGCCACCAGGATCGTATGGGGGGTCGTATCGCTCGCAACCTGTTGCGAGACCTCCAGAATGCCGGCGTCCGGCCTTGTGCCGCATCCCGCGAGCAGAACCATGAGGCTCAACAGCAGCACCACCGCGCGCGCAGAGCCGCCCGGCGTGTTTGCATGGATCGTCAGTCGGCATCCGGTCATCGCGGCATGTCTTTTCGTTTGGAACAACCCCCGGCGTCTCCGGGCGGTGCAAGTTGGACAGGTTCCCGCATCGCAGTCAAACGACGATGCACAAGCCCGTCAATCCGGCAATACAGGCGAGCTGCTGTGTCGCGCCGAGCACGTCCCCGGTCTGCCCGGCGATCTTTGCCATGGCGATCCGCGCCACGCCATATCCGGCCAGCCCCTGGCCCAGTGCCGCGAGCAGGAGTGCTGCGGGAGAATAGGCCACGATGCAGACGGCGTAGACCGGACCGGCGAACACCAGCGCGCAGACGAAGGCGCGGCGTGTCGGCGCGCCGCAAAGGGCGGACAGCCCGCCGGGTCGCGCCGCGGGAAGCGCGCGCCAGACGCCGACCAGCGCGACGCGCGATCCGCTTTCCACCGCGAGCCAGCCAAGGGCGGCGGCGCCTGCGCCAAAGCGCGCCGCGAGCGTTGCCAGGAGCGCGGCCTTCAGGGCAAGGGTCAGGATCAGCGCGAGCGTCCCGAAGGCGCCGATCCGGCTGTCCTTCATGATTTCCAGCCGCCGTTCCGGCGCGCCCGCGCCAAAGAACCCGTCGGCGACATCGGCAAGCCCGTCTTCATGCAGCGCACCCGTAAGGGCAATGTTCACCGACAGGCCGATAAGGACCGCGACGGTTGCCGGCAGGGCCGTCAGTGACGCCAGCAGGAAGACGGCAACACCGGGAAGCGCTATGGCGAGGCCGCTCAGCGGCGTGACGGCGGCGGCGCGGCGAAAGTCCGGAAGCGCGGCCGGATCGTCATGGGAATTGATCCGCGGAACGGGCAGGCGCGAGAAAAACCGAAGCGTCGCGGCGATATCCGCGACAAGCCGGCCCGGCGTCCAGATCGCGGCGGTTGCAAGTCGGTCGTTTGGGCTTGGCATGGGGTCCTTCGATCCGGCTTTGCGGCACGTCGCTTGACGGTTTATAGATCGGCGCCCGCCCGGCGCCAAGGCGGGTTCGTCTATCCCATCCGGAGTCTCCTGCATGACCTCTTCCGCATCCGCATTGCCCTTTGACGACATTCGAAATCTGGTCGCCCAGATGCCCGGTCCCGACGCCGAGGCGGTCGCGGACGTTCGGGCGCGCGAGGGCAATCTGACCAAGCCGGCCGGGTCTCTCGGCCGTATGGAAGAGATCGTC
Source organism: Stappia stellulata (assembly GCF_020176715.1). GTDB lineage: Bacteria > Pseudomonadota > Alphaproteobacteria > Rhizobiales > Stappiaceae > Stappia. Next base: position 224,820 of record NZ_JAIVMF010000001.1, on the reverse strand, counting down.
GAGTGGCTCGCGGGCTGGAGCGGCAAGAGCCGGCCGAAGATCACCCGGCCGATGGTGGCGATCTTCGCGGCCAATCATGGCGTCGCGGCAAAGGGCGTTTCGGCCTATCCGCCGGCCGTGACGCGCCAGATGGTGGAGAATTTCGCCGCCGGCGGCGCGGCGATCAACCAGATCTGCATCGCCCATGACCTGGGGCTGAAGGTGTTCGATCTCGCACTCGACATGCCCACCCCGGACATTACCGAGGAAGACGCCTTCGACGAGGCGAATTGCGCGGCGACGATGGCGTTCGGCATGGAGGCTGTTGCCGGGGGCGCGGACCTGCTGTGCCTGGGCGAAATGGGCATCGCCAACACCACGGTCGCCGCTGCCGTTCTTGCCGCCTTGTTCGGCGGCGATCCGAAGGAGTGGGTCGGACCGGGCACGGGTGTCGACAGCGATGGCATGGAGCGCAAGCGCGCTGCAGTTGCGGCCGCGGTCGCGCGGATCGGCGACGTCAAGGATCCGCTGGAAGTGCTGCGCCGTGTCGGTGGTCGGGAGATCGCTGCGATGGCCGGTGCGGTGATCGCGGCGCGCCTGCAGCGCATTCCCGTGATCGTCGACGGCTTTGTCGCCACCGCCGCTGTCGCTGTGCTCTACAAGATGCGCCCCGATGCGCTCGACCATTGCCTGTTCGGCCATGTGTCGGCGGAGCCGGCGCACCCGCGCGCGCTGGCGGAAATGGACAAGACGCCGCTGCTCGACATGGGAATGCGGTTGGGCGAGGGGACAGGTGCCGCGCTTGCGGCGGGGATCGTCAAGGCTGCCGCGCAGGTGCACGACGGCATGGCGACCTTCGCGGACGCGGGCGTGTCGGGCAAGGGCGTGGAATAAGGCGCAGCGCGGGCTTTCTGGGAGGTCAGGAGGCCTTGCGCACGATCTTCCGGCTGGAGGCGCGGCGCGATGCGGGGACCGCAAGGCCTGTTTCCTCGAGCGCAGGCATCGCTTCCAGCACCCGGCTGGAGGGGAAGGTGACCAGTGCCTCGGTGCCTTCGCGCAACTTGGACTTGAGTTCGAATTTGCCGCCGTGCATCTGCACCAGCGCCTGGACGATCGGCAGGCCGAGACCGGTGCCGTCCTCAGCGCTCTTGATGGCGATCGCGCCCTGACCGAAGGCCTGCATCACCAGCGGGATCTCGTCCTCCGGAATGCCGGGGCCGTTGTCGCGGATCGAGATGTACTGACCGCCGCCGGCGGTCCAGCCGGCCTTGATGGTGACTTCGCCGCCGGCGGGGGTGAATTTGACCGCGTTCGAGACCAGGTTGAGCACGACCTGCCGCACGGCGCGTTCGTCGACCCACAGCTTCGGCAGGTTTGCCTCCAGCACCTCGGTGATGGTGATGTTCTTCTTGCGCGCGCGGATCGCCATCATGTGCTTGCATTCGTCGATCAGCGTTGCAAGCGGCACCGCCTCCTCGGTGAGTTCGTAGCGGCCGGCCTCGATGCGCGACAGGTCGAGGATCTCGTTGATCAGGTTGAGCAGATGCTGTCCGGAGCTGTGAATGTCGCCGGCATACTCGCAATAGGTCTGGTTCTCGATCGGGCCGAGCAACTGGCTTTTCATCACCTCGGAGAACCCGAGAATGGCGTTGAGCGGCGTGCGCAGCTCATGGCTCATCGTCGCGAGGAAGCGCGACTTGGCGAGGTTGGCTTCCTCTGCCCGGCGCCGGGCCTCGTCGGAAATCGCCTTGGCCTGCTCGAGCTCGGAGATCAGGTGGTCCTTCTCGGCGCGGAAGGCGAGCATCGTCACCGTGGAAACGTGAAGCTGGTTGCCGAGCATGACGAAGAAGCATTGCGCGCCGACGGCCATGGCCATCATCGCGTAGTGGATCGCGCTCTGCTCGCTGAGGAACGACACCACGATGGCAATCGTGATCGGCAGCGTGCCGGCAAGCAGCGCCCGGGGGATGCTCGCCGAGAGCATCGTCAGCATCGCGATCACGATCAGCATGGTGGCGAACTGGAAGATTTCCGATCCGTCATGACCGGGCGCGGTCGACTGCAGCAGAAAGAACCCGGCCCAGCACAGGCCGTAGAGCAGGTCGCCCAGGATCATCTGGCGGCGCCAGGCGCCAAGACTGCCATCCGGTGTTGCCTCGCGCTCGAACCGGCGACACGCCATCAGCAACAGGATATGCGCAAACAGGGTGAAGGCGAGCCAGCCGCCGATAATGCCGGGTTCCATCCACAGCAGCGAAATCGCGCCGACGATCAGGGCGAACAGCGGCAACGCCAGAGCCGCGCTCAAGCGGTTCTTGGCGTAGGTGAGAAGCAGCTCGTAGTCGAAATTCGGCGGCGTGCCGTCGGCAGACGACAGGCGTTCGCGCACGCTGCGCACCGTGCGCGCGACATCGCGCCGACGTTGGGCCCGCTCGCTGTTTCGCGCGGTCTTGGCCTCGCTTGAGATGCTGTCTTGCGCCGCCATACGTGCCTGGACAAGGGTTATCGGGGATTTGCCCGATCGATTGGAAGTCTCCTCATCATGGTCATGAACCCTTAATAGAGACCTCAGGGACGTGGTTAATAGATCGTGTCCCGCCGAACGGGCGGCCGGGGCCGCAGGGAAGACAACACGTGCAGGAGACGTCAGCTTTGGGCGCGACACCCGAGGAACCGAAACGCAAGCGAACCGAGGCGCTGGCACGCGAGATCGCAAACTGCCGGGTCTGTCGCGACGCGCCCCGCCGTGTGCCGTTGCCGCATGAACCGCGGCCGGTGTGCGTGTTGTCGTCCACCGCCCGGATTGCAATTTGCGGCCAGGCGCCGGGGACCCGGGTGCATGCGAGCGGACGACCCTTCACCGATCCGAGCGGCGACCGCCTGCGCGACTGGATGGGGGTCGGCGAAGATGAATTCTACGACGCCTCCAGGATCGCGATCGTGCCGATGGGCTTCTGCTTTCCAGGCCTCGATGCAAAGGGCGGCGATCTGCCGCCGCGCGTGGAATGCGGGGGGCAGTGGCACGACCGGGTCTTTAAGGCGATGCCGCAGCTTCGTCTCAAGATCGTGATCGGCGCCTATGCGCAGGCCTATCATCTCGGACGGCATCGCCGAGGGTCCGTTCGCGAGACGGTTGCCGCGTGGCGCGAGATCCTCGACGCGACGAGCGCCGAGGGTGTTGCGGCGATCTGCCTGCCGCATCCCTCCTGGCGCAACAACGCCTGGCTTCGGACCAATCCGTGGTTCGAACGCGACTGCCTGCCGGTTCTCAAGCGCGAGATCGCCGCTCTGCTCACATGACAACGCCGGCGGTTGCGGCCGCCGGCGTCATCCTGTCATCGAGGTAGCGATCGTGCTCAGCCAAGCAGGCCGGAGAAGAACGCCTTGATATCGTCGAAGGTGGTGCGTTCGGAGGCCATCGGCAGGCTCTCGTTCTGCGACCAGCCGACCATGCTCTCGTCGTAGAGCGAGACGTTCTCGTAGCCGAGCACCTCGTGCAGCACGAACCAGTTGGTCGCGGCCCAGTGACCGGTGTTGCAGTAGGAGACGACCTCGACGCTCTTGTCGGCGAGTTCCGGCGAGACCAGCGACGCAATTTCGCTGCGATCCTTGAGCCGGCCCTTCTCCTCGTCATAGAAGACGGCCTGGTCGAGACCGACCGCATCCGGAATGCGCCCGAAGCGGGTCGCCTTGGAGTGCTTTTCCTTGCCGCTGAACTGCGCGGCCGGACGTCCGTCGACGAGAACCGCGGAGCTGTTGAGCTTGGACGCAACGTCCGAGGTCTGCACCAGATAGGCATCGCGCGGTTCGGCGATGAACATATCGCCCGTCGGCACCACATTGCCGCTTTCCACCGGGCGGTTCTCCGCAACCCAGGCCGCGTGGCCACCATCGAGGATCGCGACCGCGTCGTGGCCGAGATACTTCAGGGTCCAATAGATGCGCGCGGCCGCACCGAATTCCGAACTGGTCGTGCCGGCCGGCACGATCACGACGGCCTTGGTATCGGACACGCCGAGTTCCGAAAGCGCGGCCTCGAGCTTTTCCACCGACGGCAGCACGCCGACGATGCTGTCGCGGTCGGTGCGCCAGTAGCCCGGATACTCGCTCCACACCGCGCCGGGGATGTGGGCCTTGAGGTAGTCCTCGCGGCCGGAGTTGGCGAAGGGCGAGCGGATGTCGACCACGAGGACGTCGTCGCGATCCAGATTGTCCGCAAGCCACTGCGTGGAGACCAGAGGCGTGACCTCCGGAGCGGCGACGGCGGCGGGCGCAAACCCGAGTGAGACGGTAAGCCCGATCAGGGCAGCGATCCGGTTAAGACGAAGCATGATGTCTGCTCCCTTTGCTTGGCGGGATGAAAACCCGCCCGAAAATTCGTTTCCTGAGAGAGTGAGTTGACATCGGAAACAAAACGCGGCAAGCGGAAACAGGCATGAATTTGGAAGAAAAATCTAACTTTCTCCATCATGCGGGTCCCTGAAGAAAATCCGCATTGCGCTCTGGTCATTTTTTGGAAAATGAATCCATGGCGAGCGCGGTCCAACCGAGCCGTGAAACCATGATCGATCGCATTGACAGACGAATTCTCTCCATCCTCCAGGAGGATTGCACCATTCCCGTTGCCGAGATCGGCCGGCGGGTGGGGTTGTCCACCACCCCGTGCTGGCGCCGCATCCAGAAACTTGAGGAAGACGGCGTGATCAAACGGCGCGTCGCCATTCTCGACCCCCGGAAGGTCAACGTGAAGGTGACGGCCTTCGTGTCGATCACGACCTCGCAGCACAATGACGACTGGTTGCGCAAGTTCGCGGATGTGATTTCCGAGTTTCCCGAGGTCGTCGAATTTTACCGCATGGCCGGACAGGTCGACTATCTGCTGCGGGTGGCCGTGCCGGATATCGAGGCCTATGACGCCTTTTACAAACGGCTGATCGCGCGCATCGAGATCTCCGATGTCTCGACGTCCTTCGCGATGGAGCAGATCAAGAGCACCAGCGAATTGCCGCTCGCCTATGTGCCGACGGAGAAATCACGCGCCGACCGCGAGGCGTGAGGGCCTGGGAAAGGGCGTGCGTCTGCGCCCTGAGAAATGATGACAACGCCTCCGGTAGGCGTTCTCCCGGACGCAGCGCGAGCTGCGATCCGGGATCGGTGAGGCAGGGGTTCGGCCGCTGGCAACTCCACAAAACGGATAGGGTGTTGGCTCTCCGATACCGGGTCGCGCGTCCGCTTGCCCGGTATGACGCTGGAGAGCAGTCACACCCTTGGTCATCAGTCTGAGGGCGCGCGTTTGCGTTCTTACATTCAAGGTTTGAGATATGTCATGGCCTGACGGTCGTGGCTCGGTTAGGCTTCGGGCCGAATTCAAATGAGCCGGAGGAGACCCGAAAATGGGGCATGGCATGACGTTCATTCGCACAGGCTTGGCAGCACTGATGATTGTGGCCGGCGCCGCAGGGGGCGCTCAGGCGCAGTCCGGGCTTCCGGAGGCCGCAAGCGGCAAGACGGTCGAGCGGGCCTACGACGATGTGCGCTTCGATCTGGAAAGCGCCATCGTCAACCGGGGCCTGGTGATCGACTACGTCTCGCACATCGGCGACATGCTGGCGCGCACCGGCGCCGATGTCGGCTCCGAGGCGACCATCTTCACCAAGGCGGAAACGATGCTCTTCTGCTCCGCGCGGTTGTCGCGCGCCGCAATGGAGGCCGCTCCGGGCAATGTCGCCTTCTGCCCCTATGCGGTCTTCCTCTATGAAACGCCGGATCAGCCCGGCAAGGTGACCGTCGGCTATCGCCGCCTTGACGAAACCGGATCGGACGCATCGAAAAAGGCACTGGCGGAGGTGAATGCGCTCCTCGCAGAGATCGTTGCCGAGGCAACCGGCGAATAGCAGGGTCCTGCACGTGAGGTGCGACTGACGAAAAAAAGCCCCGGACGCTGCGAGCGCCCGGGGCTTTTTTCGTTTTTGCCGGCCTGTTGCGGGGCGGTCAGCCCTTGCGGTCGGCGTTTTCCAGACGCGCAATCAGGCTGGAGGTGTCCCAGCGATGCCCGCCCATGCTCTGGACCTCGGCGTAGAACTGGTCGACCAGCGCGGTCACCGGCAGGCGGGCGCCGGTTTCATTCGCGGTCTTGAGGCAGATGCCGAGATCCTTGCGCATCCAGTCGACGGCGAAGCCGAAGTCGAACTTGCCGTCGCGCATGGTCTCCCAGCGGTTTTCCATCTGCCAGGACTGCGCCGCGCCTTTGGAGATCACGTCGATCACCTTGGCGACATCGAGATCGGCGGACTTGGCGAAATGGATTGCTTCCGACAGGCCCTGCACGAGGCCGGCGATGCAGATCTGGTTGACCATCTTGGTGAGTTGGCCGGCACCGGACGGCCCCATCAGGCCGACCATCTTTGCGAAACACGCGATCGCGGGACGTGCGGCTTCATAGTGGGCCTCGTCGCCGCCGACCATGACGGTAAGCGCGCCGTTTTCCGCGCCCGCCTGTCCGCCCGACACCGGGGCATCGAGAAAGCCGCAGCCGCGTTCGGCCGCTGCCGCATGGAGCTCGCGGGCGACCTCTGCGGAGGCGGTGGTGTTGTCGATGAAGATCGCGCCGGGCTTCATGCCGTGGAAGGCGCCGCCCTCGCCGATGGTGACGGATCTCAGGTCGTCGTCATTGCCGACGCAGGCGAAAACGAAGTCGCAGTCGCGTGCGGCCTCTTCCGGGGTGGCGGCATGCCGGCCGCCATGTTCCGCGACCCATTTTTCGGCCTTGGCGGCGGTGCGGTTGTAGACGGTTACGTCGTGACCGCCCTTGCTCGCCAGATAGCCGGCCATGGGATAGCCCATGACCCCAAGGCCGATGAATGCTGCTTTTGCCATAAGGCGCGCCTCCCTGCGTGTCGAAAAAGCGGCCGCAGTCAGAGCTGGCGGCCGCAAAAGGTTTCGACAGGGGTTTTAGCGCAATCGAAGCGGTGTGTCAGCGTGGCGGCCCGCCGAAATGCTTAGGGGGCTTTTGGCGGGCCGCACGCTTACCGGCGCCCTCGCGTCAGCAGACGACGCCGGTTGCTCGTGTTGCGGGCGGGGCCGGTGGTCAGGCCGAAGGGATCGACATAGCGGTCGGGAAGCCGTTCGTCGGTCCGCGCCCGGGTCGCGGTCATGATCGAGTTGGCGAAGATATCAAACATTGGCTTGCCCTCTCTGAAGCCGTGTGGTGCTATCCATACTGCGGAAAACGGCAGGAAAAGCCACTCAGGAAAACATTCAACATGTAAGTCTGGATTACATATGGATTGGCGCGACATGCCCTCGCTGAGCAGCCTGCGGGCATTTTCCGCGGTGGCGGAATGCCTTAGCTATTCGGCGGCAGGGCGCTCGCTGAACGTCAGCCATGCGGCGATCAGCCAGCAGATGCGGACACTGGAAGCCTTTCTCGGCGTGCGTCTCGTGGTGCGGGAAGGGCGCGGCGTGGCGCTGACCATGGAGGGGCGGGAACTCGCCCGCAGCCTCAACGACGGCTTTTCGACCATTCGCCGGGCGGTCGATGCCTTGTCGCGCGCCGATGCGACCCGCCCCGTGCATGTCACCATGACCCCTGCCTTTGCCGTCAGCTGGCTTATGCCCCGGATCGCGGAGTTCCGTCATCGTCACCCGGACATCGAGCTGATGCTCAATCCGACGGCGGAGCTCGTGGATTTTTCACCCGGCGGGGTCGATATCGCCATCCGCTTCGGCGACGGGCGCTGGCCGGGACTGGAGTCGGAGCCGTTGCTGCTGACCAATTTCGTGATCGTCGCGGCGACCTCGCTCGTCGGCACCGAGCCCTTTCCCGATCCGGCGCGGATCTACGAATTTCCCTGGCTTCAGGAGTATGGCACCAACGAACTGGCGCTTTGGCTCGACCGGCAGGGCGTTGTCTCCAAGCGAAACCTCAATGTGCTGCATCTGCCCGGGCACATGATGCTTGACGGGCTGATGCGCGGCGAGGGGGTCACGGCAACCGCGCGGGCCTTCATCGAGCCGGAGATCCAGAGCGGCCTTCTGCGCGTGCTGTTTGAGGATGTGCGCGACGGTTCGGGCTACCACATCGTGACGCAGCCGGGAGTGCAGCGCGCCTCGGTCAAGGCGTTCGTCGGCTGGCTGCGCGGACACAAGGAAACCCTGTCGATCCCGGCGAAAGGCGGAGACCGACCGGATTTCTGAGCCGGTCGGCCGGGGTCAGCGTCGCGTCGGCGACAGCGCGGCCGTGAGGTCGGCGATGAGGTCGTCGGCGTTCTCGATGCCGACGGAAAGCCGCAACATGTTTTCCGGCACGCCCGTCGCGTCGCCTTCGATGGTGTGCCGGTGCTCGACGAGGCTCTCCACGCCGCCCAGCGATGTCGCCCGCTTGATCAGCTCCAGCCGTCCCGCGACCGCAAGGGCGTTGGCGCCACCGCCCTTGACCATGACCGACATCAGGTAGCCGTATCCGCCGTGCATCTGCGCCTTGGCGCGGTCGTGGCTCGGGTGATCCGCAAGGCCCGGATAGAGAACGGTCTCGACAGCGGGATGGGCGGCCAGCGTCTCGGCAATCGTCTGCGCGTTCGCGCACATGCGCTCCATCCTGAGCGCCAGCGTGCGAAGCCCGCGCAGCAGCAGATAGGCATCGAAGGAGGACAGGATGGCGCCGGCATCGTGGCGCTCGGTGCGGATGAAGCTCCAGGCAGCGCTGTCCGCATCGCGGCAGGACACGAGCCCGGCAAGAACGTCGGAATGCCCGTTGAGGGCCTTGGTCGCAGAATGGATCACCAGATCCGCGCCAAGCGCCAGCGGACGCATCAACAGCGGCGTCGCAGCGGTTGCGTCGACAGCCACGGTTGCTCCGACAGTCTTGGCGGCCTCGGCAATCGGCGCGATGTCGGCGACGGTCAGCCACGGATTGGACGGCGTTTCGATCAGCACCAGAGACGGACCGCTCTCCACCAGCGTCTCGCAGAAGCGGGCCGTATCGGCGGCATCCGCCTCGATCAGCGCGATCCCGGCGTGATCGCAATGTTTGCGCAGCCAGGAGGTCGTGCCCCAGTAGATCCCGGACTGGACGAGGATCGTGCCGCCGGGCTTTACCGTGCGCACCGTCGCGGCGATGGCGGCCATGCCGGACGCGAAGAGGCGGCTGTCCGCAGCCCCTTCCAGCTCCACGATCAGGCTTTCGATCTGGCGCACGAGATCATTGTCGTCGCGGGCATAGAGATGCGTATCGCTGATGAGGCGATACTCCGCGTCGCGCGCGAAGGTCGTTGCCGGCTGGATCGGCGGCACCACGGCGCCGGTCGCCGGATCCACGCCGCCGCCGCCGTGGGCGAGGAGCGAAGCCGGGTGGAGGGGGGATTTCGATGTCTTGGACATGGGGTCTCCAGCGGAAACGAAAAGGGAGCGCGCCGCCCGGCGCATGATGGCGACGCGACGGACCCGCAACGTCATCCGGTTCGCTCTAGACCGGCGCGGCGACCTTGGCAAGCGCGCGGTCGCGGGGCTCGCAGAGCAAATTCCAAAACCGAACAAAACCGTTTTTGAGCGATATTTTATCCGTTTCTCTTAAGGTGGCGCGTGAGCCGGGTCTCGAGCTTGTCCCAGATCCGGCGCAGCGTCTCCACGACGATCAGGTAAAGCACCGCCGCCCAGATATAGGCCTGGAAGTCGTAGGACCGCGAGTAGGCGCGGCGGGTCTCGCCCATCAGGTCGTAGATCGTGATGATGGAGGCGATGGCCGAGCCCTTGATCAAAAGGATCAGCTCGTTGCCATAGGGCCGCAGCGCCACGATCATCGCCTGCGGCAGGATCACCTTCCAGAAGGTGACGCCCTTGCGGATGCCGAGTGCCGCAGCGGCTTCCCATTGACCCTTGTCGATGTTCTGGACCGCGCCGCGCAGGATTTCCGCCTGATAGGCGGAGGTGTTGAGGGTGAAGGCGAAGACGGCGCAATACCAGGCGTCGCGGAAGAACCACCAGATCCCGAGATCGCTGAACAGCGGCTGGAAACTGCCGGCGCCATAATAGATCAGGAAGGTCTGCGCGAGCAGCGGCGTGCCGCGAAAGAAGTAGACATAGGCGTAGGCGAGGCTCGACAGCACGATGTTGCGCGAGGAGCGCGCAAGCGCGACCGGCAGCGACAGCAAGGCCCCGAGCACGATCGAGATGACCACAAGCTGGATCGTGATAACAACCCCGTCGACATAGTCGTCCCAGTAATTGGCGACGAAACTCGAAAACACGTTTGAGGCGAGATAGTAGAGCAGATAGGCACCGGCGACGGCCCAAAGGGCGACAAGGACGTGACCGGTCACGCGCGTGCCGCTCCAGCCACGCGGCAGCACCGGCGGGGGCAGTTGCACTGCATCACGAGGGTCTTGGAGGCTCATCGCAGACCCTCCCCGCGTTGCGCCCATGTTCTGATCCAGGTCAGGCCGATCGAGGAGATCATGGCCAGCAACAGATAGATCAGACAGGCGGCGCCGAAAAACAGGAACGGCTCCTTGGTCACGCGCGCGGCGATGCCCGACCAGCGCAAAATGTCGTCTAGCCCGATCACGGAGATCAGCGCCGTCTCTTTCAGCAGGATGAGCCAGAGGTTGCCGAGGGCGGGAAGGGCGAGGCGGATCAACTGCGGGAAGATGATCAACCGCAGCGTCTGGCCGCGCCTCAGCCCGAGCGCGTAACCGCCTTCATACTGCCCTTGCTTGATGCCGCGAAAAGCGGACAGGAAGGCTTCGGACGCATAGGCGGAAAACACCACCGACAGGGCGACCATGCCGGCGACAAAGGCGTTCACATCGACGAAGCCGTCCGGAACGAAGACCTGGTAGATCTTGTTCAGCAGGATCTGGACGCCGTAGTAGACCATGAACAGCGTCAGCAGTTCGGGCAGGCCACGGAAGATGGTCGTGTAGATATTGGCCGCCGTTCGCAGCGACGGTTCCTCAGACTTCTTGCCAAGCGCCACCACGAAACCGATGACAAGGCCGAACGGCAGGGAGGCGAGCGCGAGGCTGACGGTGATCAGCGTCCCGCGCGCGATTTCGTCGCCCCAGCCCTCGGAGCCGAAGGACAGCAGTGTCAGTGCATCGGTCATGCCGGCAACCCGCATGCGGGCATGACATGGCCGGTCGCGGCCATGTCATGCGTTTCGCCAGTTATGCGGATCGGATCAGCCGCCGTAGACGTCGAAGTCGAAATACTTCGACTGGATCTTCTCGTAGGTGCCGTCGGCGCGGATCGCGGCGATGGCGTCGTTGAACATCGCCTTCAGCTCCGGCTCGTCCTTGCGGATCGCGATGCCGGCGCCCTGGCCGTTGATCACCGGGTCCGGCACCAGCGTGCCGAGCAGCTTGCAGCAGGCGCCGTCGTCGGTGGCCAGCCAGTCGGACAGCACCACGACGTCGTCGATGGCCGCATCGATACGGCCCGAGCCGAGGTCGAGCTTGTATTCGTCCGGGGTCGGATAGAGCTTCAGTTCCGCGGACGGGAGCTTGGCTTCGGCGTAGTTGGAGTGGGTGGTGGACGACTGGGCGCCGAGCAGCTTGCCGTCGAGCGCGGCATCGCTCGCCTCGGTGATCGGGCTGTCCTTGGGCACGGCGATGGCCGGCGGCGTGTTGTAGTATTTGTTGGTGAAATCGACCTTCTCGAGGCGTTCCTCGGTGATCGACATGGAGGCGATCACGGCGTCGAACTTGCCGGCCTGAAGCGCGGGAATCATGCCGTCCCAGTCCTGGGTGATGAATTCGCACTCGACCTTCATCTGGGCGCAGAGCGCATTGGCGATGTCGATGTCGAAGCCGACGAGCTGACCGTCAGCCGTCAGGTTGTTGAACGGAGGGTAGGCGCCTTCGGTGCCGATCCGGATCTTCGACCAGTCCTTGGCCTCGGCGCCGCCGACTGCCGCGAGAAAAATGGCGGCCGCGGCCGCGACTTTCATGAAACGCATTGTGGGTGTCCCCTGTTGTCTGGTTCTTGTTTTCGGACGACTGCGCGCCCTTGAGTACCAGCGGACATACTCCCACCAAAATCGTCTGGATTTCAACAGGTTTGCAGTGCGATTTCCCCAGTGCCGCAAAGCGGTCTCATCGCCCGCTCAACCCGAACTCGCCAAAGGGAAGAAAATCGACAGGCTGACCCTCGGTCACCCCGGTCGCGGCCTCCGGGATTTCGATCAGCCCGTCCGCCTCGCGCAGGCCGGTGATCAGGCCCGAGCCGTCGCGTTCGAACTTGCGCACGACGGTGCGCCCCTTGTCATCCTTGTCGAGAATGCCCCTGTAGAACTCGCGACGATCCGGCTTTTTCGAGGCGACGGAAAAGGCGGCCGGAACCTGGAACCGCTGCGGCTCCAGAAACGCGCCACCGCCCAGCACCGAGAGAACCGGGCGCACATACAAAAGAAAGCACACCATCGCGGCGACCGGGTTGCCGGGAAGCCCGAGGGTCACGCAATCCCCGATCTGGCCGAAACTCATCGGCCGCCCGGGCTTGATCGCCAATTGCCACATGTGCCGGCTGCCGAGCGTGTCGAGGGCCGTGACCATGTGGTCTTCCTCGCCGCGCGAGGCGCCGCCGGTGGTAAGGATGACGTGGTGATCGGCAGCCGCGTCGGTCAGCGCTTGGCGGACGACGTCCGCGTCGTCTTGCAAAATGCCGAAGTCGGTGATGGTCGCGCCCATCGTCTCCAGCAGCGCGCGGAGCAGGAAATGGTTGCTGTCGTAAACGCCGCCGGGCGGCAGGCTTTCGCCGGGCCGGCGCAATTCGTCGCCGGTCGAGATCAGCGCGACGCGCACGGGAGCATGGACCTTTACCTCAGCCGTTCCTGTGGAGGCGATCGCTCCGAGATCCTGCGGGCGCAGCCGCGTGCCCGGCGCGACCAGTTCCGCACCCGCCTTGAGGTCCTCGCCGGCACGGCGCCGGTTTGCACCCGGCTTCAGCCCCTGCGGCACGATCACGAAGGGCTGGCCGTCCTGCTCGTGGGTGTCGCAGTCCTCCTGCATGGCAATCGTGTCGGCGCCGGGCGGCATCAGTGCGCCGGTGAAGATCCGCGCGGCCGCGCCGGGAAGAAGCGGCGTCTCGACCGGATGTCCGGCAGCAATGCGTGTCTGCAGCCGGAAGAACCCGCCGGTTTCCGCGTGATCGGCATGGCGGAAGGCGTAGCCGTCCACGGCGGCATTGTCGGCGCCCGGCACATCCCGGGGAGCGACGACCGCCTCGGCCAGGCATCGCCCGGCGGCTTGCGCCAGCGGCACGGTCTCGATCCCGGTCACCGGCGCGACCCGGGACCTCAGGATCTCAAGCGCCTCATGATGGCGCAGCCGGTCCTTGTCGTGCAGGAAACAGTCGTCGATCAGGCGCCTAGACGATGGCATCGCGGACCTTTCCCGGCTGCTTGAGACCGCAATGCGCAGCGATGAAATCCGCGATCGCCGGAATGTCGTCGAGATCGAACTGGGGCAGCGATTCGTCCGGCTCCCGGCGGTCGTTGGCAACGGCAAGAATATGCGGATCATTGGGGGCGAGCGGCGTCTGCTGCCGCGCATCGGCCCGGCGGGCCTCGATCTTGGCGTGCGCCTCGCGCTTGTACCCCTCTATCAGCACGAGATCGCAGGACGAAAGCCGCGCGAGGATCTCTGCAAGCGCCGGTTCGTCATCGTCGCGCAATTCATGCATCAGCGCCCATCTGCGGCCCGAGACCAGGGCAACCTCGCTCGCGCCGGCCAGACGGTGGCGATGGCTGTCGGTTCCCTCATGGTCGATATCGAAGGCGTGATGGGCGTGCTTGACGGTGGAAACCCGAAAGCCGCGCGCGGTGAACTCTTCCACCAGCCGCACAACCAGGGTGGTCTTGCCGGAGTTTTTCCAGCCGGTGATGCCGAAGACCGGCGTGTTCGATGCGCTCATCGCAATGCGTCCGCCTTTTCCGCCGCGCGCAGATCCTCCGGCGTGTTGATGTTGAAGAAGGGATCGCCGCCATCCGGGCCCGCATCGAACTCGGCGGTCGCATTCGGATGCCGGTCGACGAAGGCGAGAACCTTGCGCGTTGCGCCGTCCGTCAGGAAGGCGTCGAGATCGTTGGCGCAGGACAGCGGCCAATAGCCGAAAACGGGGTGCATGTGGCCACCGGAACGCGCCAGCACGATCGTGTCCGGGTCGCTGCCGCGCGCGCCCAGCAGGGTGGCGACGAGATCGCGCGGAAAGAACGGCGTGTCGCCCGCCACGGTGACGATGCCCTCGGCCTGTGGCGCATGGCTGCGCGCCCATGTCAGCCCGGCCAGCACGCCGGCAAGCGGGCCGGCAAATCCCTCGATCGGGTCCGCTGCGACGGGCAGGCCGAAGGCCTGAAAGCGGGCCGGGTCGCCATTGGCATTCAGGACCATCGCATCCACCTGGGGCGCAAGCCGGGCGATGACATGCGACAGCATCGGCAGGCCGTCGAGCGTCAGCAGCGGCTTGTCGCCGCCGCCCATCCGGCGCGCGAGACCGCCGGCGAGGATGCATCCAACGAGCGCGGGCGCGGTCATGAATTTGCGTCTCCGGCCCGTGCGCCCTTGCGGGCGTGTCTGGGATCCTCGCCGTCCGCGTCGCGCGCATCCATGTCAAAGACCACGCGCTCGGCACCCGAGAGGACAACGAAGCGCTGGCCGCGCGCGCGCCCGATCAGCGTCAGCCCGACCTTGCGGGCAAGCTCCACGCCCCAGGCGGTGAAGCCGGAGCGCGACACCAGGATGGGAATGCCCATCATCGCGGTTTTGATCACCATCTCGGAGGTGAGGCGACCCGTTGTATAGAAGATCTTGTCGGCCGGCGGCACCTTGTCGAGCCACATCCAGCCGGCGATCTTGTCCACCGCGTTGTGCCGGCCGACGTCTTCCATATAGGCGACGGCCCGGTCTTCCTGGCACAGCACGCAGCCGTGGATCGCACCGGCGCTCAGATAGAGCGAGGGCTGGGTGTTGATCTTCTTCGTCAGCGCATAGAGCCAGGAGGTGTGGATCCGCGCCTCCGGGTCCAGCGCGATCTCGTCGAACCGCTCCATCACGTCGCCGAAAACGGTGCCTTGCGCGCAGCCCGAGGTGCGCACGCGCTTCTTCATCTTCTCTTCGTAGTTGGTGGCCCGCTCGGTTCGAACGATGACGACCTCCAGGTCCTCGTCATGGTCGATCCCGGTGATGATGTCGTCCGGCCGCAACATGTTCTGGTTGAGCAGATAGCCGACCGCCAGCAGGTCCGGCCGGTCGCCGATCGTCATCATCGTGACGATCTCCTGCGCATTCAGGAAAAGCGTGAGCGCGCGTTCGTTCACGACCCTGAGGTCGACGCGCTTGCCGTCCTGGTCGATGCCGAAAACGGCCTGTGACAGACGACCGTCGTCCGGGTCCGGCCGGATATGGAAATCCGGCAAGCGCGCGGCGGAGAGTTTGGATGGGGTCAAGACAGTATCCTTCCGACCATGGCGGGCGACGCCACTGGTTCAACAAACTATGGAAGGAGGCGGAGCGCTGGCAAGGGGCGTTTTGCCAACGCCCTGGGACACCGCGATCCGGCGCCGGAAGCAGGCGGGAGAAATCTGCCTGGATTCACTCTCGGCGCCGGTTTGAGCGTCCCTCAGGCGCGCATCACGTCGCGGGTTTCGAAGCCGCGTGCGACCCGGGTTGCGCTGAACATCATGACCGAGACCAGATCGTCATAGCCGACGAGTTCCGGCGTGTTGGCGATCGGCAGGAAGAGACTTGCAAGAACGCCGTCATAGGCATCCATCGTATCGGTGAAGAACAGCCACTGATGCGGCATCAGCCGCTCCGTGTCGACGCGCTCGTCGATGACCACGGGGTTCTTGTGGCGCGAATCATCCCGGATTCTGGCGAAGGTCTCGCGAACGTCGACATCAGGCCCTTCGAGAAGCTGGAAAAACGTCGACCCGGCAAGAAGCAGGGCGCCGGTGATGCCCTTGCGGGCGTTATTGGCGCGCGCATATGCCAGCAGCCGGTTGATTTCCTCATCCAGCGGAAGTGTCATTTTCGAATAGTCCAGCGTGCTGCGATAGCAAAGCCGCGTTACGGTCATCTGAGCCTGTCCCGGTGTTCTCGGTTGTGTGAGAACCCTACAGGTCAGAGGTTCGGTTTCCGTAATCGCCGTCGCGGATTATTGCGCGATTGCATTAACTTGCCGGCAAGCACCCGGCCCGGGGTGCTCCGCGGATTGTTACACAAGCATCGCCGCATGGGTGAAGCGGGCGGGCTCCAGATGCGCTGCAACCGCACGAAGTTCGCGACGCAAATCCTCGCAAGCGATTGCGGTCTCTTCGTGCCCGAGCTGACCGAGAAGGCCGTCCGGACGGGCGTCGGCCTCGCGATAGTCCGCGAAATACAGCCAGCACCGGCCGAAGAGCCGCGTCTCGACGTTTCCCTTGCACAGGATTCGAATGTCGCCGCGCAGCCGCGGGTCGCGGCTGGCACAGTCCACACTGTCCGCCAACCCGTTCGCATTGCCTTCCAGCCATTGAACCAGACGGTCGGGGTAGAGCAGGATCGCACCCGTCACGCCATTGAGCCGGTTCAGCCGGCGCGCGCGCGCCAGGGCTCGTTCGATTTCCGTCTCGGCCGGCCTGCGAACGGCGGTCCAATCGATTTCACACGTGTAGCAAAGCGCTTGCAGCGTCATCGCACTGGTTCCCGTTTCTTGTCGTGCCCCTTGAGACCCACTCTGAGCTCCTGGGGTTGCCGATTTCGTTAATCCACCGAGGGAAACCGGCACATTTGAAGAGAATTCGCGTCACATTTTATGGATCCGCCGAAACCTTTGGTGAGCGACCATCCGCGGGCGACCATCTTTGTCGGGGATTGGCAATTGACCTTTACCCCGATCCCCTTACGTTCCGGGCATCGGTTCCGGGGACGGGTTTGACATCATGTTTTGGAAGAAGAAGGGGAATAAGATGCCGACGCGCGAGGAGGTTCTGGCCGAACTGGCGAAGGTCAAGGGGCCGGATCTGAAAGGCGATATCGTGTCGCTCGGACTTGTGTCGGATGTGTTCATCTCCGATGGACGGGTCATTTTCTCCATCACGGTTCCGGCGGAGCGCGCCGAGGAACTCGAACCGCTGCGCCAGGCGGCGGAAAAAGTCGTCGCCAAGCTGCCCGGTGTGGACAAGGTTCTGGCGGCCCTGACCTCGGAACGCGGGCAGGGCAGCGGGCCGGCCCCGACGCCTCCGCCCGTGCGCCCCGCGCCGAGCGCCGGCGATGCGGCCAATGTGCCGCCGCCGATGCAGGGGCGGGCGAAGCCGGCAGCGGCCGGAGCCGGCGACAAGCCGGGCGTTCCGGGCGTCAAGGCGATCATCGCGGTGGCGTCAGGCAAGGGCGGTGTCGGCAAATCCACCACCACCTGCAATCTTGCGCTGGCGCTGCAGGCGAACGGTCTCAAGGTCGGCGTCCTCGATGCCGATATCTACGGCCCGTCGATCCCGCGTCTGTTTCGCGTCACCGGACGTCCCGAACCCGTGTCGGGTCGTATTCTGAAGCCGCTCGAGGGCTATGGCATCAAGGTGATGTCGATGGGGTTCCTGGTGGAAGAGGAAACCCCGATGATCTGGCGCGGGCCGATGGTCATTTCCGCGATCACCCAGATGCTGCGCGAGGTTGCCTGGGGGGACCTCGACGTTCTGGTGGTCGACATGCCGCCGGGAACGGGCGACGCGCAGCTGACCATGGCGCAGAACGTGCCGCTCGCGGGGGCCGTCATCGTGTCGACGCCGCAGGATCTCGCGCTGATCGATGCCCGCAAGGGGCTGAACATGTTCCGCCGCGTCGACGTGCCCTTGCTCGGGATCGTCGAGAACATGAGCTATTTCCTGTGTCCCGACTGCGGCGGGCGTCACGACATTTTCGGCCATGGCGGTGCGCGCTCGGAAGCCGAGAAACTCGGCGTTCCCTTCCTCGGCGAGGTTCCGCTCGACATGGCGATCCGCGAAAACTCCGACGCCGGCACGCCGCTGGTGGTCACCGACCCGGATGGTCCCCACGCGCGTGTCTACAAGGACATCGCCGCGAAGGTCTGGGCCGAGGTCGAGCGGCACAAGGAGGGCGGTGAGCGCGCCGCGCCGAAGATCGTGATCGAGAGCTGACGGCCCTGACGTGGAGATAAGTGAAGATCGGGCGTCGCGGCTGCCGCGGCGCCCTTTTCACGTCAACTTGGGTCGCGGGCCGGCAATGCGAATCGCACCCGCGGCGTTCGCCTTACATGTCGCCCGAATTAGACCAAAGTCTATGTCATTTGCCTCTTATAAGTTTTCGGAAAAGCTCAGCTTTTTTCATTGGAGCAAGATCGCTTCCCGGTTTGTCGACCCGGGAAGGGCAGGCAATCGACACAAGAGGGTGGAAAATGCTGCATCGCAACATAGAAATCACTCTCTGGTTGTGCGTTTTGTGATTTTTGATGTTGTTTGCTCCGAAAATTCTCGCCAATTGTAAGAAAAGAGCGGATTCCCCCTCACGCGACGCAAAACTGAATTCATTTGCAACCGTTTGCTCCCAACCGCTATCTTTCAATGCGAGGGAGACCGCCTGAATGATGGCTGAAGAATTTCTGGTTCCGGGCGAAGACGCGACCGGCGACCGTTTGACAGAACCGCACAATGCGCCGTCCAGTGGCGCCGACCTTGATGTGGGGCCCGAGGACCGGGATCGCGTGGCGTTATATGGTCTGCTGGCGAGCGGCCTGCAGGGTCCGGTCGGTCAGGATTGGCTTGATGTCGTGTCGGGTCTGAGTGGCGGTGCGGGCGATCTGGCGGACGCGATAGCGGTGCTTGCCAGGGCGGCGGCCGAGGCCGACCCCCAGAAGCTTGCCCGTGACTACCATGATCTGTTCATCGGCGTCGGGCGCGGCGAACTCGTTCCCTATGGCTCCTACTATCTGACCGGCTTCCTGAACGAGAAGCCGCTCGCCCTGTTGCGGCAGGACATGCGCCGGCTCGGGATGGAGCGTGATCCCGAGGTCAAGGAGCCGGAAGACCATATCGCGGCCCTGTGCCAGATGATGGCCGGTCTGATCGAGGGCGAATTCGGCGATGGATCGGCGACCGCGCCGTCGCGCTTCTTTCGGGCGCATCTGGCGACCTGGGCGCCGTATTTCTTTAAGGACCTTGCGGCTACAGACAGCGGAGCGGTGTATCCCGCGCTCGGCCGGCTCGGGCAGGTGTTCATCGAACTGGAAGATCATGCGGATGCGCTGTTTGCGGAACGGCGCGGCGCGGTGTGACTGACGGATGCGCGGACCCCGGGTCCGCGTGCCCCAAAATGTGGTGCGGACCGATGTCCGGCTTTTAACCGAGGAGGTTGACATGAAACGGAAAGAGACAGCGGTGGAAGCGGATCGGCGCAGCTTTTTGAAGCTTGCGGGTCTTGGTGCGGTCGCCGGCTCGGCGACGCTGGTCGCGGGCAAAGCTTCGGCCGAGCAGGCGCTTCCCGAGACGGCAGCGGGCTACCGTGAGACGGATCACGTGAAGACCTTCTACAAGTCGGCACGCTTCTAAGACGGGTATGGACACGCCGCGTCTGTCCTGAAGGGCAGGGATGCGGCGGTTTTCGCAGGCTTCGGATCGGCACAGATGCGAGGCCCACCGCGCGGGCGAAAAGGGAATGCCTCGCGCGATTGAGGGAGAAACGAGATGCTGAGGAAAAAGACGAGCGCAGTCGCCCGTCGCACCCGGTTGACCTCCGCCGTGGAGGCCATGGGGGCCAGCGCGATGGACCGTCGGACGTTCTTGCGCCGGTCCGGTCTTGCCGCGGGCGGTCTCGCCGCGGCCGGGGCGCTGACCGGTGGCATGGTTCGCAAGGCGGAGGCCGCGGGGCCGACGGCTGCTGCAGCCGAGATCAAGAAGACCGTTTGCACGCACTGCTCGGTGGGCTGCACGGTGCTGGCCGAGGTGCAGGACGGCGTCTGGACGGGGCAGGAGCCCGGTTTCGACAGCCCGTTCAACCTGGGGGCCCATTGCGCCAAGGGCGCGTCGGTACGTGAACATGCCCACGGCGAGCGCCGGCTGAAGTATCCGACCAAGCTCGTCGACGGCAAGTGGGAGCGGATTTCCTGGGATCAGGCGATCGAGGAAGTCGGCGACCAGATGCTGAAGATCCGCGACGAAAGCGGACCGGATAGCGTCTACTGGCTCGGCTCGGCCAAGCACAACAACGAGCAGGCATATCTGGTGCGCAAGTTCGCCGCCTTCTGGGGCACGAACAACGTCGACCACCAGGCCCGTATCTGTCACTCCACCACGGTCGCAGGTGTTGCCAACACCTGGGGTTACGGTGCGATGACGAACTCCTACAACGACATCCACAACAGCCGCGCGATCTTCATCATCGGCGGGAACCCGGCCGAGGCGCATCCCGTCTCGCTGCTCCATGTTCTCAAGGCCAAGGAAGAAAACGCCGCGCCGCTGATCGTCTGCGACCCGCGCTTCACGCGCACCGCGGCGCATGCGTCGGAGTACGTCCGCTTCCGTCCGGGCTCGGACGTAGCGCTCGTCTGGGGCATTCTCTGGCACATCTTCGAGAACGGCTGGGAAGACCGCGAGTACATCCGCCAGCGCGTCTGGGGCATGGACGAGATCCGCGCCGAGGTCGCCAAGTGGACGCCGGAAGAGACCGAGCGCGTCACGGGCGTTCCCGGCTCGCAGCTCAAGCGCGTCGCGCGCACGCTTGCCAACAACCGTCCGGGGACGGTGATCTGGTGCATGGGCGGCACGCAGCACACCAACGGCAACAACAATACCCGCGCCTATTGCGTTCTGCAGCTTGCACTCGGCAACATGGGCAAGGAAGGCGGCGGAACCAACATTTTCCGCGGCCATGACAACGTCCAGGGTGCCACCGATCTGGGCGTTCTCGCCGATACGTTGCCGGGCTACTACGGTCTCGCAGAAGGCTCGTGGAAGCACTGGGCCCGCGTCTGGGATGTTCCCTTCGAGGACATTGCCGCTCGTTTTGCGACGATGAAGGGGCCGGACGGCAAGGACGTCGCCATGATGAACCAGAAGGGCATCCCGGTGTCCCGCTGGATCGATGGCGTTCTTGAGGACAAGGCGAATCTGGAGCAGCCGGACAACACCCGTGCGATGGTGTTCTGGGGGCACGCCCCGAACTCGCAGACCCGTCTGCCCGACATGAAGAAGGCGATGGAGAAGCTCGACCTTCTGGTCATCATCGATCCGTTCCCGACCATGTCGGCGGTGATGCATGACCGCAAGGACGGCGTCTATCTGCTTCCGGCGACGACGCAGTTCGAGACCTATGGCTCGGTGACCGCGTCCAACCGCTCGCTGCAGTGGCGCGAGAAGGTCATCGACCCGCTCTTCGAGAGCAAGACCGATCACGAGATCGCCTATCTCTTCGCCAAGAAGTTCGGCTTCGCCGACGGCATGTTCAAGAACATCGAAGTCAAGGGCAACGAGCCGGTGATCGAGGACGTGACCCGCGAGTTCAACCGCGGCATGTGGACGATCGGTTACACCGGCCAGTCGCCAGAGCGCCTCAAGCTTCACATGGCGAATCAGCACACCTTCGATCGCACGACGTTGCGCGCGATGGGCGGTCCTGCCGACGGCGATTTCTATGGCCTGCCGTGGCCGTGCTGGGGAACGGCGGAAATGAACCACCCCGGTTCGGCTGTTCTCTACAACACGTCGCTTCCGGTGTCCGAGGGCGGCATGGGCTTCCGCGCCCGCTTCGGCGTCGAGAAGGATGGCGACAATCTGCTCGCCGAATCTTCCTGGCCGGCCGGGTCGGAGATCGAGGACGGTTATCCCGAGTTCACCATGGCCATGCTCCAGAAGCTTGGCTGGGACGGGGACCTGACCGACGAGGAGCGGGCCTCCATCGAGGCTGTCGCCGGCGAGAACACCAACTGGAAGACCGACCTGTCCGGCGGCATCCAGCGGGTCGCGATCAAGCATGGCTGCGCTCCCTACGGCAACGCCAAGGCCCGTGCCGTCGTGTGGACCTTCCCGGATCCGGTGCCGCTGCACCGCGAGCCGCTCTACACCAACCGCCGCGACCTGCTCGACAAATATGCGACCTATGAGGACAAGACCTTCTGGCGTGTCCCCACCCGCTACAAGTCGATCCAGGAAAACGACTTCTCCAAGGACTTCCCGATCATTCTCACCTCGGGGCGCCTGGTGGAGTACGAGGGCGGCGGCGACGAGACGCGGTCCAACCCGTGGCTGGCCGAGTTGCAGCAGGACATGTTCGTCGAGATCAACACCCGCGATGCCAACGACCTTGGCATTCGCGATGGCGAGATGGTCTGGGTGCATGGTCCGGAAGGCGGCAAGGTGAAGGTCATGGCAATGGTCACCGAACGTGTCGGCACCGGCGTCGCCTTCATGCCCTTCCACTTCGGCGGGCACTTCCAGGGCGAGGACCAGAGGCACAAGTATCCGAAGGGTTCCGACCCGTATGTCCTGGGTGAGGCCACCAATACGGCCCAGACCTATGGCTACGACTCGGTCACCCAGATGCAAGAAACAAAGGCCACGCTGTGCCGCATCGAGCGCGTGGCGTAAGGGGGATAGATCATGGCACGGATGAAATTCCTCTGTGACGCCGAGCGCTGCATCGAGTGCAACGCCTGCGTGACAGCTTGCAAGAACGAGCATGAGGTGCCGTGGGGCATCAATCGTCGCCGCGTGGTGACGATCCAGGACGGCAAGCCGGGCGAACGCTCGATCTCTGTCGCCTGCATGCATTGTTCGGACGCGCCCTGCATGGCGGTCTGCCCGGTCGACTGTTTCTACCAGTCGGACGAGGGCGTGGTCCTGCACTCCAAGGACCTGTGCATCGGCTGCGGCTACTGCTTCTACGCGTGCCCCTTCGGCGCGCCGCAGTACCCGCAGGCGGGCAACTTCGGGTCCCGAGGCAAGATGGACAAGTGCACCTTCTGCGCCGGTGGCCCGGAGGCCGACAACTCGTCGGCCGAATACGCCAAATACGGTCGCAACCGTCTGGCGGAAGGCAAGCTGCCGCTCTGCGCGGAGATGTGCTCGACCAAGGCGCTTCTTGCTGGCGACGGCGACGTCGTGTCGTCGATCTACCGCGAGCGCGTCGTCGCCCGCGGCTTCGGCAGCGGCGCCTGGGGCTGGGGCACGGCCTACGAGCAGAAGTCCGGCAGCTTCTAGGTCGAAGCCGCCTGAGACGAACACGGCAAAGGCGGCCATTGGCCGCCTTTGTTTTCTGTGGTGCGACCCGCGCAAGGGCGCCCGCGAAGGCCAGGCGGTCGTTGCCTGCTGATTGACGGGGTCTGCTCCTTTTGGGCTCTGCTCCGCCCGCGCGTTTTCGCATGGCCCCGGCCGCAACGTTTTCTGAGATTTGTGTGCGTGGGAAAATCCCGCGCAACGGTGTCTGCGGACTGGCAAAAGGTCTGGGATGCGCTAAGACATACGGTGTAATACGGATGCCGTCGGGTCGCATCCGGCCTTGCCGGCGACGGACCCTTCGAGGAACCGGTCCGGTCGGGCAGGAATATCAGGTCGGTCGATGGTGCTGCCGGTTGGGCGGACGGTCGGCGCGGGTGAGATGGGCAAGGAGTTTGAACGTGGGATCGGGAAATCGGACGTTGGCGGTTGTCGCTTTGTCGGTGCTTGCACTCTCTGCGCTGTCCGGCTGTCGGGAAGATGAACAGAATCGGCCGCTGATCGTCGAAAAGGGCGTCTATCAGGGGGCACCGGATGAGGAATTGACCGAAGCCGACCGCCGCGCCCTGCAGCAGCGCGGCGATCGTCAGCGCTTCTGAGCGAGGCCGCGGGCGAGGGGCGGGGTGCGGACCGGGTCCGCACAGCAGACGAATTCGAGGGAGCCCGGCGTCATGTCGGCGGGAGAGTGAACGATGGTCATGATCGCGAATGGACTTTTCATGAGGCTTGGCACCCTGGCGCGTGCCGCCAGGGCCGGCGGCATTGCGCTGGCGGTTTTTGCCGCAATCGTCCTTGCGGCTGATACGCCGGCGCTGGCGCAGCAGGGCACAGCGCCCGAGGTTGCAAGCGAATCTCCGGTCGATGGCCTCGTTCCCGGCAATACGCTTGGCGGAACGTCGGATACGGATTTCTGGCGGGCGGTGCGCCAGGGCGAAGCCGGCAATGTGTCGATCCCGGACCAGAAATCCGCCACGCTGGTTCAGTCGGAAGGCGAACTCTGGCGCTCGTTGCGCAATGGTCCCATCGCCCTTTACGCCAGTTGGGCGCTGCTCGCGATCATTGTGGTCCTGTGCCTGTTCTTTGCCATTCGCGGGCGGATCAAGATCGAGCACGGGCGCAGCGACAAGACCATCACCCGCTTTGCCGGTGTGGAGCGTTTCGGTCACTGGCTGCTGGCGTCTTCCTTCATCATTCTGGCGCTGACCGGCCTCAACGTGATGTATGGCCGATACGTTCTGATGCCGGTTATCGGCGCGGAGGCCTTCGCCTGGCTGACGATGATCGGCAAGTATCTGCACAATTATCTTGCCTTCGCCTTCATGGCGGGGCTGGCGATGATCTTCGTGATGTGGGTGCGGCACAACCTGCCCGATCGCACGGACATCAAGTGGATCCTGCAGGCCGGCGGCCTGTTCTCCAAGCACCTCCATCCGCCCGCGAAGAAGTTCAACGCCGGCCAGAAAATGATCTTCTGGCTGACGATCCTTGGCGGTCTGTCGGTGTCTGTGTCGGGCTGGTCGCTTCTGTTCCCCTACACGACGCATTTCTTCGGCGGGACCTTCGAGGTGGTTAATTCCATCTTCGGGACCAGCCTGCCCACCGCCTTGTCCGTGCTTCAGGAACAGCAGCTCGCGACGCTGTGGCATTCGATCATGAGTGTCTTCCTGGTCTGTGTGATCATCGCCCATATCTACATCGGCTCGATCGGCATGGAAGGCGCGTTCGATGCGATGGGGTCGGGTGAGGTCGACCTGAACTGGGCCAAGGAGCACCATTCGCTCTGGGTGGAGGAAGTGCTTGCGCGTCAGGGCGAGGCGGGCAAGTCGACCACCGCTCCGACGCCCCAGCCTGCCGAGTAGGCTCCGTGGTGCGGCATCTCGTGGGATGTGCCGCCCTGATCGTCGCCGCACTCACCGGTGCGGCGACGGCCTCCGATTGGCCGGAGCGGCTGAGCGGTCACGGCGGACCGGTGAAATCCGTGGTTCTTTCGGTCGACGAGCGCCGCGCCTTGACCACGTCGTTCGATTACTCCGTGATCCTCTGGGACCTGTCCGATGGCGAGGCGCGGCTGGCAAAGCGGCTGATCGGGCATGATGCGGCGGCAAATGATGCCCGTTTCCTGCCCGATGGCGACAAGGCCGTATCGGTCGGCGACGACGGAGCGGTGCTGCTCTGGAACCTTGCCGACGGGTCGGTTCTCTCGCGTGTCGATACTGGCGACGACAAGATGCTGTCGCTCGCGGTGTCGGCGTCCGGTCGCCATGTTGCGGTCGCCTCCTGGGACCGAAGCGCGCATCTTTTCGAGGTTCGCGGTGAAGCACTCGTTTCGGCCGGGCGGTTGACCGGCCATCGCAACAACGTCAATGCGGTGGCGTTTTCCCTGGACGCGGAAACGGTTTTCACCGGATCGTCGGACGGGGTCATTCGCTCCTTTTCCCGCCGCGACGGCGCGCTGCTCCGGGAGGTTCACGTTCACGGCTGGGGCATCAACGTCCTCCGTCTTCTGGAGGGCGGCGAAGAGATCGCCTTCGGTGCAACGGACGGAACGGTCGCGGTGGTCGATATCGCAAGCGGGGAGGTCGCCAAGCAGCTTGCAAGCCACGACCGGCCGGTGCTGGCCCTCGCGCAGGACCGGGACGGCGGTCTGCTCGCCAGTGGCGGTGGCGACGGACAAATCCGCGTCTATGACGTAAGAGCCTGGGAACTTCTCGAACGCTACGAGAATCCCTATGGCCCCGTCTGGGGCCTGGCGCTGACGAGCGACAGGGCGGTCGCCTTCTACGCAGGGCTCGATGACCATGTGAATGCGTGGCAGATCGCACCGCGCAAGCCGTTCGAACCTGTGGGCAGTTCCTTCCCGCGCCGCTTCCAGGTGGCGGATACGGAAGACCCCGGCGCGCTGCAGTTCGCTCGCAAGTGCTCGGTCTGCCATACGCTGACGCCGGATGACGGCAATCGGGCCGGGCCAACGCTTTACGGCGTCTTCGGGCGAAAGGTAGGAAGCCTGCCGGGATATCCCTATTCGCAGGCGCTTCTGGACGCGGACTTCACCTGGACCGAAAAGACGATCTCCGACCTGTTCGATCACGGCCCGGATGTCGTCACGCCGGGGACGAAAATGCCGATCCAGCGACTGAAGAGCGTCGAGGAACGCGATGCGCTGGTACGGTTTCTGAAACAGGCGACGACGCCCGGTGCGGCGCCCGCGCAGATCAAGAAGGAAGACGGGAAATGAAGGCGTTCGTAGCAGCGATCATTGCAGTCGCGGTGATTGGGACCGGAGCCTGGGCGTTTCTGACGCATGGTCTCGATTATTCCGCCAGTGCCGTTTACTCGACCAACACGCCCGGGGCGGTGCGGCTGTCGTCCGGCGACGGGGATTGATCACACCCTTGCCCGATCTGATCAGCAGGGCGAGGGCGGCCGGTCTCGGCGTCGTGATTGCCCTCGGCGTGAGCGCGTCTCCAGGTCTGGCCGACCAGGCTATGGCAGTGCCGATCGGGAGTTCCCCGTCGTCCGCAGCGCTTGAGAGCCTTTCGGCCGCGCGTCGCCAGGTCGTTGCCCTCCTGCCGGACTGGCCGGCCGGCGCGGTGAATACGCAGGAGCCGGAGGGCTCTGCCGTTCGCCTGTCGCCCGATGGCCTGTTGCTGACCGCCGATCACGTGCTTGGCCGCGCCACCGCCGCGCGGATCCGGCTTGAGGACGGGCGCATCCTTGCCGTGGAAATCCTCCATCGCGACCCGGAAACCGATCTTGCGGTCCTGCGCGCCGCCGTGCCGGATGCGGTGGCGGGAGAGGGGCTTGCGCTCGCCGCACGCGATCCCGTTGCCGGAACGCCCGTCTGCGCCATCGGCAATGCCTTCGGCCTCGGTGTCTCGATCAGTTGCGGCGTGGTTTCGGCACAGGGGCGCGGCGGGATCGGCTTCAATGCCATCGAGGACTTTGTGCAAACCGACGCGGCGGTCAATCCCGGCGCCAGCGGCGGAGCGCTTGTCGATACGCAAGGACGGCTTGTCGGCCTGTTGTCGGCGATCTACACGAAAGCGAGCGACGGCGATATCGGCGTGAACTTCGCGGTGTCGGCGCCCCTCGTGCAGCGGGTGGTGGCGGCGGCGCGCGACGGCAGCTCAGCGCGCAGGTCGCTTGGCGCGCGCCTGCGTGCTACCCCTTTGGGCCCGGAGCGTCCCGGGCTGGCGATCGTCGATGTGGCCGCCGACGGTCCCGCGGCGCGCGCGGGGCTGCGGATCGGCGACGTGCTGCTGGCGTTCGACGGTTGGCCGGTGCGCACGGTGGCGGCCTTGCGCGGGCGGATGGAACGCGCCGACGCGCGGGGACAAGTGACGCTGCGCCGCGATGGCGCCGAGCTTGATCTCGAACTCGATTTGGACGACTGATCAAAGACTTGAAACAAAAAACGGAATCTGACTGACAACGGGTTGAATCATTTTGCGAAGGCGAAAGGCTCTCGCGTGAGACCCGTCACACAAGGAAGAGACGAGATGGACAACGACACCTTCAACATGTCCATGCGCAAGTTCCTGAAGCAGGTCGGTGTGACCTCGCAGCAGGCGCTTGAGGCGCATGTCCGCGATGCCGGTCTGACCAGCGGCACCTTGCCCGCGCGTGTGGTCCTGACCATCGACGGACAGTCGTTCGAACATGTCGTGACCGGCGAGATCGATCTGGGCGACGGCTGAGCGCTTGCAGTTGATTCAGAAGATGACTGCGTGCCGTCAAGTCCTTGACGGGACTCTCGATCCGGCGCGTCCGGCCGTTCGGGCACCGCTTGAACGATGTGATTCAATCTGTGAAGGAGAGGGGCCGTGTTGACGCCCGACCCGACGTTTCCGCCCCTGCTGACGGGCCATCCCGCGCCGGCGAGCGCAGATGTTTTCGAAACCGCCTGCGCGGAGGCGGGAGCAGGGCGGTTCTCCGCCGGCGATCTCGTCTGGTCCAGACGCACGGATGTCGTGTCACTGGCGCTGGTTCTGGAACCCGAGGTTCCTCCCGACCGGGCGGTAGAGATGCTCTTCCTCGCCATGGTGGCGGCAAATGACGCGCTCGGCGCCATCACGCCGCCGGAGACGGCGCTCACCTTTCTCTGGCCGGATGTGTTCAAGGTCAATGGCGCGACGGTGGGACAAGTGCGCCTGGCGACGAGCGACGAGCTGGATGAGGACGGCGCGCCGCTCTGGCTCGTGGTTGCGCTCGACTTCCGGCTGGCGCCGCTCGATGGCCCGCTGGAGCCTGGCGAAACGCCCGACCGCACCAGCCTGATCGACGAGGGGGCGGTCGATCTCGACCGGACACAGGTGATTGAATCGCTGTCGCGCCACCTCTTGACCTGGATCCATTCCTGGGATGTCGACGGCTTTGCGCCGGTTCTGGAAAACTGGCTCTTCCGCGCCGAGGGCTATCGCGGTCCGCATGCCGTCAAGACGGCCGGCGGTGTGGTCGAAGGCACTTTTCTGGGACTGGACGAGGGCGGCAACCTGCTCCTCAAACGCGATGCCGCGGCCGGCGGCGACACCTTGTCGCTGAAGCTGAACGAGCATCTCACGTCCCCCTCTCTCGAGGCCTCGGAGGCCTGATCATGCCGAAATTCCTGAAAGCCATCCGTCTCGATGCATCGGACGCCCATGTGTTTCCCGCAGCGGCGGAGCCGGGCGACTGGGTCATTCCGGGCACCTTCGCCTTTCGCGCCTACACGCCGGAAGGTCTGGAAGGAAAGATCCGCCAGGCTTTCGTGTCGGGCTTCCTGTCGCTTGAAACCTTCGGCTGGTCCACGCTGGCGACGCCGGCCGAGATCTCCGAAGACGAGCGCGCCCGGCTGGTGGAGCGTCTTGCCCAGCATTTCGTCGACGAGCACGGTGCGCCGAGCGCCGAGGCCGCACATGGCGTGGCGGAGGCCGAGATCGCCGACACCATGGAACTGGCGGAGGAACTGGAGATCAATTCCCTACTGGCGATCCAGCGCGAGATCGATGACGAGGGGGCAATCAACGAACGCTTCCATCTGGTGACCCCGCCTGAGGACGCGCCGCACGCGCGGATCTGGGACGTGAGCGGAGACGAGTGATGCCAAGCTTCTGGAAATCCTCCGGCATGCATCTGGTGGAGCGGGAGAAAAACGGCTGGCTCACGGTCACGCCGGATTTCCTGCGCGCCTATTACACCCGCCCGGAGATCCATCCCGTCGAGGAGTCCTGCGAAGCGGAACATCGCCTGTTCGAGGCACTGATGAGCGACCCATTCCGGGCCGTCGCCGACGAGGAGATCGCGGCGATCAGGGATCCGGATGCAGCCGACAACTACCGGGTCATTCTGGCGTTTCGCGACCATCTGGCGCGCCATGGCACGATAGAGGCGTCCTATGCGGCGTTGTTCGGCGAGGGGGCGACGGTCTCCATCCCGCCGGTGTTCATCGACCAGATGGTCCATCTCATCGCGCATAATATCCTGCGCAAGGTGGCGGATCCGCTTCGGGTGCGGGCCGGAGAGATCCTGTTCCGCGAGCAGTCGGTCACCACCGCCGACGGCCAGCTGATGCTCGCCGATGCCGAGATCGTCGAGACCTATTCGAAGACCGGCGGCCTTGGCGGACTGGGCGCCTTGCTTGCCGAGGCGGGCACGCCGACGCGGGACGTTGCCCTCGATGTGCTCGGGGACGACAACAAGGACATCTACTGGGAGCGCTCCGACCGCTTCGATACGGCGATCGATTTCCGCTTCACCGAACCGGCGCTCGATGCCTTCGCGCGCGTGCTGGAAAGCTGGATCGGTCATTTCCACGGCGTCGGCGTTCGGATCCAGCCGCAGCAGTCGATCCGCGACGAACGCTGGTCCTGGCATATCGGGCTCGATTCAGAGGCGACGCGCCTCCTGAACGCGCTCTATGAGGGAACGCCGGTGGACGAGAGCGAGCTGGGCCGCATCGCAGCGCTGTTCCGGCTCGACTTTGACAACCGCAGCGATAGTATCGAGGCCATGCGCGGCAAGCCCGTCTGGCTCGGGCTGGCTGTGGGGAACGACGGCATCATTCGCATGAAGCCGCAGAACCTTTTGACAAACCTCCCCGTGCGCCGCCGAAACTGATTTTCCTCCGCTCCATTCGGATGCGGCGCAACCTGCAAGGCTTGACATGACCTCCCCGGACAATGGGCGCGCCGTCGCCATCATGATGCTCGCCATGATGGGCTTCATTTTCAACGACAGCTTCGTCAAGCTTGTGTCGGAGAACCTGCCGCTCGGGCAGATCATGTTCCTGCGCGGGGTCTTCGCGCTCGCCTTCCTGCTGGTGATCTGCGTCGCCAATGGCTCGATCCGCCGCTTTCCGCTGCTGTTGAACAAATGGGTCGGCGTGCGCGTCTTCGCCGAGGTTGTCGCGACCATGTTCTATCTGACGGCGCTGTTTCACCTGCCGATCGCCAATGCGACCGCGATCCTGCAGGCCTTGCCGCTGCTGGTGACTGCAGGGGCGGCGATCTTTCTCGGTGCGCCGGTCGGCTGGCGGCGCTGGACGGCGATCATTGTCGGGTTTTGCGGGGTCTTGCTGATCGTGCGTCCCGGCATGGCGGGCTTCGACGCCTGGGCGCTGGTCGCGCTTGCCGGGGTGATGTTCATGGTTCTGCGTGATCTTTCGACCAACGTCCTACCGCCGCATATCCCCACTCTCGGGGTTTCCTTTGCCACTTTGTGCGGGGTCTCGCTGATGGGGCTTGCGCTGTCGACGACCGAGACATGGCCGATGCCGACGACGAAGGAGCTGCTTTTCCTGGCGACCGCGGCCGGCTTCATTCTCGTCGGCTTTACCTGTCTGATCACTGCGATGCGCATGGGCGACATCTCGATGGTCGCGCCCTTTCGCTATTCCATCATCCTGTGGGCGATCCTGATCGGCTATGTGGTCTGGGGCGATATTCCCGATCTTGCGACACTTGCCGGCATCGCCATCCTGGTCGCAACCGGCCTCTACAGCCTGATGCGCGAGCGCAAGCGTCTGCGTACAGCCGGTCCTGCGGCCACGACGGGATTACGCGGCAGCTGACGTTTCCGCGATCTCCTGACGCACCCAGTCGCGGAAGGTCGCGGCCGCGCGGCGGCGGAAGGTTGCGGGCAGCCCGACCAGGTGAAATCTCGGGCGGATCGGCAATTTCAGCGCAAATGGCGTGACCAGCCGACCGATGCGAATGTCGCCGGCCGCAAGGCTTTGCCGCGCGAGCACCACGCCGGCGCCCGCCGCGGCCGCATCGAGCGCGTGTTCGGCGTGGTTGAACCGCAGCCCTCGGGAGGGGTCAACGCTTGTGGCCCCAGCCGCGGCGAGCCAGTCCGCCCAACCCGGGACGTCCGGAAGGTGGCGAATGCTGTCGTCATGCAGAAGCGAGGCCCCGGCAAGGGCCTCCGGCGAGGTCAAACGTGCCGCAATCTCCGGCGTGCAGGCCGGGGTCGCGGTTTCCTCCAGCAGCGGTTCGGCTTCCAGCCCGTCGTAGTCGCCAAGCCCGAAGCGGATGCCGACGTCGGCATCTCCCGTGACGAAGTCGATGTTCTTCATGTTCGCCGACACCAGGATCTCTATGTCGGGATGGGCATCCACGAAGCGGTGCAGGCGCGGCACGAGCCATTTCGCGGCGAAGGCCGGACCGGTCGATACGACAAGCCGGGTGTCGCTGTGCGGGGCCGCCAGCTCCGCCACGGCCTCGTTCAGGAGCAGGAGCCCCTGCTCGACGCCGGGCAGCAGCCGTCGCCCGGCCTGGGTGAGCGCGATCGACCGGTTCATCCGCTTGAACAGCGGCTGGCCGAAATGGTCCTCGAGCGTTCGGATCTGATGGCTGAGGGCCGACGGCGTGAGGTTCAGTTCCGCCGCCGCACGCGAGAAACTCATGTGCCGGGCCACGGCCTCGAACACGCGCAGGCTGTTCACATGGGGAAGGTTGAAGCGCATTCGGATGAGTTTTCCTAATCTGAAAGCAGAAAAATACGCGTTTGTCGTGGTGAGCGCAACAAACTACTTCAGGTGACAGGCGATGTTCACCAACATCGCCGGTCGAAGACAGGAGCTTGCGATGTCCCGCCATGACCCCCAGCGGTTTGATCCTTTTCACCTGAGCGATGCTGATCTGCGCTTCCTGACGGAAAAGGGTCGCCGCGAACGCGCGCTTGCCGTCCGCTCCCTGTTTCGGCACGTGTTCCGCCCGGTGATGCGCGGTCCGGGCGTTTGATTTCCGCCGCCGATATTCAAAAAGAGGTGATAGGCACTTCCCCTGTGCGCCGGCCTTTGGTCTTGCCAATGCCGGCGCACAGACCGTACTTAACCGTATGACAAACAGCCTATCGACGGCCCTGCCGCAACGCCGCCCCTCGCTTCCCCTGCTCGTTGCCGTATCCTCCGTCAGCCCGCTCGCACTCAATATCTATCTTCCCTCGCTGCCGGTGCTGGTCGATGTGTTCGGCACCACGGCGGCGATGGTTCAGTTGTCGCTGTCGCTCTATCTTGCGGCGATCGCTATCGCGCAGATCGGCATCGGCCCGCTGTCCGACCGTTATGGCCGGCGGCCGGTGCTGTTGTGGGGGCTTGGCGTTTTTCTTCTCGGCAGCTTGACCTGCGCGGCGGCGACCAGCATCGAGGTGATGCTGGCGGGGCGCATGCTGCAGGCGGCCGGCGGCTGCGCCGGCATTGTGCTCGGGCGCGCCATCGTGCGCGATCTTTTCGACCGTCGGCAGTCCGCCAGCATGATCGGCTATGTCACCATGGGCATGGCGGTCGCGCCGATGATCGGGCCGGCCATCGGCGGCGTTCTCGACGAGACCTTCGGCTGGCGGTCCAGTTCCTACCTGATGATTGCCCTTGGCGCGCTGGTGCTCGCATGGGCCTGGGCGGAATTGCACGAGACCAACCATTCCCGCGCGTCCGGGGGTGGGGTGCGCGGTCTGGTGCGTAGCTATTCGGCGCTGTCGCGGTCGCAACTCTTTTGGGCCTACACGCTGACCTCGGCCTTCACGTCGGCAGTTTTCTTTTCGTTCCTCGGCGGAGCGCCGTTTCTCGCCGCCCGCCTGTTCGACATGTCGCCCTCGGCATATGGCCTTTATTTCATCATGGTCGCGGCCGGCTATATGGTCGGAAACGGCATTTCCGGGCGATTTTCTGAGCGGTTGGGGATCTCGCGCATGATTTTCGGCGGGAATTGCGTGCTGATTTGCGCGGTCTCCGCCATCGCCGCGACATTCGCCCTTGGGTTCGTCCATCCCTTGTCGCTGTTCGCGCCGATGTTCGTCGTTGGTATCGGCAACGGCATGTCCTTGCCCAACGCCATTGCCGGCTCCGTCAGCGTGCGCCCCGATCTGGCCGGCGCGGCCTCCGGCCTGACCGGCAGCTTGCAGATCGGCGCGGGAGCCGTCGCTTCCGCTTTGACCGGCTGGCTGCTGTCGGGGGTGCTCTGGCCGGGAACGGTCTGGTCGCTGATTCTGGTGATGGCCCTGGCCTGCGCCGGTGCGGTGACCTTCGGCACGATCGCCCGCAGGCTGGAGCTCCGCGGCGAGGAGGCCTGGACCGGCTGAGACGGCCCGGCCCGCGCGGTTCCGGACCGACCACTTGCTTTCAGGTTTCACACACCCAGGTTTCGGGCTTAGGCTCTTGTATGAAGGCGATTGCGGGTTTTGAAGAGGGACGTGATGAGAAAGTCGGTTGGGATCACACGCCGTGGGGTGCTTCTTTCGGGGACCGGCGCCGCGATGGGGCTCATGCTCCCGGCTCTGGTTGGTCGTGCGGCGGTCCGGGCGGCGGAGCCGGAACCGCGCGTCCTGAGTGCGCGCAAGGGCCGGGCGGCCCTTTGGGAAACCGACGGTCCGCTGACCGACATCTGGGGCTATGACGGTCGGGTTCCCGGCCCGCTTCTCACGATGCAACAGGGCGAAACCCTTGAGGTCCGCTTCAAGAACGAGCTGGAGCAGCCGTCGACGATCCACTGGCACGGCATCCGCATCGAGAACGCCTATGACGGCGTCGCCGGACTGACCCAGCCGGCGGTGGAGCCGGGCGAGACATTCGACTATCGCATCAAGGCGCCGGACGCGGGCACCTATTGGTATCATCCGCATAACCGTTCCTGGGAGCAGCTCGCGCGAGGGCTCTACGGCGTTCTCGTCGTCGAGGAGCCCGGGCAGAAGGCCTATGACCGCGACGTCGTGCTGGCCTTTGACGACTGGCGTCTCGACGAGGCGCGCCAGATCGATGTCGCAAGCCTCGGGGCCATGCACGACTGGGCGCATGCGGGCCGTCTCGGAAATGTACTGACGGTCAACGGCCAGCCCTATCCGCGGTTTCCGGCGCGTCCCGGCGAGCGCTTGCGGCTGCGGGTGGTCAACACCGCCAACGCGCGCATCCTCACCATTCGCTTCAGCGGTCTTGCCCCGCATCTCGTCGCGCTTGATGGCCAGCCGATTGCGCCTGAGCTCCTGGCCGATGAAACCCTGGTCATCTCGCCGTCGCAGCGCGCGGACCTGATGGTCGACCTGTCCGCCGAGGCCAAGACCTTCACCATCGAAGAAGCGTCCGGTCAGCCGTTTGCGGCCTGCGAATTCGTTCTGGACGGGGATCCCGTGGCGCGCACGACGCCGCTGCCGGAGGATATTTCACTTCCCGCCAATCCGCTGCCGACGGCGCTCGATATGGACGGCGCCCTCACGCAGGACCTGCTGATGGAGGGCGGGGCGATGGGCCGGATGAGCGGCGCCATGCTCAAGGGCGAGCAACGCGGCATGCGCGAGCTTGTCGATGCCGGCAAGGTGTGGTCGTTCAACGGCATTGCCGGCAGTCACGAGGATCCGGCAGCCTTTACGGTCGCCCGGGGGCGAACCGTCCGCATGCCGATCATCAACGACACCCGCTGGCCGCATGCCATTCACGTGCACGGGCATCACTTCAAGGTGGTGTCGCGCAACGGCGCGGCGGTGGCACGCGAGGAATGGCGCGACACGGTTCTCGCCGATCCGGGCGAGCGCGTCGAAATCGCCTTTGTCGCCGACAATCCGGGAAAATGGATGGTCCATTGCCACATGCTGGAACACCAGGTCGCCGGCATGATGTCTTGGTTCGAGGTGACCTGACCGACCGGCCGAAAATCGCCGGGAACAGACCAAACCGAGGGAATATCGCTGATGAGCAATCGCCAGGACCGCCGCGCGGCACGGGCGCAAGGGGAACTCGACACCGCCGGCTTCCTGCAGGTCGCCGCCCGCTTCATTGATGTGGCCAATCGGGAAAACCGCAAGATCCCGGCAACCGACCTGCATCTGGCCTTCCTGTGGGCGGCCTCGCGCTACAACGCCCATGTCGCCAAGGCGGTGTTGCAGGTCGACGACCACGAGGCTTTCGTCGAGCATATGGTCAAGCAGTACACCGAGATGCTGCGGCAGAACCTCGCCGACCCCGAACTCGACCCGCCGGCCGGATCGGCGTAGTTCATCCGCAGTCGAACGAAAAGCGCCGCCGGACGATCCCGGCGGCGCTTTTGGTTCGGCGACTGGAAGATCAGTCGTCCTTGAGGAAATCGTCGGCCGAAAGCGGCGTCTTTTCGAGCGCCAGATAATCGTCCGTCGTCGCGATCCGCGGCCGCGCTCCGCCGCGAAGCGGCGTATCCGGCATCTCCCATTGCGCCGAGATGCGGCAGTCGTCGCACATTTCGATCAGCCGGGCCTGGTCTTCGCGCTGGAACATCCAGTGCTTGCCAGAGAGCTTCTCGCGAATGCGGGCAATCGAGGACTTCGTGCCGAAGGGCTTGCCGCAGGAGACGCAGGTCGCCGGCTCTTCCTCATGCAGCACGATCGGGCGGATCGCCTCCGGCGCCGAATTGTAGCGCGGCTCCAGCGTGATGACGTTCTCCGGGCAGGTGGTGGCGCACAATCCGCATTGCACGCAGGCGGCCTCGGTCAGGCTCACCTGCGGCTTGTCTGGATTGTCGGCCAGCGCATTGGCCGGACAGGACGAGACGCAGGCTAGACACAGCGTGCAGCCTTCGGCATCGATTGAAATGCGCCCATAGGGCGCCGTTTCCGGCAGCGCGATAACTTCGGTCGGCGCGGGTGCCGATTGCATCAGCCGGGAGATGACGCTGCGCGCGACGTCCCGCTTGCCGCCAACGGGAGCGACGGTTGCGGGCGTGGTCGGGAGCGGTCCGGACGCAGGCGTGAAACATCCGGCGACGGCATCCGGGTCGGCTTCCAGGGCGAGCGAGAACACGTCGCTGCCCGCATAGCCCATTCCCTCAAGCAGAGCCGTGGCGAGAGCGATCTCGCGCTCAAGCGCCGCGGTCTCGTCGGCCTGCGACGGCGGACAGAGGAAGACCATGCGCCTGGCGCCGGCAAGCACGGCCGCGAGCATCGCGTCATGGCCGAAGACGGTGACGGCATGGACCGCGACCGGCAACACGTTTCCCGGCAGCCCGTCCGAAAAGCGCGCCATGGCGTTGATCAGGTCGAGCCCGTGGCTTTCGTCATGCACCAGCACGACGGGGTCCTTGCCCCCGGCATTGGCGTAGGTGGCGAGCAGGGTCTGGAGCCGGTGGATCAGCGTGTCGCGCGCCGAATACTGATATGCCACCGCACCGGTCGGGCAATGTGCGGCGCAGGATCCGCAGCCTCCGCAAATGCCCGGATCGATCGCGATCTGGTTGCCGTTGCTGGTGATCGCGCCGGCGGGGCAGGCGTCGAGGCACTTGGAACAGCCGGTCTTGCCGGATCGGCCATGGGCGCAGATCGAGGCGTCATATTCCACGTAGACCGGCTTTTCGAAGGTGCCGACCATGTCGGAAATGTCGAAAAGCGCGCGTGCCACCGCGGCCGGGTCTTTCGGGTCGACGCGCTTGTAGCCATCGCGCTTGTCGGGCGCGGTGACCAGTGGCGTTTCGCCGGACAGATCGAGAATGAGGCTGCAGGTCGACTTTGCACCGTCGCGCGGCATCGCGAATTGCGCCGATCCGCGTGACGACGGCAGGATCTGCGCATAAGCGTCCACCGTCACGGAGAAGGCCCCGAGGGAGCCGGACACCGTGCGAATGCGTCCGCTGTGCACGGGCACCTCGAGAACCGTCGGCAGCACGAGATCCGAGGCATCGCTCAGGAGAAGCGAAACGGACAACCGGCCTTCGAGCGCGCGGGCGGCATCGAGGGCCTGCTGGCCCTTGCCGTAGATCAGGCAAACACCGTCGGATTCGATCGAGCGCAGGGACGCCGGCTCTCCGGTGACCATGGCTTCTGCGAGAAGTGCCGAGATCTTCGGGTGCGGATCGGTGCCGCGCGCGCACCAGCCGGCGCGCTCGCGAATGTTCACGTAGTCGATGCGCTGCGTGGCGCCGTGCTCTTCGGCCAATTCGTCGAAAAGCGGCGCCTCCTGCGTGCAGCCCACGACCAGCGGTTCCCCGGTGGCGAGGGCTTTTTCGAAGGCGGCGAGTTGCGAGCGGCACAACTGGGTGTGGAGCGGGGTGTTTGCGTCAAGTCCGTCGATCCGGGCGGGATCGAGGCGCATGGTCTTTTCGCAGTCGCACAGGAGAACCCTTGGCTGGGTCGCGGTCATGAATTCCTCCGTCGCGGAAACGTCGGGCCGCCGGGCGGCGCGTTCCCTCAGCTTGTCGTTTTGCCGGGAAGATAGCGCAGGTGAACGGGATTTTCCTAACCGAGATTGCCTTTGCCGCAAATCCGCGTGCGGGAGAGAAGACGCTGCGGTCTTGACAAAGGACAGACATTGTCTTTCAGGCTGCAAAGGCCCAAAATCAGAAGATGACCTGAGGTGACTCAGAGGCCCGTGTCGCCGATGCGGGTCAACGGATTTTGGGAGTTTTGCGTGGAACGGGAAGTGTCGGCCATGCTCGGCGTCGTTCTCGAACGGCGACCGGCGACATCGCGGTGGGTGGACTGGGTCTGGGCCGTGCCGGAAGTGGTCGCGGATCCTCCCGAAACCCACGGCTGGCGCGAAATCGCCCGGGACGGGGAGACGGTGCGGTATCTGTCGGCGCCGCATGCGCTGACGCTGCATCACAAGATGGTCGAGGCCTATGACAGCAATATCGAAACCGGCGCGCCCTGCGTCTGGGCGTTGCTGGAAGCAAGCGACAGTGGCGCCGAACCGGGATGGCGCGTCTTTGGCCTGACCGCTGATCCCTATGAGGCGGAAGGCTTTTTGGAGCGCCCCGACAGTCTGGTCGAACGGGTGCCCATGCCGCCTGCGACGGTCGCCTGGATGGCGCGGTTCCTGACCGCGATTCCCGAGGCGCCTGCTTTCAGGAAACGGCGCCGGACGAAGGCGGTCGAGGAACGGCAGATTTTCGGAAAGGCCCCGATCTTCAACCCCGACGGCCGGTCGGAAGAGGACGGATCATGAGCGCAAACGGCAGGGACACGGCGGGAAAGACATCATCGGGCAAGGGGATGACCGGCGACGAGGAGGCCGGGTTTCTGAGCCGCTGGTCTCAGCGCAAACGGGCGGTGCGCCAGGAACGCGAGCGCGATGAAACGCGCTTGGCGCCGGCGCCGGAGGAGCAGGCGGACAAAGTCGCCGAGGCGGCGCGGGTTCGCGAGGAAAACCAGTCGGCCGCTGAAGAAGTCGACCTGGAGACCTTGGCGTTCGACTCCGATTATTCGGTCTTCTTGAAAGAAGGTGTTTCAAAGCAGCTGAAAAACGCAGCACTGCGGAAGTTGTGGCGATCCAACCCGGTTCTCGCCTGTGTCGATGGTCTCAACGACTATGACGAGGACTTCCGTACCGTCGAAACTCTGGTCGAAGGCCTGAAGACCTCCTGGAAGGTCGGCAACGGCTACGGCTGGATGGAGGAGCGGGACAAGGCCGAAGCCACCGCGAAGGCGGCAGCGGAGAGTGAGGCACCTCCGCTTGAACCGGCCGTTGATGAAGCGACAAACGTCGCCGGGGCGGTTCAGGGCGAAGACGGCGCAGAACACGAAAAGGGCACCGTTCCGGATACGCAATCCGGGGTGGATGATCAGGCGGACGCAGCCGATGGGTCATCTGACTTGGCGCAAGGCGATGCGCCGTCCGGTCCAGCAGGGGCAATTGGTGCGGCGTCACCGGCTGAGCCTGTTCCGGATTTGCGGGACGGATCGCCCAGCGATGATCAAGGAGAGCGGGCCGAGGCATCGCGGCCGGAGCCACCCGCGCGCCCGGCGCGCCGACGGATGCGCTTCAGCTGACGTGGATTGTCACCCGGGGCCTGCTGAATTCGCCCTGGCGTTTGCTATTGCGGTGGAAATTGTGCCTGGCAATAGCTGACGGCTCGGGCTTTGAACGTCCCGTATTGTCCGTCGTCGATCACCGCATCCGCCCGCATCTGGTCGACGGCCCCGACCCGCTCCTTCAGGCAAGCGGCAAGTTGCGGGTTGTCGGCAGAGCCCGTGTCGTCAGCCGGCGCGAGGTGCTCGAACGGCGTCAGCGCCACGCCGGCGAAGCCGACGCGCCCGATCCAGACGATGGCGAGGACCGCAAGGACCGCGACCGCGAGCGCGGATAGCCGCGTCGCCGGCCGGTCAAGCAGCGCGCGCTTCGATCCACTGTCGGTTTTCTGCATGGCCGCACTCAGCCGCCGGTCACACTCATGTGCCGGGTCACGGCCGGCTGGCGGGTCTGCCGGTCGATCACGAAATCATGCCCCTTGGGCTTGCGCCCGATCGCCTCATCGATGGCGTCGTTCAGCAACTCGTCGCTTTCCGAGGCCCGAAGGGCTGCCCGCAGGTCGGCGCTGTCGTCCTGCCCGAGGCACATGTAGAGCATGCCGGTGCAGGTGACGCGCACCCGGTTGCAGCTTTCGCAGAAATTGTGGGTCATCGGCGTGATGAAGCCGACGCGGCCTCCGGTCTCCGCCACGCTGACGTAGCGGGCGGGTCCGCCGGTCTTGTAGGGGATGTCGGTGAGCGTGAATTCCGCGGCGATGCGCTCGCGCACCGTGGACAGCGGCAGATACTGGTCGGTGCGGTCTTCGTTGATCTCGCCGAGCGGCATGGTCTCGATCAGCGTCAGGTCGTAGCCCTGCTCGTGACACCAGCGCATCATCTGAACGATCTCGTGCTCGTTGACGCCCTTGAGCGCGACCATGTTGATCTTCACCTTGAGCCCGGCGGCGGTCGCGGCGCGAAGCCCGTCCATCACCTTGCCGAGGTCGCCCCAGCGCGTGATCGTCTTGAACTTCGCCGTGTCCAGCGTGTCGATCGAGACATTGATGCGTCGCACGCCGCAATCGTAGAGCTCCTGGGCGAACCGGGAGAGCTGCGAGCCGTTGGTGGTGATGGTCAGCTCTTCCAGCTTGCCGCTGTCGAGATGGCGCGACAGGCTGCGGATAAGGCTCATGATGTTCTTGCGCACCAGGGGCTCGCCGCCGGTCAGCCGCAGTTTGCGAACGCCCTTCTCGATGAAGGCGGAGCACAGGCGGTCGAGTTCCTCGAGGCTGAGCACTTCGCGCTTGGGCAGGAAGGTCATGTCCTCCGCCATGCAGTAAACGCAGCGGAAGTCGCAGCGATCGGTCACCGATACGCGCAGATAGCTGACTTCTCGTCCGAAGGGGTCGATCATCGGCTGGGGCATGTCCGTTTCCTCAACTGGGTGATGGCGCGTCCTCGCGGAGCTGCCAATTCCCGATCTCCTGCCTGTCGCCCAGGGCGCGGCATCCGTTTGTTCTTGGCAAGGTAGCGGAATGACGCCCGGCGTCAATTGCCGTAAGGGAGGAGTGTCGGCTTTCCGGCGTCCAGACCGCGAAGCCCTGAGACCCTTGTGGTTGCGGACTTGCCGCCAGCCATCGAAACGCTATGGTCCGGACCATGTTCCCGGCCCCGGATGGGGCTTTTTTCGAGTGAGAGGACGCAACCCGTGACCGACAGCAAGCCCTGGCCCACAGAGATCCGCCTCGCCAAGGACAAGAAGCAGCTGACCGTCGCCTTCGACACCGGGGAAAGCCACACCTTCGACGCCGAGTATCTTCGGGTGTGTTCGCCCTCCGCCGAGGTGCAGGGCCATTCGCCGGCACAAAAGCAGACAGTGCCGGGCAAGCGCGACGTCGGCATCATGCAGATCGAGCCTGTCGGAAACTATGCCGTGCGCATTCACTTCGACGACCTGCACAATACGGGGATCTTTTCCTGGGACTATTTCCTGAAGCTTGCCCGAGACCGGGACGAGATGTGGGGCGGATACCTGAAGGATCTCGAGGCAAAGGGACTGTCACGGGATCCCAAACATCGAAAATGAGGACCGGGCGTCGGGCCGTACGTCGACAAGGGCGCGGAATCAGGCCAATAATTCGGGGCTGCTTCCACCGGAGACCTGTGTCGTGCGCCAACGTCTTTCACGTCGTCCTCTCGAACCGGGCCTCCTGAGCCGCCGCGCGCTCATCGCCGGCCTGCCGTTGCTGCTTGCGGCGTGTCAGACAAAGGGGCGGTCGATCGAAGCCGCGGGCTTGACCCCGCGCGCCGACGGCGCGCCGGATTATGCGCTCGCCTATGCGGCGCGCACCGACGGCGGCTTTCGCATTCCGGCCATTCCCTGGCAGGACTTCGATCCGAAATACCTTCGCCAGTCGGTTCGCTACATCACCTCGGAAGAGCCGGGCACGGTCATCGTCGATCCGAAAAACAAGTTCCTGTATCTGGTCCAGCCGGGAGGGCGGGCGCTGCGCTACGGCATCGGCGTCGGACGGGCCGGGTTTGCCTGGTCGGGCGATGCGACGATCCGCTTCAAGCGTGAATGGCCGAAGTGGTTTCCGCCCGACGAGATGATCGAACGCGATCCCAAGCTGGAGAAATACCGCGACGGCCAGGATGGCGGGCCGAGCAATCCCATCGGGGCGCGCGGGCTGTATCTCTGGCAGGGCAACGTCGACACGCTCTACCGCATTCACGGGACGAACCAGCCGCGCAGTATCGGCACCAACGCGTCTTCCGGCTGTATCCGCATGTGGCAGCAGGACGTCATCGACCTGCATTCGCGGGTCAAGGTCGGGGCGAAGGTCGTGGTTCTCGGCTGACGCGCCGGTTGGTTTCCGGTCGCACTTCGCATGGGCGGTCAGTTGGCGTCCAGGCTTTGGGCGTAGGCGACGATCGCGTCGATGTCTTCGGCCTGAAGCACCACTTCCTTGATCGTCGCCGGTTGATCGGGGGGACGCGCGTCGTCCGTGTCGAGCCGGACATGCGCGGGATGCGGCCGGCGGGCATAGAATGTCTCGAAGCGGTCGCGCCAGTCCGACAATGCCTTCACCATGATCATGAAGGACGGCGTTGAGGAAATGCCACTCATCCTGTCGTCGGGCGAGACCACATGGCAGCGCGCGCAGTGGAGCTGTGACAGCGCCTTGCCGCGGCTTTCAAGCGCGGGGTCTGCCTGTGCAACCGCGGGAAGGAGCAGGGCGGCGCTGACAAGCAGCCAAAGTCGTCTTGTGACGTTTGGGCCGCGGCCGTGGATTGCCCTTGCGCCCGCATGCGGCATTGATGTGCATCTTGCGCGATGTCTCATCCCGACCTCCGCCGATCCTGGTTTGCCGGCTGAAGGTTAGCGCCTTTTTAGTTCGCGGGGGAGTCGCTGCAGTGCTGGCGGCGCGCTGCGCCATAAGGGGCGGGGCAACAAAAAGGGCCGGCGAAAACCGGCCCTCTTGCAACAGGTTTGATGGCGCCTTGCGGCGGTGGCGCTGTATCAGCGCTTGACGACGACCTTCGTCCCGACGGGGACATTGTCATACAGGTGCTTCACATCGTCGTTGGCCATGCGGATGCAGCCGGACGAAACGGCGGTGCCGATGGTCCAGGGCTCGTTGGAGCCGTGGATGCGATAGAGCGTACTGCCGAGATACATGGCGCGCGCACCCAGCGGGTTGTTCGGTCCGCCCGGCATGTGGGCGGGCAGGATCCGGCCCTTGCGGCGCTCGCGGGCGCGCATCTGCGGCGGCGGCGTCCAGCCCGGCCACTCCGCCTTGCGGGTGATGCGCTGGGTGCCGGCCCACTGGAAGCCCTCGCGGCCGACGCCGATGCCGTATTTCATGGCGCGTCCGTTGCCCAGAACGTGATAGAGGCGGCGCTCACTGGTGTCGATGATGATCGTGCCGGGGCCATACGGACCGTCATAGCTGACCCGCTTGCGCGGGATCGGCGACTTGCCGCTCGGCGCGCCATAGGCGCTGTAGTCGATCCACTGTTTGGTCGCCGGGTCGAAGTAACGGGCGGCGAGCGCTGGCGTGGCGACGACCGCCGCAGCCACGGTTATTGCTAGCAAACGAAAGAAACGCATCTCAAGATCCCCATCCGGTGGTCAATCAAACCATCCTCCCAGCGGTCGGCGGTCCATTAACGATGATCGGCATTGTCCCTTGCAAAGCGGTTAATGCAAAGGGCCGTCGTGGAACAACCGTAGCGAAATTTTGGCGTGAGGACGTGACCGGGATCACATCCTTGTGAGGATGTGTCCCGATGCGGTCGGCTCAACCGAGATTGAGTTCCTTGAAGAAGTCGTTGCCCTTGTCGTCGATGACGATGAACGCGGGGAAGTCCTCGACCTCGATTCGCCAGATGGCTTCCATGCCGAGCTCCTCGAACTCGACGACCTCGACCTTCTTGATGCAGTCCTGGGCGAGGCGGGCGGCGGGGCCGCCGATCGAGCCGAGGTAGAAGCCGCCATGCGCCTGACAGGCGCGGCGCACCTGGGCCGAGCGGTTGCCCTTGGCGAGCATCACCATGGAGCCGCCGGCCGCCTGGAACTGGTCGACATAGGCATCCATGCGCCCCGCGGTCGTGGGGCCGAAGGAGCCGGAGGCATAGCCTTCCGGCGTTTTCGCAGGTCCGGCG
The DNA here is from genome assembly GCF_020176715.1 of Stappia stellulata. Lineage (GTDB taxonomy): Bacteria > Pseudomonadota > Alphaproteobacteria > Rhizobiales > Stappiaceae > Stappia. The sequence goes on along the minus strand of NZ_JAIVMF010000001.1, from coordinate 180,827 downwards.
TAATAGATCGGATGCTGCTTGAAATAGTCCGGAAGCGGTTCGCCGGCTTCCAGGCGCGCGCGCAGCTTGGCATGTGCCAGGTCGCGGGCGACGATCACCGGGCCGGTCAGCGACAGGCGGGTCTTGATCGGGTGGCGGGAGAGTTCCTGCAGGATCTCCGGCATCGGCCGGGTGAGATCGATCTTGACCACGTGGTCGGACAGGGTTTCGTCGGTCACTTCCGGCAGATATTTGACCGGCTCGCGCTCCAGCGCCTCCAGGAAGATGCCGTCCTTGGTGATCTTGCCCAGCGCCTGACGGTCGGCGGAACAGGAGACACCGATGCCGATCGGCAGTGACGCGCCGTGTCGCGGAAGGCGGATCACACGCACGTCGTGACAGAAATACTTGCCGCCGAACTGCGCGCCGACGCCGGTGTCCTGCGTCAGCTTGTGGATCTGCGCTTCCATTTCGTGGTCGCGGAAGGCGTGGCCAAGCTCCGAGCCGGCATCCGGCAGACCGTCCAGATAGCGTGCGGAGGCAAGTTTCACCGTCTTCAGCGTCATTTCCGCCGATGTGCCGCCGATGACGATGGCCAGGTGATAGGGCGGGCAGGCCGCCGTGCCGAGCGTCAGGATCTTTTCCTTGATGAAATCGATCAGCCGCTCGGGAGTCAGCAGCGATGGCGTGCCCTGATAGAGGAAGGTCTTGTTGGCCGACCCGCCGCCCTTCGCCATGAACAGGAACTTGTAGGCGTCCTCGCCCTCGCTGTAGAGCTCGACCTGGGCCGGCATGTTGTTGGAGGTGTTCTTCTCCTCGAACATGGAAATCGGTGCGAGCTGCGAATACCGCAGGTTCTTCTTGAAGTAGGCGTCGCGCGCGCCCTCCGCCAGCTTCGCCTCGTCCGCGCCATTGGTCCACACGCGGCGCCCCTTCTTGCCCATGATGATCGCCGTGCCCGTGTCCTGGCACATCGGCAATACGCCGTGCGCCGAGATATTGGCGTTCTTCAACAGGTCGAAGGCGACGAACTTGTCGTTTTCGGTTGCCTCTGGATCGTCGAGGATCTTGCGCAACTGCGCGAGATGGCCCGGTCGCAGGAAGTGGTTGATGTCGGCAAAGGCCTCCTCGGCCAGGAGGCGCAGCCCTTCCGGCTCGACTACCAGCACGTCCTCGCCGTTGAAGCTGTCGACGCGCACATGGTCGCCGGACAGCTTGCGGTAGGGCGTCGTGTCCTCGGTCAGCGGAAACAGCGAGGCATGACGGTAGGCGGGGGACTTTTGTTCGGACATGGCGGACCTTGACCTGCATCTAGGGGAAAGAGGGTGCCGCCTTTTACGCCAATCGGGGAGCCCGCGCCAAGGGACACGCCTTCAGATTTTCATATCCGGTGAGCACGGCGACCGGCCTTAGCGGGTCGCCGTGATCTCAAGGGTCACGGTCACGGGATCGGCGACCGCCGGCGGGGCGACATCCGTGCCGACACCAAAGAGCATTCGGGCCAGCGAGACTTGCGCTTCCGCGCGCGCCGTGTCGCCGTCGATGGTCAGCGTGAAGGGCAGGACGAAGGGCTGGCTTGTGCCCTTGATGGTCAAGGTTCCGCGCGCCTCATAGGCGTTGTCGCCGGTGGAGACGATGTCCTGCGAGGTAAAGGTCGCTTCCGGATGGCTCGAAGTGTCGAACCATGAGGCCCCGGGCAGGGTCTGGTTGATCTGCGGCTGGCCGGTTTGCGCCGAGCCGGGACGCACGGTTGCGGAAATTTCCGCGTCCTCCAGCGCTTCCGGGTCGAGCCGGATCCGGGCGCTCCAGTCCTCGAAACGTCCTTCGACGGGTGCGCCGTTCTGCTGCGCGACGAAAGCGATCTTGCTGGCCTCCCGGTCGACGGTCCAATTTGCGGCCGTTGCCGGACCGGCAACAAGGGCGAAAAGACCTGCCGCGAGAGCCAGTCGCGTCAGTGCGCAAGATAGGGTCATGGTAACTCCTGAGCGTTTTTGACGGTCCGCAATCCGGGCGGTCAGCTCCGGCGAGGCGTCTCGGCGCGTGCGGGCGCCGTCGAAATCATGCGCTTGAAGACCGCGTCGCGGTTGATGAAATGATGCTTCAAGGCCGCCGCGACATGCGCGACGAAAAGCGCGAGAAGGGCGAACCCGAGAAGTTCGTGAACCTCCTTGAAGAGGTTTTCCGCCTGTGCCTTCGTCCCCAACATCTCAGGTACGGGCAGATGCGGAACCGGGATCACGTTGAAGAGCACGGTCGGGATGCCCCAGGGGGAGGCGGAGACCATCAGCCAGCCGGAGATCGGCAAGGCGAAGAGCAGCGCATAGAGCCCGGCATGGCCGAGATGTGCGGCCGTGCGCTGATAGGCCGGCATCTCCTTTGGAAGGGCCGGAGACGGATTGGCGAACCGCCAGACTAGCCGGAGCGCGGCAAGGCCGAGCACCAGAAATCCGAAGGACTTGTGCCACTGATAGATCGCGAAAGTGTCCGGCGCGGTCGGGTCCAGGCCGGTCATGTATTTGCCCACCGCGAACAGGCCGATCATCAGCACGGCCATGGTCCAGTGAAATGCGATGGCGACACTGCCATATCCCTTGGACGTATTGCGGATCTGCATCATGGCCTCCTTGGGGACGCGCTGCCGGGTCCGGATACGGGCACGCGGGCGGGTGTTCGCCCGCGTGCCCGAAAGTGCGGGCGTTTACTTTGCCTGCAGCGCTTCGGCGCTGAAGGAAATCGTCACCTCATCCCCGACATAAGGCACATACATGTCCATTCCATAGTCGGTGCGCTTCACCACCGTCGTCGCGTCGAGACCGACGGCCGGCACCTTCGCCATCGGATGTTCGCCCTGGGCGTTGACCGTCACGTCGAAGGTCGCCGGCTTGGTGATGCCCTTGATCGTCAGGTCGCCGGTAACGGCCAGCGTGGTCTCGCCGGTCTTCTCGACGCTGGTCGAGGTGAAGGTCGCGGTTGGATGCTCTTCGACACCGAAGAAATCGGCGCTCTTCAGGTGCGTGTCGCGCTCGGCCCAGAAAGTGTCGATGCTCTCGACGTTGACCGTCATGGAGATCTTGGAATTGGCGGGCGTGTCGAGATCGATCAGGAGCTCGCCGTCCCAGTCGCCGAAGCGGCCGTCGGTCGTGGAGTAGCCGAGGTGGTCGTAGGAAAAGACTAGGTTGGCGTGGGACTTGTCGAAGTCATAGGCCACGGGCTCGGCGGCGAGCGGGGTGGCGAAGAGAAGCGCCGCGAGTGCGGCGGCGGTACGGATCTTGGTCATGCAAACCCTCTTGAAGTCGTGTCTTGGGCAGAACCGCAAGCGCGGCGGCATGCTGCACATTTCGTCCGTGCGGGGCCGATCATCAAGCACGCCCTATTGAATTCACTGTCCACTCAGCGTGAACGGACCGGGCTTGGGTCCGGCTACTACGTGTCAATTGAATGACGGTGAGGGGCTGTCGATTCGCGTGGATGGCCGCGGGCATCCGGCTTGAACCGCCGGCGGGTCTATGTCGAAATGGACCTTTCGGGCGTCAGCAGCGCCAGGCCAGGGGAGCGGCAATGATCGACCTGTACACATGGACAACCCCCAACGGGCGCAAGGTCTCCATCATGCTGGAGGAATGCGAGCTGCCCTACACCGTGTTTCCGGTCGATATCCTGAACCGGGAGCAGTACCGGCCGAACTTCCTCCATATCTCCCCGAACGGAAAAATCCCGGCAATCGTCGACCGGGAGGCCGGCGTCAGCCTGATGGAATCGGGCGCGATCCTTTTGTATCTGGCGGAAAAGGCCGGCCGGCTCCTGCCGCGCGAGGGGCCCGAGCGGCTCCGGGTCATCGAATGGCTGATGTGGCAGATGGGCGGTTTCGGCCCGATGCTGGGGCAGGCGCATCATTTCCTGCATTTCAATCCGGGAAAGGCCGCCTATGCGGAGGAGCGCTATGCGGACGAAGCGCGCCGGCTCTATGGCGTGCTGGACAGGCAACTGAGCGAGCACGAGTTCGTCGCCGGCGACTATTCGATCGCCGATATCGCGATCTGGCCCTGGGCGAGCCGGTATCAGTGGCAGGGCGTCGATTTCGGCGCCTTCCCGAACGTGCGTCGCTGGTATCTCGAGCTCGCGGCCCGTCCTGCCGTTCAACGCGGCTACGATGTGCCGGAAACCTCGGCCGGGATCCCGTTGCCGGCCTGATGCCTGAAAGCGGCCGGCCGGCAACGGGCCTGCCTCATGCCGGGATGGCAATGCCACGCTGGAAGGCGGGGCGCTCCAGGCAGCGCTTCATCCAGCGCTGCACACTGGGCAATGCGTCGAGCCCGGACAGGGCGCCCGCTTCATAGAAACCGCCGAGCGTGCGCAGCCATGGCACGATCGCGATGTCGGCGATGGTGTAGTCGTCGTCCATGATGTAGGCGCGCCCGTCCAGGCGCTGTTCCAGAACGCCGAGCAGACGCTTCGTTTCGTTGAGGTAGCGCTCGCGCGGATAGGGATCCGTCACCTTGTCGGCGGCAAACTTGTGGAAGTGGCCGAACTGCCCGAACATCGGCCCGACGCCGCCCATCTGGAACATCAGCCACTGCAGGCACTCGTAGCGCCGGCGCGGATCCCCGGGCAGCAGCCGGCCGGTCTTTTCCGCAAGATAGATCAGGATCGCGCCGCTCTCGAAGAGGCCGATTGGCGCTCCGTCCGGCCCATCGGGATCGATGATCGCGGGGATCTTGTTGTTCGGGTTGAGCGAGAGGAATTCCGGCGTCATCTGGTCGTTGGTGTCGAAGGAGACGCGATGCGCCTCATAGGGGAGGCCGAGTTCCTCCAGCGCGACCGAGACCTTGATGCCGTTCGGCGTCGGCAGGGAGTAGAGCTGGATTCGGTCCGGCATTGTCGCGGGCCAGCGGGAGGTGATGGGGAAGTCGCTGAGGTCTGGCATTCTGCCCTCGTATCGTGGAGTTTGATCGGGTGTCTGGTTAGAGGATCTTGCGGCGGGTGTCTCGTCACGCTTTCGTTCGCACCGCCACATACAGACGAAATACCCAGGCGACACATACAGATGTCATGGCGCAGCGACCGGCGCCGCGTGCTAGGCTTGCATGCAACCGACACCATGTCCGAGACGCCAATCGGGACTTCGCGGTTCCGCCTGAAAAAAGGAGACTGCCGCGGCAATGGCATCGGCACCTACCAGACCTACGGTCCGCACGGCGGTCCTGATTGCAGGTGTCCTTGCCCTGTGCGCGGCGGCCATCTGGGTGGTGGTCGACCATATGCGCGTGGACCTCATCAACGAGGCGAACCAGGTTCTGGAAGCGCGGTTGCGCATGGCCGAGCGTCATGGCCTCTATCATACGGTTTCCCGGGATGCGAAGGAGCAGCCGCCTGGGGGCGAAGCGGACGGGGCCGACGATGCGCCGGACGTCGATGTCGCGATGCGGATCCTCTATTCGGTCGAACCGAGGCGGCCGCAGATCCCATCGCCACCGCAGGACGATGCGCTGTCGCGGGCGCGCGCCGCCTTATTCGAGCGTCAGGAAGGCGTGTTTTCAACCAGCGCTCGCCGGGACGGTGGCATCGATCTCTTCATGGCGGTGCCGCTCGAACACACCCGCGGCTGCCTTGCCTGCCACGGTGCGGGTGGCATGGCGGCGGGGCAACCGGAACGGTTGCAATGGGAGGTGCCCGAGGGTGTCGGGATGCTCGTCGGGCGGTCGCGGATCGGCGATTTGTCCCTGCGGGCGGAGGACACCATCGAATTGTCGGCCGTGACCGCCGCGCTCACCAGCATTTTCCTGCTTGGCATTCTGTTGAACCGCCAGAGGCGGCAGAGCGAGATGGCGACGCTGAAGACCGGCGCCGCGCAGGCGGAGGTTCGGCGTCTGGAAGACCTCGCCAATGCCCAGCGCGAAACGCGCGAACGGGACGCTCGTCTCAGAACGGTTGTCGAAAGCATCGGTGAGGGTCTGTTGATCTACGACACGCAAGGCGTGATCGAGAGTGCGAATCCCGCCGCGAACCGCATCTTCGGGCATGAGCGCGCGGGGCTCGCGGGCCGATCCGTGATTTCGCTGTTCGCCACGCCCGGACACGTGGAGCCGATTGCGTTTCACCTGTTTCCGTCTCCGAGCGACTCCGAGCCCTTAAGCCAGACCATGGAGTTCGACGGACTGAGGCTCGACGGCGGCCGTGTCCCCGTCGAACTGGCGGTCAACAGCGTGCAAACCGCGAAGGCGCGGCTTTATGTTGCGGTGGTGCGGAATATTTCCAGGCGCAAGGATACCGAACGGCAATTGCGCCAGGCTCAGGAGCGCTTGCGCGGGGCGATCGAAGCCCTTCCCGACGCCTTTGTTCTCTACGATGCCGACGACCGCCTCGTGATTTGCAATCAGCGCTACCGTGACCTTTATTCCCTGAGCGCCGAGGCGATCCGGCCGGGGCAGCAATTTGAGGAAATGCTGCGCTACGGCGTGGCGCTTGGCCAGTATGCCGATGCCCTTCAGGATCCCGAAGGCTGGATCGCCGAGCGGTTGCGCCTCCATCGCTCGCCGCCATCGCAACCGATCGAGCAGCATCTTGGTGACGGGCGCTGGCTTCGCGTTTTCGAGCGCCGCATGCCGGATGGGCAGACCGTCGGTTTTCGCATCGACATCACCGAGCTCAAGCGTCGCGAGGAAGCTCTGCGCAAGAGCGAAGGACAGTTGCGGGCAGTGGTCGGCGGCGCGCTCGACGCCATCGTGGTGGTCAATGCCGAGGGGGATATCCTGGAGTTCAATCCGGCGGCCGAAAGGGTGTTCGGCTACGCGCGGGCGGATGTGATGGGTGTTGCGGCACGCGGGCTGCTTGTTCCGGAACGCCATCGGCGGGCCTACGACGAACAGATCCGCAGCGTTTTGCAAGCCCCCCATCTCGACACGGAAGGGGTGCGGATAGAAGCGCGCGCGCTGACCCGAGACGGCGGCGAGATCCTGATGGAAGTGGCGTTCAACTCGGTGCTTGGAGAAAACGGCCCTGTCATCATCGCCTTCATGCGCGACATCACGCAGGAGCGTGCCAAGACGGTGGCGCTTGAGGAGGCGCGGGTGCAAGCGGAGGAGGCCGACCGGGCGAAGTCGGACTTCCTCGCCATGATGAGCCACGAGATCCGCACCCCGCTCAATGCCGTCCTTGGCCTTCTCGACCTGCTGTTGCATACGCCTTTGCAGCCGGATCAAAAGCGCCATACCGAAACAGCCCGGGACGCGGCACTTGCGCTGCTTCAGATCCTTAACGACGTCCTGGATTTCTCCCGCCTGGAGGCGCGCCGGCTTGCGTTCTTCGATGCGCCCTTCGATCCGGCAGCGCTGGTAGAGGCCGTGCGGGCGCTGTTTGCGGCCAAGGTTGCCGAAAAAGGGCTGTTCCTTGACGTCAATGTCGCGCCGGATGTTCCCGATGGGCTCGTTGGCGATGCCGGTCGCATCCGGCAGGTGCTCATCAATCTCGTGGCGAATGCGGTGAAATTTACCCCGCATGGCGGGGTGAGCGTGAAAGTCGGCCTCAGGAAAACCGCGGCAGAAGACGCAAGCAATCTGATTCCGCTGCTGATCGAGGTGGAAGACACCGGGGTTGGCATTTCCGGGACCGATCCTGCGAAGGTCTTTTCAAGGTTCGTGACCAGTCGCGAGGGGACGGGGTCGCGTGGCGAGGGCGTGGGGCTGGGACTTGCGATCAGCCTGGAACTCACGGAAGGGATGGGCGGCAGCCTCTCGCTTCAGCCGCGCGAGGGGGGAGGAAGCCGGTTCCTCGTCTCGCTCGACCTGGCCCGCGCCGATGCCTTGGAGGTCTCCGGGACCGAGACCGAGGACCGGGCTCCGGACTATCGCGTCCTGCATGGCGCGATGATCCTGCTTGCCGAAGACAATGCGACGAACCGAATGATGACAGGGCACCTGCTGGATCGCTGGGGCTGCCGGTATTCCACCGCGGAAACCGGCAGGGAGGTGCTGGACCGGTTGCAGCACGACGTGTTCGATGCGGTCTTGATGGATGTCTCGATGCCGGAGATGGACGGGATCGAGGCAACCAGACGGATCCGCGCTGGCGAAGGCGGCCATGAGACGACGCCGATCGTGGCGCTGACCGCGCATGCGCTGGTGGAGGAGCGCGACAAAGCGCTCGAGGCCGGAATGAATGCCTTCGTCACGAAACCGGTGGATGCCGCGGCCTTGCGCCGGACCCTTGCGGAGGTCCTGGGCGGTGGAGCGCCCGGCCGCGAGCGCTGGCTCTCGCCCGCATCCCAGGCGGAGCGGACATTGCAGGACACGCTTTTCGACGACGAGAAGCTCCAGCCGCTGGACCGGGACCTGCCGCCAGATCTGCGCGACAATATCTACGCCCGATGCGTGATCGACTTGCGCGCACAGGCAGACCGTCTCGCGACCACGGAGGATCCGGCGACGACGGCTGCGGCCAGTCACGTGATCGGGTCGCTGGCGGCGACCTTCGGCGCAAATGGCGTCTCCGAAAAAGCCGTCGCACAGGAACGGGCCGCGGCGCGTACCCCCGTCGACCCGGATTTTCGCGCCGGCGTCGAGCTGCTTGTTGAAGAAGTCCGCAGGCTTGCCGACGCCCTGGACGCGCGGCGCACGAGCGTCGCAGACGGAGACTAGGGAGCGGGCCGGCTGCGACCCATGCCCCGGTGGATTTTTGCGAATTGCGTCTTGGACTTGTCAAGATTGCGTGATCGATTGAACATTGAGAAAAGAAACTCCCCGGGAGGTCGGCATGTTCGGACGTCACATGTGCGCGAAGCGCGAAACGCGGGGTCTGCGGACGCTTGCCATGCTGGCGATGGCGGCAACACTTGCCCTTCCCGGGGCGATGCGTGAGGCGGTTTCCCAGGACCGCCGCATCGTGACGGTGGACGAGGCCGACTATTTCGGAGGCGACTACCGTACGCTCAAGGACGTCGATCTCGAGGCCTGCAAGGCGGCTTGCGTCGGCGACCGTCAGTGCAAGGCCTTCACTTTCAACACCTCCGCCGGATGGTGCTTCCTGAAATCCGACGTTGGCAGCCTGCAGAGCTTTGCCGGCGCCGTTGCCGGGCGTGTCGTCGTCGTCGAGGCGCGGGATGAAACCCTTGCGCAGGAGCGCGGGGCAGACCTTTCCTATCTGCCGCGCACGTTCATGGATACGGCTGCCAGCTTCGCGCGCCAGCTGCCGCGTGTGTACCGGGCAGGCGAGGGCGCGATTTCGGCGCAGATGAGTGCCGCGCGCGAGGCCCTGGCGCGGGGCGCGGCGGAGGATGCCCAGGCCGGGTTCGCCCGGGCCCTGGTTCTTGCCCCAGATCGGCATGACCTCTGGTCCGGGCTGTCGCAAAGCCTGCTGCGCCAGGAACCGGACGACTGGCAGCGGCGCAACGCCGTGCGCGAGGATGCGACCGCCGCCGCGATCAACGCCTATCTGACGGCGGCAAACGCGGACGAGCAGGTGGCGGCGCTGGAGATCCTGGGCGCCTCGCTGGTCAAGCGCCAGCTCTACAGGCCGGCAATCAAGGCCTGGCGGGCAGCGCTCGCGCTTCAGGAGCAGCCGGGTCTGCGCAAGCGGTACGACCAGCTCGTCGCGGAACACGGCTTTCGCATTCTCGACCATCAGGTCGATGCGGATTCGGCCACGCCCCGGATCTGCGTGGTGTTTTCCGACAAGCTGCAGCGCAACGCCGACATGGAGCCCTTCGTGCGCGTGACGGGCGCCGGCCCGTTCTCGGTCGAGGGCGACGAGGCGCAGATCTGCATCGATGGCGTCCGTCACGGCGAGCGCTATTCGGTGCTGGTGCGCCAGGGCGTGCCCGCCGCGGATGGCGAGACGCTGGAAAAGTCGGCTTCGCTCAACGTCTATGTGCGCGATCGCAGCCCGTCCGTTCGCTTCCTCGGGCGCGCCTATGTGCTGCCCGCCGGCGATGGGGCCACGATTCCGGTCGTTTCGGTCAACACCTCGACGGTCGAGGCCGAGATCTACAGGATCGGCGAGCGCGGTCTTGCGCCGGCCCTGCGCGACCGGCGCGTGTTGTCGCAGCTCGATCCGTCGCGCGCCGACCAGTTGCGTGACGAATATGGCGAAAAGGTCTGGAGCGGCGAGATCGAGACGCGCGCACCGCTGAACACAGATGTGACCACGGCAATCCCGGTCACGGATCTCGGGCTGGAGATGGAGCCCGGCATCTATGCGATGGTCGCGCGCGCCGCCGCCGACAAGAAGAACGAGTGGGGACCGCGCGCGACGCAATGGTTCCTCGTCTCGGACCTCGGCATCAGCGCCTATTCGGGAGCCGATGGCGCCACGGTGATTGTCCGCGCGTTGTCCGATGCCTCGGCGGTGGCAGATGCGACGGTGCGTCTGGTCGCCGTCAACAACGACCTGCTTGGGGAGGTGAAGAGCGACGCGCAGGGCTTTGCCCGTTTCGCTCCGGGCTTGTCGCGCGGCACCGGCGGACTGGCACCGGCGCTGGTCAGCGTCGAGACCGGCGCGGGCGACTACGCCTTTCTCGACCTCACGGCGCCTGCCTTCGATCTCAGCGACCGCGGCGTTTCGGGACGTGCAGCACCCGGTCCTGTCGATGTCTTCGCCTGGCTCGATCGCGGGGTCTACCGCCCGGGTGAGACCGTTCATGCCGGCGCCATGGCGCGCGACCGCAACGCCGATGCCCGTGCCGGCCTTCCGTTGACCTTCATCTACGACCGGCCCGACGGCGTCGAGCATCTGCGGGTCGTGGTCGCGGATGCGGGCGAGGGCGGACGGGCGCATGCCCTGGACCTTCCCGCCGGCGCCCAGCAGGGCGGCTGGACGTTGCGCGTCCATGCCGACCCGAAGGCCGCGCCCCTTGCACAGACCTCTTTCCTTGTCGAGGATTTTCAGCCCGAGCGCGTCGACTACACGCCGGAAACCGAAGCCGAGGCCTTCGATCCCGCCAGCCCTCCGGAGGTCTCGATCACCGCACGGTTCCTCTATGGCGCTCCGGCCTCCGGTCAACGCCTCGAGGGCGAGGTCATCGTCACCCCGACGCGCGAGATGCCGGGGTATCCGGGCTACAGCTTCGGTCTGGCGGACGAGCAGATCTTCCCGGATCGCGCCAGCCTTCCAGACGGTCTTGAGACGGATGCGGACGGTCGGGTGCAATTCGTGCCTCCGCTCCCCGAGTTGCAGGACACGACAGCCGGATACCGGGCGCGGATCGTGACGCGTCTGGTCGAGGCTGGCGGACGGTTCGTCGAACGCGGGCTGGAACTGCCGATCCGTCCCGACGGTCCGCGCCTCGGCGTGAAGCCGGCGTTTGACGGCGGTGTCGAGGAAGGCGGTCCGGCGGAATTCGACATCGTTGCGATCTCCCCGTCGGGAGAGCGCATTGCGGCGGATGGTGTGAGCTGGAACCTGTCCAAGCTTGACACCCGCTACCAATGGTATCGCGCGGACGGCCGCTGGTCCTACGAGCCGGTAACCACCTCGCGTCGCATGGAAAGCGGGACGCTGGAGATTGCGGACGGCGCGCCCGCGCGTCTGTCCGTGCCCGTCGACTGGGGACGCTACCGGCTGGAAATCGCCGGCGGAAGCGGCTCCGGGATGGCGACCAGCGTGGAGTTCAACGCCGGCTGGTATGTTTCCTCCGCGTCCTCCCAGACGCCCGACGTGCTGGAAGTCGGGCTCGACAAGGAAGCCTACCGCGTCGGCGAAACCGCGACCCTGCGCATGACGCCGCGGGTCGACGGCGTCGCGCTAGTCTCCGTGATGTCGGACCGTCTGATCGAAAGCCGTACCGTGCCGGTCACAGCCGGCGAAAGCGAAGTTTCCTTCGAGATCACCGACGACTGGGGCAGCGGCGCCTATGTGACTGCGACCCTGTTGCAGCCGATGGACCTGAAGGAAAACCGCATGCCGTCGCGGGCCCTCGGTCTGCAGTGGCTCAAGGTCGATCCGGGTGCGCGCCGGCACACGGTGTCGCTGGATGCACCCGAGCGCATTCGCCCGCGCACGACGCTCGACGTCGGCGTGCGCGTTGCCGGGCAGGAGCCCGGAAAGCCCGCCTATCTTACCATCGCGGCGGTCGATGTCGGCATTCTCAACCTGACCGGTTTCGAGGCGCCGGAACCGTCCGGCTGGTATTTCGGCCAGCGCCGTCTCGGCGTCGACATTCGCGACTTCTACGGTCAGCTGATCGACAGGACCGCCGGCGAGCGCGGGCGGGTTCGCTCCGGCGGCGATGGCATGGGCCTGAACCTCGGCGCGCCGCCGCCGCAGGAAGCCCCTGTGGCGCTGTTTTCCGGTGTCGTCGAAACGGACGCCGAGGGGCGGGCGACCGTGTCCTTCGAGGTCCCCGACTTCAACGGAACGCTCAAGCTGATGGCCGTCGCCTGGAGTGCCGGCGGCGTCGGCGAGGCGCAGCGGGACGTCACCGTGCGCGATCCGCTGGTGATGACCGCCACGCTGCCGCGTTTCCTCGCGCCCGGCGATGACTCGCGCCTGCTGGTCGAGATCGACAATGTCGAGGGCGCGGCCGGCGACTACGAGATCACCGCCGAGATCGCCGGTCCGATCGCAACCGATCTCGGAGCGAACCGCCGCCAGCTGCGTCTGGAGGCGGAGGAGCGCCGCAGCCTGCGCGTTCCGATCCGTGCCGGCGACCTGCCGGGGGACGCGTCTGTCGTGCTGCGCCTGAGCGGTCCGGACGGTCCGGTCGGCGAGAAGACGCTGGCGCTCGGCGTACGCGACACCACGCCGCCCGTCACACGGCGCTCCCATGTGACGCTCGCCGCCGGCGGCAGTCTGATGCTGGATGCCGGAACGCTTGCCGGGCTGCAGCCGCGCACGGCGCGCGTGAGCGTGGCGAACGGCGGTCTTGCCCGCATCAATGTGCCGGGGCTTCTGGCCGCGCTCGACCGCTATCCCTACGGCTGCACGGAGCAGACCGCATCGCGGGCCCTTCCGCTTCTCTATGTCAACGAAATTGCGATCTCCGCCGGCCTCGATACCGACGTGGACGTGCGCGAGAGGGTCCAGACGGCAATCGGCCGCGTGCTGGGCAATCAGGGGTCGAACGGGGCGTTCGGACTGTGGAACAGCTACGGCGGCAGCGACACCTGGCTGGATGCCTATGTCACCGACTTCCTGCTGCGTGCCCGTGACCGCAATTACGATGTGCCGGAACGCGCGATGACCGCGGCCCTCGACAATCTCGAGAACCGGGTGGCCTATGCCTCCGACTTCGAGAGCGGCGGCGAGGACATTGCCTATGCGCTCTATGTTCTGGCCCGGGCGAGCCGCGCATCGCTCGGCGACCTGCGCTACTATGCCGATGTGAAGCTCGATGCTTTCGGCTCCGCGCTGGCCAAGGCCCAGATCGGCGCGGCCCTTTCGCTGTATGGCGAGACGACGCGGGCGAAGCTTGCCTTCGATGCTGCACTCGGAGCCACCGAGCAGCCGGAATCCATCGGCTACCGGGACGACTACGGGACCGCCCTGCGCGATGCCGCCGGCGCTCTGGCCTATGCGACCCGCGCGAAGGTCGACGGCCTCGACACGCCGGCGCTCGCGCGCCAGGTAGGCAACCGCCAGGATGCAGCGTCCAGCCTCTCCACGCAGGACATGGCCTGGCTTCTGCTTGCGGGCCATGAGCTTCAGCAAACAGCGGCGGAAAGTGCCTTTGCCCTCAACGGCAATGCGGTCAGCGGTGCCTTGGCGAGCCGCTTCGACGGCGCAGACCTGCTCACCGACCCGGTGTCGCTGGCAAACCGGGGCGGGACGGCACAGGACGTGGTTGTCACGGTCACCGGCAAGCCGTCCGTGCCCGAGCCGGCCACGGGCCAGGGGTACCGGATCACGCGCGCCTATTATGACCTAGACGGCAATTCCGTCGATCCGGCCGGCGTCGCGGTGAACACCCGTCTCGCGGTGGTGCTGACGGTGACCCGCGACCGGCCCGGACGCGGGCGTGTCATGGTGGTGGACCGGCTGCCGGCCGGGCTCACCATCGACAATCCGAGGCTGGTGCGCTCCGGCGACGTCGGCGCGCTCGACTGGCTCGACAGCATCGACAATGCGGAGCACGTCGAGTTCCGCGATGACCGCTTCGTCGTGGCCGTGGACGAGACGCGGCTGAACGGAGACCGCTACACCTTTGCCTATCTCGCCCGCGCATCGGTGCCGGGCCGCTTCGCGCTTCCGCCTGCAACGGTGGAGGACATGTACCGGCCCGACCTGAACGGACGCACGGCCGCGGGTCGGTTCGAGGTGCTGGGCCCGAGACAGTAGCGCCCGGCGATGGATCCGCGGATGAAGGGGCAGGGCGCATCGGGTGGACGCCTCCGGCGCGTCGCAAGACGGGCAGCCTACGGCCTTGCCGCGATCCTTGCCGCGGGCGTGGCGCTCGCTGTCCTCCTCTTGGTGCAGGTCGCCTCGGTTCCCGTCACGCGCACCTCAGCGGAGGTCACCGTCTCCAAAGCCGTTCTGGCGCGCGACGGAGCCTTGTTGCGCGCCTTCCAGACCCCCGACGACCGCTGGCGGCTCCCGGTGTCACTGGTCGATGTGGATCCGCTCTACATCCGCATGTTGCTGGCCTATGAGGACAGACGGTTCCATGCGCATGCAGGGGTCGATCCGCGCGCCGTTCTTCGCGCCGGCGTCCAGTCGTTCCTGGCCGGGCGGATCGTGTCGGGCGCCTCGACGCTGACGATGCAGACGGCACGCCTGACGATGGAACGCTCGACGCGCGGGCTTGCATCGAAATGGCGACAGATCGTGCTGGCGCTGGCGCTCGAACGCGATCTTGCCAAGGCCGACATTCTCGCGCTCTACCTGCTGCGCGCGCCCTTCGGCGGCAATATCGAAGGCGTTCGCGCGGCGACGCTTGCCTGGTTCGCGAAGGAGCCGGCGCGGCTGACCCCGGCCGAGGCGGCGCTGCTGGTCGCCCTGCCGCAGGCCCCGGAACTGCGACGCCCGGATCGCTATCCGCAGGCCGCGCGACAGGCGCGCGACCGTGTGCTTGCGGTCATGGCGGCTCGCGGGGTGCTGAGCCCCGAACAGGTCGATGCCGCCGCGCGCGCGCCGGTTCCGACCCTGCGCCGCGAAGTCCCGCGCCTTGCCGCGCATGCGGCCCGCGATGCTGTTGCAGCCCGGGATGGGGACAACGAGATCCGCCTCACCATTGATGCGGACCTGCAGGCGCGGCTGGAGCAGCTTGCACAGGCCCGCGCCCGGCGCCTCGGTCCGCATGTCTCGGTCGCCATGATCGTCGCCGATCACCAAAGCGGTGAAATCCGGGCCCATGTCGGGTCGCCGGATCTGCTCGACGAGGCCCGGCGCGGGCACGTCGACATGACGCGCGCGCTGCGCTCGCCCGGATCGACCCTCAAGCCACTGATCTACGGTTTGGCCTTCGAGGAAGGCATCGCCCATCCCGACAGTCTGATCGACGACCGCCCGGCGACCCTTGGCGGTTACTCGCCGACCAATTTCGACCAGTCGTTTCAGGGAACGGTGCGCGTGCGCGATGCGCTGCTGGCTTCGCTGAATGTTCCGGCGGTGGCGCTTCTGGATGCGGTCGGGGTCGCGCGCTTTGTCGCGCGCCTGCGCAGGTCCGGGGCCACGCCGCGCTTTTCCGGCGATCAGCCGCCCGGACTTGCCGTGGCGCTTGGCGGTTTCGGGCTGTCGCTTGCGGATCTCGTCTCGCTCTATGCGGGGATCGCGAACGAGGGCGCCCCCGTTCGCCTGCGGATCGAACCCGGTGGTGGAGGCGAAGGTGCGGGTGTGCTTGCAGCGAATAAGCGGGTGCTTTCGCCGACGGCGGCCTGGCGCATCGGCGAGATCCTGTCGGAAGTGCCGCCGCCGGCAGCCGCGCGCGGCGAGGGCGTCGCCTACAAGACCGGGACCTCCTACGGCTATCGCGACGCCTGGGCGGTGGGCTATGACGGCCGCCACGTCATCGGCGTCTGGACCGGGCGGGCGGACGGCACCCCGGTGCCGGGCATGACAGGCTTCGATTCGGCCGCACCCATCCTGTTCGAGGCGTTTCAGCGGGTCGGACCCGAGCGCGAACGGCTGTCGCCGCCGCCAACGGCGGAGCTTGCCGGACGCGATCCCGTTCCGGCGCCCCTGCAACATGCCCGGACCCGGGCGTCGCGCGAGGCTGTGGAGGGCGTGACGTCAGCGCCGGAGATCTTCTATCCCCCCGACGGGGCGGTTATCGAGCTTGGACTGGCCAGCGCATCCCCGACAGGCGAACCGCTGCCGCTTGTGATCAAGGCGCGGCGCGGGCGCGGTCCCTTTGTCTGGATGGCGAACGGAGCGCCGGTCGCCAATGGCGCCCATGCGCGCGCCCTGACGCTGGTACCGGACGGGCCCGGCACGTCGACGATCTCGGTGATCGACGCCGATGGCCGTTCGGCCCGCGTGACCGTGCATCTGCGCTAGCGCTCAGTCGGATTTTCCGGCGCAGCGGCAGGCGAAGTTGACGATCGCGTCCTGGGTTTTCGCGTCCCACAGAAGCGGCGCGTGGCCTTCATTCTCAACGGTGAGGGCCTTTGCATCCGGGTGTCGGCGCATCATCTCGGCGAAGGTTTCCTCGCTCAAAAGGTCGGAATGGGCGCCCCGCAGCGCCAGCAGCGGCGTGGCGCGGATCGCATCGAACACGGGCCAGAAATCCGGAAGGTCCGCCTCCCGGTCGAGATCTTCAAGCGTGTGGCGCAGCTTTTCGTCATAGTCGAGATGCAGCCCGTCGGGCGTCTCGACATACAATTGCCGCGCAAACCGCTCCCAGCCGGCGTCATCGAGCCCGGGAAACTGCTCTGCCAGGGCACAGCGAAGCCGGGCGGCGGCGGACGGCCAGTCGGCTGCCTCCATCGTGTGGCCGATGGTTCCGGCAAGGCGATGCAGACCGTCGCGTTCGATGGTCGGGCCGATATCGTTCAGCACCACGCCGGCAACACGCTCCGCCGAGCGCAGGGCAAGCAGCATCGCGTGCAGCCCGCCGCGCGAGGTGCCGATGACGATGGCCCGTGGGATGCCAAGCGCATCGAGGCCGCAGTCGATGTCCTCGGCCTCGCGTTCGATGGCATAGTTGCGCCAGTCGGCGTCATGGTCCGAGCGGCCGCGGCCGCGATAGTCCATCGCCGTTACATCAAAGCCGCGAGCGGCAAGCGCCTCGGCCAGCGGGGTGAAGTCGCGGCTGTTGCGCGACAGCCCTGCGAGGCACAGGACCTGCGGCGGCGAGGACCCTGCGTTTTTCGCGCGCCAGGTCGTCGCGGCGAGCCGAAGTCCGTCGCTTGCCAGCCATTCTCTTGCCAAGGGAGTGGCTTCGTTCGCGGTGGCTGTGGGCGATCGATCCGGTTGCATGCTGTTCGGCAAGGCGTTTCCCCCGTTGTTGACCGCCATGATAGTCGCCGGCGAACGACGATTGAAAGAGGCATCCGGCCCCGGAACAGTGCGTGTTGCGTCGCCAGCGCGCGGCGACTATTGTGCGCCACCCGGGCGTTCCGCCCGTTACCTGATCCACACTCCAAGAGGACCGTCATGTTCAAGGGATCCATCCCCGCACTCGTCACGCCGTTTCGCGACGGAGCGGTTGATGAGAAAGCGTATCAGGAGTTTGTGGACTGGCAGATCAAAGAGGGCAGCCACGGCCTCGTTCCGGTCGGCACGACCGGCGAGAGCCCGACGCTCAGCCATGCCGAGCACAAGCGCGTTGTTGATCTGTGCATCGAGGCGGCCGGCGGCCGCGTTCCGGTGATGGCCGGAGCCGGCTCCAACAACACCGTCGAGGCCATCGACTTCGCCACCTTCGCGCAGAAGGCCGGAGCCGATGCCCTGCTGATCGTAACGCCCTATTACAACAAGCCGAACCAGGCGGGTCTGAAGGCGCATTACCGGGCGATCGACAAGGAAGTCGACATTCCGATCTACATCTACAACATCCCCGGCCGGTCGGTGATCGACATGACGCCGGAGACGATGGCGGAGCTGTTTGCGACCTGCAAGAACATCAAGGGCGTGAAGGACGCGACCGCGAACATGTCGCGGGCGAGCCGTCAGCGCGAGGTGTGCGGCCCCGACTTCATCCAGCTTTCGGGTGAGGACATCACCGCGCTCGGCTTCAACGCCCATGGCGGCACGGGCTGCATTTCCGTGACCGCCAACGTCGCGCCGCGCCTTTGTGCGCAGTTCCAGGAAGCGACCCTTGCGGGCGACTTCCGCACGGCGCTTGAGATCCAAGACCGGCTGGCACCGCTGCACAATGCGCTGTTCATCGAACCGAACCCGACGGGCGTCAAATACGCGCTGTCGCTGATCGGAAAGCTGGACAACGAACTGCGCCTGCCGCTCGTGCCGGTATCGGAAACAACCCAGGCGGCGATCCGCGATGCGATGACGCACGCGGGCCTGCTCAACTGAACAAGGACAGCGCCGGCGTGGCCTGAGGCCGCGCCGGCGCCCGGGCATCACCATGGCCAAGAAGAAGGCGAATGAAGGCGGACGCAAGATCATTGCGGAAAACCGCAAGGCGCGCTTCAATTACGAGATAGAGGACACGCTTGAGGCCGGCATTGTCTTGACCGGAACCGAGGTGAAGGCACTGCGCCTTGGCAAGTCCAACATCGCGGAATCCTATGCCAGCGAAGAGGGCGGGGAGCTCTGGCTGATCAACTCCTATATCCCCGAGTATCTTCAGGCGAACCGTTTCAATCACGAGCCCCGTCGCCGGCGCAAGCTGCTGGTGCATGCGCGCGAGCTCGCGCGCCTGTCGTCTGCCGTCCAGAAGGACGGAAAGACCATCGTCCCGCTCAAGCTCTACTTCAACGAGAAGGGCACGGCGAAACTGGAGCTCGCCCTGGCGCGCGGCAAGAAGCTGCACGACAAGCGCGAGACCGAGAAGAAGCGAGACTGGAGCAGGGAAAAGGCCCGACTGTTGAAAACGGCTGGATAACCTGTGCGCCGCTCGGTGGAAAAGCTGTGCGAAACCTGTGAATTCGAGATGAGAACCTGCTTTAGGAAAGCTTGGCAATTCGTTGGATTTACCGAGGTTCCTTCTGGACCGAGATCGACTCCAGCAGAGCCCGCCGTTCTCCGGTGATTGGCACCGGGCGGCGGGTCTTCGAATCCACCTGCACATGCACGAAACGGCCCTGCGCACAGGCGCTCTGTCCGTCGTTGCGAAACAGGCCGATTTCATAGGTCACGGAACTTCCGCCAAGGCGGGAGACCCGGATCCCGGCGTGAACCACGTCCGGGAAGGTCAGTTCCTCGAAATAGCTGCACTGCGTTTCGACGACCAGGAACACCTGTTCCGACCAGCGCGGGTCGAGGGTCCCGCGCGAGATCAGCCACCCATTTACCGCCGTGTCGAAATAGCTCAGGTACTCGACGTTGTTGACGTGGCCATAGGCGTCGGCATCCATCCAACGGGTCGGGATCTCGCGAAAGACCTGAAACCCGTCGCGTGAAAACGGCTCGATGCGCTGGCTCATGCATGTCCCCAGTGGGTTGGAGGAAGGACTTGCCGGATTTCAATATGCGGCGCGCCGGATTGCAAGCGCGCCGGCCTCACCCACCGCCGGCGGCGAACGCCGCAGGGCGACTGGTGCCAACCGGGTCTAGAGCGTCCGCCGTCCGAATGTGTTGGTGCGGGGGAAGCCGTTCGGCGGCAGCCGGCCGGCCTGGGCCCGGTCGCCACGCCAGTCGGTCAACTCCTCCAGCGAGCGGGTGAAGCTGCGCCCGGAGCTGTCGACCCAGCTCAACCCGTTAGCGCCCTTGAACACGACGGCATCCGACACGCCGCCGTCGCGATAGCGCTGCAGCCGCACGCCGCGCCCGCGGCTCATCTCCGGCACCTGCGACAGCGGGAACACGAGAAGCTTGCGGTTGCGTCCGATGATCGCGACTTGATCGCCATCGGCGGCGACGCAGAGTTTCGCTTCGCCGGGCGTCGTGACGTTCAGCACCTGCTTGCCTTTGCGGGTGTTGGCGATGACATCGGCCTCGTTGACGACGAAGCCGCGCGCTTCTGTCGACACCAGCAGCAGCTTGCGGTCGCCCTTGGAGACGAAGACGTCGACGACGTCGTGGCCCTCGTCCATGTCGACCATCAGGCGGAAGGGTTCGCCGTGGCCGCGCCCGCCGGGCAGCTTGTCGGCGGCGAGGGTGAAGAACTTGCCGCCGGTGGTGAAGACCAGCAGCTTGTCGGTCGTCTCCGCGTGGATATGAAGTTTCAGCGCATCGTCCTGCTTGAACGACAGCGACGAGAGGTCGGTCTGGTGGCCCTTCAGTGCGCGCACCCAGCCCTTTTCCGAGACGATGACGGTGATCGGTTCCTTCTCGATCATCGCCTGATGAATGTCGGTCACGTCGATGTCGATCGCATCGCCGAAGGTGGTGCGGCGCTTGCCGAGAGCTGTCTCAGGGCCGTAGGCCTTCGCCAGTTCGGTGATCTGCTTGCCGATGCGGGTCCACTGGCGTGCATCGGAGCCAAGCAGCGTCAGCAATTGCTCGCGCTCTTCGGTAAGCTTGTCGTGCTCCTTGCGGATCTCGATCTCTTCGAGCTTGCGCAAGGCGCGCAGGCGCATGTTGAGGACGGCTTCGGCCTGAACGTCGCTGAGGCCGAAGGCGGCCCGCAGCGAGGCCTTGGCGTCGTCCTCCTCGCGGATGATGCGGATCACCTCGTCGAGGTTCAGATAGGCGATCAGGTAGCCGCCAAGGACTTCCAGCCGATGCTCGATCTGGCCGAGGCGGTGGGTCGAGCGCCGCACCAGCACGTCCTTGCGGTGGTCGAGCCACTCGCGCAGCACCTGGCGCAGGCCCATCACCATCGGAACTCGACCGCCCGAAAGCACGTTCATATTGAGCGAGAACCGGTTTTCCAGATCCGTCAGCTTGAACAGGGATTCCATCAGCAGCGAGGCGTCGACATTCTTGCTGCGCGGCACGAGCACGAGCCGGACGTCCTCGGCGGATTCGTCGCGCACGTCGTCGAGGAGCGGCAGCTTGCGCGCCTGCAGCAGTTCCGCGATCTTCTCGATCAGGCGGGATTTCTGCACCTGATAGGGGATCTCCGTGACCACCACCTGCCAGGTGCCGCGCCCCAGGTCCTCGACCTCCCAGCGCGCGCGCACGCGAAATCCGCCGCGTCCGGTTTCATAGGCCTCGAGGAAAGCCGCGTCGTTGCGCACCAGCACGCCGCCGGTCGGGAAATCCGGACCCTGGACGTGGGTAAGCAGTTCCTCCGTGGAGGCGTCGGGCGTCTTGATCAGGAGCTGCGCGGCCGCGCAGAGCTCGCCGATGTTGTGCGGCGGGATCGAAGTCGCCATGCCCACCGCAATACCGGCGGCGCCATTGGCAAGCAGATTGGGAAAGCCGCCCGGCAGGACGATCGGTTCCCGGTCGAGACCGTCGTAGGTCTCGCGGAAGTCGACCGCGTCCTCGTCCAGGCCCTCGAGCGTGCGCATGGCGATGTCGGTCAGCCGCGCCTCGGTATAACGCATCGCCGCAGCGCTATCGCCGTCAATGTTGCCGAAGTTGCCCTGGCCGTCGACCATCGGGTAGCGAACGGCGAAATCCTGCGCCAGACGCACGAGGGCGTCATAAATCGCCTGGTCGCCGTGCGGGTGGTATTTACCCATCACGTCGCCGACCACGCGGGCGCATTTCTTGAAGCCTGCGTTCGGGTCGAGCTTCAGCAGGCGCATGGCGTAGAGCAGCCGGCGATGGACCGGTTTCAACCCGTCGCGCACATCCGGAAGCGCCCGGTGGGTGATCGTCGAAAGCGCGTAGGCGAGATAGCGCTCCTCGAGCGCGTCGCGCAAATTGATCGGTTCAATGCCGCCAGGCGGAATCAGGTCTTTTCCCATAAGCCTTGGCTACAGCCATTCACCGAATCGCGCAACGCATTGCCGGCGGTTAAGCGAGGCAAACCGGCGCTTTTCAGCTTGCAGCCGTCGCGCGGCGCACCGCTTCGATAAAGCCGTCGCGTGCCGGCGACACGGCCACGCCGCGCGGGGTGTAGACATGCCGGTTGAGAAAATATCCGGTCAGACGGAATGCGTCGGCCAGCGCCGCTCCGTCGACCTCGGACCCCGGTGTTGCGATCTCTCCGCCGTCGCGGGCGCGCAGGAACGCCGGCAATGGGAGGAGCCGGTCGGCATAGGGCGCGCCGGCGGCGCTGCAGACGGCGCGGCCGGACTTGGGCGAGACATAGATCAGGTCGGTGCGCTGTCCCGTGGCGGCGCATTCGCCCAGGTCGAGACCGAAGCCGAGCTCGGCCAGGACCTGAAGTTCGAAATGGACCATCAGCGGCCCGGCGATTGCCGGCGTGCCGAGATGGTCGAGGATCGCCGTCAGGCCGGCGTGGAGCAGGGGGTGAGGGTCGCGTTCAGGCAGCAGATGCAGGAGTGCGGCAAGCGCCTGGATCCCGTAGACGCCGCTTGCCGCCGTCATCAGGTCGGCGGCGCGTTGTGTCACGGGTTCGACGGCAAATGTGCCCAGATGATTGTCGATCCGCGCGCGCCAGACCAGGTCGACGGTGTTGCCCGGCTGGAGTGCCGCCTGCATCTTGCGGCTGCGACCCCCGCGCACCAGACCCAGGTGCCGCCCGCGTCCGCGCGTCATGACCTCGAGGATGACGCTCGACTCCCCGTGACGCCGGGTGGCGAGGATGATGCCGTCGTCACTCCATTCCATGGTCGCTCGCCGTTCAGGTCCGCGCGCCGGACGTCAGCGCGGGAACTCCAGCCCCATCTCGCGGTAGCGCTCCGGGTCGTCGGCCCAGTTTTCCCGGACCTTGACGAAGAGGAAGAGATGCACCGGGCAGCCGAGCACTTCCGCGATTTCGCCGCGTGCCGCCTGCGAGATCGCCTTGATGGTGCGCCCGCCCTGACCGAGCACGATCATCTTCTGGCTGTCGCGCTCGACATAGATCGTCTGCTCGATGCGCACGGAGCCATCCTTGCGCTCCTGCCAGCTCTCGGTTTCCACCGTCGACATATAGGGCAATTCCTGGTGAAGACGCAGGAACAGCTTCTCGCGGGTGATTTCGGCCGCGAGCATGCGCATCGGCAGGTCCGAAGCCTGGTCTTCCGGGTAGAGCCACGGGCTCGGCGGAACGGAAACGGCCAGATGGTCCATCAGCTTGTCGAGGCCATACCCCTTGGACGCCGACACCATGAAGGTCTCGTCGAAGGCCACGCGCTCGTTGGCCTTCTGGGCCAGCTCGAGCAGGTGATCGCGCTTGGTGATGTCGATCTTGTTGAGGACCAGCAGCTTCGGCAGTTTCACATCCGCCAGCCGGTCGAGAATGGCTTCCGCCCCCTCGTCGATGCCCTTCTTGGCATCGATCAGCAGGACGACGATATCCGCTTCGCGCGCCCCGCCCCAGGCGGTGTCGACCATCGCCCGCTCGAGACGGCGCTTCGGGCGGAAGATCCCCGGCGTGTCGACGAAGATGATCTGCGAGGCGCCATGCATGGCGATGCCGCGCACCAGCGCCCGCGTCGTCTGGACCTTGTGGGTGACGATGGAGACCTTCACCCCGACGAGCGCATTGAGCAGCGTCGATTTGCCCGCGTTCGGCGCCCCGATCAGCGCGACGAAGCCCGCCCGCGTCTCGGACGGGGCGATCGCTTCGGGCTCGGTCGTGGTACCGGCCGGGCCGGTGGTCTCGTCTGGCGTGTCGTTCACCTGGGTTCTGTCTCCGTCCACAAGCCCTCACGCACGAGCGCGGCTTCGGCTGCGCGCTGTTCGGCAAGGCGTTTTGATCCTCCGGTCCCGAAGGCCGGCTCTGTTTCGTCGATATCGACGCGCACGGTAAAGCTCGGCGCGTGATCGGGACCGCTTCGCTCCGTCATGGTGTAGCGCGGCGCGGTCTTTCCGCGCCCTTGCGCCCATTCCTGGAGCATGGTCTTGGGATCGCGCAGCGGGCCGCTGTAGTTGGTCATGCGCGGGCCCCAGTGACGCTCGATCAGAGTTTGCGCCGCCGCAAGGCCCGCGTCCAGATAGATCGCCGCGATCACCGCCTCGCAGACATCGGCGAGGATTGCGGTTTTCTTGCGTCCGCCGGTCTGTGCCTCGCTGTCGCCGAAGACGATGGCCTCTCCGAGCGCGAGGTCGCGGGCGACATCGGCGCAGGTCTCGCGCCGGACCAACTGGTTGAGCCGGCGGGCAAGCTCGCCTTCCTCCGCCTGGGGAAAGCTGTGATGCAGCATTGTCGCCACTGCAAGCCCGAGCACCCTGTCGCCGAGAAACTCAAGCCGCTGGTAGCTTGTGCCGGCATCGCCCCTGGCTGTCGCGCTGCCGTGGGTGAGGGCGCGGGTCAGCAGCGAGCCATCGGAGAATGTGTGGCCGAGGCGGGCTTGCAGGTCCTTTTCCGCGCTGCGCTGCGCTGTGTCCGTGTTCATCGTCATACCGTCCGCACGGGGCTGACCGGTCAAAGCGTCCGGAACAGGCGGTTGAACCGCACCGTCCAGGGCCATTTCCAGAACATCCAGGCGGAAGCGTCCTCATCCACGGAGAAGAACAGGATTTCCGCCCGCCCGACGAAGTTCTCGAACGGAACATAGCCAACGGCCGACAACACGCGGCTGTCGGTGGAGTTGTCCCGGTTGTCGCCCATCATGAAGTAGTGCCCCGGGGGCACCTTGTAGACGCGGGTGTTGTCCCAGGTCCCGCGCATGGTCAGATCGAGCGTGTCATAGGTGACGCCGTTCGGCAGGGTTTCGCGGAACCGCGGGACCCGTCGCACGCTGCCAAAGGAGTCGGTCGTGATGAAATCGTCGATTCGGCTGCGTTCGACGGCGGTGCCGTTGATGTGCAGGACACCGTCGATCATCTGGATCTCGTCGCCCGGCAGGCCGACCACCCGTTTGATGTAGTCGGTGGAATTGTCGCGCGGAAGCTTGAAGACAGCGACATCGCCGCGCTCCGGCTCTTCCGCCCAGATCCGGCCCTCGATCGGGATCAGGCCATAGGGAAAGGAATACTGCGAGTAGCCATAGCTGTACTTCGAGACGAACAGGTAATCGCCGATCAGCAACGTATCCATCATCGAGCCCGACGGGATGTTGAAAGGCTGAAACAGCAGCGTTCGCACGATCAGCGCGAGCGCAAGCGCCTGCACAAGCACCTTGGTGGTCTCGTAGATCCCACCGTCTTTGCTTTTCTTGTCTTCAGACACGCTCATTTGATCCTTCGCGACTTGAACGCATACCTGGTGCCGGCATCCCGCAGCACACAGGGCCAAAGCGGCAGGGAACTTCGTGGTGCATGCGCCCGGCCTGGCGCAGCCCGCAGGCATTCTGGTGGCGAAAACGCCCGGCGTGCACGTACCTGGAGGAAACGGCGCATGCGCGTCTTGGCTTGTACCGGCTCGCTTTCGCCTGCGCAATGCAAAGCGCTCGCCAAGATCGCCGTGTCATCCGTCGCGTGTCCCCGGCGCCAGGGCCTGCGGCCAATCCGCCGGCCATGCGGTGATCACCACAAAGGCCTGGGCCAACGGATCGTCATCGGTGATCGTCAGGTCGATGCGCGGATGAAACCCCTCCGGCACGAGGGTTGCCAGGCGCCGTTCGGCGGAGCCGGTCAGTTGCATCGTCGGCTTTCCCGACGGCAGGTTCACGACCCCCATTTCGCGCCAGGCGACGCCCATGCGGATGCCCGTGCCGAGCGCCTTGGAGCAGGCTTCCTTGGCCGCGAAGCGCTTCGCGTAGGAGGCGGCGCGCAGCCGGCGCCGGTCGGACCGGCGCCGTTCCTCTTCGGTGAAAACACGCATGACGAAGCGTTCGCCGAACCGGTCGAGCGTCTTCTCGATCCTGCGGATGTCGATCAGGTCAGAGCCGATGCCGACGATCATCGCTCAGGCGGCCCTGGCGCGCCCGAGCATCATCTGCTGGCGCATCTCGGCAATCGCGGCTTCCAGGCCGATGAAGATCGCTTCGCCGATCAGGAAATGGCCGATGTTGAGTTCGACCAGTTCCGGGATTGCCGCGATATCCGCCACCGTCTCGAAGGTGAGGCCATGGCCTGCATGAACCTCAAGTCCGACGGCGGCGCCGTGGCGCGCGGCATCCTGGATGCGCGCGAGTTCCCTTGCCGCGCCGGCATGGTCGCCCTCCGCGAAGAGGTCGCAATACCGCCCGACGTGAAGTTCAACCACCTGGGCGCCGAGCGAGACGGCAGCATCGAGCTGGACGGGATCCGGCTCGACGAAAAGCGAGACGCGGCTGCCGTTCTCGGCAAGTTTCGCGACGATCGGGGCAAGCTGATTGTGCTGTCTGCGCGCATCCAGTCCGCCCTCGGTGGTGCGTTCCTCGCGTTTCTCGGGAACGATGCACGCCGCATGCGGCTTGGCCTTCAGCGCAATTGCGAGCATCTCCGGGGTCGCCGCCATCTCGAAGTTGAGGGGCAGGTCGATCTCGCGGCTCAGCCGTTCGATGTCGGCGTCCGAAATGTGGCGGCGATCCTCGCGCAAATGCGCGGTAATCCCGTCGGCGCCGGCACGTGCGGCTGCGTGTGCCGCCCGGACCGGATCCGGCATCGTACCGCCGCGGGCGTTGCGGATGGTTGCGACGTGATCGATGTTGACGCCGAGACGCAGGCGCTGGCTTGTCATGACAGACTCCCGAAAGCAATCGAACAAGGGCGGCTGGCGCCGCACGAAGGCAATATGGCCGCGTTAGGGCTGCGCGTCGAGGTCGGGCTTGCGGGGATTTGCGGAGGCGAGCCCGCGTCGCGCGGCAAGCCGCACCCGCCGCGAGCGCTGATAGGTGCGCACGCTGTAGAAGACCAGGAAATAGGACACCACGCCAGCGACAAGCCCGAGCGGCATCGCGCCCACCAGCATCGGCTTGATCAGCGGCAGCAGCGTATCCAGCGAGCGCTCGAAAAAACCGCCTTCGAGATGGCGGTCGAGGGCCTTGTGGTCGAGCGTCTTCGCCTCCCCGTAGAGGATGATCGCGCCGAGCTTGTAGGTCGATGCCCAGATCAACGGGAAGGTGAGGGGGTTGCCGATCGCCGTGCCGAGCGCGGCGGCGAGCATGTTGCCGCCGATGATGAAGGCAATGACGAAACTGAGAACGAAATGCAGTCCGATGAAGGGGGTGATGGAGGCGAAGACGCCGGCGGCGAAGCCAAGGGCGATGGCATTTGGCGATGCGGTCAGTCGCAGGACCCGTTTTGAGAAATACCGTGCGGAGCGCGCGAAACTGTGGCGTGGCCAGACCGCGACGCGCAGTCTCTCCAGATGGTTGGGCGAGGTCCGGCGTTTGAAAAGCATGTTTCGGTTCTTTGTCGTCTCGCGCCACGCGATAGCGGGGTCAGCCGATTTCCCGGGTCACGCTCGACACATTCGGTTTGGCCCGGAGCTGATTCATGATCCGGGTGAGATGCTTCAGATCCCATACCTCAAGATCGATGAGGATTTGATGAAAATCTGCTGCCCGCTTCAGCATTTTCAGGTTGTCGATATTTCCGTCCAGATCCGCAATGGTCCCGGCGATGGTTGCAAGGGACCCGGGCTCGTTCAGGGCCGCGATCACGATTCGCGCGGGAAAGCGCTCGTGCCCGTCGCCGCTCATGTCCCATCGCACGTCGAGCCAGCGGTCGGTCTCTTCCTCGAAGGCCTGCAGGGCCGGAGACTGTATCGGATATATGGTGACGCCGACGCCCGGTGTCAGGATGCCGACGATCCTGTCGCCCGGAACCGCGCCGCCATTGGGCGCGAAGGACACCGGAAGATCGCCGGACAGTCCGCTGATCGGCAAGGCGGCCGTGCCGTCGCCGTCATCGGTCGGTCCGTGCCCGTCCGGGACCCGGAACTTCATTCCGCTTCCGCCTTCCAGGTCGAACCAGCCTTCCTCACCGGCAACCGGCGCGGTCTGCAGCCGGTCGTCGCGATAGTCGGGATAGACGGCGGCGACGACGTCATGGGCGCGCATGTCGCCGCGCCCGACCGCTGCCAACAGATCCGCGACGCTGCCATGCCCGGTCGTGCTGATCACGCCGGCGAGACGCTCTTCGGTCAGCGAATGCCCGGCGCGCAGGAAGGCGCGTTCCAGGATATGTCGCCCGAGGGAGCCATATTGCTCGCGCGCTGACTCGCGTGTCGCGCGTCGGATCGCGGCGCGCGCCTTGCCCGTGATCGCGATGTTTTCCCAGGCCGGCGGCGGCGTCTGCGCCTGGCTGCGGACGATGTCGACCTCGTCGCCGTTCCGCAGCTCGGTCACGAGCGGCATGATCTGGCCGTTGATCTTGGCACCGACGCAGGTGTTGCCGATGTCGGTATGAACCGCATAGGCGAAGTCGATTGGCGTCGCGCCGCGCGGCAGGGCGATCAGGCGCCCCTTTGGCGTGAAGCAGAACACCTGGTCGTGGAACAGTTCCAGCTTGGTGTTTTCCAGGAACTCTTCCGGCGTATCGCCCTGCGACAGCATCTCAATGGTGCGTCGCAGCCATTCATAGGCGCGGCTTTCCTCGTCGAGCTTGGCGATGTTGCGCCCGCCGAGCTCGCCGTCCTTGTAGAGCGCATGCGCCGCGATACCGTATTCCGCCACCCGGTCCATCGCCGTCGTGCGAATCTGCAGTTCCACCCGCTGCCGGCTCGGCCCGACGACGGTGGTGTGGATCGAGCGGTAGTCGTTCTGCTTTGGCGTCGACAGATAGTCCTTGAACCGTCCGGGAACGGTCGGCCAGGTGGTGTGCACCACGCCAAGCACGCGGTAGCAGGCCTCCACCGTGCCGACGATCACGCGAAACCCGTAAATGTCGGAGAGCTGTTCGAAGGCGATCGACTTCGACTGCATCTTGCGGAAGATCGAGTAGGGGCGTTTCTCGCGCCCGCGCACGATAGCCGCGATGCCGCGCTCCTCCAGCCGATGCGTCAGGTCGGCCTCGATGTCGCCGATCAGGCTTTGGTTCTTCTCTTCAAGCGCTGCAAGCCGTTCGGTGATCGTGGCATGGGCGTCAGGGTTGAGGGTGCGGAAGGAAATGTCTTCCAGTTCCTCGCGCATGTCGTGCATGCCCATGCGCCCGGCCAAGGGGGCATAGATCTCCATCGTCTCTTCCGCGATCCGCCCGCGCTTGTGCTCCGGCATGTGATGGAGCGTGCGCATGTTGTGCAGGCGGTCGGCCAGCTTGACCAGAAGCACGCGCACGTCGTCGGCGATGGCGAGAAGCAGCTTGCGGAAGTTTTCCGCCTGCTTGGCCCGCTTCGACACGAGATCGAGACGCTTGATCTTTGTCAGTCCGTCGACCAGCTTGCCGATCTCGGGACCGAACATGCGGTCGATCTCGTCGCGGGTCGCGGAGGTGTCCTCGATGGTGTCGTGCAGGAGCGCGACCGCGATGGTCGCGTCGTCGAGACGCAGGTCCGTGAGGATCGCGGCAACTTCGAGAGGATGGGAGAAATACGGGTCACCCGAGGCACGCATCTGGCTGCCATGTTTTTGCATGGCATAGACGTAAGCCTTGTTGAGCAGCGCCTCGTCGGCGTTCGGATTGAAGCGCTGGACCCGTTCAACCAGCTCGTATTGCCGCATCATTGCGGTGACGCCTCAGCAATCCGGGGCGCAGCATCTGAGCCGCGCCGGATAAAAAGCAGAAAATCCGGGGCAGGCAGGTGCCGACCCCGGAGAACGCGACGTTTCGAGCGGCTGTCGGCGAACGCTGTCAGATGTCGTCCTTGCGCTCGGGGGGGACGAGGCCCTCAAGGCCGCGCAGAAGATCTTCTTCCGACATGCGGTCAAATTCCACTGCGGAATCGTCGACGGTGTTCACTTCGGTGCCACCGCTTTGCTGCGAGGCATTGGGAACCATCGGAACCGCATCCGCCTCAGGCTCGTCGACCTCGACATATTTCTGCAGCGAGTGGATAAGATCTTCCTTGAGATCTTCCGGGCTGACGGTCTCCTCGGCCACTTCGCGCAGCGCCACGACCGGGTTCTTGTCGTTGTCCCGGTCGATGGTGAGCGGCGAGCCGCTGGAAATCATCCGCGCCCGATGGCTCGCCAGAAGCACCAGCTCGAAGCGGTTCTCGACCTTGTCGATGCAATCTTCGACGGTCACGCGCGCCATTGGTATTCTCCGTAAACTGTGGTCGGCAAGCCGCGATATGTACTGCCTTGACAGCACAATGGCAAGCCTTGCCGAGGATCCTGCGAGTTATTTGTTTTTAAGTTAATTTTTGGTTCCGGTTGTGTCTTTGCGCGACTCACGTTGGAAGAGCGAGGAAGTTGTGTTGCCGTTTCCTGCAAAAATGGTGTAGGGAACTTAATTAAACCGGACGCCTACTAGGTGACTGGACAAGAACGAAGCACCGAAAAAATGAAACGGGTGTTTCACGGGCACGTGACGCCGGGGCAGAAAAGTTCCGGAGTAGGCAGGTCGGTCCTCTCGACGATTGGCGTGAAAATAGTCTTGGACGAGCGGTCGGGCGAAACCGGAAATCCGGAGCGGCCGCTCTTTAATATGGTATATTTTCGAGATTGTCGGCGGTCGGCCTGCATTACAGTGAAAGGCATTGAAAGTGATGTTCGATCCCAGGGAAAAAGTTGCATTGTTTATTGATGGCGCCAACTTGTACTCGACCGCCAGGACAATCGGCTTCGATATCGACTATAAAATGCTGCTTCAGGAATTCCAGAAGACGGGTTATTTGCTGCGCGCCTATTATTATACGGCGTTGATCGAGGATCAGGAGTATTCCTCCATCCGGCCGCTGATCGACTGGCTTGACTACAATGGCTACAAGGTCGTCACCAAGCCAGTGAAGGAATTCGTCGATTCCAGCGGCCGCCGCAAGATCAAGGGCAACATGGACATCGAGCTTGCCGTCGATGCCATGGAGATCGTCGAGCATGTCGACCACATCGTCCTGTTTTCGGGCGACGGCGACTTCCGCTCGCTGGTCGAGGCGCTGCAGCGCAAGGGACGTAAGGTAAGCGTGGTTTCCACCTTGCAGACCCAGCCGCCGATGATCGCCGACGACCTGCGCCGCCAGGCCGATCATTTCATCGATCTTGCGACGCTGTCGAAGAAGGTCGGCCGCGATCCGGGCGAGCGTCCGGCCCGTCCGGCGACCGATCGTCCGCGTCGGGTCGAAGCGGAAGACGAAGACGATTATTGAGCGGTTGCGCGCATGTCATTGCCCTTGAACCCGCCGGGCGATTGCCCGGCCTGTCCGCGGCTGGTCGAATTCCGGGAAATGCACCGTGCCCGCAATCCCGAGTGGCACAATGCCCCGGTACCGACCTTTTCGGCGCCGTCGCCGCGGCTGCTCGTGGTGGGACTAGCGCCGGGTCTGAAGGGGGCGAACCGGACGGGGCGCCCCTTCACCGGCGACTACGCCGGGGATCTTCTCTACGAGACGATGGTCGACTTCGGGTTCGCCCGCGGCACCTATGCGAAGCATCCCGATGACGGTCTGACACTTGTCGATGCCGCGATCACGAACGCGGTGCGGTGCGTACCGCCGGAGAACAAGCCGACGGGTGCGGAAATCCGCACCTGTTTGCCCTATCTGCAGGAAACGATTGCGCGACTGGGCGATGTGGTCGCGATCCTCGCGCTCGGGCGGATCGCGCATGACGCGACGCTGACCGCTTTGCAGCAGAGAAAGGCGTCCTTCCCCTTCGGCCACGCGGCGCGTCATGCGCCCGAGGGGGCGCCGGTGATCTTCGACAGCTATCACTGCTCACGCTACAACACCAACACCGGCCGGCTGTCCCGGGACATGTTTCGGTCGGTGTTCTCCGCCATCCGTGCGGAGCTCGACGCAACGCCCTGACCGCGAGGTCTCTTCAATCCGGGGTGGTCGGGGCCTCAGTCTCGGCGGGCCCCCATCCCTCGGGGCCGAGAAGCTCCTGGGGCTGGAAGCGCGCCTTGTAGTCCATCTTCGGTGACCCCTTCACCCAATAGCCGAGATAGACGTAAGGAAGGCCCAGCCCGCGGGCGCGCTCGATGTGGTCGAGGATCAGGTGCGTTCCGAGGCTGCGGGCATGTTCGTCGGGGTCGAAGAAGGAATAGACCATCGACAAGCCGTCGCTCAGCATGTCGGTCAGCGCGACGGCCAGAAGCGGCCCGGCGCCGCGCCCGTTGAGAAAACTGTCGGGACCGCGCTTGCGGTATTCGACCAGCATGGTCTCCACATGCGTGTCTTCCACCATCATCGCATAGTCGAGCACGGTCATGTCGGACATGCCGCCATCGGCATGACGGGCATCGAGATACCGGCGGAAGAGATCATATTGTTGTGAGGAGGGGGCGGGAGACGATGCCGTTCCGATGATGTCGGCATTCTTGCGCCACAGCCGGCGAAACGCCCGCGTCCAGCGGAAGTCGTCCACCCTGACGCGGACGGAGATGCAGGCCTTGCAGTCCTCGCAGGCGGGGCGATAGGCGATGTTCTGGCTGCGCCGGAACCCGCCCTGCGTCAGAACGTCGTTGAGGGTCTGCGCCTTGGACCCGACGAGATGGGTAAAGACCTTGCGTTCCTTGCGTCCGTCCAGATAGGGACAGGGCGCCGGCGCGGTCAGATAGAATTGCGGGGTATCGGTCGGGTGCCGCGTCACGTTCGTTGGGTCTCCGCTTCTTGCCCGCTACAGCATGGCGAAACCATAGTACACGGGCGCAACCAAAGTGAACGTTAGCCAGAGCAAAATGGCAAGCGGCGTGCCGGCGATGAGAAAATCGGAAAAGCGGTAGTGCCCCGGGCCCATGACGATGAGGTTGGTCTGGTAACCGATCGGCGTCGCGAAGGAACTGTTCGCCGCAAAGATCACGCAGGTGACGAAGGCTTCCACCGGCAGTCCCGTCGGCCCCGCCATGTTGACGGCAATGGGGGTGAAAAGAACCGCGGTCGCATTGTTCGACAGCATGTTGGTCAGCATCATCACCAGAAGATAGAGCGCGGACAGGACAATCATCGGCGGCTGGTTCTGGAGCTGGGCAACAAGCAGGTCCGCGATCGCCCGCGCTCCGCCGGTGACCTCCAGGGCCGTGGCCGAGGCGATCGAGGCGCCGATCAACATGAAGATACGGCTGTCGACGGCGCGCAACGCCTGACGCACGTTGAGACATCCGGTGGCGATCAGCGCGAAGGTCGCGGCGACGGAGGCGGTCACAATTGGCACCAGTCCCGTCGCGCTGACGAAGACCATGATCGAAAAGATCGCGAGAGCGCGGGGCGCGAGGCGGCGCGGCGGGACCTCGGCCGCCGACCAGTCGAGCAGCAGAACATCGCGATAATTTCGCAATTTCTTGATGTCTTCCGCGCCTCCGGCCAGCAGCAGCACGTCTCCGGGTTCCAGGCGGATCTCGGTCATGGCCATGCGTGGCATGCGCGAGCGCCGCTGCACGCCCATGACGACGCAACCTGTTTCGGTGTGAAAGCCGCTTTGGGCAATGGTGCGCCCGCTCAGCCGCGAGGCCGGAGCCACCACGGCCTCGGCCAGCGTCAGGGAGCGTTGAGGAACGGAGACTTCGGTTTCGCCGTTCTCGTCGCCGTCGGTCGCCATCAGGGGGTGGCGGCGCGCAAGCGCGGCGGTCAGTGCGGAGCGCGTGGCCGCGACGATCAGCGTGTCGCCCGGTCGCAGGGTCACATTCTCGAACGGCGGCAGGATCGGCCGTTCGCCGCGCTGCACCAGGCGCACCGTCATGTCCTTGAGCGCCGGAAACAGGCCCGCAACCGCCGATGCGCCCTCCAGCGGATGATCGTTGGTGATGTGGATCTGCGCGATGAACTGCTTTCCCGTCGAGGGCTGTAGCTCGTCCGCCATTGTTTTTCGCGGGCGCAGCAGATAGGGCATGACGAAGAGTACATAGCACCCGCCGACCGCCGCAAGGATCACGCCAAGACCGGTGAAACTGAAAAACCCGAGGCGCACGTCGCTCGTCCGCGCCGCCACATCCGCCACGAGTAGGTTCGTCGAAGAGCCGATGAGCGTCGTCATGCCGCCGAGAATGGCGATGAAGGACAGCGGCATCAGCAACCGGGCAGAGGATTTTCCCTGGGCGGCGGCAACGGCGGAGAGGATGGGCAGGAACATCACGACGACGGGCGTGTTGTTCAAAAAGCCGCTGATGATGGCGACCGCGATCAGAATCGGAGCCGCTGCCAGATGCGGATTGCGGCGTGTCGCCCTGACGATGAATTGCGCCGGCTTTTCAAGCGCGTCCGTCTGGAATAGCGCGTGGCCGACGATCAGCAGGCAGGTGACGGTGACAAGCGCCGGATTGGCGAAGCCGGCGAGCAGTTCGGCCGGACCGATCCCGGTCTCGCCAGGAAACACCGTGAAGGTGAGCATCAGCGCGACGAGAGATCCCAGGGCGACATATTCCAGCGCAAAGCGCTCCATCGCATAGAGCACGATCGTGGCGACGATCACCACGAGCGTGAGGATCATGGCAGGATCGGCTGGCTGCATGCGGTCGGCCCATATCCTCTTTCCGGCCACGCGAAGGCGCGCGGCGCGACGAACGCCACGTCCTTTCTATCCGCCACAGGGCGCTTCGCAAAGAAGGAATGCTTTCCCGAAGGGCTTGATTCAGGAAAGTTTTGCCACGGCGGGCGCCGTGTGGCTCCTACCGGAGGTCCGCGGCGCGGTTCACCACGACGGTGCCGAGGATCAGGTCGTGCAAGAGCCGCTTTTCGGCATTGAACAATGAGACCGCAAGCACGAGCGGTGTAAGCAGGGAAATCGAGAACCAGAACAGCAGCGCATGCATGCCGGCAATCAGGATATCCGGCCGACCGCCATTTGCCATGCGCATGGTCACGCCCATCGCGCGCATGCCGGGCGTCGCGCCGGTCGGTCCGCCGAGTGTCAGTGCGACATAGATGAGCGCGACGGCGGGCCAGAGAATGGGAAACAGCAACC
Source organism: Stappia stellulata (assembly GCF_020176715.1). Classification (GTDB taxonomy): domain Bacteria; phylum Pseudomonadota; class Alphaproteobacteria; order Rhizobiales; family Stappiaceae; genus Stappia. The sequence goes on along the minus strand of NZ_JAIVMF010000001.1, from coordinate 145,989 downwards.
AGCCCAGCCCGAGCGTGAAGATGCCCAGGAAAAACACCAGCACCGTCGCCATCAAGGTGATTGCGCCGATCAGGATCGCATCGATGACGAAGGCAAAGATCCGGTTCGTGCGCACGCTGGCAAAAAGCCTGGGGTCGTCGAAGGCGGGAGCATAGGCGGGCACGGAGGCGTCCTGTTCGCTGTGTCCGGAGGAGGGGGAGGTCATGGCGTCCTTTCGCTCGGTTGCCCCTTTCAGGTGGGGATTGCCGGGCGTGCTGTCAAATGCGGCCGGGATAAAGCGTCACAGGCGCGATTCTCCCAGATCCAGCATGCGGACACTGAAGTCGCGGCTTTCAAGCGCGGCGAGGATCTCCTGCGCATGGGTGCGGTCATGGGTTTCCATCGTGACATCCAGCGTGGTTCCCTTCGCCGGGACGTTGAGAAACAGCCGGTGATGCGAGACCTCGAGGATGTTGCCGCCAAGCGACCCGATCAGGGTCGAGATGTCGCCCAGAACGCCGGGCCGGTCCGGGGTCGTTATGCGGATCGACAACAGACGCCCTTCGTGCGCCAGACCGCGCACCATGATCGAGGACAACAGTCGGGGGTCGATGTTGCCGCCGCACATCACCAGCCCGACGCTGCGGCCGGCGAAGCGTTCGCGGTGAGAGAGAAGGGCGGCAAGACCGGCGGCGCCGGCACCTTCGGCCATTGTCTTTTGCTGGGTGAGATAGGCGTTGACCGCCTGTTCGATGGTCGCCTCGTCGACCAGGAGAATGTCGTCGACGCTGTTGCGCACGATCTCCAGCGTCAGCTTGCCGACATTCTTGACCGCGATGCCTTCGGCAAGCGTCGCGCCGCCGCACTGAACGGCCTTGCCGTCCAGCGCGCCCTTCATGGACGGGTAGAGCGCGGCTTCGACGCCGATGATCTCGATGTCCGGACGCAGTGCCTTGGCCGCCGTCGCCATTCCCGAAATCAGCCCGCCGCCGCCCACCGGAACGACCAGGCATTCCAGGTCCGGGTGGTCCTCCAGCATCTCCAGCGCGATGGTGCCCTGACCACAGATAATCGCTTCGTCGTCATAGGGGTGGACCCAGACGAGGCCTTCCGCCTCCGCGATCCGTTCGGCTTCGGCTTGCGCGTCGGCCAGCATCTCGCCGGCCAGCACCACCCGCGCGCCATAGCCGCGCGTCGCCGCGACCTTCACGAAGGGCGTCGGTTTCGGCATGACGATGGTCGCGGGGATGCCGAGCCGTCCGGCGTGATAGGCAACCGCCTGGGCGTGGTTGCCGGCGGACATGGCGATGACGCCGCGCCTGCGGTCTTCGGGCGAGAGCGATGACAGTTTCACCAGCGCGCCGCGTTCCTTGAACGCGTTGGTCACCTGGAGATTTTCGTATTTGACCCAGACGTCCGCGCCGGTCAGGCGGGAGAGCTTCGGCGCCGGCAGGCACGGCGTGCGCATCACGGCCCCGGAAATCACCTGGGCCGCGGTGCGGATGGAATCGAGCGAAACCGACATGAAAGGTCACCGCGAAAGGAACCGGGACCTCCCCTGTGCCATCAAGCCGGGATCATTTGCAAGCTCGCGATGGTCGAGCCGATCATGAGGAGGGCGAGGACGAGCTTGAGCCAATACAGGAAACGCGACGCGCGGACGGCCATCCGCAACCGGCCGCCGGCCAGCAGCCACAGGCCGTTCAGGATCCCGCCGAGCACCCAGAACGTCAGCGATACGAGAAGCGCATCGGCAAGATAGCGCTCCGGCGAGACGAACTGCGAGATCGCGGCAATCTGCATCGCATAGGCCTTGGGACTGAGCGGGTGCACCCACAGGCCGCGCAGGTAGCCCGGAACCCGCCGGGCGTCGCCGGGCGCGCCGCTGCCCGAGCGCACGATGGTCCAGGCGAGATAGACAATGTAGCCGATGCACAGCCAGCGCAGCAGTTCGAACACCTGCGGCGCGCCCTGCAGCAGCGCATAGAGCCCCAGCACGTTCAGCCAGAAGATAATCTGGAAACCGCTCATGGTGCCGAGCAGGAACGGAACCGCGGGCCTTGCGCCGAAGGCGACGCCGCTGGCCATCAGCGACATGTTTGCCGGCCCGGGAGAGCCGACCATGGCGACGATGAACAGGACGAGCACGCCATATTGGGCGAGGGGCATGAGAACATCGGAGGGCATCCGCAATCTCCCGGCGTTGGAGTTGTCGCGTGAGCCCACAAAATGACTGAGACAAAACTTGATACAATTCTTATATTGTACTCATGACAATATTCTCGCAGATCACGGCCGATGCGCCGGCGCGGCCGGCGACCGCCCGCTCCATCGAAACGCATTTGCGCGCAGAGATCGCCGAAGGGCGCGTGCCGGCCGGAACGCGCCTGCCGCCGATCCGCGAGGCGGCTTGGCAGCTTGGCTGTGCGCCGGCAACCGTGGCGCGCGCCTATCGTTCGCTTGTGGTGGCCGGACTTGCCCACGGAGAGGTCGGGCGGGGCACCTTTGTCGGCGCCACGGACCGGCGGGTGTCTTTCCCGCCCGGCGCATCGGCGCAAACGGCGGCGGATGCGGGCGTCATCGATTTCGCGGTCAACGGCTTTCAGATGCATGACGCGGCACCGCTTGTATCCGCGGCGCTGGAGCGGGCAACGGCGCGGTTGTCGGCCGGCGCCATTCCCGCCGGCTATACCGCTTCAGCGGGCCGGGCGGAGGACCGCGAGGCGGCGGCGGCCTATCTGACGCGGTGGCGTCCGGGGCTCGACGCGCGGGAGGTGGTGCTGACCCATGGCGCGCAGTCGGCGCTGTCTGCCGCGTTTCAGGCATTCGCCGCGCGCGGGGGAGCGATTGCCTGCGATGCGGTAACCTATCCCGGCGTGATCGGGGCCGCCGTCGCGCTCGGGATTCCGTTGCATCCGGTTGCTGGGGATGGAGAGGGCATGCGTCCCGACGCGCTTGAGGCGGTCTGCCGCCGTCATCCGGTTTCGCTGGTGGTGGTGATGCCCGATGTGCAGAACCCGACGGGCATTTCCATGACTCAGGCGCGGCGCGCGGATCTCGCCGCGGTCGCGGCGCGTCAGGGACTGACCATCGTGGAGGACCAGATCTACGGTTTTCTCATGCCGGATGCCCCGGCGGGGTTTTCGCGCCTTGTGCCGGAGCGCACGGTGCTGGTCTCCGGACTGTCCAAATCCGTCGCGCCGGTGCTGCGTGTCGGATTTGCCGCCGGTCCTGTGGAGAGGATCCGCCATATCGAGGCGGTGCTGAACGCCACGAGCCTGATGGTGTCGCCGCTGCTTGCCGATGCGGCAAGCTGGGTGCTGGAACAGCCGGAATTGTCGGAGCGCGCCGCGTTGCTGCGCGCAGGGATCGCCAGCCGTGCCGACTATTGCCATGTCCGGCTTCCCGGACTGGACCGCGAGCGCCTTGCCGGCGGGATCGCCTGGCTGCCGGTTCCCGACAGTTGGACCGCGGACGGATTTGCCGCCGAGGCCGCGTCGCTCGGCGTTCGCGTCAGTCCCGCACGCCATTTTTGCGTGGAGCCAAGAAACGCCCCGCAGGCCGTGCGGCTCTGCCTTGCCAATGTCGCGCAGGACGCCCGCTACGAAGAGGGGATCGACAGGCTTGCCGCGCTGCTTGCACAGGCGCCGCGCACGTCGTCGATCATGCCGTGACGTTCCGCCGACAAGGGGCGGTTAGCCCTTGAGACGACGCGCGACCTCTGGCGCGAAATAGGTCAGAACGCCGTCGGCACCGGCCCGCTTGAAGGCCATCAGGCTTTCCATCATCGCCCGCTCGCGATCGAGCCAGCCGTTCTGGGCGGCGGCGCAGATCATCGCGTATTCCCCCGACACCTGATAGGCGAAGGTCGGGCGCAGGAAGGCGTCCTTCACCCGGCGGATGATGTCGAGATAGGGCATGCCCGGCTTGACCATGATCATGTCGGCGCCTTCCTCCAGGTCAAGTTCGACCTCATGCAGCGCTTCGTCGGAATTGGCCGGATCCATCTGATAGGTCCGCTTGTCGCCGACCAGCGTGATGTTGGTGCCCACCGCGTCGCGGAACGGCCCGTAGAACGCGGAGGCGTATTTCGCCGCATAGGACATGATCTGGACGTCCTGATGTCCGTTGGCGTCAAGCGCCGCGCGGATCGCGCCGATGCGTCCGTCCATCATGTCGGAAGGCGCGATCACGTCCGATCCCGCATCCGCCTGCAGCAGCGCCTGCGCCACAAGCTGCTCCACCGTCTCGTCGTTGACGATGGTCTCGCCCTCCATCAGCCCGTCATGGCCGTGGCTGGTGTAGGGGTCGAGCGCGACATCGGTGATCAGTCCGATGGGAAGTCCCGCCGCGCGGATTTCCCTGCAGGCCTGGCACACGAGGTTTTCCGCGTTCAGCGCCTCGGATCCGCGCGCGTCGCGCAGCTCCGGGTCGGTGTTGGGAAACAGCGCGATCGCCGGAATGCCAAGCGCCGCGGCGTCCTCCGCCTGCGCCCGGATGCGGTCGACGCTGTGGCGCATCACGCCGGGCATGGAGGGAACGGCTTCGGTGAGATTGGTGCCGCGGGTGACGAACAGCGGCCAGATCAGGTCGTCGACCGTCAGCGTGTTTTCGCGGACCATGCGTCGCGACCAGTCGGTGCGCCGGTTTCGACGCATGCGCCGGCCGCCCACGACGGCATCGACGGTGGCGGTGCTCGGACCGTTCGCGGGGCGCTGGGGCGCTGTCATGCTTCTACTCCGGGAAAGACGTTTTACCTTTGAGCCGAGACACTAGCACCGGAAAGCCTGTGGCCGAAAGACAGGGCAGAGGGAATTCAGGGTCGCAATTGACGCAGGCGCAGGGGGCGGATAATCCCACGGGGCAGGTCGCCGCGCGAGTTCCCGCGTCGACGCTACGGGAGGAGAGCGGTTCGATGGATTTCACTCTTGGCGAAGACCAGCGCGCGTTTCAGGATGTTGCCCGCCAGTTCGCACGCGACGAGATGGAGCCCAACGCGCGGGAATGGGACGAAACCTCCCATTTTCCCGAAGACACGCTGCGCAAGGCGGCCGAGCTCGGTTTCGGGGGCATTTACGTCGGGGACGATGTCGGCGGGTCCGGGCTGACCCGGCTGGATGCGGCGGTGATCTTCGAGGAATTGGCCGCAGGCTGCACCTCGACGGCCGCCTATATCTCGATCCACAACATGGCCGCCTGGATGATCGACCGCTTTGGCGACGATGCCCAGCGCCAACGGTTCTTGCCGGCACTGTGTTCGATGGACCATTTCGCCAGCTATTGCCTGACGGAGCCGGGATCGGGGTCGGATGCGGCGAGCCTTCGCACACGCGCCGTTCGCGACGGTGACGACTATGTGCTGAATGGCTCCAAGGCCTTCATTTCCGGCGGTGGGCGCTCAGACATCTATGTCGTGATGGTGCGCACCGGCGACGCCGGTCCCAAGGGCATTTCCTGTCTGGTGGTTGAAAAGGACACGCCGGGCCTGAGCTTCGGCGCGCAGGAGGCCAAGCTCGGCTGGAAGAGCCAGCCGACCGCGCAGGTGAACTTCAGCGATTGCCGCGTGCCGGTCGCCAATCGCATCGGCGCGGAAGGCGACGGGTTCAGGATCGCGATGGCCGGCCTCGACGGCGGACGCCTCAACATCGGTGCCTGCTCGCTCGGCGCGGCGCAGAGCTGTCTCGACCGGTCGATTGCCTATCTCAAGGAGCGCAAGCAGTTCGGCAAGCCGCTCGCCGAATTCCAGGCGCTGCAGTTCCGCCTCGCCGACATGGCGACGGAGCTGGAGGCGGCGCGGCTTCTGCTGCACAAGGCGGCGACGCTCGTGGACGCAAAGACCCCGGATGCCACCCGCATGGCGGCGATGGCCAAGCGCATGGCAACGGATGTGGGATTCTCTGTCGTCAACGAGGCGTTGCAATTGCATGGCGGCTACGGCTATCTGCGCGACTATCCGGTCGAACGGTTCCTGCGCGATGTCCGCGTGCACCAGATCCTGGAAGGCACCAACGAGATCATGCGGCTGATCATCGCTCGGGATTTGTTGAAATGATTGAAAGCCCCGCGCGCCGGTTGCAAGGGGACAAGGGCATGACGATATGCGACGCGGTCTGATCGTTGGCATTATTGGGTGGCTTGCCGCGAGCCTTGTCTTCCGGCTGTTCGGCCATCTCATTCTGGTCGGTCCGGGACTTCCCTATGTCCTCGCGCTGATCGTCGGCGGCGTCTTGGCCAGCGCGGTCGCGCTTCTTGCTGCGCGTCTGTTCTGCGAACCGGGAAAGAGCGCGCGCTTTGCCGCCGGAGTGGTTATTCCGGGGCTGTTGGGAGATGCCGCCGCGACGCTGGCCTTCGCGCAGGTGTTTCCAGCGCTTCCGCCGGCATTCGATGTGTTGTTCGCGGCGATGATGCTGTGGGGCTACGGCGTGATCCTCGCCGTGTTGATCCTGTTCGGCGACAAGGTTGTGAGGACGTGATGAGCGAAGACGAAATCCTGTTCGAAATCCGCGGCCATGCGGGTCTTGTCACCCTGAACCGGCCGAAAGCGCTGAATGCGCTCACCCATGGCATGGTCACCGCGCTTGCCGAAAAGCTCGAGGAGTGGCGCGAGGAGGATACGGTGCGCTGCGTGGTCGTGCGGGCGGCGGGCGAAAAGGCCTTTTGCGCCGGTGGCGACATCCGCCGGATCTACGATCAGGGGCAGGCGAAGGATCCGGCGCAGGTCGATTTCTTCGCCGACGAGTATCGTCTTAACGTCCAGATCAAGCGCTACCCCAAGCCCTATGTCGCGCTGGTCGACGGCATCGTCATGGGCGGCGGCGTCGGCGTCTCGGTTCATGGAAGCCACCGGGTGGGCACCGAACGCACGATGTTCGCCATGCCGGAGACGGGGATCGGCTTCTTTCCCGATGTCGGCGGAACCTATTTCCTGCCGCGCATGCCGCATCAGACCGGGATGATGGCGGCCCTGAGTGCCGCCCGCCTGAAGCAGGCGGATGCCTTGTGGGCCGGGGTTCTCACCCAGGCGGTGACGTCGTCCGACCTGGAGGCGCTCACCACCGCTCTTTGCGAAGGCGCGCATCCCGACGAGGCGCTTGCGGCCTTTGCGCGCACGGCCTCCGACCTCGGCGCCGGTGAAGCGCCGCTCGCGGCCCGCGCGGCGACCTGTGCGGATGTCTTCGGCAAGTCCTCGCTCGAGGAGGTGCTTGCGGCACTGGAGGCGGTTGCCGGCGAGGGGGATGACGGGGAGTGGGCATCGAAGCAGCTCGCCGCGATCCGCTCCAAATCGCCGACCAGTGTCGCGCTTGCCTTCGCTCAACTGCGCAAGGGCGCCGATCTCGATTTCGAGGCCTGCATGCGGCTCGAATACCGCATTGTCAGTCATATCCTGAAAGGGCACGACTTCTATGAGGGCGTACGCGCGGTGATCGTCGACAAGGACAATGCACCGATTTGGTCGCCCGGGCAGATCGCCGAGGTCCGGTCGGACGAGATCGAGCGCTACTTCCAGCTTCCCGATGGCGGCGATCTTGATGTCTGATACAAGGGGCGCCGGGCTGCGCTGACCGGGCGCGGGGGGCCGGAGATCACATGAACGCATTGCTACAAGACTATTGGAAAAACCGGCCCGCTTGGTCCGTGGCGCTGATCTGGTATCTGCGGGCGATGGCCGTGCTTCTGATCGGCGGCGGGCTGATTCACTGGGCCCGGATTATCGGCATCGTGCCCTGGCGCGGGTTCTGGTTCTGGGACATGCCGATCGAATGGCAGGCGGCCACCGTGTTTTTCGCGGTTCTGGATCTCGTCGCCGCCATCGGTCTGTGGCTGACCGTGTCCTGGGGCACGGTGATGTGGCTCACCCGCGCGTTGACGCAGGTGGTGATGCACACGGCGTTTTCCGATGTCTTCGGGCGCCGGCCCTACGAGATCGGCTTCTACCTCACGACCATCGCGATTTATCTGGTGCTTCTGTATTTGAGCGACCGGGAGCAGCGAAGGTGACGCGCCGCGCGCGGCAAGAACACGTTCAAACATCGAAAAGGGGAGATGACATCCATGGCAACGATCGGATTTGTCGGACTTGGCAACATGGGCGGGCCAATGGCCGCCAATCTGGTGGCGGCCGGCCACACGGTTTATGGACTTGATCTCTCGCCCGACGCGCGTGCCCGGCTGAAGGACGCCGGCGGCAACCCGGTGGAATCTGTGGCCGAGGCCGTGGCAAGTGCGGATGTCGTCGTGACCATGCTTCCCGCAGGCACGCATGTTCGCAAGGTCTATGGCGGCGAGACCGGCATTCTCGCCAATGCCCGCCCCGGCACCCTGCTGATCGACAGTTCCACGATCGATGTCGACAGCGCCCGCGCCGTGGCAAAGGATGCGGCGGCCGCCGGCATGAAGATGGTCGATGCGCCTGTCTCCGGCGGTGTTGCCGGCGCGGCCGGCGGCACTTTGACCTTCATGGTTGGTGGCCCGGACGAGGCGTTTGAGGCGGCCAAACCCTACCTGGAGATCATGGGCAAGACGATCGTCCATGCCGGCGGAGCCGGCACTGGGCAGGCCGCCAAGATCTGCAACAACATGTTGCTCGGAATTTCCATGATCGGCGTCTGCGAAGCCTTCGTGCTGGCCGAACGTCTCGGCCTCGATCACCAGAAGCTTTACGACATCTCCTCGACGGCTTCGGGTCAATGCTGGTCGCTGACGAGCTATTGCCCGGTTCCCGGCCCGGTCGAGACCTCTCCGGCCAATCGGGACTATCAGCCGGGCTTCGCCGCCGCGATGATGCTGAAGGACCTGAAGCTCGCCCAGGAGGCCGCGAGCGCCAGCGGGGCGTCTACCCCGCTCGGCGCGGAAGCCGCAGCCCTTTACAATCTGTTCTGCAATCAGGGCGAGGCGGGCACGGATTTCTCCGGCATCATCCGCTTCCTGCGTGGCGCGGAAACCGCCTGACGCGGCGAGGGTGCCTTGGGTCACGGATTACGGGCCGCGCCGGCATTTCGTCGGCGCGGCTTTTTTCCTCGTGAAAAATGCGGAGGTGGGTGGATGTCGGCCTTTTTTCCATCTGTCGCGCATCGGGAATCTTGAAAAAAATTCGGCTGCCCGTTGAACCCTCGTTTCATGTATTCGAGGTCGAAACCGCCCAACCCGGCAATATTTACAGTTAAGAATTCCTGAATTCGATCAATATGCAATGCATTGGCGCGTTAACCGATGATTTAGTCTCCTTTTTAAGCGGATTTTAGAGGCCGCCGGGTATGGTTTGCATCAAGGTGACAAAAAATGCACCGCAAACAATACATGAGGCGCAAACAGATGATGACGGCAACGAAAGCGGTCGACGCGGCTTTGCAGGCCGAAGACGGCGATGATATCCAGCCGCTCTACCTTGAGGCACTGACTCTGGTCGAGCGATTACACCGGCGTCTCCTTGATGTGATCAAGGATGAGTTCGACCGCGAGGGTCGCTCCGACGTCAACAGCGTGCAGGCGCTGCTTCTGTTCAATATCGGCGATGCCGAGCTGACGGCGGGTGAACTTCGCACCCGCGGCTACTATCTCGGCTCGAATGTCTCCTACAACCTGAAGAAACTGGTCGATCTCGGCTTCATTCACCATCAGCGCTCGCGCACCGACCGCCGGTCGGTTCGTGTCAGCCTGACGGAGAAGGGCAAGGGCGTCGCCGAGAAGGTGAATGCTCTGTACCAGCGGCACATGCTGTCTGTGGAACAGGTCGGCGAGATCGGTCCGGAGGACTTCAAGGTGCTGAACCGGTCGCTCCGTCGCCTGGAACGGTTCTGGACCGACCAGATCCTGTATCGCCTTTGAGGTCTGGCGGCGGTCGACGCCGTCGAAATCCGGACGACCTGACGATCGGGCCGCATCCTCATGGAGCGGCCCGATGCGTTTCTGGAAGGCAATCCGGGCCGATCCATGCGGTGTGCCGCCCCGTAGACCGCCGGAACCGGGGCGGACGCTGCGACATGAATGTGCCATATTGCCATGCGTTAAGGATTGCGGCGCAAACCAGGCTGGTGTTGCCGGATGCTCCCGTTTCGGGAGAGAGTATTTGTTAATCCGGTGGCGATACCTCTGTGTGACATGGCACGGCAAGGCGGGACGGAATGAATATGGTGGCATCTCAGTCGGCAAAACAGGGTGCGACGGGCCCCCGGATGCGGCGCGGCCTGCTTGGCGTTTCCCTGCTCGGCGCCGTGTCCCTTCTGTGCGCGGCTGTAGCGCCGGCCCCGGCGCTGGCGCAGAACGCGGCCCTGAAAGCGCTGATCGAACAGCAGCAGCGCGTTGAATGGCGCGACCAGTTCGACAACACGATGCGCAGTCTCCAGGCCGTCGAATCGTCGTCTCCGACACTTTCCCCCGACACCGCGACCTATGTCGAAATCGCGATCCAGCGCTATTCCTCGATCGTCCAGAACGGCGGTTGGCCGCAGGTGACGAGCGGACGCCGCGCCATGCGTCTGGGCACGCGCGAGGACAATGTGATCTCGCTGCGCCGCCGTCTGATGGTCTCTGGCGACCTCGAGCAGACCGCAGGTATGTCCGACACCTTCGATTCCTACGTCGATGCCGCGGTGCGCCGCTTCCAGATCCGCCACGGTCTGACGCCGGACGGGGTGGTCGGCAAGAGCACGCTGGACGCGATGAACGTGCCCGCGGTGGTGCGCTTGTCGCAGCTTGAGACCAACATGGTGCGCCTGCGCTCCATGTCCGGCTTCCTGGGCGACCGCTACGTGATGGTTAATATTCCGGCCGCCGAGATCGAGGCGGTCGAAAATGGTCGCGTGCGGTCGCGTCATACCGCTGTCGTCGGCAAGATCGACCGGCAGACGCCGATCCTCAACTCCAAGATTTACGAGCTGAACTTCAATCCCTACTGGACGGTGCCCGTCTCCATCATCCGCAAGGACCTGATCCCGAAGATGAACGAGGATCCGCAGTATCTGGAGAAAAACCGGATCCGGATTTTCGACTGGAAGGGCAACGAACTTGCCTGGCAGCAGATCGACTGGGGAACGGACGAGGCAACGAAGTTCCAGTTCCGCCAGGAGCCGGGCGAGATCAATTCGCTCGGGTCGGTTCGCATCAACTTCCACAACAAGCATCAGGTCTATTTGCACGACACGCCGTCGAAGTCCCTGTTCGGGTCCGATTACCGGTTCCATTCCTCCGGTTGCGTCCGCGTGCAGAATGTTCGCGAGTTGATCACCTGGCTGCTTGAGAGCACCACGCCGGACTGGAATCGTGCCCGGGTCGACGAAACCATCCGCAGCGGCGTGCGCGAGGATGTTCGTCTGAAGGCGCAGATCCCGCTGTATCTGGCCTATGTCACCGGCTGGGCGACCGCCGAGGGCGTGGTGCATTTCCGCGACGACATCTACGACCGCGACGGGTTGGCTCTCGATGGAGCCGGCACGGCTGTTTCCGCCTATCAATAGACCGCAGATGCGTTTTTCTGCAGAAAAGTCCGCCTTTCGTTTCAAGATCCGCAAGCGGCGTTCGCGCCGGATCGGGATCGGCGGGGCGGCCGGATGAGCCAGTCGGGCGGCCCGGCGGGCGAGGTCTATTTCGAGTTTTTTCCGGTTGGACGACAGGTTCGGGTGACGGCAATTGACGCCACCACCGGGATCGAGGTTGTCGTCCTCGGACCCAGGCAGGCAAGCCAGGCGGACTTGCAGCAACTGGCCTTGCGAAAACTGACCAGGCGACTTTCAAACGCGCCGTGACGCGATCGCCATGCGGTCTTCGCTCTTGGTTCACCATCTGGCCTGTGCTATTTGCGAAGCCCTTGACAGCGGTGCCTGTTCGTCTCCTGCGACCAGGTGGTGACGGAGACACGCTCCGCCCGCGCGCCTTGCCCAAGCATTTGCTTGCGTTCTGATCAGTTCACGAAAGAGGGGACCGACGATGTCGATGACCGACTCAACGCTCGACACGCCGATTTATCCGGACTTCTTCACGCGCGGTCTTGCGGACGCGGACCCGGAAATCCATTCGGCCATCACCCGCGAACTCGGACGCCAGCGCCACGAGATCGAGCTTATCGCTTCCGAGAACATCGTCTCGCGCGCCGTGCTTGAGGCGCAGGGTTCGATCATGACCAACAAATATGCGGAAGGCTATCCGGGCCGCCGCTATTACGGCGGTTGCGAGTTCGTCGATGTCGCCGAGGACCTGGCCATCGAGCGCGTCAAGCAGCTGTTCGGCTGTGGCTTCGCCAATGTGCAGCCCAACTCCGGCAGCCAGGCGAACCAGGCCGTGTTTCTCGCGCTGATCAAGCCGGGCGACACCATCCTCGGGATGAGCCTCGATGCCGGCGGTCACCTCACCCATGGCGCACGCCCCAATCTCTCGGGCAAGTGGTTCAACGCCGTGCAATATGGCCTCGACACGTCGACCGGCCTGATCGACTACGACGCGCTTGAGGCGCTGGCCCGCGAACACAAGCCCGCGCTCATCATTGCCGGCGGATCGGCTTATTCGCGCGAGATCGATTTCGCCCGCTTCCGCGAGGTCGCGGATGCGGTCGGTGCCTATCTGATGGTGGACATGGCGCATTTCTCCGGCCTTGTTGCCGGCGGCGTGCACCCGAGCCCGTTCCCCCACGCGGATGTCGCGACCTCCACGACGCACAAGACCCTGCGCGGTCCGCGCGGCGGCATCGTGCTGACGGACCGCGAGGACATCGCCAAGAAGATCAATTCCGCGGTGTTCCCGGGGCTCCAGGGCGGTCCGCTGATGCATGTGATCGCCGGCAAGGCGGTGGCCTTTGGCGAGGCGCTGCGGCCGGAATTCAAGGTCTATGCGCGCAACGTCGTCGAGAATGCCAAGGTGCTGGCCGAAACCCTGCGCGAGGGCGGTCTCGACATCGTCTCCGACGGGACGGACACGCATCTGATGCTGGTCGACCTGCGGCCCAAGGACCTGACCGGCAAGTCGGCGGAGGCCTCGCTCGGCCGCGCCAACATCACCTGCAACAAGAACGGCGTTCCCAACGATCCGCAGAAGCCGACGATCACCTCCGGCATTCGCCTCGGCACGCCGGCGGGCACCACGCGCGGCTTCGGCCCGCAGGAGTTCCGCGAGATCGGCAAGCTGATCACCGAGGTGCTGGACGGTCTCAAGGCCGCCAACTCCGAAGAGGGCAATGCGTCGACCGAGGCGGCGGTGAAGGACAAGGTCATCGCGCTGACGGATCGTTTCCCGATCTATCCCGGTCTTTAAGGGGGACGCAGGCGCCCCCGGGCGCCCGCTCCCTGTGACAACCCCGGCCTTGCGCCGCTCCTGTCGCCAGTGTGTATGGCCGGGGCGGCGCAAACCGGTTCGGAGCCGAGTGCCACATGAAGTGCCCCTATTGCGGTTGCGATGACACGCAGGTGAAGGATTCCCGGCCGACGGAAGACAACACGGCGATCCGCCGGCGTCGGATCTGTTCGGAATGCGGTGGCCGCTTTACCACCTTCGAGCGCGTGCAGCTGCGCGAGTTGACGGTGGTCAAGCGCACCGGCCGGCGTGTGCCGTTCGACCGGGACAAGCTCGAGCGCTCCGTTCGCGTTGCGACCCGCAAGCGGCCGGTCGATCCCGACCAGGTGGAACGGATGATCAGCGGGATCGTGCGCCAGCTGGAAAGTTCCGGCGACAGCGACGTGCGGGCCGCCGATATCGGAAATCTGGTGATGGAGGGCCTCAAGGTCCTTGATGATGTGGCCTATGTCCGCTTCGCGTCAGTCTACAAGGACTTCCGCGAGGCCAAGGACTTCGAGGCGCTGCTCGACGAGATGAGCGGCCCCGATGCCGCGACATTCAACGACGGATAGCCCGTGAAACGCAGTGACCATGCCGCCATGGCCGCGGTTGACGCGCGCTTTATGGCAGCCGCCCTTTCCTATGCCCGCCGTGGGCTCGGTCGCGTCTGGCCGAACCCGTCTGTCGGGGCGCTGATTGTCAGCGACCCCGCATCCGGAGGCGTGGTTGTCGGGCAGGGCGTTACCCAGCCGCCCGGCGGCGCCCATGCGGAGGTGATCGCGCTGCGCCAGGCCGGTGAGCGGGCGCGCGGGGCAACCTGCTATGTCACGCTGGAACCCTGTTCCCATCAGGGCCGCACCGGCCCCTGTGCGGTGGCGCTTGCCGAAGCGGGCATTTCGCGCGTGGTCATCGGATTGTCCGATCCCAACCCGCGCGTCGCCGGCCGGGGCGTCGAGATGCTGCGCGCGCGCGGTGTCGAGGTCGTTACCGGCGTCTTGCGCGATGCCTGCGCGGAGCATCATGCGGGCCATATCCGCCGGGTGCTGGCGGGGCGGCCGCATGTCATCCTGAAGCTTGCGGTCTCCCGCGACGGGTTCATCGGACGCGAGGGCGAGGGGCAGATTGCCATCACCGGGCCGGACGTGTTTCGTCGCGTCCATGTGCTGCGCGCCGAATGCGACGGCATTCTGGTCGGCGTGGGCACGGCGATCGCCGACAATCCGATCCTGAATTGCCGTCTGCCCGGCCTGGCGAACCGGTCGCCGGTGCGGGTCGTTCTCGACACCTCCGCCCGGCTTCCGCTTGACGGACGCCTCGTCGGCTCCGCCCGGGACGTGCCGGTCTGGGTGCTCGTCTCGGCGCAGGCCGACCCGGACCGCGTCTCGGCGCTGTCTGCGGCGGGGTGCACGGTCGTTCGGCTTGCAACCCCCGTGGACGGGCGCATCGATCCGCATGCGGCCATGCGCGCGCTCGGCCAGCGCGGTCTGACCCGCCTGCTTGTCGAGGGCGGGGCGACGGTTGCCAATGCGCTGCTGGAGTCCGATCTTGCCGACGAGGTGATCATTTCGCGCGGCGACATGATCGTGGGCGAGGGGGGCATTCCCCCGTTCGCCGGCCGCGGTCTTGAAGCCCTGTGCGAGACCGGTCGCTATGCGATGCAGAAAACGGTGCCGGTCGGATCCGACACGATGACGCGCTATCTGCGAAGGATGGATTGAGCATGTTTACCGGCATCATCAGCGACATCGGACGCATCCTCGAGATTTCTCCGATTCCTGCGGGTCTGCGCACCCGCATCGCGACCGCCTATGATCCTGACGGCATCGACATCGGCGCCTCGATTGCCTGTGACGGCGTCTGCCACACGGTGACGGCCAAGGGCCGGGGGACGGATGGAAACTGGTTCGACATCGAGTCGGCGGCCGAGACCCTGCGCCTGACCACCGTCGGCACCTGGACCGTCGGCGGGCGGATCAACCTGGAGCGGTCACTGAAGATCGGCGACGAGCTCGGCGGTCATATCGTGCAGGGACATGTCGACGCCACGGCCGAGATCATCGAGCGCACCGACCATCCGGATTCCGTCTACTTCCGCTTTCGCGTGCCGGCTGAGTTCGCGCCCTTCATCGCGAAAAAGGGCGGCATTGCCCTCGACGGCACCTCGCTCACAGTGAACGAGGTCGAGGGCGACACCTTCTCGGTGTTTCTCATTCCGCACACGCTGACGGCCACCACATGGGGCGACCGCAAGGCCGGCGATCTGGTCAATCTGGAAGTCGACATGATGGCGCGCTACGCGGCGCGGCTTGCCGAGTACCGCTAGGACCCGCGTCCGGCGCAGGGCAGGCACCGGCAATCCGGGCTGGACAAAGGGGGCGAGGCGTGGTTCCTACCGGCACCCTGACAGCCGCCGTCGCGCGCGGCGGTTTGCCTCCGGCGGATCGCCCATCGGCTGACCGGCGACGGGGCTGAGCGGCAGGACACCGCGACATCAAAATTCGATCCCGCGCGCTGCTGACCGGCCTCAGGCTTTCGGTCTCGCGCGCTTTGAGAGTGGAAAAGGCGATATGGCAACCCCGAAAATCCTGGTTATCGATGCCCGTTTTTATGACGACATCGCCGATGCGCTCCTGGCCGGCGCCATGGATGTGCTCGACGCCAACGGCGCCGAGGTGACGCGCGTTTCCGTGCCCGGCGTCCTGGAAATTCCCGGGGCGCTCGCCATGGCGCTGGCGGCGATGGAAGGCGGCGTCGCCGACTTCGACGGCGCGGTCCTGCTCGGCTGCGTCATTCGCGGCGAGACCTCCCATTATGACATCGTGGCCAATGAATCGGCCCGCGCGGTGATGGAACTGGTCGTCGACGCTGCCTTGCCGGTGGGCAACGGCATTCTCACCGTCGAAAACAGCGACCAGGCCTGGGTGCGCGCCGATGTGAAGCAGAAGAACAAGGGCGGCTCGGCGGCGCAGGCGGCACTCGATATGATCGCCGTCCGGGACCAGCTCGGAGTTTGACGACGATGTCCGACCCCACGCCCGCACCCGCCGACACGCCGCGCCCCGCAAACAAGCGCGGTGCCGCGCGGTTGTCCGCCGTCCAGGCGCTGTATCAGATGGACGTCGGCGGGGCGAATCTCGCCGACGTGCTGGCCGAATTCGAGGCGTTTCGCCTCGGAGCGGAACTCGACGGCGAACAGTATCGTGAAGCCGATCCGGCCTGGTTCCGCGATCTGGTCGGCGGCGTTGTCGACCAGCAGCGCATTCTCGACCCGGTAATCAACCGCGCGCTCGTCGCCGGCTGGCCGCTGAAGCGGATCGACACCACCCTTCGGGCGATCCTGCGCGCCGGGGCGTTCGAACTGATGAAGCGCAAGGATGTTCCGGGGCGCGTCGTCATCAGCGAATATATCGACGTTGCCCGCGCGTTTTACGATGGCGACGAGCCGCGCATGGTCAACGGCGTGCTGGATCGGTTGGCACGGGAGTTCCGCGAGAAGGAATTCGGCGGCCAGCCTTCGGCGAAAGCGGCCGGTGAGTCGTCGGAGCCGGGCAGCGGCGACGCCTGATTTCCGCGCGACTGCCGCTGGGGAAGCTTGCGCGCCCGGTCCGGGACCTTCGATGCCGCGATTTGCGCTTTTCGATTTTGCGTCCTAAACCGGGTGTCGACATCCCATCTTTGCCATGGGCTTGCGACCGTCGCACGGCCTGTTTTCCGGGCTGAAAACGGCCATGGCACCCCAGCCGGACCTGACGATGACCGCAGCCGCCAACGCAACCGATCTCCTTGTCGACGACCGCCTCGCGCGCCGCAACGCGGTCCTGCTGGCGATCGCCCAGGCTCTTGGCGGCGCGTCGGCCTCCATCGTCATCGCGTCGGCCTCGCTCGTCGGGGCAAGCCTGCTTGGCGCCGACAAGTCGCTTGCGACGCTCCCGGTCTCAAGCTTCGTGCTGGGCACGGCCTTCGGTACGCTGCCTGCGGGCGCGATCATGCATCGCTTCGGGCGCCGCGCCGGCTTTGTCGGCTCGGCGCTGCTTGGCATTCTCTCCGGGCTCGTCTCCGCCTATGCGATCTTCCAGGCGGATTTCCTGCTCTTCTGCTTCGGCGTGATGGCCAGCGGTTTCGTCAGCGCATTCGTGCAGCAATACCGGTTTGCGGCCGCGGATACCGCAAGCGATGCCTTTCGCCCCAAGGCGATCTCCTTCGTGCTCGCCGGAGGTGTCGCCGCCGGGATCATCGGACCGCAAACCGTGATCAACACGGCCGATCTCTTCGACCCGATCATGTTTGCCGGCACCTATATCGCGCAGGCCGGGCTCGCCCTGATCAGCCTCGTCATCCTGTCCTTCATCTCCATTCCCCGTCCGGCGCGCGGGCCGGTGGCGGCGGGCGCCAGCCGTCCGATGCGCCAGATCATGGCGCAGCCCCGGTTCATCGTCGCGGCGGCCTGCGGGATTACCTCCTACGCACTGATGAGCCTCGTCATGACGGCAACGCCGCTCGCCATGATCGGCTGCGGCCTGACCCAGACCGACGCGGCGCACGCCATCCAGTGGCATGTGCTGGCGATGTTCGGCCCGAGCTTCTTCACTGGCCACCTGATCGCCAGGTTCGGACGCGAGCGCATCGTCGTCGTCGGTCTGGCGCTTCTTGCCGGCTGCGCGGTCGTTGCACTTGCGGGTGTGGATGTCGCCAATTTCTGGATCGCCCTCGTCCTGCTCGGTCTTGGCTGGAACTTCGGGTTCATCGGCGCGACGGCGATGCTCACCGATGTCTATCGTCCGGCCGAGCGCAACAAGGTGCAGGCCGTGAACGACTTCCTTGTCTTCGGCTTTGTCGCGGCAGCGTCCTTCTCGTCTGGAGCGCTGCTGCATGCCTTCGGATGGGCGACCGTCAACTGGCTCGTTTTCCCCTTCACGTTGCTTTGCGTGATTCTTATCTCGTGGCTGGTCCTGTCCGAGCGCTCCGCCTCCCGGGTCTGACCGCAGCACTCCCCCCGTTGGAAATGACAGGCGCGGGCATCTGATTCCCCCGATCGGCCGCTCTTGGCCAAACTGCGCCTTGACGGCAGGCGCAGGACGGCTACCGTCGAAATCCTCCGGGCCAGAAGCAAAACAAATACAGGCCCATCTCGCGTCCTTCATTGGGGGGAAGAATGCTCGAACTCACACTTGTCATCTTATGTGGTCTGCTTTCCATCGCTTACGGCATCTGGGCAGTCCAGTCCGTCATGGCGTCGGACGCCGGCAATGAACGCATGCAGGAAATCGCCGGCGCCATTCAGGAAGGCGCTCAGGCCTATCTCAACCGTCAGTACACGACGATCGCCATCGTCGGTGTCGTGATCTTCGCGCTTCTGGTCTGGCTGCTCGGCCTGCTTGTGGCCATTGGCTTCGCCATCGGCGCGATCCTGTCGGCCGCGGCCGGCTACATCGGCATGCTGGTATCGGTCCGTGCCAACGTGCGAACCGCGCAGGCGGCCAGCAATTCGCTCGCCGCCGGGCTCGAAATCGCGTTCAAGTCCGGCGCGGTCACCGGAATGCTCGTGGCCGGTCTCGCGCTTCTCGGCGTGACGGTCTATTACGCCATCCTGACCGAGGGCATGGGTTTTGCGGCTCAAAGCCGCACGGTGATCGATGCGCTTGTCGCGCTCGGCTTCGGTGCCTCGCTGATCTCGATCTTCGCGCGACTGGGTGGCGGCATCTTCACCAAGGGCGCGGACGTCGGCGGCGATCTTGTCGGCAAGGTCGAGGCGGGTATTCCCGAAGACGACCCCCGCAACCCGGCAACGATCGCGGACAACGTCGGCGACAACGTCGGCGATTGCGCCGGCATGGCGGCCGACCTGTTCGAGACCTACGCGGTGACCGTCGTTGCGACGATGGTGCTTGCGTCGATCTTCTTCACCGGGGGGGCTGCCACCGATCTGATGCTGCTGCCGCTCGTGATCGGCGGTGCCTGCGTCGTGACCTCGATCATCGGCACCTTCTTCGTCAAGCTCGGTGCCAACAACTCGATCATGGGCGCGCTCTACAAGGGGTTCGTCGCAACCGCCGTGCTCTCCGCCGTGGCGCTTTTCGCCGTCGTGTTCTTCTGGCTGGGCTTTTCCACCGAGTATACGACCTCGGGCGGCGTCACCTTCACCGGACGGCAGCTGTTCTACTGCGGCCTCGTCGGCCTGATCGTGACGGGACTGATCATCTGGGTGACGGAGTATTACACCGGAACCGACTATCGTCCGGTGCGCTCAATCGCCCAGGCCTCGGTCACCGGGCATGGCACCAACGTGATCCAGGGGCTTGCGATCTCGCTTGAGGCCACCGCGCTTCCCGCGCTGATCATCATCGCGGGCATCCTGGCGGCGTTCAACCTGGCCGGCCTCTTCGGCATCGCCATCGCTGTCACCACGATGCTGGCGCTCGCCGGCATGGTTGTCGCGCTCGACGCCTTTGGTCCCGTCACCGACAACGCCGGCGGCATCGCCGAAATGGCGGGCCTTCCGGCGGAGGTGCGCGTCACCACCGATGCGCTGGATGCGGTCGGCAACACCACCAAGGCGGTGACCAAGGGCTATGCGATCGGCTCCGCCGGTCTCGGCGCACTGGTGCTGTTTGCGGCCTATACGGAGGATCTCAAGTTCTTCGCGGCCAATGCGGCGCCCGGCAGCTACTTCGAGGGGGTGAGCGTCGACTTCTCCCTGTCGAACCCCTATGTCGTCGTCGGCCTGCTGTTCGGCGGCCTGCTTCCCTATCTCTTCGGCGGCATCTCGATGACCGCCGTGGGCCGCGCGGCCGGTGCCGTCGTGGAGGAAGTGCGCCGGCAGTTCAAGGAAAAGCCGGGCATCATGCAGGGGACGGAAAAGCCGGATTACGGGCGGGCCGTCGACATGCTGACCAAGGCGGCGATCCGCGAGATGATCGTGCCGTCGCTGATGCCGGTGCTGTCGCCGATCGTGATCTACTTCGCGATCACCGCGATTGCCGGCAAGTCGCAGGGCTTTGCCGCGCTTGGCGCGATGCTGCTCGGCGTGATCGTCACCGGCCTCTTCGTGGCGGTGTCCATGACCGCCGGCGGCGGCGCCTGGGACAATGCCAAGAAGTCCTTCGAGGACGGCTTCATCGACAAGGATGGCGTCAAGCACGAGAAGGGCTCGGAGGCGCACAAGGCCTCGGTGACCGGCGACACGGTGGGCGATCCTTACAAGGATACGGCAGGACCCGCCGTGAACCCGATGATCAAGATCACCAACATCATGGCCCTGTTGCTGCTGGCCGTGCTCGCGCACGGCTGACCGGCTGTCGGAGCCGCCGGTACGACACGGCGGGTCCGCTCACTCAGGCTGGACGAGAAACGCCCGCCGCGGGATCGCGGCGGGCGTTTTGCATGACCGGGAACCCGTCGGGCGCCCTGCGTTCGATCAGAGGCCGAGGCTCGGGTTCTTCGCGCCGCGCAGGATCTGCGACAGGAAGCCGTAATCGGAACCGCCGGTGCGGGTCTTGCGCGTCAGGATGTCGACGATCTTGCCGTCCTCCTGGCTGTAGTAGCCGGTGTCGCGCACGAATCCGTCCTCGTCGAAATAGATGGCGACCACCCGCTGCTCGACCGTTTCGGGAGCCAGGAACGCGGTCGTCTCTTTCGTTTGCGAGATGTAGTAATAGGCTTCGCCGTTCAGCCGGGACATGGTCGACGGCGATCCGAGCAGGAGTTCGACCTGTTCGCGCGACGAGCCGACCTGAATGTCCCGCACGCGCTCGGCCGGGATGACATGACCGTGATTGAGGGTCGTTGTGAAGCAGCCGCCGAGCGGCAATCCCAACACGCCCACCACCAGTGCACCGCGAAGCCATTTCTTCATTGAAACTTGTCCTGTTGCTTTCCGTGCGGCAAAGCCCGACATAAGGGCAAACGCCGGTCAATGTCCTGGACCGTGCATCCTAGGCAAAGTCCCTAACCTGCGATAGGCGACTTGGCAACCTCGCGCCAGACGAAGGCAAACCATGATATTCGGTCTGTTCCGCCGACGCACGCCCCCTCAAGTCATCGCGACCTACACCGCGATCGTGGCGCAGGCGCGGCAACCCCACTTTTATGCCAGCCTGGATGTGCCGGATACATTCGACGGCCGTTTCGAACTGGTGATCCTGCATGCCATCCTCGTTCTGGAGCGCTTGCGGGGCGGATCGGAGATCGAAACGGCGTTTTCGCAGGATCTCTTCGATCTGTTTTTCGAGGACATGGACGGCACCTTGCGGGAAATGGGCGTGGGTGACGTGACAGTGCCGAAGAAGGTGAAGAAGATGGCGGAGGCCTTTTACGGGCGCGCGGCCGTCTATTCGCAGGCGCTCGGGGACGGCGGCACCCAGTCGCTTGCCCAGACGGTCGAGCGAAACCTCTTCGCCGACGATCCGCGACCCGCGGCGGCCTTCGCCATCGCCCGCTACATTCGCGCCGCGTCCGATGCGCTCGCTGCACAGCAGACGAAAGAGATCCTCGCCGGTCGCCTCGACTGGCCGGCGCCAACCGATTTTGTAAAATGAGGGGAGACCGACCCATGATCGTGAAGACGTTTCCGGTAACCCGCCCGTTTGACGTCACCCGTCTTGGCAACCAACCCAAGGAAGTGACCTTCGAGCCCGACGAAAAGGAACGTGCCCGTCTGATCGAGACCTACGACCTGCTCGACCTGCAGGACATGAGCTGCGTTTTCCGGCTTCGCCCCTGGCGCAAGGACGGCATCGCGGTCGACGGGCACCTGCGGGCGCGGGCGACTCAGCCCTGCGTGGTGACGCTCTCGCCGGTCGAGCAGGTGATCGACGAGACCTTCTCGCGCCGCTTCGATCCCCGCGCGGCGGAAGAGGAGGAGACCGCGGAAATCGAGGTCGAGGCCTTCAGCGATGATCCGCCGGACCCGCTGACCGGGCGCGATCTCGATCTTGGCGCCGTGCTGTGCGAACAGTTCGCCCTTGCGCTCGATCTGTACCCCCGCGCCCAGGCCGCCGAGGTGCCCGAGGCCTATCGTCCTCCCGAGGAGGAGGATGACGGCAAAGGCGGTGGCGTGTCGCGCCCGTCACCTTTTGCGGTCCTTGCCGGGTTGAAGAAAAACAGCGAGTGACGCGGTCACTGGCGGGCAATCGCGTTGCGCTGCGAAAGGAGAAAGCGGTTGTTTCGCGGTGGCAAACGGGTATGTTCGCCAACGCCTCGGCTTCCGTCGTGGGCCTGACGCGGACCATCAGCCGGTGGGCATCCCGCGCCGGAACCGGACAAGGTCGCGCCGGAGGGTGGCTTGGAGCGGTGGCCGATGCCACCGGCAGGACATGCCACCAGCGGGACATGTCGTCGACAGGACAAGAAACGGCCGGAAACAACGCGGACGATGGCTCAAACGGTTCGAATTTCACTTGATGCGATGGGCGGGGACAACGGGGCGAAGGTCGTCGTGGCCGGGGCCGCGCTTGCGCTCGAACGTCGCCCGGACATCGTCTTCTCGCTTTACGGCGACAAGGATGTGGTCGCCCCTTTGCTGGAGGCGCATCCGCGGCTGCGTGATACCGCCAGCCTGCATCACTGTGAAGTCGCGGTGGCGATGGATGCCAAGCCGAGCCAGGCGCTTCGCCAGGGGCGGTGGAAGTCCAGCATGTGGCGCAGCATCGACGCGGTGAAGACCGGGGAGGCGGATGTCGCCGTTTCCGCTGGAAACACCGGCGCTCTGATGGCCATGTCCAAGTTCTGCCTGCGCACGATGGCCAATATCGAGCGTCCGGCCATTGCCGCGATCTGGCCGACGGCCCGCGGCGAATCCATCGTCCTCGACGTTGGCGCCACGATCGGGGCGGATGCGCAGCAGCTTATCGATTTCGCCCTGCTTGGCGGCGCGATGGCGCGTGTGCTGTTTTCCATCGAGCGCCCGAGCGTCGGTTTGCTCAACATCGGCGTCGAGGAGGTCAAGGGCCTTGAGGAGGTCCGCACCGCCGGACGCCTGTTGCGCGAGGCCGATCTGGACACGTTGACCTATGCCGGTTTCGTGGAGGGCGACGACCTGGGCAAGGGAACGGTCGATGTGGTTGTCACCGAGGGATTTGCCGGCAACATCGCGTTGAAGACCGCCGAAGGCACCGCAAGACAGATTGGCGGCTATCTTCGCTCCGCGATGAACCGCAGCTGGCGCGCCCGGCTGGGCTACCTGCTGGCCAGGGATGCCTTCCAGGTGCTGCGCGAGAAGCTGGATCCGCGCAAGGTCAACGGGGGGGTCTTTCTCGGCCTCAACGGCATTGTCATCAAGAGTCACGGCGGCACGGATCCGGAAGGCTTTTCCTCCGCGATCGAACTGGCCTATGACATGGCCCGCAATGACCTGATGCACAAGATTTCAGACGATTTGAAGCACTACCATCGCGGCCGTTTCGGCGCGCGAGACGGATCGGAAGGTGATAAGTGACAATAAAGCGTTCCATCGTCCTCGGCACGGGCAGCTATCTTCCGCAGCGCAGGCTGACAAATGCGGAACTGGCAGAGATGGTCGACACGTCCGACGAATGGATCGTGCAACGCACCGGCATCCGGGCGCGACATATCGCGGCCGAGGGCGAATTCACCTCCGACCTGGCCGTGAAGGCGGCAACGCGTGCGCTCGAGGCGGCCGGTCTCACGGCCCAGGACATCGATCTGATCATTCTCGCGACGGCGACACCCGACAACACCTTTCCGGCGTCCGCCGTGACGGTGCAGCAGAAACTCGGCCTGACCAGCGGCTTCGCCTTCGACGTTCACGCGGTGTGTTCGGGTTTCGTCTACGCGATCTCCACAGCCGACGCCTATCTGCGCTGCGGCATGGCGAAGCGGGCGCTGGTGATCGGCGCGGAGACCTTCTCGCGCATCCTCGACTGGACCGACCGCACCACCTGCGTGCTCTTCGGCGACGGGGCCGGCGCCATGGTGCTGGAGGCGGTCGAGGCCGAGGGCACGACGGCCGACCGTGGCATCCTGACCTCGCACCTGCGCTCCGACGGAAACCATCGCGACAAGCTTTATGTCGACGGCGGGCCGTCCTCCACCCAAACGGTCGGTCACCTGCGCATGCAGGGCAAGGAAGTGTTCCGCCACGCCGTCTCGATGATCACCGACGTGGTCGAGGATGCGTTTTCCGCCACCGGCACCGATGCCGATGCGCTCGACTGGTTCATCCCGCATCAAGCCAACCGGCGCATCATCGATGCGAGTGCGAAGAAGCTCGGCATCGATCCTGCCAAGATCGTGATCACCCTGGAGGACCAGGGCAACACCTCGGCGGCGTCGATCCCGCTGGCCGTGGACGCGGCCGTGCGCGACGGGCGCATCAAGCGCGGCGATCTCATCATGCTGGAAGCGATGGGCGGTGGCTTTACCTGGGGCGCGTCGCTGCTTCGCTGGTAGGGTGTCAAACGCTTGTATGGCGTGCGTTTTTCCTGTCGGACTTGTCCGACGCGGTTGACCGTCGGGGCGCAAGCCAATACGCTTGCGCATCGATAAAGAACATCCCTATTTCCGCTAGGGCATATGCTCGGCCAAGGAGGGACCATGGGCGGCAAGACAATCACACGGGCTGACTTGTGCGAAGCTGTATACCAGAAGGTCGGCCTCTCCAGGTCCGAGTCTTCGGAACTGGTTGAAAAGGTCCTGTCGGAGATTGCGGATTGTCTTGTTGACGGTGAATCTGTGAAGCTCTCGTCATTCGGGTCGTTCGTGGTGCGGTCCAAGGGTGAGCGCATCGGGCGCAATCCGAAAACCGGCGAGGAAGTGCCGATCCTTCCGCGCCGCGTCATGGTCTTCAAGCCGTCGAATGTTTTGAAGAAGAAGATCAACGAGACGATGATCGGGCCATCCGGCGACGATTGAATTCCGTTGCGACAATAGACTGGTAAGTCCGTGTCGACCGATAAAAGCCCAGACGCCTTCCGCACGATCAGCGAGGTCGCCGAAGACCTCGATCTTCCGCAACACGTCCTGAGATTCTGGGAAACCCGTTTCACCCAGATTCGCCCGCTGAAGCGCGGCGGAGGCCGTCGCTATTATCGTCCCGACGACATCGATCTCCTGCGCGGCATCCGCCACCTGCTCTATGGCGAGGGCTATACCATCAAGGGCGTGCAGCGCATCCTGAAGGAACAGGGCGCGCGCTTCGTCATGCAGGTCTGGCGCGAGGACGGTCTTCCGCTTGCCGCTCTTGCCGCCCAGGTCGCCGGAACCGACGATGGCCAGGCAGCCTCGCCGTCGACGGGTGCGTCGCCGTCGCCGTCGACAGCACGGGCCGGGTCCGGTCGCGGGACGAAGACGCAGCCGACGGGTGCGGATGTCGGGGGTGCCGTCGCCTCGGTTGCCGAGCAAGACGCGGATCTTCCCCGTGGAATTCTTCCAGACGTCGTGGAGGGCGGTGAACCGTCCCAGGCGCGTGCCGGCCTTCGGTTGATGGAGCGCCTGCTTGGAGAGCGGGTTGAGGCCGCAGCCTCAGGAAATCTCTCAAAGGACGACATTCGCCGCCTGCAAGCGACGCTGTTCGAGCTGCTGGAATGCAAGCGCATCCTCGACCAGGCACGCTGATCCTTCGCCACCCGCCACCGACTGCATCCGCTACTGACGGCTCCGGCGCGCAAGCGCGCCGGTCGAGAGGCTCAGGCCGTTCTTGCGTCGGTCACTCGGCCTGCGTGATCTTCAGCCTTATCGCCGCATACCAGTCGGCGTACGCGCGGATCTCGTCGTTGGTGAGATCGGCGGCAATCGCGCTCATGACCTCGTCGTTGCGCTTTCCAAGGCGAAACGCCTTTAGCTGGGTGTCGATATAGATCGCGCTTTCGCCGGCGAGATTCGGAACGTTTTCAAGTTGTCCGATGCCGTTCGCTCCATGGCATGCGGCACAGGCCTCGGGCGCGGCCTCGGCGGAGGCACCCGCAGGAAATGTTGTCTCGACCGAATGCGCGGCATACCAGGCCGCGAGATCGGCGATCGACTGGTCGTCGAGGCTCTTTGCGACAACGCTCATCATCTCGTGCGTGCGCGTGCCCTGGCGAAAGGCCTTAAGCTGCTTTTCAAGATATCCGGCCGGTTCGCCGCCGATATGGGGCGCGATGGGGATGCGCGCGAACCCGTCGAGACCGTGACAGGTGCGGCACATGCCCGCCTTCTTGCGCCCCGCCTGCGGATCGCCGACAGGGCTTTGGGCGACCGCCGGCAGGGCGAGGGCGATCTGGGCGAGGAGAACCCCGCCCAGACCGATGAGTGTGGCTCTTCGCATCAATTGCCCTCGTAGGAGATGCGGTAGAGGGCGCCGGCGAGATCGTCGGAGACCAGGATCGACCCGTCGCGCAGTTGGGCGACGTCGACCGGCCGTCCGAGGTATTCGCCGTTCTCGTCGATCCAGCCTTCCGCGAAGGGCTCGATCTTGGCATTTCCCTCGTCGTCGATGAAGGTGACCATCACCCGGGCGCCGACCGGCGTCGTGCGGTTCCAGGAACCGTGCTGGGCGGAGAAGATCGCGTTCTTGTACTTCGCCGGGAACTGGTTGCCCGTATAGAAGTGCATGCCGAGATCCGCCGCATGGGCGATCGTTTCCACCGCCGGGAACACGACATCCGCGGGCGGTTCCTGATCCTTGTACTCGTTGGTGCGCACATCGCCGCCGCCATACCAGGGCGCGCCGAAATGCTGGCCCATTGCCGTCTGGCGGTTGATTTCACCCGGCGGGATGTCGTCGCCCATGCCGTCCACCTGATTGTCGGTGAACCAGAGCTCGCCGGTGACCGGATGGAAGTCATGTCCGACCGAGTTGCGGATACCGCGGGTATAGACCTCGCGGTCGGTCCCGTCGGTGTTCATGCGGATCATGCCGCCGATCCCGACCTCGTCGTAGAGCTCAAGTTTCTCGGGCGGCGCGACGTTGAAGGGCTGACCGAGCGAGATGTAGATCTTGCCGTCCGGGCCGATCTTGCACACGCGCGCCGTGTGGTTGTAGCTCTCTTCCGCCGGCGGGATCAGCTCGCCCTGCTTGACCACGTTGAAGGCCGCGACATCGGGGCTTTCATAGAAGAACTCTGCCGCCGGATAGACCAGGACCCGGTTCTGTTCGGCGATATAGAGGAAGCCGTCCCTGGAGAAGCACGGTCCGTTCGGGATCGCGAATTTCAGCGAGGGCGCAAAGTCCTTCACCTCATCCGCGACACGGTCCTTGTTGCGGTCGGTGACCGACCAGACCTTGTCCTTGCGCGTGCCGACGAAGGTCACGATCCCCTGCGGTCCGACCGCCATGTGACGGGCGTCCGGCACCACCGCGTAGAGCTCGATCTTGAACCCGTCGGGCACGGTGATCTGCTCCAGGGTCTTGCGGATGCCGTCGGCGTAGTCGCCGGACTGCTCGATGAATGTGAACTCGGTCGTGCCGGTGCTCTGGAAATTCGACAGCTTCTCCAGATTGTCCGGCACCGGTGCCTGCGCTTGCGCCAGACCCGTCATTGCGAACAGGCAGACGCCTGCAAAAAGTGCGCGTTTCATGATGTCCTCCCAGACAGTTCGGTCTTGTTTTTCGACTGTGGCCTGTTCTTGGATGCGGGCCATATTAAATCATACAAATAGCGACTGGTGTTGGCAAACCTCAAGGGCCCTCTACGTCAGGTTGCCGTGCCGCAAACAGGATTGCGGCGCGGCGCGGGTCACAGCGTGCCTTGGCTCATCTGTCCAGCGATATGGTCCGCCTGCCGGATCGCCAGTGCGACGATGGTCAGCGTCGGGTTTTCGGCAGCCCCCGTGGTGAACTGGCTGCCGTCGGAGACGAACAGATTGGCAATGTCGTGCGTCTGACCCCAGCGGTTGACTACGCCGTCGCGCGGGTTTTCCGACATGCGGTTGGTGCCCAGATTGTGGGTGGACGGGTAGGGCGGTGTCGGGAAGGTGCGGGTGGCGCCGACCGCCTCGTAGATCGCGATGCCCTGCCGGTAGGCATGGGCGCGCATGGCGACGTCATTGGGGTGGTCGTCGAAATGCACGTTCGGCGCCGGCAGGCCGTATTGATCGAGCGCATCGTGATTGAGCGTGATCCGGTTGGTCTCCTGCGGCATGTCCTCGCCGACGATCCACATGCCGGCCATGTTCTCGTAGGAATCGAGCGCCGTGGTGAACTCCCGTCCCCATCCGCCGGGATCGAGGAAGGCCGCCATGAACGGCAGGCCGAGGGCCAGCGTTTCCAGCTCGTAGCCACCGACGAAACCGCGCGAGGGATCGTGGCGCGCCTCGTCCTGGACGATCCCGGCCATCGTCGTGCCGCGCCACATGCGCACCGGCTTGTCGAACACCGCATAGACCGATCCGGTCATGTGGCGCATGTAGTTGCGTCCGACCTGTCCGGAGGAATTCGCCAGCCCGTCCGGGAACATCGCGCTTGCCGAATTGAGCAGCAGCCGCGGGCTTTCGATGGAGTTGCCGGCGACGCAGACAATCCGGGCGTTCTGCAGGTGCTGGTTGCCGTCCTTGTCGGCATAAAGCACGCCCGTCACCTTGCCGCTGGCGTCATGCTCGATCTTCAGCACATGCGCGCGCTCGCGCACCTCCAGATTGCCCGTCGCCTCGCCGCGCGGAATATCCGTATAGGCGGCCGACCATTTGGCGCCCCACTTGCAGCCCTGAAAGCAGAAGCCGGTCTGCTGGCAGGCGAGGCGGTCGTCATAGTCGGCGGAGTTGATCGCCATGCGGCCGGTGTGCACTTCCTTGTAGCCGAGCGCCTTGGCGCCGGCCTCGAGCACCTTGAAGTTGTTGTTGCCCGGCAGGCCGGCCCGGTCTCCCGTGCGGGTGACGCCGAGCTTGGCTTCCGCCTTCTCGTACCAGGGCTCCATCTCGGCCAGGTCGATCGGCCAGTCGAGCAGATTGGCGCCCTGGACATTGCCGTAGGTGGTCTTGGTCTTGAACTCATGCGGCTGGAAGCGCAGCGACGCGCCGGCCCAATGGGTGGTGGTGCCGCCGACCGCCTTCACGATCCACGCCGGCAGGCCGGAAAAGTCCCGCGCGACCCGCCAGTCGCCGGAGGTGGTGCGCTTGTCGAGCCAGGCCAGTTGGCCGAAGCTTTCCCATTCGTCGTTGACGTAATCCTCGGGCAGGTAGCGTCCACCCGCCTCCAGCGCCACCACGCTGACGCCCTTTTGCGCCAGCTCGTTGGCGAGAACGCCGCCGCCGGCGCCCGTTCCGATGACGACGACCACGCTGTCGTCGGTCAGCTCGAAAGGTGCTGTCATGACCGCTTCCTCCCTCAGATCCAGTTGATGTCGTTGAAGCCCCGGTCGATGTAGCCACCCTTTGAGTAGCTCTCGCCCTCGTATCCGAAGAGCGGCCAGACGGCTTTCTGGTTGTAGAGCCCGGTCACGAGGCCGCCCCGGATCGCCTGGAAGAAGGCGCTTTCCTCCATGCCGCGCAGAATGTCGACGCGGTCGCGCTCCCATCCGGTGCCGAGATAACTCGGGTGCCCCTTGCCGCGTGCGGCGGCATCAAGCGCCGTGATGCCGGCTTCGATCCCGGGTGCGGCCTCCGCCGTGTCGTAGCCCTTGACCGCTGCCGCGTAATATTCGTCGGCCACGTGATCGTGGGGATAGATGTCCCGCGCCATCTGGATCAGCGTTGCCATGGTGGCGGGCTGAAGGTGGCTCACCTCCATCGCCCAGGCGGCCGTCGGTGCGGCAACGAAGCCCGCCCCCACGACGAAGGCGGCCCCCGCCGCCACGGAGCCTGCCAGCAACTGCCGCCGGCTTATGCCTTTCTGCTTCAGTGTCATCGGTTTTCCTCCCTGCCGATCGTTCGAACGCCCGCCGCTCAGCGATAGCGTCCGTGGCGTTGCAGCACCTCGATCTGATAGCCGTCCGGGTCCTGGACGAAGAAGAAGCGGGCCATCAACGCGCCGTCGCGGTTGAACGCGACGATCTTGCGTGGCGCCAGGCCGGCCGCCGTGAAGCGCGCGTGCTCCGCATCGAGGTCATCGACGCAAAACGCCATGTGGCCGTAGCCGTCGCCGAGATCGTAAGGGTCGCTCCGGCCGTGGTTGACCGTCAGCTCGACCTCGATGTCGGCTTCGGAATTTCTCAAATAGATCAGGGTGAAGTCGTCGAAAACGAAACGGTCCGCGATCTCGAGTCCAAACGCGGTTCGATAGAATTCGACCGAGCGCGCCTCGTCGAGCACGCGGATCATTGCGTGAATAAACTTCGCCACGATGGTCTCCCGGCATGATTGCTGCTCCGGGAGAAAGACTAGGCGCCTGAACTGAAGGCGGGTGGTATGTGTTTACTACAGGGAGAATTTCACTCCGCCGCTTCCATCTGCACGGCTGGCAGCGTATGGCGCAGCCGGACGAGACAGGCACAGCGCAAAAGCGACGTGAAATTGCGGGTCTCGCCGCGCAGCTCAAGCACTTCGGAATGGAGTTTCGAGACGAAGGCCGGCGTGCTGACGCCCTCGCTGCGGGCAATATCGTCCAGAATGTCCCAGAACGAGCGTTCAAGGCGAATGCTGGTGCTTTGCCCGTTCAGCCTCAGGCTGCGGGTCTCGGGTTCATAGTCGGCCGGGTCCTGTCCGGCGAAAATGCGGCACATGACAACCTCCCTCGGGTTTTTTGTTTTTTTCTTGCCTCATGGTTTTACAAAATGACCGGGTCGGCAAGCGGCAATTTGTATGATCAATTCCGGCGCCCGCCGATGCCGGGACATTTCGGGGCGTGTCGCACCGCGCTGTGCGGCACCAGGCCTTCGACCCGCGCCTTGCCGCATGTCACCTTTTCGGGGCGAAGCGGCAGGCGCGTGCCGGCAAAAACAACTGGTCGTGAGCGGCGGTAGATTGTAAAATCTGACAATCTTGCAAGTGCAGGCAAACCGGGTCTGATCTCTTGCGTTTGTGCAGGTCTTTTTGGCCCGGTCATTTTGCAGGAGCGATTTTAAGTGAGCGAACGCGATATCGAGGAAGTCCTGGTCGGCGAGGCGGTCTTGACCGCTTGTGAAAACAGCGAACTCGCCGAGGAAAACAACCTACAGGCGGTCGCTCTGGCCATGGCCGCCTACGCCCGGACGTATGATATCCCGGATAAGGCGGTGGAAGAGATGGTTGCGCGCGCCATTGCCATCATGGGCAACATCAGGACCCCGCAATAACTCTCAGCAACCTCCTGTCGGTGCGATGTTGGACAGATCCGACACTTGCCGGATAGCCTGTGCGCTGTTTCTGCGCGTTCTGTCCGCACGGCTTGCCGGTGGCACTATGGCTCGCGCCCGTGCGCCGGTCGGCCTCGGATGCTCGCCTGCCCCTTGGAGGAGCGCTGCGTCGCTCGCGCGCTCCCTGTGGCATCCTTCACGATCCCGACATTGGCTTTTTTAACAGGCCGGATTGACGCAAGCCGATTCCGGCCGTCGTAAAAGGTCCGTTACCACCAATGATTTAGGGATCGAATCATGACAATCGGACCGCTTAAAACCGACGTCTTCGCCCGGGCGCGGGACATTCTCGCCAGAAAGCTCCATGAAATGGATCTGGAGTACAGGGTCGACGTGGACTTTCGCGACATCGTTCAAAGTATCGAAAAGGCAGGAAAGCATGTAACGGAGCACTTCCAGTTTGAGCACTTCGAATTCAATCGCGAGAACGGATTTTGTCTGACCCTTCTTCACGAAGGAAAGCCGGTGGTGTTCTATTGCTCGCAAGTCTTCGAAACCGGAGACATGTCCTTTCTGGAGCACCATCGCAACAAGTTGACGCGGCTGTACCGGTCCGTCGGGCAGGATCTTCTGGATGAAACCTGGTCTTGCCGGCCCATGCAGGAAATTCGGGGGCGGGTTTGCTATTCCGGTGAAGCGCTGACCGCCGAGGAATTTCGGTCGACCGGCAAATCACGCCGGGCGCTCGCACACGGTGCGCAGATGGCGCTGTTTTTGTCGATGATGTCCTGGGCGCCCGACTGGTCGGTCGGCCTGGCGCGGGACAAGCATGTGCGGCTCGGGCTCGGCTATATCTACGGCGCCTGCCGGCAGTACCCGCTTGCAACGATCTGGCATGACCCGGCGCCGGGACGCCAGCAGGACGACGCCTTCCTGGTCAGTTCGCGCGAGGATGCCTTGTATCTGGCTGAATGTGTGTCACGCGCCAGTCGTCTCTTGGAAGCGTCAGATTGACGAGGGCAAATGTCTCGGGTGCGAATTTCACCGGAACGATGATCCGGTAATAGGCGACGTGGAGCGGCGTTTGCATGCCGGGAGGGGTGACCTCCATCTCCACGTCTTCGCACACGGCGCGGCCGGTTGATGCAATCGCATAGCCGGCCGCAACGCTGGCCTCGAACCGTGGATCGGCCTGGCGGATGGCGGCCGCCTGATCGTCGCCGAACTTGCCGCCCATGACTTCGTTGATGAAGGAGCCTTGACCCAGATAGCCGATGTCGGGGATCCGCTCGCCGTCCGCCTCCGGGCTGAGAAACACCTGGCGTGCGAAATGCGGCATGTCCGGGCGCATGGTGCCGTCGGTCTGGAGCCACCATTTGTGGAACTCGTCGATCGCCGCACCGGCCCGCCCCCGCAGGGCGGTCGGCGTCACCTGCTTGATCCGCATCGCTTCCTCCCCGCGCTGCGCTTGCTTCGCTCGTCGTTGGGATGGCGTTCGCTCTATCCTCAATCATCTAACGGCGGCACGACGAGACTGGCAATAAGGAATGCGAGAAAAAGCCTTTTAATACCAACCTTCAAGGGAAGGTCGTTCGCGTGTTGCACGCGGAGCGGGAGCGGCGGTGCCCGCCAGCTCGCAAGCAAGCGCGACGCCCAGAACCTCGCCGATGAAAAAAACTATCGACAGCGATGATCCTGCTGCCTGTTCCAGGCTGTCGGAGCCGGTTCGGCCAGGTTTCCCGGACCCGCCGATCGGATGTATGGACCAAAGGGGCGGAGCCGAGTATCGTTTCCGCCGAAAAGCTGACCGGTCGACCTCGGATTTGCCTTGTCGAACAGGTAGCTCCTTGTGGTGGATGTCGGCTGGGTGAAGCGCAGCCCCTTGAACGGATGCGCGCTTTCTAAAACGCCTGCAAACAACGGGTATGTTCCGCGCCGATCTTCCGGCTGGGCGCTTACCTGTCCTTTGTTCTGAGAAGACCTGAAATAGGGACGCTGTTTAAGTGTGCATGTCTGACTATTTTCTATTCTGTCGTCTCGAATAAGACATTGATCAATCGATTTTCTTATTCTGTTCCGGGAAAAATAATGGTTCATGTCAGTATCTCTCACCTCGAGAGGGGTCTTGGAGACAGTTATTTGGTGAACTGTTTTCGCAGTGCCTGGGAGGATATGGGATGGACCGTGTCGGTTGGTCGCCGCTTTCATGAGATGTCCGACCTTTGCATCCTTCATCACGATGTCACCCGACTTGACCCGCTGCGACTGCCCGAGCCTCCCGTCGGTGTGCCCGTATTGAACGGCAATGTGCTGGACATCTCCAAGCGTCGTTTGTCCCGTATCCTCTTGAAGGAAGACGACGATTGGGACGGCCCCGTCATCGTCAAGACGGACTTGAACCATTTTGGCGGGCCGGAATTTCGCCAGATGTCGAAAGGCGCGAGATTTCTCAACAAAAACCGGGAGCGGCTCGCCAGCTTGAACTGGAAGCTCGCGCGTTATTTGCCCGGGGATGACTACCCGATCCTTAAAGATATGCGACGTGTTCCAAAGTGGGTCTGGTCCCGGAACGACCTGATTGTCGAACGTTTCCTGCCCGAGCGCGATGGCGACCTGTATTGTTTGCGTGGATGGGTTTTCCTCGGATCGGAAAATTACGGGTACCGGCTTTATGCAACCGACCCTCTGGTGAAGACCGGAACCATGGTTCGCTTCGATTATCTGGAAGAGGTTCCGGCAGAACTGATGAACATTCGCAAGGAGTGGCAGGTCGATTTCGGAAAGTTCGATTATGTCCTGCATGATGGAAAGCCGGTGCTTCTGGACATAAACAAGACACCGACGATTTCCGGGGACCGGGCAAGCCCGCGCGTGCTGAAGCTGGCAATGGCGATCAAGGAATTTCTTTGATGACTGCCTTGCCAAAGCTTTCTCCCCCGGTTGAACCGGCGCGCTTGTGGCCTGAAAACGCGGCCTTCATGGCACGGACGGATCTTGAACGCCTTCGGTTGCTCGGGGTCGGCCCTGCGAATCTCGATTCGATCACGCTCCACTTGTTGGGGGTCTTGGGGACCCGCCCGACCGTGCGCCACCGTTCCGGCGTCACGGATGAAATCCTGACGTTTCTGCAGGATGCGGGACTGATGATCGCAGAAGACATCCGCATCTATGACAGCGCGGAGGAGGCCGAGGCCATTGCGGATTCGTTGGCGGCCGAGGGGAGGCCCCTGTTTTGGCCGTATCCCCTTCGCCGCGGCCGGTTTCACGAGAGCGCGCATCTTGTGCGGACGGGTCTGTGGGGGCGGTTGAACAGCAAGGCGGGGCTCGCCGGGATCGCTCCGGCACGGGCCCTGGCGCCGCGCCGCATCGTGCCGACCGCAACCCTCGGCGCGCGCCTTGACCACCCGGTTGTCGTGAAGGCGGGGGGCGAGGAGGCAACCGGTTGGGGCGGCACCGTGCGGTTTTGCGATACGCTCGAACGCCTGCTCGAAGTGAAAGCGGAGTTCCTCTCCAGGGAGATCTCGACTTGCGTCGTCGAACAGGAGCTGCCGGTTGAAAGGTGCTGGTGTGCCAACCTTGCGATCTCAGAAGCCGGCGTGGTCTATCTGGGCGCCGCCGAGCAGATGTTTTCCGCGCCGGGCTGCCAGTCGGGGAGCATAATCGATCCGAACACTCCCCTTCCGCCAGAAGGCGTGGACCTTGCCATCGAAATCGGGGAGGCAGCGCGTGCGATGGGGTTCATCGGGGTGGCGGGGCTCGATATCGGCCGGATTGCCGATGGGCGACTGATCGTTTTCGATCCGAATTTCCGCTTCAATGCCTGCACGCAGCAGATCCTTCTTCACCATGCGGCGACGAAAAGGGCAGGGCTCACCGTCAGTCGTTCCGTTGTCGCCGATGTTCCGCTGTCGGTTCGCTCGTTGATCAAGCGGCTTCAAAGCGCGGTGGAAGACGGATGGTTCGTTCCAACGCGGATTGTCGATCGCTCGATTCTCTCGAACGAAAAGGGAAAAAGCATCTTGAACGGGTTTGTGTTGGGGGCCGATCGCCTCGACGCAGAGAAGAACGCCAGGCTGCTCGACCTGCTCATAAGCTGAAAAGACGAGCGGATGTCCCTTGCCGGGAAAATGGCTCGCTCCGCCTCTCGGCATGCAAAACGGGCGGCTGTCTTGCGGGAAACGACGGTTGCTTCGATTTGCAACGCAAGCGCGCGATGGAAGCCGCGCGTCGGCCGGTCCGGCCGGATCGGTCGGTCTCGATATGTCTCAATGCGTATGATTGGAAGAAACAGATCAAGTAATGGTCGGGCAGGCCGGATTTGAACCGACGACCCCTTCACCCCCAGTGAAGTGCGCTACCAGGCTGCGCTACTGCCCGACTGTCCGGCACGGCCGAACCCGCTCTTCCTAACCGCTTCACGTTGGGGGCGCAAGCGCTTCTGGAGCGATGTCGAAGCGGTGTTGGGGATTGTCGCCTCACGGCGCCGGAGCGGCCGGTTTGCGGGAGGCGTCGCGCCGGCGCGCGCGCAGACTGTATTCGGCCGCGATCAGGCCCCAGGCCAGGCCATAGAGCAGGTAGAGGTGCCGCCAGCGGTCGGTGTCGATGATGAACGACATCAGCATGTGCCCCAGGAGCACGACGAACACGCATTGCGCCGCGCCTTGCCATGCGCGGGGCTGGAAGATCAGTCCCGAGAGCTGCTTTGCGGTGAAAAACACCAGCGCAAGATAGGCGACGCCGCCGAGCCAGCCATAGGTGGTGAAGGCCTTGAGGAAGGTGTTGTGCTCGTCCTCGGGGAAGAAGTTGCGGAACTGCAAGGGCCCGAGGCCGAGCGGATGGTCGACGACCATCTGGAACCCCAGCGCATAGCGGGCGAAGCGCCCGAGGCGGGCGGTGTCGTAATCCTGCACCAGCTTTGCGCGCTGCAGCAGCATTCCCGAGATGGACTCGACCGACAGGGCGATCACGATCATCGCGACGACGGCAAGCGCGGCCGCCGCGCCGATTGCCAGAAGACGCGCGCGTTGCCGTCCGTCGGTGGCGGTGATGAAGACCAGCGCATAGATGCCGATGCCGGAAAAGGCGGCAAGGCCCCAGGCGGCGCGCGAGAAGCTGAGAAGGATCGCAAAGCTCAGCACGGCAAGGGCGAGGGCCGGCCAGAGCATCTCGCGGAACGGGCGCGTCAGCAGCCCGTGAAGCAGGAAGGCCCAGGGCAGGGCGAGGAAGGGGCCGAAGACGTTGGGGTCCTGAAAGGTTCCCTTGGCGCGGCCGTAGAGGGTGAATACCTCGCCGGGCAGCAGGCCGAAATAGCCGCCGATCCCGGTCAGGGCGACGACGATCGCGCTCGCGGTATAGGCTTTTCGAACCGTATCGAGGCGCGCAGGGTCAGCGGCGACGACGCTGGCGTAGAACACGGTCGTGAGCGCGAGGAAGCCCGTCACCGCAATATAGAGGATCGCTTCGCCGAAATCGTCGGACATCAAGGTGGCGATCAGCCCGCCGGTGATGAAAAGCGTGACAATCAGCAGGAGCGGCGCCAATGCCGTCGCGAAGCGCGGACCGCTCAACAGCCAGCCGCTGATGACGATCAGCATCGCCAGTTCGTAAGGTGCGGGCTCGTTCAGCACGAAGCCGCCCAGGAACACCACGACCCACAGGGCGACCGTCGCAACGGAAGATGCGGCGAGGCCGGGGCCGTGCCGCATCGTCGCAGGTGTCGCGGGGAAGACCCCGGGGGGCATGGTCGTGGTCAATAGGCGTTCTCCGTCTTCAGAAGCGCAAAGGGGGTCTGGAAGAGGATGCGCAGATCGAAC
The DNA here is from genome assembly GCF_020176715.1 of Stappia stellulata. Taxonomy (GTDB): domain Bacteria; phylum Pseudomonadota; class Alphaproteobacteria; order Rhizobiales; family Stappiaceae; genus Stappia. The sequence continues at coordinate 108,794 of NZ_JAIVMF010000001.1, read as the reverse complement.
AGGATCGACCAGTTCTCGATGTAGTAGACGTCGTATTCCACCCGCTTCTCGATCTTCTCGGGCGTGTCGACCTCGCCGCGCCAGCCGTTGATCTGCGCCCAGCCGGTAACGCCGGGCTTGACCTTGTGGCGGGCGAAATAGCCGTCGACGACCTCGTCCCACAGCTTTTCGTTGGTATGGGCGTTGACCGCATGCGGCCGCGGCCCGACCAGCGAGAGATCGCCGCGCAACACGTTGAAGAGCTGCGGCAGTTCATCGATCGACGTGCGCCGGATGAAACGCCCCACCCTGGTCACCCGTGGGTCGTTCTTGGTCACGACCTTCTTGGCGAGCGGATCGGCCATCTCGTGATACATCGAGCGGAACTTCAGTACGTCGATGACTTCATTGTTGAAGCCGTAGCGCTTCTGGCGGAAGAGCACGGGGCCCTTGCTTTCCATCCGGATCGCGAGGGCGGTGGCCACCATCACCGGCGCCAGCAGCACGATCATCAGGCTGGCGAACACCAGGTCGAACGCCCGCTTCGCGATGGAATCCCAGTCCGCCATCGGCTTGTGGACGACATCGACGAAGGGCACCGTGCCGATAAAGGACGACGCGCGGTCGCGGAAGCGCAGCTTGTCGGTATGGGCCGACAGGCGGATGTCGACCGGCAGCACCCACAGCGTCTTGAGGAAATCCGCAAGGCGCTTTTCGGCCCGCAGCGGAATCGTGACGATCAGCATGTCGATGCGCGCAACGCGAGCGAATTCGACGAGATCGTTCACCGTGCCGAGCTTGGGATAGCCGGCGACGACCTCCGGCGAGCGCGATCCCTTGCGATCGTCGAACAGGCCGCAAATGCGAATGTCGTTGTTCGGCTGGCGTTCCACCTCGTGGATGAAGTCGGCCGCCGCCTCTCCGCCGCCGACGATGACCGCGCGGCGTTCAAGCCGGCCGTCCTTCGTCCATTTGCGCACGAACAGCGAGACCGTGAACCGCGCGGCAAGCAAGGTTGCAAGGCCAAGGCCGAACCAGATCGAATATTGCTCGTCGGCAATGCCGTCGAGCAGGCCGCCGAAGGTCTTGATCATGAAAAGGGCGGCGAAGACCAGCGTCCAAGCGATGGTCATGCGTGCCCCATGGGACACGATATTGCGCATCACCGGGATCTGGTAGCAGTCGGCGGCCTGAAGGAAGGTCGCCGTGAGAATCAGCGCGATGCCGAGCGTCGCCAGGACGTCGGTCATGGCGCTTTCCCCGCCGAACCCGCCCGTCAATGCAACGACGCCGATGATCCCGACGATTGCCATGTCCGCGAGGCGGACGAAACCGCTCAGAACCGACGGCGAGATGACGGATTTCTGCAGGCTTTCGGCGACTTCGAGCGCGCGCGGGGAAAGGCCGCCGGAAGCCTTGGCGCCAGTTCCGGTGCCAGTGCTGGTGCGAGTGCCAGTGCCAGTGCCAGTGCCGGAGGTTGCGTGCGCTTCGCCCGGAGCCGCGGCCGGCAGGACGTCCTTGAGCAACTGTGCGGAGTGGTTCTGTGTCATGCTGTTTCCTCCCCGCTCAATCCGCGTCGCCGGAGGGCGATGTCTCGTTGCGGGCAAGCACCGCGGAGGACCCGAGGGCAGGCGCCTCGGTGCTCCGGACGGGGGCGGACGGATCGCGCGCGCCGCGCGTGCTCATGTAGAGCGATGTGATGCGGTCGCTCATCAGTTCGACGTTGAAGGTTTCCGACAGGCATTTGCGCTGTCTTTCGGCCTGCCTTTGCATGTCATCCGGGTCGGCATGGGCAGCAGCCATCGCTGCGGCGAGTTCCTGAACGCATCCGGGCGTGACAAGGCGGTCCGCGTAGCGGCCGAAGATTTCAGGGATGCCGCCAACGCGGGTCGCGATCAGGGGAACCTGGGCGGCGACTGTTTCCAGCACGATATAGGGCATTGCCTCCGCGCGGGACGGCACCACGACGCAGCGCGCCTTGCGGAAGGCCTCGCGCGCCGGGAGGGCGCCGGTGAAGGTCACGTGGTCGGACAGGCCGAGGTCGGCCACCATCGCCTCATAGCGCGGCCGGTCCTCGCCGTCGCCGACGATCCGGGCGCTCGCGGTGATGCCGTAGATCGTCTTGAGGTCATGCAGGGCGCGGATGAAGAGATCCGGTCCCTTGAGGTCGCGCAACATGCCGATGAACAGGAAGTCGGCGGCGTCCGCATCGGTGGGAACGGCGGAGAACTCCTCCGGCGACAAGCCGTTGTAGACGACGCGCGCGGGGATCGTCGGGTGAGCGACCTTCGATTCGTAGGCGGCATATTCATAGTCGGACACGAACACGAGGCCGTCGGTGAAGCGCTGCTGCAGGCGCTCCAGCCGGAAATAGATCCGGCCCTCCAGCTTGGACGGGTCGTAGTGAAGGCTACCGCCGTGCGGGCAATAGATTCGTGTCACCTTGCGCCCGCCCAGGCGAAGCACCGAGCCGATGACACGGGCAAAGACGCCGCCCTTGGCACCATGGCCATGCAGGACGTCCGGTGCCAGATCGCGGACATGACGGTAAAGGCTGAGCACGGATCGCAGATCGCCGGGCGTGACCTGACGGCGCATCGGAAACCGCGCGACGCCAAAGGCAAGCTGCGGGGCAAGGCGGGCGATGGCCTCGGCCTCGAATGCGCCGCCGGTGGAGGCGTCGCAGATGACGCCCACCTGGTGGCCGGCTCGGGTCTGTGCAAGGGCGAGATCCGCGATGTGGCGGAAGATCCCCCCGATCGGCGCTCGAACGATATGAACGATGCGCAAGGGCGCGGTAGCCATGAGAAACTCCCTGTCTCTAGCTCGTGCACGCCCGAATTATGGCTTCAGGTCATGCACGCTAGACGCTAGCAGGGAGCCGTGAGTCTCAGGTTAATTCATGGCAGGATCCGCGTTCGGCCCCGTTTGTTGCGAAATCAGAAGAATCGTTCGCGCACGTAGATCGTGTCGCCCGGTCGCACCGGATCGGTGATCGGCACCCGGCCGGAAAAGACCTCGCCGTTGATCTGCCGTGTGATGTCGACATTGCCCTGCTGGGCGCGCGGGGAAAAGCCGCCGGCCGTGGCGATCGCATTTTGTGCCGTCATGCCGGCCACATAGGGGTACTGGCCGGCGTTGGTGACCTCGCCCATGACGAAGACCGGGCGATAGACCGCCACTTCGACCGAGACGTCCGGATCGCGTAAGTATCCGTTTTTCAAGCGTTTTGTTATCGTCGCCTCGAGATCGCGCAGGGTCAGGCCGCGGGCCGCGACGCTGCCGATCAAGGGCATCGAAATATAGCCGGCCTGGTCGACCGTATAGGTGTTGTTGAGCTCCGCCTGCCCGAAAACGATGACGCGCAACTGGTCGCTTGAATCAAGCCGGTAGGGCTTGGTGAGGATCTCGTGGAATGCCGTCGGCGGCTGACGGTATCCGCCGCAGGCGGCAACCGTGAGGGCCAGACATATGGCAATGGCAAGGCGCGTGATCATGCTGAACTCCCGAAGAGGCTGCGCCAGTATTTCCCGCAACGTGGTTAACTTGCGGTGAATCCGGATGGATCATTTCAATCGAAGGTGTTCAGCATGTCTTGAAGGTCCGGTTAACGGTCCGCTTACCATAATCGCGCAAACTCGGTTCATGGTTCCTGGGAGTACAGCGAATGACTGAGCCGCACGTACATGGCGCGGATGAAAGGGTCGAGATCGACCTGTCTGCTCTGGCCGGTGCCCTCAAGCGGGCGCTGCGATGGCTGTTGCCCTTGTGCATTGCCGTCGCCATCGCCACCGTTGTTGTTCTCCAGTTCGTCCCGTCCAAATACCGCGCCGAATCGAAGGTGCTGATCCAGACTTCGGATTCGGTCTACCCGGGAGATGTGCGCGGCGTCGAGGAAGAGCGCGCGCTGCTCGACAACGAAGGGGTTGCGAGCCAGGTCGAATTGCTGATGTCCCGCGACCTGCTGCGCCGGGTGGCCCAGCGGCTGGACCTCGCCTCCATCCCTGAATTCGAGGCCGGGCCGAAATCCAATCTCCTGCGCGAGGCGCTGGTCGCCCTTGGCCTGATGCGCGATCCTGGTCGCAATTCTCCTGAAGAACGCGTTCTCAAGGTGTTCTACGAGAATCTGGAGGTGTACCGGGTCGACGGCTCGCGTGTGATTTCCGTGCGCTTCACCTCCCGGGATCCCGAGCGCGCGGCGCGCATCGCCAATGCGCTGGTCGAGGAATATCTCGATCTTCAGTCGTCGGTGAAGCGCGAGACCACCGATTTCGCCGCAACCGCCCTTGAGCCGCAAATCGAGCGGATGCGCCAGGAGGTCAAGGAAGCCCAGGAAAAGGTCGAGGCGTTCCGCTCCCAGGCCGGCCTGTTGCTCGGTGCCGACAACCAGACCCTGGACCAGCAGCAGCTTGGAGAACTCAGCACGGAACTCTCCGATGCCCGCGCCGCCCAGTCGCAGGCCGAAGCGCGCGCCAACCTCATTCGCCGTCAGCTCGACACTGGCGCCTCTCTCGACAGCGCGGCCGAGGTGCTGAATTCTCAGCTCGTCCAGCGGCTTCGCGAACGCCAGGTCGAGCTGCAGTCGCGCATCGCCGAGCTGTCCACCACGCTGTTGCCCAACCACCCGCAGATCCGGGGCTTGCGCTCGCAGCTTGCCGACCTCGAACGCCAGATCCGCAACGAGGCGGAGAAGATTGCAGCCGGTCTGGAGAACGAGGCGCGCGTGCAGCAGGACCGCGTCGCATCGCTCACCGCGACGCTGGAACAGTTCAAGCAGCGCGCGTCGCGCTCGAATGAGGATCAGATCCGGCTGCGCGAGCTGGAACGCGAGGCACAGGTCAAGGCAACCCAGCTCGACCAGTTGATGACCCGCTACCGCGAGGCCGATACCCGCCGCAACGCCCCGCAGCTTGGTGCCGATGCCCGCGTGATTTCCCGCGCGACGGTTCCGCTCGAGCCCTATTCGCCGAAGGTGGTGCCGATTGCCTCGATCCTGACCTTCGTCGTGTTCCTGCTGGGGAGCCTTTGGGCGATCCTCGGCCAGTTCCTCTCCGGCCGGGCTTTCCGTCATGTGCCGCTTGGCGCGTCGGCCACACCGAGTTCCACGCCGATGCCGTCGTCCGCAGCACCCGGCTACCGCGCCGGTCAGGCCGGTTATGCATCGAGCGGCTTTGGCTACGACTGGCCGTCGAACGGACAGGGCGGGGCGACCGGTGCCGGGCCTTCCGGGAACGAGCGCGGCCCCGTCGGGGACGAGGATGTCACCCCGGTCGCCGCGGCACAGGAGGGCGAGCAGCTTGCCGCACCCGCACCTCCTCCGGTTGCCGCGCCTGCGGTCGACCGGATGCGTCCGCGCCGGGTTGCCGTCTTGAGCGTGGACAGCGACGAGGTCGCCCAGGAAGTCACCTTCCGCCTGGTACGCGAGGCGGCGGAAGAGGGGATCATGCCGCTCTTCCTCGAGGTGCGCCCGGACCTTGGCGATCCCGAGGCCGTTCCGGGGTTCGCCGAATTGCTGGAAGGCTCCGCGTCCTTCGCCGGCGTCATTTACCGCGACGCCGCCTCGCGCGCCCATGTGATTGAATCGGGACGCCGGGTCATCGATGACGAGCTGGCCGAGGCCGGACGCTTCGAAATGCTGATGGATGCAATCGACCATACCTATGATCAGGTGTTCTTCGATCTCGGCCTGATCGACGATTCGCTCATCAGCGCCCAGATCCTGGCGATGGCCGATCAGGTCGTCGTTGCAACGGGCGGGTCGCCGGCGGGGCCGGAGCTGGAAGAAGCGCTGCGCATGCTGGAAGACCAGACGGGTGCTCCCGTCGCGGTGGAATCGGTGCAGCGCAAGGGCGAAACCGCTAGGCGCCATTCCGATATGGCTGCTTGAAACCAACCGCAGGCACATAAACCAAAGGCCCGCCGCACGTCCATACGGCGGGCCTCAGACTTCTGACAAAGGATGGGATTGCTCTCCCGCGTCATACCGGGCAAGCGAAAGCGCGACCCGGTATCGCAGAGCCAAGACCTAGCCTTTTTAGGGAATTGCCAGCTGCAACACCGTGCCGCGCCGATCTCGGATCGCAGCTAGCGCTGCGTCCGGGAGGACGCCTCTTTCGAGGCTTTGTCATCATTCCAAGGTCTGCCGCAATATCATGCGGCGGGCCTTTTCGTATTCTGAAGGTCCGGAGAGGGGCCTGCTAATCAGGCCTTGAGCTTGCGGATCCGGCGAACCAGCGCCCAGAGCTTCGGCGAACTGCGCACGCGCCGCTTGATCTGCCGCAGCCGCTGGATGGCCGCCGAGGCCAGTTTGCCGCGAAGCGACACCGGCACCTCGACATCCATCAGGAGTTCCTTGTCGGCCCAGGCGGTCTTGTAGCGTTCGGCGCCGAGGCCGAAGTCGAAGCTCGACGCGCCCAGAGCACAGGCATCGGCGATCACGGCATTCAGCAGCAGGTCGCCCGGACTGTGGCTGGCGATGCTGTCGCAAATGCTGTTGGTATAGGCATGAAACCGCCCGAACCTGAGGCCGGACAGATAGGTCGCGCGCACCTCGCCGTCGAGCAGGAGCGCATGGATCATGAAGCGGTCGGATCCTTCTTCCATCGCCTGCAGCAGCTGATCCTGAAGAAAGGCATGCGCATCCGCGTGGTGAAACACGTTGGGGATGCCATGCGAGGCCTGTCGGGCGCTGCGCTGCTCGACCAGCGCGTTCAAGAACCGGATGGCCGTTGCGGCATCGCGCGCGCGTTCGAAACGCAGCTCGCCGGTTTCCGCCAGTTTGCGTTCCTTCGCGCGCAGCTTCTTGCGCGCGCTGCCGCTGCGCCGGGTGCGATAGACCGACTGGAAGTCCGCTTCCAGCGGAAACACATGGATGGAATTGAGGCTCTCGATCGCATGCTGGTCGATCAGCGGGTGAATGCGCTCGTCGATCGTCGCGGGAACATACTTCAGGTCGAAGAGGTCGATGCCATGCGTGTGTCCCAGCTCGACCAGTGCCTTGTGCAGCGACTGGGTGTGGATGCCGGCCAGAATGTCCTTGCGCCACAAGCCGCTGTTCTGATTGCCGTGAAAGTCGCCGAGAAACCGCCCGATGGTCAACAGCCCTTTCGCCTTGTGGGTCAGCGCCAACGGAAGCAGGAAGGCCGGTTCGCCGTCGATTTCGCCGACCACGATGAGGGCGCGGTAGCCCCGTGGCCGTCCCACCAGCCGGTACCAGGACGACAGCCAGTCGTAGGTTGTAAACAGCGTTCCGAACGCATTTCTTTCCAGTGCCCGCCATTCCGTCTCGACCTCGGCCGGATCGGATGCCGTGCGGATGATGAGCTCTCCCGATTCAAGCATGGCATCCAGTCTCATGGCTTCCATGTCCATTTCCTCCCAGTTGTGAAACCGGAACAGTTCGGTGGACCGGGCGAGGGCGTTGGACATGTGCTCAACCTTTTAAAAAAAAACTGCCGGAGCATCGGCGGGCCTCAACTACAATCTTGAATAGCAAGGAGTTCTAAAGAAAACGTCGATAGGGTTCGATCGGTTGAATTCGGGGGTCGGTTTCACGAATGGACATGCGGCGGCAAATGTTGGCAACGGGATGCCGGCTCCTGCACGCAAGCGGGCTGGGCCGGCTGCTGGCGCCGATCACCGGCCGGCGCGGGCTTGTGTTCACCTTGCACAGTGTACGCCCGGACGCCGGAACTCAAGGGTTTGCGCCCAATCGCCATCTTACCGTAACGCCGGACTTTCTCGAACACACCATCCTTCAGGCCCGCGCGGCGGGTTTGCGCATCGTGTCGCTGACGGAGGCCCTCGACCATGCGCAGAACGGCGATCCCGACGGGCCGCGCGTGTGCGCCTTCACCTTCGATGACGGCTACCGGGACAATCTGATCCATGCCTATCCGGTGCTGCGCAAGCACGAGGTGCCCTTCACGATCTTTGTGACCTCTGGCTTTGTCGATCGCAGCAGCGAGATCTGGTGGGAGGCGCTGGAGCGGATCGTGCGCGGCGCTCAGTCCATCGAAACGCCGATCGGCGAGCGCATGCGAACCCTGGATGCCAGCACCAGCGAGCGCAAGGTCCGCATCTACGACCGGCTGCTGCACTGGTTTACCCAGGAGCTGGGCGAGGACTCTCAGCGCGTGGAGTTGCGCCGGCTGGCGGGAATCCACGGTCTGGATCTCGCCGCCCTGGCGGATGAGCTCATTCTGGACTGGAACGAATTGCGGACGCTGTGCCAGGATCCGCTGTTCACGGTCGGTGCGCATACGCACAATCATTTCGCGCTGGCGCGCCTGACCCGCGCTCGCATGCAGGAGGACATCGCCGCCGGCATGGACCGGCTCGCCAGCGAACTTGGCGTGTCGCCGCAGGTTTTCGCCTACCCATACGGCTTTGAGGCGGCGGTCAATCACCAGTCGCTCGAGGTCGTCTCGCAGTTCGGCTTTCGCGCGGCCTTCACCACGCATCCGGGGATGCTCGACGGGACCTCGGATCGCTTTGCCATGCCGCGGGTGTCGCTCAACGGCTATTTTCAGGACGATGTGATCGTCTCGCAATACCTCAACGGCGCGCCGTTCCCGATCTACAACACCCTGCGCAAGATCCGCGACGGTGTCATTCCGCGTCGCTCCTGCGCGTGAGCGCCTCGGCTTCGGCCCTTGCCCTTGCCTGCATCCGTTCCGGTTTGTCCATCCACCACATGATTGCCCCTGCCGGGATCGTCCACACGAGGCCGGCGACAGCGAAATAGAGAAACTGCACGCCCGTCGGCCGGTTCTGCATGGTCATGTCGCCGATCACCATCGCCACGAAGGCGTAGACGATCACGAAGACCACGAGCATGACCATTCCAATGAATTTGCGCAGGCGAGGGGGCATCGAGTTCTCCGTTGCGGGGCGTCTGGCGTGGGGATGTGTCACATCGCGGGCATTCGTCAAGCCCTTGCAAACCGCTCACGCCGCCTATAACCGACCTTAGTGTTCCGGTGATCACTCCGCCGGGCGACCCGTTTTCCCCTGCGAGCAACCAAAGCATGAGCGACGTTCCCTTCGATACCTCCCTTCACGCCGATCCTTCCAGCGAAAAGATCGCGCGCGACCGCCGCGCCATCCGCATCTGGCTCTATGCGGTGTGCCTGCTGATCTTCGCGATGATCGTGGTTGGCGGCGCGACACGGCTGACCGATTCCGGCCTGTCGATCACCGAGTGGGAGCCGATCCACGGCGTGATCCCGCCGCTCTCCGTGGCGGAATGGGAGGAGGAGCTGGAGAAATACCGCCAGATCCCGGAATACCAGCTCGTCAACAAGGGCATGTCGCTCGCCGAATTCCAGTTCATCTACTGGTGGGAGTGGGGTCATCGGCTGCTCGGGCGGGTGATCGGCCTGGCCTTTCTCGTTCCGCTCGTCTGGTTCTGGGTCCGCGGGCGGATCGAACCCGGTCTGTTGCCCTGGCTCGTCGGCGGATTCGCGCTCGGCGGCATGCAGGGCGTGATCGGCTGGTGGATGGTCGCCTCGGGTCTGGTCGACCGGGTCGATGTCAGCCAGTACCGGCTGGCCACTCATCTGACCCTTGCCTGCCTGATCTTCGCCTATCTCTACGGCCTTGCGCGCTATCTCGCGCTGATCCCTGCGACGCTTCCCAGGCGTGCGCAAGCGAGCGGCCCCTATGCCGGCGCCGCGGCTGCGATCGTCGCGCTGCTCTTCGTGCAGATTTTTCTCGGCGGGCTTGTGGCGGGGCTGAAAGCGGGTCTTTCCTTCAACACCTGGCCGTTGATGGACGGTGCCTTCATCCCTTCCGGCCTGTGGACGATGACGCCGGTGTGGCTCAACCATTTCGAGAGCGTGCTGACCGTGCAGTTCCAGCACCGCATGACCGCCTATGCGCTCGCCATCGCCGCCGTCTGGCTTTGGGTATCGGTGATGCGCAATCCGGCCGCGCGGCATCTCGCCGCCGTCGCACCCGTGCTTGTCATCGTCATTGCCGTCCAGATGGTGATCGGGATCGCGACCCTGCTCGGTCACGTGCCCTTCTGGCTCGCACTGGCGCACCAGGGCTTCATCGTGGCCGTGATCGCGGCCTGCATCGAGCTTTTGACTCGCGCCCGCTTCGCCCCGCGCCCCGCCTAGGGCGCTTTTACCACCCGAATGCGAAACAGGCCGGGCATTGCCCGGCCTGTCAGACTGCTGACAAAGGTGGAGTTGCTCCAGGCGTCATACCGGGCAAGCGTCAGCGCGACCCGGTATCGGAGAGCTAAAGGCCTATAACTTCAAGCCAAAAGAAGCCGACAGGCAGTGCCTCCCCGATCCCGGCTCTCATTGCATTCGGCCGGGATGACGATTCTTCAGGGTTTGTCATCACTCTCACAGGCCGGGCATTGCCCGGCCTGTCTCAGTTTTTGGCGAAGCTTGTGCCGCTCAGCCGTCGATGGCAGCGAGCGCCTGATCGAGATCCGCGATGATGTCTTCCGCATCCTCCAGGCCGATCGACAGCCGCACCACGTCGGAGGTCGCACCCGCCGCCGCGCGCTGCTCTTCGGTGAGCTGCTTGTGGGTGGTCGACGCCGGATGGATGATCAGCGAGCGCGTGTCGCCGATATTGGCGAGATGCGACAGGATCTGGCAGTTGGTCACCACCGCAACGCCAGCTTCATAGCCGCCCTTGACGCCGAAGGTGAAGACCGCGCCGCCGCCCTTGGGCATGTATTTCTGCTGCCGCTCGTGGTTGGGGTCGTTCGGCAGGCCGGCGTAGGACACCCAGGCGACCTTGTCGTGGCTTTCCAGGAATTCCGCCACCTTCTGGGCGTTGTCGCAATGACGCTGCATGCGCAGCGGCAGCGTCTCGATCCCGGTCAGCAGCATGAAGGAGTTCATCGGCGAGATCGCCGGGCCGAGATCGCGCAGGCCAAGCACGCGGCAGGCGATGGCGAAGGCGAAATTGCCGAAGGTCTCGTGCAGCACCATGCCGGAGTATTCCGGGCGCGGCTTGGAGAGCATCGGGTAATTCTCGGTCGACGACCAGTCGTAGGTGCCACCGTCGACCAGAATGCCGCCCATCGAATTGCCGTGCCCGCCCATGAACTTGGTCAGCGAATGCAGCACGATGTCGGCGCCATGCTCGATCGGTCGGCACAGGTAGGGCGTCGCCATCGTGTTGTCGACGACAAGCGGGATGTTGTGCTTGCGGGCGATTTCCGAGATCGCGGCGATGTCGGTGACAACGCCGCCGGGATTGGCGAGGCTCTCGATGAAAATCGCGCGGGTCTTGTCGTTGATCAGCGCATCGAAGCTCGCCGGATCCGTGGCGTCGGCCCACTGCACTTCCCAGCCGAAGCTCTTGAACGAATGGTTCAGCTGGTTGATCGACCCGCCGTAGAGCTTGTTGCCGGCAACGATATTGTCGCCCGGCGTCATCATCGCGTGGAAGGTCAGGAGCTGGGCGGAATGGCCGGAGGCCGTCGCAAGCGCTGCCGTGCCGCCCTCAAGGGCCGCGACGCGCTCTTCCAGCACCGCTGTCGTCGGGTTGGTGATGCGCGTGTAGATGTTGCCGAAGGCCTGGAGGCCGAACAGCGAGGCGGCATGATCGACATCGTCGAACACGAAAGAGGTCGTCTGGTAGATCGGCGTTACCCGCGCGCCCGTGGAGGGGTCGGGCTGGGCGCCCGCGTGAATGGCGAGCGTCGAGAAACCGGGAATGCGGTCGGACATGAAATTCTCCTCAATCGACAATGTCGGAAAGCCGGCGGCATACTGGCGCAAGGGGGGGAGCGCGTCAAAGCAAAGCGCGGTCGTTTTCCTCAGCGGGATTAGGATCAAATACTTTCATCATCATGCATTTTGAGACGATGGCATCGCCAATCCGGGCAAACGCGCAACGCCTCAGATGATCTCGTCCTCGTCGAACAGCGGATCGCGCCCGACCTCGGCGGTCATCCCGGCAAGTGCCGGTTCGGCATGGTCGGTATCCACCTGCATGACGTGAAACAGCGCATCGCCCTCGTTGACCACAGGCAGGTTCGACCGGCCGATGATCAGTCCGCCGGAGGTGGCGGTGACAGGGCGTTCCCGTTCGCCGAACGGGTCGGAGACAATGCCCAGCACGTCGCCCTCCTGGACGCTGTCGCCGATGGTCTTGAAGGCGCGCAGCAGACCGCCCGCCGGCGCCCGCAGCCAGGTGCTCGACCCGCCGCGCAGCGAGCGGTGCTTGGGCCGCGTCACGCCCCTGGGGCCGACCATTCCGAGCCGTCGCATGACGCGCAGGATGCCGCTGACCCCGACCCGGGCCGCGAATTCGTCGAAGCGCAGGCCTTCGCCAGCCTCGTAGAGCAGGATGTCGACATCGTGCTTTTGCGCGGCCTGGCGCAGCGATCCCTCGCGCAGCGACGAGACCAGCATCACCGGTGCGCCGAAGGCTTCCGCGAGCTCCAGCGTTTCCGGGCGCGAGGGCGACACGCGGATTTGCGGCAGGTTGGTGCGGTGGATCGCGGCGGAATGCAGGTCGATGCCGTAGTTCGAGCGCGCCACCACCTCCGACATGAAGAGCTGGGCCAGCCGCGCGGCGAGCGATCCGCGCGCGCTGCCGGGAAAGCTGCGGTTGAGATCGCGCCGGTCGGGCAGGTAGCGCGAGTGGCTGTGAAAGCCGAAGGTGTTGACGATCGGAATGACGAGAAGCGTGCCGCGCAGGCCGTCGAGACTGTCGACGGACAGCAGCCGGCGCGCGATTTCCACGCCGATGATCTCGTCGCCATGCACCGCCGCGCTAACGAAGAGCGTCGGCCCCGGCCGCGCGCCATGGACGACATGCACGGACATGGAGACCGGCGTGTGGTCCGACAGCACGCTGACGGGCAAATCGACTGTGCGCCGCGTCCCCGCTTCGATCACGAACTCGCCGATCTCGAATGCGGGGCGTTTTTTCGGTTTCCGGCTGTCCGCGTTCACCCCTTGCCCTTCGTGCGTGTCTTGCCCGGCTTGGCGCTTTTCTCGATGAACTGGATGATCTTGCCGGCAACATCGATGCCGGTTGCCTTTTCGACGCCCTCAAGTCCGGGGGAGGAGTTCACCTCCATCACCACCGCGCCGTGGTTGGCGCGCAGCATGTCGACGCCGCAGACGTTCAGGCCCATCGTCTTTGCCGCGCGGATCGCGGTCTGGCGTTCCTCCGGCGAGATGCGGATCGCCTGGGCGCTGCCGCCGCGGTGCAGGTTGGAGCGGAACTCGCCTTCCGCGCCGGTGCGTTTCATCGCCGCAATCACCTTGCCGTCGACGACCAGCGCGCGAATGTCGGTGCCGCCGGCTTCCTTGATGAACTCCTGCACGAGAATGTTGACGCCCGCGCCGCGAAACGCCTCGATCACGGATTTCGCCGACCGGTCGGTGTCTGCAAGCACCACGCCGATGCCTTGCGTGCCTTCCAGCAGCTTGATCACCAGCGGCGCGCCGCCGGCGAGCTTCAGCACCTCTTCCGTCTGGCGCGGATCGTGGGCGAAGGTGGTGACCGGCAGTCCGATGCCGTCGCGGGCGAGCAGCTGCATGGAGCGCAGCTTGTCGCGCGAGCGGCCGATGCCGACGGATTCGTTGAGCGGAAACACGCCCATCATCTCGAACTGGCGCAGCACCGCCAGACCGTAGAAAGTGACCGAGGCGCCGATGCGCGGGATCACCGCGTCGTACTGCGGCAGTTTTTCGCCGTTGTAATAGACCTCCGGCCGTCGCGAGGCGATGTTCATGTAGCATCGCAGCGTGTTGACGATGTCGATCTCGTGGCCGCGTTCCTGCGCGGCCTCGACCAGTCTGCGGTGCGAATAGAGGTCCGGGTTGCGGGCCATCATGACGATTTTCATTGAACGTCTCCCGGTAAACCGGCGGGCGGAATAGCGCGTCCGGTCAAGACTTGCGGCTGTGGCGGGCCGGCAACGAAGGATTTGCCGGGATGCACGAGCACGCCACGGCTGCGGATCGCCGTGCGACCCAAAATGATGTCGAACTCCATCCGTTCCCGATTGGCGAGCGAGATGTCGATCCGCCAGTGATGTCGTCCGAGCAGCAGCGTCGTGCGGATGATGCGCCGGCGTTCGGGAATGCCGCTGGTGTTCTTGATGTCGCGCTCGTCGATCAGCGGGGCTTCCACCGGAATGTCGCGATGCTTGTTCGAGGCGGGCACGCGGAACCGCACCCAGGGACGGCCGTCGCGCTCGAAGACCTCCTGGTCGACGGCATGAAGCGCCGATGTGCGTGCTCCGGTGTCGATCTTGGCCTTGATTTCCGGAATGCCGATGTCCGGCAACGCGACCCATTCGCGCCAGCCGATGATGTCGGTAACCCGCTTCGAGCGGGGGCGGTCCCCCTCCGGCGGCGCCCCTTTGCGGGGCTTTTTGGAAACAATCGTCACGCGACGGATCTCACACTCATTGTTTCAAGGCAGGCCGCAAGGCGGGCCGGACCATACCCACACAGTGCACGGCGCCCGTGGCTTGCGTCAAATCCGCAAACCCCGCGCGCGGTCGGGATCCACCGTTCCGGCACGCGTCTGTCTCGGTGCCTCCGGGCGGAGCTCTTCCGCAATGATGTCTGTGAAGGTCAGCTGCCGGTCGGCTTGCCACCGAGGCCGCGATGCTGGAACCCGGCCTTCAGCGTCGGCCGCTTGGAGGACAGCATGCGCGAATTGACGCCCGTCCAGCCGATTTCCCCCGACAACCGTCCGTATTCGATCTTGGGGCAGCGGTCCATCACCACCTTGAGGCCGGCGTGCTCTGCGAGCTTTGCCGCCTCGTCGTTGCGCACGGACAGCTGCATCCAGATCACCTTCGGCAGCGGCGAAAGCACGAGCGCCTCCTGCGTGACACCGAGGGCCGCCTCCGAGTTTCGGAAGATATCGACCATGTCGATCGGCTCGGGCACATCGGCAAGCGAGCCGTAGACCGTCTGGCCGAGGATCTCCTTGCCCGCCTGGCCCGGATTGATCGGGAACACGCGGTAGCCCTTGGAGAGCATGTATTTCAGCACGAAATAGGACGGCCGCACGGTGTTGGCGCTGGCGCCGACCATGGCGATGGTCTTGGTGCCGTCCAGCACGTCGCGGATGAAGGCGTCGGAATAGCGGTCGTGGGCGGAAACCATCATTCATCCAGCTCAAACTTGAGGATGCCAAGCAACTCTCTTGCCGATACGTCGTCGAGCTGTATTGATTGGCTAACTTTTCCTTCGAGTTTTCGGTGCTCACTTCCGTGAGTATCTATTTGAATAAGGATGCGTCCTTCAGATTTTTGAACGAAATAGGTTGCTGGTATGCCGCCGTGCGTTGTGAGCTGGTCGCGATGTTTTTTTTCAAAGCTCGTAATTCTCGCCATGATCTACTCCCCGCTCCACACGGGCGCGCGCTTTTCGATGAAGGCGCCGATGCCTTCCTCCGCGTCGCGCGCCATCATGTTGTCGACCATGACCTGGGCACAGTGGCGATAGGCCTCGTCGAGCGGCATTTCCGCCTGCCGGTAGAAGGCTTCCTTGCCGATCTTCAGAGTCAGCGGCGACTTGGAGGCGATGGTCTCGGCGTATTTCGCGACCACCTGTTCCAGATAGGCCTGCGGCACGACCCGGTTGACCAGGCCGAACTCGCGCGCCGTGCCGGCGTCGATGACCTCACCGGTGAGCAGCATTTCCATCGCCTGCTTGCGCGAGACATTGCGCGACAGCGCCACCATCGGCGTCGAACAGAACAGGCCGATGTTGACGCCCGGCGTGCAGAAGCGCGCGTCCTCGCCGGCGATTGCCAGATCGCAGGAGGCGACGAGCTGCAGGCCGGCGGCGGTCGCCATGCCCTCCACCTGCGCGATCACCGGGCGCGGGTGGGTGACGATGGTCTGCATCAGCGTGGCACAGCGGTTCATGACGTCTGAATAGTATGCTCGGCCGCGGTCGTCGTGGTCGCGGGCCGCCGTCATTTCCTTGAGATCGTGTCCGGCGCAGAAGACATTGCCGGTGGAACGCAGCACGATCACCCGTGCGTCCGCGTCGTCGCGGGCGGCGTCGAGCGCTGCCTGGAGCGCGGCCATCATCTCTTCGGAGAGGGAATTCTTTCGCTCCGGCCGGTTCATCGTGAGGGTCAGCACGCCCCCCTCGCGGGTTTCAACAAGCGGCGGCGGTGTGGCGCTGTCCATGGCGGCTCTCCTGTCGAGGCGAATTGGCCCCTTTGTACCAACAAGCCGACCGCTCAGAAAGCACGAACCGCAACGTCTTGATACTTGTCGCCTCTCCGCCCTTCCGTTAACGAGAAGGGAAGATCAGTTCGGGGGAGGCGGTATCTTGCAGCCAGTGATGACGATAGCGGAACTCGATGCCTTCATAGACCGCGAGTTTCCGCAGGTTCATGCGGACGGGCGGATCTACGCGATCCGCGAGGTGAGCGAAGGCTGCGCCGTCATGTCGGTCTTGCCGCAGGAGCGTCATTTGCGGCCCGGTGGCACGATCTCCGGTCCGACCATGATGACGCTGGTCGATCTCGCGGCCTATGTGGTGATCCTGGCCCATATCGGCCCGGTGGCGCTCGCGGTCACCACCAATCTCAACATGAATTTTCTGCGCAAGCCCGAGCCGGGCGATCTCGTCGCCACCTGCAAGCTGCTGAAGCTCGGCAAGCGGCTCGCCGTGGTGGAATGCGCGATCACCGGTGCCGACGGCGGCGATCCCGTCGCCCACGCCACGGCAACCTACTCGATCCCGCCGCGCTAGCGAGTTCGGCGCGGGTTCACGACCCGTATGCTGATCCTCCGGTAGACGTCCCCGTCCGCCGCACCTGCGTACAACCGCCTGAACTTAGCCTTGTCGATCCACAGGCAACGGCCGTGGCGCTCGGTTGTCACGCACCACTGGCCCGCGAACATCGTCCGCTCGACGACACGTGCCGTTTTGCCCAGGAGGGGAACGCAGTCCGGCGACGGAAGGACCTTGCCCGCCCGAACGTCGACCAAGACGGCCTTGCCACCCACCAGCTCCGTTCTGACGCGCCCGCTCGACAGTCGGCGCCTGTGTTGAGCGTAGGCGCTCTTGGATGTACAGGCCCAATTGTGAGCATGGAGGTCATACATGCGTTTGACCGACATGGCGTCCGCCGGTCTCAGGTCGTTGGCGATTGCGAAAAACGCGACACCTGCCGCAGCGAGAAATCGCAGCGCCGAGGCACAAGGGAAGGAGTAGTCTGTCATTGAAAAATCCTGCGAAGGGAAACCGTCTATGTCTTCGATGCGATGGATGTTCAAATTCGCGTGGATTGCCATATGAGCATGCGCAACCAAGGCGCGCAATTCGCTTGCGCCGAGGGTCCAGGGGGCATCTTCTCCGGTTGACGCTGACGGACTCGGGCTTCGGTCAGGGCGAAACCACCCTTGTTTCATGTGGTAAAATAATACCGTTTTTCTAACTAATTGTTTTTATGTGGCTTTCTGGGGTGCGTGCCGAATTATGGAGATTGACAGTCTCCGCGGACGGGCGTAAACACCCTCCGACAGCACGCGGTCCCGGTTCGGGGCCGTTTTGCATGGCATTCGGGCCGGTTTCGCCGTTATCAGGCGCTGTCCGGTCCGCGACAAACACGGATCGCACCCATGAAGACCTACTCCGCCAAAACGGCCGAGGTCGATAAGAAGTGGATCTTGATCGACGCCGAAGGCGTTGTTGTCGGCCGTCTGGCCGCCTTCATCGCCAACACGCTGCGCGGCAAGACCAAGCCGACCTTCACGCCTCACATTGACTGCGGCGACAATGTCATCGTCATCAACGCCGAAAAGGCCGTTCTGACGGGCAAGAAGCTGACGGACAAGAAGTACTACTGGCACACCGGATATCCGGGTGGCATCAAGGAGCGCACGGCTCGCGCGATCATCGAGGGCAAGCACCCCGAGCGCGTGCTCGAGCAGGCCGTCAAGCGCATGATGCCGGGCGGGCCGCTGAGCCGCACCCAGCTGAAGAACCTCCGGATCTACGCCGGTTCCACTCATCCGCATGAGGCACAGTCGCCGGTTCCGGTCGACTTCAAGTCCGTGAATGCGAAGAACGACGGGAAGAGGGCGTAATCATGGCTGAGCTTCAGTCCCTCGAAGACCTGGGCGGCGCCATCGGCACTGTCGAGGCGGAAGCCCCGGTGCATGTCCAGAAGCTTGACTCGCTGGGCCGCGCCTATGCCACCGGCAAGCGCAAGGACGCCATCGCGCGCGTCTGGATCAAGCCGGGCACCGGCAAGATCATCATCAACAAGAAGGACTTCTCGGAGTACTTCGCACGTCCGGTGCTGCAGATGATCCTGCGCCAGCCGATCGTGCTCGTTGATCGCGATGGCCAGTACGACGTGATCGCCACGGTCGCCGGCGGCGGCCTGTCCGGCCAGGCCGGTGCAGTGCGTCACGGCATCTCCAAGGCGCTGACCTACTATGAGCCGGAGCTTCGCGGCCTGCTCAAGAAGGAAGGCTTCCTGACGCGCGACAGCCGCGTCGTGGAGCGCAAGAAGTACGGCCGCCGCAAGGCTCGCCGGAGCTTCCAGTTCTCCAAGCGCTGATCCGTCAGCCTGCTTGTTGCACTTTCGAACGGCCCGCCCTCGGTGGGCCGTTTTCGTTTGGGCAGCGGCCTCAGCCCTTGCGCGCGGACAGCAGAATGCTGGTCTCCGAACTGGCGATGCCGTCCATGGTGCGCACGCCCGACAGCAGCCGGTCGAACGCTTCCAGCGTGTCGGTCTCCAGTTCCGCGACCACATCCCAGCGCCCGTTGGTGGAATAGAGCGCGCGCACTTCCGGAAATCCCTGCAGCCGGCGCAGGATCGCGTCGGTGCGATGCCCCTCGACCTCGATCATCATGATCGCGCGGACACGCCCGCCGGCCTCCGCGCTGCGCAGCCGCACCGTGAACCCCTGAATGATCCCGTTGTCCACGAGCCGGTCGATCCGGGCTTTCACCGTGGCGCGCGATACGCCGAGATCGGCGGCGAGCGAGGCAACCGGCAGGCGGGCATCATGCCGCAGCAGCGCGATCAGTCGGCGGTCGAGATCGTCCATATCCGTCACTATGCTCGATTGCATCTGCCACTTTGGCAAGAATTGCCTTCGAAAGTGACAATAAATCGCCTTTCCGTCAACGTCTCGGATGCGCACCCTCTGCATCGGCTACCCTTCGCTCGGCGCGCGTGGGACATGCGGTCCCTGTGCACGCAGCCGACCTGCGAACGGAAAGGTGTGTTGATGCTCAATGAATCGAAACGGCCGATTGCCCTTTTGGGCGTGCCGCTTGAGGCGGGAACGGGACGCCGCGGCGCGGCCATGGGGCCGGCGGCCCTGCGTGTCGCCGATCTGGAGGGGCGCTTGTCCGCGCTCGGCTGGCAGGTCGAGGATCTCGGCGATCTCGCGCCGCTCGACAAGACCACGGTCGCCCCGCTCCACCTCGACGGCGCGGCTCATCTGCCGGACACGGTTGCCGCCTGGGTCCGCCCCCTGTGCGACCGCGCCTATGAAATATCCGCCGGCGGCAAGCTGCCGATCTTTCTCGGCGGCGATCATTCCCTGTCGATGGGCTCGGTGAGCGGTGTCGCGCGGCACTGGCAGGAGGAGGGTCGGCCGCTGTTCGTGCTCTGGCTCGATGCCCATGCCGATTTCAACACGCCCGAGACCTCGCCGTCCGGCAACATGCACGGCATGTCGCTTGCGCTTGCCGCCGGCGAACCGTCGCTGGCACCGGTCATGGGCGATACGCCGCGGGCCACCGTTGCGCCGGAGCGCATGTGTGTTTTCGGTGCCCGGTCGATCGATCCGGGCGAGCGCCGCCTGTTGCGCGAGCGCGGCGTCACAGTCTGCGACATGCGCCAGATCGACGAGAATGGTGTGTCGGTCCTTATGCGGGAATTCCTCAACAAAGTCAAATCGGAAAACGGCGTTCTTCATGTGTCGCTTGATGTCGATTTCCTCGATCCCGACATCGCGCCGGGGGTCGGAACCACCGTTCCCGGCGGTGCCACCTATCGCGAGGCGCATCTGGTGATGGAGCTTCTGGAGGATGCCGGCGTCACCGTGTCGCTGGATGTGGTCGAGCTGAACCCCTTCCTCGACGAGCGCGGCCGCAGTGCCATCGCGCTTGCCGAACTGGTCGCAAGCCTTTTCGGCCAGGATGTGATGGATCGGCCGACGCAAGCCTTCGCCTGACCGCTGCCGTTCCGACCCTGACTGCAACGACTGATCCGTTCGGAGAGACCCATGAGCCGCATGCCGGAAGACTATATTGCCGCCGAACACCTGCTTGGCGCCCATAACTACAAGCCGATCGACGTGGTGCTGTCGCGGGGCGAGGGCGTCTGGCTCTACGATGTCGACGGCAACCGCTATCTCGATTGCCTCGCGGCCTATTCCGCCGTCAACCAGGGGCACTGCCATCCGGTGATCCGCGACGCGATGGTCGCCCAGGCCTCGAAACTGACGCTGACCTCGCGGGCCTTTCGCAACGACCAGCTCGCGCCGCTTTACGAGGATCTCGCCCGGCTCACCGGCGCACACAAGATCCTGCCGATGAACTCCGGCGCGGAAGCGGTGGAAAGCGCGGTCAAGGCGGTGCGCAAATGGGGCTATGAGGTCAAGGGCGTGCCGGAGAACAAGGCCGAGATCATCGTCTGCGACAACAATTTTCACGGTCGCACGCTCGGCATTGTCGGCTTCTCCACCGACCCGGCCGCGCGCACCGGTTTCGGTCCCTTCGCTCCGGGCTTTCGCGTCGTGCCCTTCGGCGATGCCGAAGCCTTTGAAGCGGCGATCACGCCGAACACCGTCGGCTTTCTGGTCGAGCCGATCCAGGGCGAAGCCGGCATCCTGATCCCGCCGGCGGGCTGTTTCGCCAAGGTGCGCGAGATCTGCACCGCCAACAATGTGACGCTCATTCTCGACGAGATCCAGACCGGGCTCGGCCGCACCGGCAAGCTGCTGGCGGAGGAGCATGAAGGGATCGAGGCGGATGTGACACTTGTCGGCAAGGCACTGTCCGGCGGCTTCTATCCGGTCTCCGCCGTGCTTTCCAACTCCGAGGTGCTCGGCGTGTTGCAGCCCGGCGAACACGGATCCACCTTTGGCGGCAATCCGCTGGCCTGTGCGGTGGCGCGCGCCGCGCTCAAGGTGCTGGTGGAGGAAGGCATGATCGAGAACGCGGCCGTGATCGGGGACTATTTCAAGGACGGCCTGTCGCGCATCCGCTCCAATGCCATTCGCGAGGTACGCGGGCGCGGGCTGATGCTGGCGGTGGAGCTTCACCCGGAGGCCGGTGGCGCGCGCGCCTATTGCGAGGCGCTGCGCGGGGAGGGGATCCTTGCCAAGGACACCCACGACCACACCATCCGCATCGCGCCGCCGCTCGTGCTCACCCGCAACGATGTCGACTGGGCGCTGGAGCGTTTCGACAAGGTGCTGACCCGCATGCAGTGACGCGCTGCGGCCGGCCTTGCACCGCGCGTCCCGGGGCCCTAAGCAGGGGCATGACGACAGGGAGGTCTTGAACCGCGATGCTCGATGTCCTGCTGGAGTTTCTGCCCTTTTATGCGGGTGCCTATGGCATCAATGTCGCGCTCTATTTCGCGACCGGGATCGTGCTCGTCGCGATCCAGAGCCGGCACCCCGAACGGCGGATCCAGCAAAACCGCCGTGGCGAGAAACGCATGTGGACGGAGATCCGCCAGAGCGTGCTGTCGCTGACGGTGACGGCCGGGTGCCTTGCCGGCGGCGTCTTCGCGTCCGTCAAGGGATGGACCTTCGTCGAGCCGCTGCCGCTGACCTGGTGGTCGGCGATCCTCATGTTCGCCGTGTCCGTCGTCGCCTTCGATGCCTGGTTCTACTGGGGCCATCGGCTGATGCACACCCGCTGGCTCTACCGGTTCCATGCCGAGCATCACCGCTCCGTGGCGCCGACGGTGTGGAGCACCTATAGCGACAGCCTTGTCGATGCCTTCGTCATGCAGAGCTACTACCTGTGGGCGGTGTTCATCCTGCCGATCCCGGTCGAGGTCCTGATCGTGCATCGGCTGGTCGATCACTTCAACGGCACGATCGGCCATTCCGGCTTCGAGTTCTACGCCTCGCCGCTGTCGCGTCGACCCTCGCCAATGGTCTGCGTGACCTTCCACGACCAGCACCACGCCCATTTCCGCTATAATTTCGCGAATTTCTTTTCCGTCTGGGATCGCCTCTGCGGCACGCTCGATCCGCGCTACGACCAGGACGTTCGGCGGATGGAAAAGCAGGCGGCGCAAGGGGCGCAAAGCGCCACGAAGGACGGCTGACAAAGCGCGGGGAGCGCTCCCGTCCTGCGTTTCACGATCCGGTCTTGCTGTGCAGGCCGCTGTTCGGGTGATTGTCGTTTTCCGGCACGACCGTCCAGGAGCGATAGACGGGATGCGCATCGCGCATCCTGTCGTAAAGCCGCGCCATGCCTTTTAGAAAGGCCAGCTTGCCGGCATAGGTGAGCAGGGTGCCCACGATCACCGCCGGCACATGCAACATGATCGCGCCCCACATGCCAATGAAGAAACCTGTGCCCGTGACCAGCGACAGGACGACGGCCTGACGGTTGTCTGAGGACGGGATCGGCACGACGCCGCGGTTGAGCCAGACCCGTTCGCCGAAGGTGGCGCGCGCAGGCCAACTGTCGAGGCGTTTTGGCGGCGGGAAAATCCGCGGATTGAGCCAGAGCCAGACGCAAACGGCGACGACGAGCCCGCTTGCAACCGGCCAGCCGTACCAGCCGTGCGACCAGATCGCCAGAAACAGGAACGGAAGGGTGGCGAACCGGGTCCAGACGCTCCAGCCGCTCGCGTGGCGTTGCCAGACGGAGGAATCCATGCCGAGCAGGCGGAGCCGACCCGCGTTCATCGGGCGATAGGCGCTGTAGCCGCGCGCGCGCCGCCGTGGCGGGGCCGGTGCGATGGGTCTTGGCAGCGTCGGTTCGGGCATCGGCGGCTCTGATGGTATCGGCTGTCGCATCGGCTCACGACCGATGCGGAATGCAGGGCGCGACCAAAAGGCAAACGGGCGCGCACTCCGGAAGGGAAGTTTAGCGCAAGGCACTGCCCATTGCCATGCAAAGCCCGCGGTTTATTGCGCCCACTGCAACGTCAGGATGTCGCCTTTACGTAACTTCCAGGCGCATCTTCCAGTATCTTCATGCGGTTGGCGCCGGGCTTGCGGGCCTTTGCGGTGGTGTCGTCATGGGCGCGGATCCATGTGTCCCAATGCGGCCACCAGGAGCCGGGGTGTTCCTCGGCCTTGGCGAGCCAGTCCTCGTATTTTCCGGCGGGTTTGGGGCCTGTCCAGAACTGGTACTTGTTGCGCGACGGCGGGTTGACGACGCCGGCGATATGTCCCGATCCCGAAAGCACGTAATCCACCGGGCCGCCGAAGAACTGGGACCCCAGAAACACCGATTCGGGCGGGGCGATATGGTCCTCGCGGGTGGCGAGATTGTAGATCGGGATTGTCACCTTGCCGAGGTCGAGCCGTTTGCCGCCGATTTCCATCGTGCCCTTGCTCAGCCGGTTTTCCAGGTAGCAGTTGCGCAGATAGAAGGAATGGTTCGCTGCCGGCATCCGGGTGGAATCGGAGTTCCAGTACAGCAGGTCGAAGGGGAAGGGCTCCTTGCCCTTCAGGTAGTTGTTGACGACATAGGGCCAGATCAGGTCGTTGGAGCGCAAGAGGTTGAAGGCGGAGGCCATCTTCGAGCCGTCGAGATAGCCCTTTTCGCCCATGCGCCGCTCGAGCGCCTCGATCTGCTCCTCGTCGACGAAGACCTGCAGATCGCCCGCGTGCGTGAAATCGACCTGTGTGGTGAAGAAGGTGGCCGAGGCGATGCGCGTGTCGCCCACCTTCGCCATATAGGCGAGCGTGACGCCGAGCAGCGTGCCGCCGACGCAATAGCCGATGGCATTGACCTCTTCCTGACGCGTGGCGCGCTTGATCACGTCCAGCGTCTCCAGAATGCCCTCGCGCATGTAGTGCTCGAAGTTTTTCTGGGCCTGGTGTTCGTCCGGGTTGACCCAGGAGATCACGAAGACCGTGTGTCCCTGATCCACGGCCCACTTGATGAACGATTTCTCCGGGTTGAGATCGAGGATGTAGAACTTGTTGATCCACGGCGGCACGATCAGCAGCGGCCGCTTCAGCACGGTGTCGGTGGTCGGCGTGTACTGGATGACCTGGCGCACGTCGTTTTGCGCGATCACCTTGCCCGGCGTGATGCCGAGATTCTTGCCCACCTTGAACTTGGTCGGATCGGACTGGCGGATCTTCAAATCGCCCTTGCCGGCCTCGATGTCCTCGGCGAGCAGCTTCATGCCGCGCACGAGATTCTCGCCGTTCGATTCCAGTGTTTCGCGCAAAAGCTCCGGGTTGGTCAGGACAAAGTTCGACGGCGACAGCGCGTTGGCGATCTGCTTGACGTAGAAATCCGCCTTGTGCCGCGTGTGCTCGTCGAGATCGGCGGCCTCGACCACCAGCTGTTCCGCCCATTGCGAGGTGATCAGGTAGATCTGCTTGACGAAATCGAAGAACTGGTTGTCGTCCCATTCCGGATCGCCGAACCGCTTGTCGCGCGGATCGGCGGAGACGGCCGGCGTCGACGGCTCGCCCATCATCCGTTTTAGCGACGAGTTCCACAGGTCGATGTATTTCGTCCACAGGCGCCCCTGCGCCTCTACGGCGCGCTGGGGGTCCGACATCCAGTATTCGCCGACCTGGCCGAGCGTCTTGAAGATGACGGTCAGCTCGTCCGCCATCTCTGGCTTGATCTCGCCCTTCTCGCGCGGTTCCACATAGGCCGCCATGGCCTTGCCGGCGTTCTCCACGATGCGGGCGAGATTCTGGGCGAAGGCTTCAGGATTCTTGACGATATACTGGAGAAGGGGGTTCTTTTGGTCGTCCGTCATCCTGGCTGCGCCCTCCGCATGATCGGTTTCCGGGGCGAGCTCTGCGGCTCACTGCCCGATAATGATTGGTAGCTCTCCCTCTTGCCGGCATAATAGCGACCTGTGACGCTTGGCTGACAAGTTGGACAAAGCGCTTACAATGTCGTAGACGCCGCAGCGGTTGCAAGCTTGCTGCTTGCGGTTTTATCAGGACGGAGCCGATTTGTCGCGAGTGCGCTTGATGAGACTTTGCCTTGTTATCTGTGTCGCCGGGCTGCTCGGCGGCTGCGCCTATGCGCCTTCCGGCACCTTGTTCGAGGCGCTGGACGGCGGCGATCCCTATGTGTCGCCGGGCACCGCCTCCGCCGTGATGCCGGGCGCCGGCCAGTTGGCGCAATCCGCTGCCGCCGTGGAGGCGGGGACGGGGACGTCTTCCGGCACGCCGGTGGAGCAGGGCTTCCAATCTTCGACCACTCCTGCGGGAAACGCGTCGACCGGCGCGCTGAGTGGCGCGCCGTCGGTCTCGCGCGGGCTGATGTCCTACGAGGAAGCTGAAGAGCAGCGGCTGCGCCTGCAGGAACTCGCCCGCAACCGGGAGGCAATCGCCACCCCCCGCGCCACCACATCTCTCGACAAGCTGAAGCGGCTGTGGGCCGAACACGCCGACCGCGCCGTTCAGGACATCGAGGGGCCGGCGGGCGAGTGACGCCGCGGCCTGCGCGGCTTTGCACAATTTGCAGGTCGACCGCGAGTTTTTGCCGATGCGCGCGCGCGTCGCGCCTGATAAAACCCCGCGACCCGAAGCGCTGAGCGCGCGGGATTGCGTCATGACGGATCGAACGGAAAACGCGGGGCCGCGCGCGCCGTTCTGCAGCCTGCGGGCGAGGATCGAACCATGGAAGAATTCTACCAAACCCGGCGCCTGCCGCCCTATGTCTTCGAACAGGTCAACCGTCTGAAGGCCAAGGCGCGCGCCGGCGGCGCGGACATCATCGATCTCGGCATGGGCAATCCCGATCTGCCGACGCCAAAGCACATCGTCGAAAAGCTCACCGAGACGGTGCAGAACCCGAAGACCCACCGCTATTCCTCGTCCAAGGGCATTCCCGGCCTTCGACGCGCGCAGGCCGCCTACTACGAGCGACGCTTCGGCGTGAAGCTGAACCCGGAGACCCAGGTCGTCGCGACGCTCGGCTCCAAGGAAGGCTTCGCCAACATGGCGCAGGCGATTTCCGCGCCGGGCGATGTCGTGCTGGTGCCCAACCCGAGCTACCCGATCCATGCCTTCGGCTTCCTGATGGCCGGCGCGGTGCTGAGGGCTATCCCGTCCGAGCCGGGACCGGAGGTGTTTCACGCGCTGGAACGCGCGCTTGTGCATTCCGTGCCCAAGCCGATCGCCATGATCCTCTGTTATCCGGCGAACCCGACCGCCTCGGTCGCCGAGCTCGACTTCTACCGGGACGTCGTCGCCTTCGCCAAGAAGCACGACATCTTCGTTCTGTCCGATCTCGCCTATTCCGAGATCTACTTCGGCGAGACGCCGCCGCCTTCCATTCTCGAGGTGCCGGGCGCCATCGATGTCGCGGTGGAATTCACCTCGCTGTCCAAGACCTATTCGATGCCGGGATGGCGCATGGGCTTTGCGGTCGGCAACGAGCGGCTGATCTCGGCGCTGGCGCGGGTGAAGTCCTATCTCGACTATGGCGCCTTCACGCCGATCCAGGTGGCGGCGACCGCCGCGCTGAACGGGCCGGACGACTGCATCGTCGAAGCGCGCGCGATCTACAGGAAGCGCCGCGACACGCTGGTGGAATCGTTCGGGCGCGCCGGTTGGGACATTCCGCCCCCGGAAGCGAGCATGTTCGCATGGGCGCCGATCCCGGAGAAATTCCGCCATCTCGGCTCCGTCGAGTTCTCCAAGCTTTTGATCGAGCACGCCGACGTTGCGGTTGCGCCCGGCCTTGGCTTCGGCGAGTACGGCGACGGCCATGTGCGCATCGCACTGGTGGAAAACGAGCAGCGCATTCGCCAGGCGGCCCGCGGGCTGCGCCGCTTCCTTGAAACCGCAGACAAAACGTTGCACAACGTGATCCCCATCGAGGTATCGGGTTAGGCGCGGCACGTTCGGCGCCTCTGCCACACGGCTCACAAACGGATTGCGGATTTATGACCACTGAACTGCGCGTCGGCGTCGCGGGCTTGGGGACGGTTGGCGCCTCCCTGTTGCATCTTCTGGAAACCAGGTCGTCGGCACTGGCCGCGCGCTGCGGCCGCTCCGTGCGCGTCAGCGCGGTGAGCGCGCGCGACCGCACGCGCGACCGGGGGGCGGATCTCTCCGCCATGGCGTGGTTCGACGATCCGGTTGCGCTTGCCGGTTCTCCCGACATCGACGTTTTCGTCGAGCTGATCGGCGGCGACAACGGGCCGGCCGAGGACAGCGTGCGCGCCGCCCTTGCCGCTGGCAAGTCGGTGGTCACCGCCAACAAGGCGCTGCTTGCCAAACACGGCGTCGAGCTTGCGCGTCTGGCGGAAGACAACAAGGTCAGCCTGTCCTACGAGGCGGCGGTTGCCGGCGGCATCCCGGTGATCAAGACCATGCGCGAGTCGCTGGCCGGAAACGAGATCGACCGCGTCTACGGCATTCTCAACGGCACCTGCAATTACATCCTGACCCGCATGGAGCAGGACGGGCTCGACTTCTCCGATTGCCTCGCCGACGCCCAGCGTCTCGGCTATGCCGAAGCCGATCCGACCTTCGACATCGAGGGCAACGACACGGCGCACAAGCTGGCGATCCTGACGTCGCTCGCCTTCGGCTCGCAGATCAACAGCGAGAAGATCTATCTGGAGGGCATCTCCTCCATCACCCGCGCCGATATCGAGGCGGCAAGCGAGCTCGGCTACCGCATCAAGCTGCTCGGCGTTGCCCAGCGCACCGACAGTGGCATCGAGCAGCGCGTGCACCCCACCATGGTGCCGAAGGCTTCGGCCATCGCGCGCATCGACGGCGTGCTGAACGCGGTCGCGATCGACGGCGATGCGGTCGGCGAGGTCGTGCTGGTCGGCCCCGGCGCCGGCGGCAGCGCGACTGCGTCCGCCGTGCTCGGCGACATCGTCGACGTGGCGCGCGGCCTCTCGGTGCCGACGCTCGGCATGCCGGCGCATGAACTTGCTCCCTACAAGGCGGCGCGGATGCGCATGCACGAGGGTGGCTACTATATCCGCCTGGCGGTCTATGACCGGTCCGGCGCCTTTGCCGAGATCGCGCGGATCATGGCGGACGAGGGCATCTCGCTTGAATCCATCGTCCAGCGCGACCGCACCCGCACCCACACCGAGGCGGAGACGCATGGCGATGCGCCCCAACCGGTGATCCTGACCACCTATGAAACCACGGAAGCCGCCGTGAAACGGGCACTGGGGACAATCACCGCGAGGAATGTGGTGGCAGGAACGCCCCAGATGATCCGCATCGAAAAGCTCCGTTGACCCCTTGTTGACCCCGATTTGAGGAAATCCGATGTCCACCTCCGACGCCGCGCATAGTGAAGCTCTCGACCGCATTCTGACCCTGGAACTGGCCCGCGTGACCGAACGCGCCGCCGTCGCCGCCGCGCGCCTGCGCGGACGCGGCGATGAAATGTCCGCCGACCAGGCTGCCGTCGATGCCATGCGCCGCGAACTCAACTGCCTGCCCATCGACGGCATGGTGGTGATCGGCGAGGGCGAGCGCGACGAGGCGCCGATGCTCTACATCGGCGAGAAGGTCGGAACGGGGAAGGGCCCCGCCGTCGACATCGCGCTTGATCCGCTGGAAGGCACGACGATCTGCGCCAAGAACCTGCCCAACTCGCTGGCCGTGATCGCGCTGGCGCCGAAGGGCGGCCTCCTGAACGCTCCCGACAGCTACATGGACAAGATCGCCGTCGGTCCGGGCTATCCGGCCGGCATCGTCGATCTCGACGCGCCGGTTGCGGAAAACATCGAGGCGCTGGCGAAGGCCAAGGGCGTTCCGGTCGCGGAAATCACGGCCTGCGTGCTTGACCGTCCGCGTCACGCCCGCCTGATCGAGGACCTGCGCGCGACCGGCGTTTCCGTTCGCCTGATCGGCGATGGCGATGTTGCCGGCATCATCCACACCACCGATCCGGACGAGACCGGCATCGACATCTACATGGGCATCGGCGGCGCGCCGGAAGGCGTGCTTGCGGCAGCCGCTCTTCGCTGCATCGGCGGCCAGATGCAGGGCCGGCTGGTGATCACCCGCGACGAGCAGGTGGAACGTGCGCACAAGATGGGCATCTCCGACATCAAGCGCAAATACACCATGGAAGAGATGGCGACCGGCGACGTGCTCTTTGCCGCCACCGGCGTGACCGACGGCAATTTCCTGCAGGGCGTGCGCTTCGGCCGCAACGACATCACCACCCACACGGTCGTGATGCGCTCCACCACCGGCACGGTGCGCTACATCAAGGCGCGTCACACGCAGGTCGAGAAATTCCACCTGGATTGAGGCGCATCGCGCCCAAGCCGTACGACGGACGCCGCGCATGAACACCCAGTCCCCGGCCGAACGCGAAACACGCCGTCAGGTGCTTGGGGTCGGGCGTTCCGCCGGCGAACGCGTCTGGCGGGAGCGTCTCAGCGCCCAGCAAAACGCCGCGGCGCTCGCCATCGCGCAGCGCAGCGGCATACCGGAGATCGTCGCGCGGGTGCTGGCCGCCCGGGACGTGACGATTGACGGTGCCGAAGCCTTTCTCGATCCGACGATCAGGGCGCTGATGCCCGACCCGTCGGTGCTGCGCGATCTGGAAGCGGGCACGGCCCGCGTCGCCGACGCGATCCAGGCCGGCGACACCATCGCGATCTTCGGCGACTACGACGTCGACGGTGCGACCTCCTCCGCGCTGCTGAGCCGCTATCTCTCCGCGCTCGGAACCCGCAACCGCATCCATATCCCCGACCGCATCATCGAAGGCTACGGGCCGAACGGACCCGCGATCCGCCTGTTGCGGGAGGAGGGCGCCGGCCTGCTGGTCTGTGTCGATTGCGGCAGCACCTCCTTCGAGGCGTTCGAGGAGGCGCGAAGCGTTGGGCTCGACGTCGTCGTGCTCGATCATCACCAGGTCGGCGAAGAGCTTCCCCACTTGGTCGCGCTCGTCAACCCGAACCGCCAGGACGATCTCTCCGGTCTCGGCCATCTTGCGGCGGTCGGTGTCACTTTCCTGTTTGTGGTCGGCCTCAATCGGGAATTGCGCCGCCGGGGACTGTTCAAGGCCAGCCGCGAGCCGGATCTTCTGGCGCTTCTCGACCTCGCGGCCGTTGGAACCGTCTGCGACGTGGTGCCGCTCAGGGGCCTTAACCGCGCCTTCGTGCGCAAGGGCATTCTGGCGCTCCATTCCCGCGCCAATGTCGGACTTGCCGCACTTTGCGATGTCGCGCGGGTTCATGGTCCGCCATCGCCCTATCATCTCGGCTTTATGGTCGGCCCGCGCATCAATGCGGGCGGGCGCATCGGCGATGCCGCCCTCGGCGCGCGGCTTCTCACCACCCATGACATGGACGAGGCCCGCACGATCGCCGAAACGCTCGACCGTCTGAACGGCGAACGCCAGGCGATGGAAGCCATCATGCTGGAGGAGGGCGATGCCCAGGCGCTGGTCTCCGTCGAGGACAGCGATCCGAGCGTCCTGCTGACCGGGTCCGACGGCTGGCACCCCGGTGTCGTCGGCCTTGTCGCCTCGCGGCTGAAGGACCGCTACCGCCGTCCGGCTTTCGCCATCGCCTATGACGTGAACGGCAAGGGCACCGGGTCCGGGCGCTCCATTCCCGGCGTCGATCTCGGCGCGGCCGTGCGCAAGGCCGTCGACGAGGGCATTCTGGAAAAGGGCGGCGGCCACGCCATGGCCGCGGGCCTCACCGTGCGCCGAGAGCGTCTCGCCGATCTCTCCGTCTTCCTCGATACGGCACTGGCGGCACAGGTCGAGGTGGCGCGCGCGGAAAACGAGCTGAAGATCGACGGCGCGCTGACGGCATCGGCGGCGAGCACGGATCTGGTGCATGCGCTGGAGCAGGCCGGCCCCTTCGGCGCGGGACATCCCGAGCCGGTCTTCGCGCTGCCGAGCCACCGGGTGTCCTACGCCGACACCGTCGGCAAGGGCCACGTCCGGTTGACGCTGGCCGATGGCGGCGGCGGAAGCCTCAAGGCGATTGCCTTCAAGGCGGCGGACACGCCGCTTGGCAAGATGCTTCTGGAGAAGCGCGGCGATCCGCTGCATGTCGCCGGTTGCCTCTCGCTCGACACCTGGCAGGGGCGCGAGCGTGTGCAGTTCCGGGTGCTGGATGCTGCCGACCCGCGGCTAAGCCGGATGTAAGGCGTCGGCATATCTGTCCCGGCAGTTTTTGCCGGCCATTAACACTACGGAAAGACTGTCCCCATACCCTGAAGATGGATGGGTAATGTGGGATGGAATCATGTCTCCGAGGGCACAATTGCGCCGGCTGATGTCGGATGTCGATCAGGCGGCGGACAACGCGGATCGCGCGCTGCAGACCATGCGCGCGCGCGGCGTAGTCGGCGTGCTGCCGGAGAAGGATGCGGCTGTCACGCCGCTGCGCTCCGGGCTGGTGCTCGCCACCTTGCTGATGGCCGCCAAGATCCTGGCCACGCAGGATTGAACCGCGAAATCGGGGTGTTTTGCGGGCAATTCGACGCGGGGTCCCCGATCCCGGTTGCATGCGCTTGAATTCGAGCGTCTTTGCGGTCAGCATCCCGCCCCATGAAAACGGATTCCTTTCGCCTCGCGCTTTGCGCCTACAATCTTTCGACGGGCGGTGCCTCCCGCGACGCTTTTCTCGCCGGGATCGCTACGCGGCTTGAACGCGCGCGCAACGACGGCGCGCGGCTGCTCGTTCTCCCCGAATATCTGAGCGAGGCATTCCTTGCCTGGAAACCCGCTGGCCTTTTGCCGACGGAGGAACTCGCCTGGATGGCGGGTGAAGCCGATGCGCTTCTTCCCGCGCTGAAGGACCTTGTCGCCCGGCACGGGATCACCCTGCTCGCCGGCTCCATGCCCTGGCCCGCCCCCGGTGGTGAGGGTGGGTACGTCAACCGCGCCTTCGCGCTGCTCGCCGACGGGCGCGAGGTGGTCCACGACAAGCTCGCGCTGACCCCGTTTGAAAAAGACCCCGAGACCTGGCTGCTCACGCCGGGCGCCCATGTGCCGCTGTTCGAGATCGAGGGCGTGCGCATGGCGATTCTGATCTGCCTCGACGTCGAGATGCCGGCGCTCTCCTGCCTGATCGCGCAGGATGCGCCGGACGTGCTTTTGGTCCCGTCGATGACCTCGAGCCTGGCCGGCTATCACCGCGTGTTCGGGTGTGCCAGGGCGCGCGCCGTCGAACTGATGAGCGCCGTTGCCGTCTGCGGTGTCGTGGGGGCCGCACCCGGCACCACGCAAAATGACACCAATGTCTCCGGCGCGGCGCTCTATCTGCCCTGCGAGCCGAGCCTCGGCTACACCGGGATCGGCGGCGAACTGCCGCCCGTCGACGGGATGGCCGGCGAAGAGCCGTATCTGGTCGTCGATGTTCCGGTCGGTGAAATCCGAAACTTGCGCGCCGGCGGGGCCGAGGTCTGGCCGGGCGCCTGGAGCGCTGCCGGCATGTCGCTGCAAAGGCACGGGGACGGCACGTGACGGGGGCGGGCGATACGCTGTCCTCCACGCCGCGCGCCCTTCCGCTCGTTCTTGCGGGCCTTTCCGGGCTGCTTGGCGTCGGATTGTCGGCTACGGCCACGCATTCTCCGGCCGGCGCGCTGCTCGATCCCGCAGCGCGCATGCTGTTGGCCCATGCGCCGCTGTTCCTGTTTCTCAGCCTTGCCGCAGGCCTGACGCCGCGCGGCGCTGGAGCTGCGATCTGCTGGATCGCGGCGGTCGGTCTGACGCTTTTTTGTGGCGACCTGTGCGCGCGGGCCTTTCTGGGCCAGCGGCTTTTCGCCTTCGCGGCGCCGCTTGGCGGCGGTCTGCTGATCCTGGCCTGGGCATCGGTTGCGCTTGCCGGTCTTGCTGCGCTGTCGCGGCGCGGAGGCTGAGCGGGCGCAGACCCCGTCCAAAGGCGACGCATTGGACCGCCCCGATGTCGGTTTTATGCAAGCGTCGCGCTGCTGGCGGCGGCACAAATCAGGGATGATGCGCGGGGGCAAGACCGCCGGGCGACACAACCGAGGTTCGCATGACCCGTTTCTCGTTCTGGGAACTGGCCCGCAAGGCGCTCAACGCCCATCAGGACTGGGGCCACCAGTGGCGCAAGCCCGATCCGAAGCCCGAATATGACGTGGTTATCATCGGCGCCGGCGGTCACGGCCTCGCGACCGCCTATTATCTGGCCAAGGAACACGGCGTCACCAATGTCGCGGTGCTGGAAAAGGGCTGGCTCGGCGGTGGCAACACCGGGCGCAACACCACCATCGTGCGCTCCAACTACCTGTGGGAGGAGAGCGAGGGTCTCTACGATCACGCCATGGACCTGTGGCAGGACCTCTCGCAGGAGCTGAACTACAACGTGATGTATTCCGCGCGCGGCGTCATGATGCTGGCGCATACGGTGCACGACGTTCAGGTGTTCAAGCGCCATGTCCACGCCAACCGGCTTGCCGGCGTCCAGAACGAGTGGCTAAGCGCGGAGGAGGCCAAGGCCTACTGCCCGCCGCTCAACATCGAGAAGAACATCCGTTATCCGGTGATGGGGGCCGCGCTCCAGCGCAAGGCCGGCGTCGCCCGTCACGACGCGGTCGCCTGGGGCTATGCCCGTGGCGCCGACAAATACGGCGTCGACATCATCCAGAACTGCGCGGTCACCGGCATCCGCCGCCATGCCGACGGGTCGGTGTCGGGCGTCGAGACCTCGCGCGGCTTCATCGGCGCGAAGAAGGTCGGCGTCGTCGCGGCCGGCCACACCAGCGTGGTGATGGACATGGCCGGCGTGCGCATGCCGCTGGAATCGAACCCGCTGCAGGCGCTGGTCTCCGAGCCGGTCAAGCCTTGCTTTCCCTGCGTGGTCATGTCCAACACGGTGCACGCCTATCTGTCGCAGTCCGACAAGGGCGAATTGGTGATCGGCGCCGGCACCGACCAGTATGTCTCCTACAGCCAGACCGGGGGCCTGCAGATCACCACCCACACCGTCGATGCCATCTGCGAGCTGTTTCCGATGTTTCGCCGCATGCGAATGCTGCGCAACTGGGGCGGCATCGTCGACGTCACGCCGGACCGCTCGCCGATCATCGGCAAGACGCCGGTGCCGGGGCTTTTCGTCAATTGCGGCTGGGGCACGGGCGGCTTCAAGGCGACACCGGGATCGGGGCATGTCTTTGCGCATACCATCGCGCGCGACGAGCCGCATCCGATCAACGCGCCCTTCACGCTCGACCGGTTCCGCACCGGCCGGCTAATCGACGAGGCGGCGGCTGCCGCCGTGGCACATTGAGGCAAGGCCGATGCTGTTGATTTCCTGTCCCTGGTGCCGCGTCGAACGCCCCGAGATCGAGTTCCGCTACGGCGGCGAGGCGCATATCGACCGCCCCGCGCAACCCGCCGATCTCGACGATCACCAATGGGCCGAATTCCTCTACATGCGCAGCAATCCCAAGGGGCTGCTTGCCGAGCGCTGGCGTCACGTCCATGGCTGCGGACGCTTCTTCAACGCCGTGCGCCACACCGTGAGCGACCGCTTCGTCTGCGTCTACAAGACCGGCGAAAAATGCCCGGATCTCGAGGCGCTCGCCAGGGAGGGCGCACAGTGACACAGCAAAACCGCACCTCAGAAGGCGGGCGCATCGATCGCGGCACGCCGGTCACCTTCACCTTCGACGGCAAGCGATACCAGGGCTTTGCCGGCGACACGCTCGCCTCGGCGCTTCTGGCCAACGATGTCCATCTGGTCGGCCGCTCCTTCAAGTATCACCGCCCGCGCGGCATCGTCACCGCCGGTTCTGAAGAGCCGAATGCGCTGGTCGGCGTTGCCCGCAGCCGGGCGAAACACGCCAGCGGCGAGGCGACCCCGAACCTGCGCGCGACACAGGTCGAGATCCACGACGGGCTTGCGGCGGAAAGCCAGAACCGCTGGCCGTCGCTTGCCTTCGATATCGGTGCGGTCAACGACAAGCTGTCGCCGCTTTTTGTGGCCGGCTTCTACTACAAGACCTTCATGTGGCCGAAGAGATTCTGGAACAGGGTCTATGAGCCCTTCATCCGCGCCGCCGCCGGTCTCGGCAAGGCGCCGACGAAGCCGGATACCGACACCTACGCCAACACTTATGCCCATTGCGACGTGCTGGTCGCCGGCGGCGGACCGGCGGGGCTTGCCGCAGCCCTAGCGGCCGCGCGCAGCGGCGCCCGCGTGATCCTCGCCGACGAGCAGGCGGAGTTCGGCGGCAGCCTGCTGCATGAGCGCGGCGCGGAAATCGACGGCAAGCCCGCTGCCGACTGGGTGACTGACGCGATTGGAGAACTTGGCGACAACCCGCGCGTGACGCTCCTGTCGCGCACCACCGTCTTCGGCTACTTCAACCAGAACTTCCTGGCGCTCGCCGAACGCGTCACCGACCATCTGGCGGAACCGGATCCCGCGCTCCCGCGCGAACGCATGTGGCAGGTTAGGGCCAAGGAGGTCGTGCTCGCCACCGGCGCCATCGAGCGCCCGCTGGTCTTCCCGGAAAACGACCGCCCCGGCGTGATGATGGCCGAAGCGGGCCGCATCTACGCCAACCGCTACGGGGTCGTTCCCGGCAAGGCGATCGCTGTTGCGACCGCCTGCGACAGCGCCTGGCGGGCCGCCTTCGACATCGCCGAGGCCGGCGACACGATTGCGGTGATCGCCGATCTGCGCGCCGAGCCGCCGGCGGCTCTTGTCGAGCGTGCCGAAGCGCTCGGCATTCGCGTGGAACCAAGCTGTGCCGTGACCGGCGTCATCGGCAAGACGCGGGTGACGCGCGTCCTGCTCGGTCGCATGTCGGATACGGGTGTTGTTCCGGCAGGCGAGGTCGAGGCGGATTGCCTGCTGATGTCGGGCGGCTGGACGCCGAATGTCAGCCTGCATTCGCAGGCGCGCGGCAAGCTCGACTGGCAGCCGCACATGGGCGCCTTCCTGCCGGGCGATCCCGTGCAGGCGCAGCGCTCCGCCGGAAGCTGCCGGGGCGTCGACGGTCTCGCCGAGGTGCTGGCCGACGGCGCACGTGCCGGTGTCGCGGCCGCGACCGCTGCCGGCCACACGGGCGAGGCGCCGGTCTTCACGGCGACCGGCGGCGACGCCGGCAGCGGCTGGTGGCTGGGAGCTGTGCCGCATGACCGCGATGCCTCGCGCGTGCGCGCCTTCGTCGATTTCCAGAACGACGTCACGGCCAAGGACGTGAAGCTTGCCGTGCGCGAGGGCATGCACTCCATCGAGCACATCAAGCGCTACACGACGACGGGCATGGCGACCGACCAGGGCCGCCTGTCCAACATGAACGCGCTTTCGATTGCCTCCGGCGCGCTCGGCAACGAGATCCCGCAGGTGGGCCTCACCACCTTCCGCCAGCCCTATACGCCGGTGACCTTCGGGACGCTGGCGACCACCTCGCGCGGAGACCTCTTCGATCCCTTGCGCAAGACGCCGATCCATGACTGGGCGGCGGAGCAAGGCGCGGCCTTCGAGGATGTCGGCCTGTGGAAGCGCGCCTGGTATTTTCCGCGAGGCGGCGAGGATATGCACGATGCGGTCGCCCGCGAGTGCCGCACGGTGCGCGAAAGCGTCGGCCTCTTCGATGCGACCACGCTCGGCAAGATTGAGATCGTCGGCCCGGATGCGGCCGAATTCCTCAATCGCATCTACACCAACCCCTGGACGAAACTAGGCGTCGGCAAGTTGCGCTACGGGCTGATGCTCAACGAGGCCGGTTTCATCATGGACGACGGCGTTGTCGGACGGCTTGCCGACGACCGCTTCCATGTCACCACCACGACCGGCGGTGCGCCGCGCGTGCTCGCCCATATGGAAGACTATCTCCAGACCGAATGGAGCGACCTGAACGTCTGGCTGACCTCGACCACCGAGCAATGGGCGGTGATTGCCGTTCAGGGGCCGAAGGCGCGCGAGGCCATCGCGCCGCTCGTCGACGATATCGACCTGTCGGGCGACGCCTTCCCGCATATGTCGCTGCGCGAGGGCCATGTGATGGGCGGCGTGCCCTGCCGTCTCTTCCGCATGAGTTTCACCGGCGAGGCCGGCTACGAGATCAACGTGCCACCGTCGCGCGCCCGCGCGGTCTGGGAAGCGGTCTGGGCCAATGTCGAAAAGCTCGGCGGCTGCGCCTACGGCACGGAGGCGATGCATGTGCTGCGCGCCGAAAAGGGCTACATCATCGTCGGACAGGAAACCGACGGCACCGTCACGCCGGACGACGTCGGCATGAGCTGGGCCATCGGCAAGAAGAAGCCCGATTTCGTCGGCAAACGCTCGCTCGCCCGTCCCGATCTGGTCGCCGAAGGGCGCAAGCAGATGGTCGGCCTGCTGACGAAGGACGGAAAGACCTTGCTGGAGGAGGGCGCCCAGGTGACCGTCGAGCGGTCGCCGGCGCGCGGCACTTCCGCGCTTGGTCACGTCACCTCGTCCTATCAGTCGCCCGCCGCCGGTCGCCCGATTGCTCTGGCGATGATCGCCGGCGGTCGCGACCGGATCGGCGAGACCCTTCATGTTCCGATGCCGAACGGCGGCATCGCCGTCGAGGTCGTCCAGCCCGTCTTCGTCGATCCGGAAGGGAGCCGGCTCAATGCCTGACACCGCCCTTTATGCTCCCGCCACGACGCAAGGCGCCTCCGTCGTCTCACGTCCCGATGTCACGGTGACCCGGGCGGCCCCGCTGGCCCGCCTTGCCTTTCGCGGTGATGCCACGGCCGCCGGCAAGGCCGGTGCGGCCTTCGGCGCGTCGCTGCCGATGGCGCCGCTTGCCGCCAATCCTGTCGGCCAGCGCGCCGCACTCTGGCTCGGACCGGACGAATGGCTGTTGCTTGCCGCATCCGGGACCGTCGGCGAGGAGGTGCCCTGGGCCCTTGCCAGGACCCTGTGCGACGAGATCGCGACAGCGGTCGGGACGCATCCGCACGCGCTGGTCGATGTCTCGGAGCGAAACGTGGCGCTGATCGTCAGCGGCCCGCGCGCGGCAGCCCTGCTTAACACACAGGTGTTTCTGGACCTGGACGAGGGTGCGTTTCCCGTCGGACAGGTGACGCGAACGCTGTTCACCAAGGCGGAGATCGTGCTCTGGCGCACCGGCCCGGATACCTTCGTCGTCGAGTGCTGGCGCAGCTTTGCCCCTTATGTCGAGGGCCTGCTGGCAAACGGCTAGGAAACGGTGGCGAGATCCTTGGAAGACCCTGCGTTACTCCGTGCCTTCGATGCTTACATATTGATTTGAAAAGATAATCTTTTGGAAACAACACACAGGAATATCGCGCAATCAGCGGTTTCAGGGTTTGCGCAGGCGCGCGTCCTGCTAAAGACTTGAGCCCGACCGGCGGCGGCACTGCTGCTGCCCGGTGCCTCTTGCGGTCCGCACGGGAGTCGTTTCGCCCCTTCAATTTCGTCGGGGTTGTGCGCTCCGGTACTGCCGGCCGCATGTCGCATGCCGATTTCCGGAACCTCCGGTAAGGCCACCGCGACGCGGGACAAGGAATTTCAGTCTATGTGTAACGATCATGCGTTCGATCTGACGCGGCGCGGCCTCTTCGGGCTCGGTGCCGCGGCCGCCTCCACCGCATTCGCCGGCGGATTCGCGCTTCCCGGCGAGGCGCTTGCGGATGAAGCGCCGGCCGCACCCAATGATATCGATCCCGACAAGGCGCTGGCGCGATTGAAAGAGGGCAACGGGCGCTATACGGCCAATCAGCCGGCCAATGCCGATTTCTCCGTCGGACGGATGGCGCGCGCCGGCGTGCAGTTTCCCTTCGCCGGCCTGTTGTCCTGCGCCGATTCCCGCGTGTCGCCGGAGCTTGTCTTCGATCAGGGGCCGGGAGAGCTCTTCGTGCTGCGCGTTGCCGGCAATTTCGTTGACGGGAACGGCCTTGCCAGCATTGAATACGGCGTTGCCGTTCTCGGCATTCCGCTGCTTGTCGTGCTCGGCCACAGCAATTGCGGTGCGGTCAAAGCGACGATCGATGTCATCGAGAACGGAACCGAGCTGCCCGGGCATCTGCCGGATCTGGTCAACGCCCTCAAGCCCGGCGTGGAACGGGCGCTTGCGAAGAAGCCGGCCGATCCGGTCGACGCCGCGACCCGGGAGAATGTGCTCTACAACGTCGAGACGCTGACAGCGGCAACCCCCATCGTCGCTGACGCCGTGGCCGCCGGCCGGGTGAAGGTCGTCGGTGCGGTCTACGACATTGCCAGCGGCAAGGTCGAGTTTCTCTGATCGACCGGTGATGAAGGCGGCGTGCGACCCGCGCGCCGCCGACGATCAGGCTTGTCAGGCAAAACCGCGCTTTTTCAGCAGGGCGCTTGCGTCCGGCAGCGCGCCGCGAAAGGCGATATACGCGTCCTTCGGGTCCTGGCGTCCGCCGCTGGAATAGATGTGCTCGTAAAGCCGTGCCGCAGTTGCCGGATCGAAGATGTCGCCCGCTTCTGTGAAGGCGGTGAAGGCATCCGCATCCATCACTTCCGACCACATGTAGCTGTAGTAGCCCGAAGCGTAGTTCTCACCGGAGAACACATGGGCGAAATGCGTGGGCCTGTGCCGCATGGCGATCTGCTTCGGCATGTCCATCCGCGTCAGCGTCGCGGCCTCCAGCGCCGTCACATCCGTCATGTCCTCAGGCGCCGTATGGGCGTCGAGATCGAACAGTGCCGAGGCGAGATACTCGACCGTGTCGAAGCCGGA
This sequence comes from Stappia stellulata, assembly GCF_020176715.1. Taxonomy (GTDB): domain Bacteria; phylum Pseudomonadota; class Alphaproteobacteria; order Rhizobiales; family Stappiaceae; genus Stappia. The sequence goes on along the minus strand of NZ_JAIVMF010000001.1, from coordinate 69,001 downwards.
ATTGAAGGTGCGCGCGGCAAGGACGCGCTCAAGCAGATCGTCCGGCATCGGCTTGCCCGTCTCCACATGCACCGCGAAGCGCTGCAGTGTTTCCGGCTGGTCGAGCCAGTGTTCGTAAAGCTGCGACGGCAGTTCCACGTAGTCGCGGGACACCGAGGTTCCGGACACGATCGGATAGGTGACATTCGACAGCAGGCCGTGCAGCGCATGGCCGAACTCGTGAAACAGCGTATGCGCGTCGTCGAAGGTCAAAAGGGTCTTTTCGCCCTTGGGCGCCTTGGCGAAATTCATCACGTTCACGATGATCGGGGTGATGTCGCCGGCAAGCTTCTGCTGCTGGCGGAAGGCGCTCATCCAGGCGCCCGAACGCTTCGAGGCGCGGGCGAAATAGTCGGCGAGGAACAGGCCGATGTCCCTGCCGTTTCGGTCGCGCACCGCAAAGGCGCGCACGTCCGGGTGATAGAGATCGAGCCCGTGCTGCTCCTCGAAGGTCAGTCCGAACAGGCGCGTCGCGGTGTCGAAGGCGGCCTCGATCATCGCCTCGAGCTGGAGGTAGGGCTTCAGCTCCGCCTCGTCGATGGCGTGGTCGCGCTGGCGCACGCGCTCCGCGTAGAAACGCCAGTCCCAGGGGGCGATCTCGATATTGTCGCCATCCTGTTCGGCCAGATCCTGCAGGGCCCTGGCTTCACCGCGCGCCTTGTCCGCAGCCGGGCTCCAGACGCTTTCCAGCAACTCGCGCACGGCATCGGGTGTCTTGGCCATGCTGTCGTCGAGCTTGTAGGCGGCGAAATCCTCAAAGCCGAGCAATCTGGCGCGCTCGCGCCGCAGTTTCAGGGTGCGGGCGATGATCTCCCGGTTGTCCGTGTCGCCGCCGTTTTCTCCGCGTGCGCGCCAGGCGGTGAAGGCGGCCTCGCGCAGGTCGCGGCGGGTGGAAAACTGCAGGAACGGCTCGATCAGCGAGCGCGACAGGGTGATGACGTGCTTTCCCGCAAGGCCGCGTTCCTCGGCGGCTTCCGCGGCCGCCGCGCGCAGGAATGGCGGCAGGCCGGCAAGGTCCGCCTCGCCATCCAGCACGAGCCGGTAGGCGGCTTCATCGGCCAGAATATTCTGCGAGAACTGCGTGCCCAGCACGGCGAGCTCCTGGGTGATCTCGCTCATGCGCGCGCGATCCGCATCGTTCAGCCCGGCGCCGGCGCGCTGGAACATCGAGTGGTAGCGCTCCAGCACCCGTGCCTGCTCCGGGTCGAGGCCAAGCGTGTCGCGGTCGGCCCAAAGCTGCGTGATGCGTGCAAACAACGTCTGGTTGAGCAGCGTCTCGCTGGAATGGCGGGCAAGCTTCGGCGCCAGGTCGCGCTCGATCGCCTGAAGCTCTGGGGAGGTGTTCGCGCTCGCGACATTGAAGAAGGTCGAGGCAACCCGCGTCAGCCGTTCGCCGGCGCGTTCCAGCGCCGCGATGGTGTTGTCGAAGGTGGGCGTCTCCGGGGCATTGGCGATGGCCTCGACCTCGCTCCGGGCCTCCTTCAGGGCTGTTTCGAAGGCGGGCGGGTAGTGATGCGTCTCGATGCGGGAAAAGGGCGGAAGGCCGTAAGGGCCGCTCCAGCAGGCGAGCAGCGGGTTTTCGGGATCGCGCATGATGTTCCTTGAAAGACGGGGGACGCGGTTGCGGACAACCGGGGTGGTCTACCGGATATGGGGCGGTTTGCCGGCTTTGTCAGCCCTTTGCCGCCATCACCGCAAACGACACGGTGATCACCCCGAGCGCGGTGGAGACGAGGATCGCGGTCGAAAGCCGCTGGACCAGCACGCCGTAGCGCTCCGCGATGACGAAGACGTTTCCGGCAATCGGCATGGCCGCGATGACCATCAGCAACCCGGTCTGCAAGGGATCGAGACCGAAGACCCGGGCCAGGGCGAAAACGAGCAGCGGATGGGCGACAAGCTTCAGCGCGACCAGAAGCGCGATGGCGCGTCCGTCACCACCGACCCGGCGCGCGGCAAGCGAGACGCCAAGGGAAAACAGCGCGGTGGCACCCGCAGCACTGCCGAGAAAGACGAAGAACCGGTCGATCGGTTCGGGCAGCGTCAGTCCGGAGAGCGACAGTGCGCCGCCGGCGGCAATCGCCAGCATGAACGGATTGGCCACCACCCCGCGCGCCACACTGGTGAGCATCTTCGCCGTGCCGCCGCTCTTGCCGGCGGACCATTCGAGCAGGCCGATGGAGAGCGGGATCAGCACGACGAGATCGATCGTCAGGGCAACCGCAATCGGCGGCGCCGCGGCATCGCCAAAGGCGGCCAGCATCAGCGGAAGGGCAAGAAAGCCGATGTTTCCAACCGATGCGGCCTGTCCGGCAAGCGCCATTTCAGGCAGCGGCGCGGCGAAGGCGAGACGCATGATCGCCATGGCAAGGCCGAAGGCACACAGGCCGGCGAGCGCCCAGACGAGAACGGCCGGACCATTGAGCGCGGCGGCGATGTCCTGTCGGCCGAGCGCGCGGATGATCAGGGCCGGCATGGCGAAATAGAAGACGAAGACATTCAGGCTGCGGACCGCCCCGTCCGGCATCCAGCCCTTGCGCGCCGCAAAGAAACCGAGCGCGACCACGGCGAAGAACGGGCCGGTGAGGGACAGGGTCAGCAGCATTTCGGTCGGATCCGGCTTTCGGGCCCCTGGCGGGGCGGAGGCTCTCGCGATTCGTAAGGTTCGTCGGACGACGGAAAAGCAGCGTTAACACACTCTGGCCTAGAGTGGTCGCCATGTCGGCACTGATGACCTCAATCGCGGGCCTCAAGGGCGCGCAGGATCGCTTCGAAACCTCCGCGCGCCGCATCGTCGCGGCCGGGGCAGAGGCCGGCAATCGGCTGACCGAGACGGCCCAGGGAACGACCGGCGCGGGCGTCCCGGCGCCAGGCGGCGCGGACCCGGTGCGCGGCGCGCGTCCGATCGGATTCGCCCCCGACATGGCGGGCGCGATGGTCGACATGATGCAGGCGGAAAACAGCTTCAAGGCGAATGCAGCGGTCGCCGGCCGGATCTCCGACATGCAGCAAGCCTATCTCGACGTGCTGGGAAGCACCCGCAAGGCGCGGTGAGACGGCGTCACGGCGCGAGCCAGCATCCCGTCCAGCCGTCGCCGGCCCGTTCGAAGCGCGCCCGTGCATGGCCTCTGGCCGCGAGATAGAGCCACTCCATCCGCAAGACCTCGGCCATCAGTACGGCGAAATTCGCCCGTCCCTCGTCGGGGCGTCCGGTGTCGTAGACGGCCGTGCCGGGCGCGGGGATTTCTGTGCCGGGCCCGGTCTCGATCCGGTAGCAGGCGCGGCTCATCGGACGGGTCGCGGACCAGGCCCGCTCGACCGTTTCGCCGTCCTGCAAAAGGGTCAGCCGACAGCTCAATCTGAGCTGAATTTTGCAATCTGAGTCGTAAATTTCGCAAAATCCGCTCGAATTTTGATGAATTTGATGCGCCTTGCCGCTGCGTTTGTCGGTATGGAAGCGAAGCGTCAGGGGCAACTTGTCCACGCCCCTCAGGACCATCCGGCGCACGTCCGGGGTGTTCTGCGGGGTCACCGTCGCGACCGCCGGGGTGTGAAACGCGGACCGCCGGTTGCGCACACCGTCGGTGAGCCTGAGGCTGATCTCTTCAAGCGTCAGGTCGAGGTCGTCGTAGAAGGCCGGAAGGCCTGGACTGGCGGTATCGAGCGACATGCCGATTCCCTGATCTCACAATTCATTGATCTCACGATGGGAAAGCGCGCGAAGGCAGCTTCAGTCCGTGAGTCATGGGGCAGCTTGGGGATGAGGGCAAGGCCCGGAAGCGGGGTCCGGAAAAACGAACGCCCACCGGAGGGAGGAGGACCGGTGGGCGTCGTTTTCGATTGTGACCGGCGTTGGGAGGAGGAGCGCCGGTCGAGTCAGGCTCAAGGCGCTGGGAGGAGGTGCGCCCGAACCCGATAACAGTGATATGGGTGACTCGCGCCGGGATTTCCAGAGCGGTTCCTGCATAGCTGCCCCCCGCAGAGCGGGTAGCAATTCACTTTCGTGAATGTTGCGGTGCATTCATGAGCAAACTGCTGATTCAGAATGCAAAAAGCGCCGCCCGGAGGAAACCGGCCGGCGCTTTTTGAGGCAAGAATCCGGCGGCCCGTTCAGGACCGCGACGGATTAGCGCATGTTGCTGCGGGCAATGAAGTCGATGTCGCCGCGGCCGATGCCGAGGTCGTTCAGCTCGCGATTGGACAGGCGGGACAGTTCGTCATAGGTGCGACGGTACTTCTGCCAGGAATGATATTTGCGCACGAGATTGTCGAGCATTGGAAACTCCATCGTCTGGATCTGTCTGGGGTGAGATGCGCCGCGCATGTTGCGCTGCAGCACTCTCTTCTTGCTTGGATATGGGGTGAGTCCCCGGAAGCGGAATGCGCTCATTCCGCATGCCCGTCATGCAGATCCTGCAAGCCGGAAAACGGAAGCGCGGCGCATCTGGCCGCTCGCGGCGGTGGCCGCCGGGATGCTCCGCAAAAATGCGATCGCCCGCCGGAGGGAGGAGGACCGGCGGGCGACGCAATGGTCGGACGGGATTGGGAGGAGGAGGTCCCGCCCGAACACGACAAAGAGACAGGGGAGGAGGTCTATCTCTTTGATCGTGAGCTGTTATCGGCTGGCGCGACGGGCGACGAAGGAAATGTCGCCGCGGGCGATGCCGAGGTCGTCAAGCTCGCGCGTGGACAGGCGCGACAGCTCGGAGACGGTGTTCTGGTAAGTCCGCCAGGTGCGGTACTTGCGCGCAAGTGAGTCGAACATATTGGCCTCGATGGGTGTAAGGCGACGCCCGGTAGAACCGTTTGCGCCGCCCGAATTCGATGACCATGAAGTAGGTTTTTCAGCCGCTGAAAAAAAGTGCATTGTTTGCATGGCAGGCGTGCGGATTGTGCATTGCACCATCCCGGAGCGACACGCCCGGACGCGGCGCGCACAGACATGCGCGCAAACGCCCGGCGAAACGGCGCGGAATGGCTGCGGTTTTCGGCTTATGCCGCGCGGGGTGCCCCGAACTCCGGCCCGTGGCACCCGCTGCCTTATTCGGCGGCACTCAGGCGCTGGACCGGACGACGCTCGAGCACTTCGCGCAGGAACCGGCCGGTGTAGCTTTCCGGCGTCTCGACGATGGTTTCCGGCGGACCTTCGGCAACGATCATGCCGCCGCCGTCGCCGCCCTCCGGCCCGAGGTCGACGATCCAGTCGGCCGTCTTGATGACCTCGAGATTGTGTTCGATCACCAGCACGGTGTTGCCCTGGTCGGCCAGCTCGTGCAGCACCTCCAGAAGCTTGGCGACATCGTGGAAGTGCAGCCCTGTCGTCGGTTCGTCGAGAATGTAGAGCGTGCGTCCGGTCGCGCGCTTGGCGAGTTCCTTGGCAAGCTTGACGCGCTGCGCCTCGCCGCCCGACAGCGTCGTCGCCTGCTGGCCGACCTTGATGTAGCCGAGGCCGACGCGGGCGAGCGTCTCCAGCTTGTCGCGCACGGACGGCACGGCGGAGAAGAACCGCGCGCCTTCCTCCACCGTCATGTCCAGCACGTCGGCGATCGACTTGCCCTTGAACTCGACTTCCAAAGTCTCGCGGTTGTAGCGTTTCCCCTTGCAGACGTCGCAGGTCACATAGACGTCCGGCAGGAAGTGCATCTCGATCTTGATGACGCCGTCGCCCTGGCAGGCCTCGCAGCGCCCGCCCTTGACGTTGAAGGAGAACCGCCCCGGCGCATAGCCGCGCGTCTTAGCCTCCGGCAGGCCGGCGAACCACTCGCGGATCGGCGTGAAGGCGCCGGTGTAGGTCGCCGGGTTGGAGCGCGGCGTGCGCCCGATCGGCGACTGGTCGATGTCGATCACCTTGTCGAGGAACTCCAGTCCCTCGATGTGGTCGTGCGGCGCCGGATTGTCGCGCGCGCCGTTCAGCCGGCGGGCCGCGGCCTTGTAGAGCGTGTCGATCAGGAAGGTCGACTTGCCGCCGCCGGAAACGCCAGTAATGCAGGTGAAGGTGCCAAGCGGAATATCCGCCGTCACGTCCTTGAGGTTGTTGCCGCGCGCGCCCGAAACGCGGATCCGGCGGGTCTTGGAGATCGGCCGCCGCTCGGCCGGCATCGGGATGTCCATCTTGCCGGAGAGATACTGGCCGGTGAGCGAGGCGTCGGAGGCGAGAATGTCGGCCGGCGCCCCTTGCGCGATTATCTCGCCACCGTGAATGCCGGCGCCCGGGCCGATGTCGACCACATGGTCGGCGGTCAGGATCGCGTCCTCGTCGTGCTCGACGACGATCACCGTGTTGCCGAGATCGCGCAGGTGCTTGAGCGTGTCGAGCAGGCGCGCGTTGTCGCGCTGATGCAGGCCGATGGAGGGCTCGTCGAGAACATAGAGCACGCCGGTGAGGCCGGAGCCGATCTGCGAGGCAAGCCGGATGCGCTGGCTTTCGCCGCCCGACAGCGTGCCGGAATTGCGCGACAGGGATAGATAATCCAGCCCGACATCATTGAGGAACTTCAGCCGCTCGCGGATCTCCTTGAGGATGCGCACGGCGATCTGCGACTGCTTGTCGGTGAGCGTCTCGGGCAAGGCCTCGAACCAGTCGCCTGCCTCGCGGATCGACAGTTTGGCGATGTCGCCGATGTGACGCTCGGCAATGCGCACCGCCAGCGCCTCGGGCTTCAGCCGGTTGCCGTTGCAGGCCGGGCAGGGGCGGTCCGACTGGTAGCGCGACAGCTCCTCGCGCACCCATTCGGAATCGGTCTCGCGCCAGCGCCGCTCGATGTTGCCGACGACACCCTCGAAGGTCTTCGCCGTGCGGTAGCTGCGCACGCCGTCGTCATAGGTGAACTCGATCTTTTCGCGCCCCGAGCCGTAGAGGATCGTGTTCCTGACCTCTCCGGCGAGATCCGACCATGGGGTGGTCATCGACGCCTTGAAGTGCCGGGTGATCGCCTCCAGCGTCTGCGTGTAATAGGGCGAGGTCGACCCGGTCTTCGCCCAGGGCAGCACCGCGCCCTGACGCAGGCTCAGGGTGTGATCGGGCACGACCAGTTCCGGCTCGAAGGCCAGCGTCGTGCCAAGCCCGTCGCAGGTCGGGCAGGCGCCGAAGGGGTTGTTGAAGGAAAACAGCCGCGGTTCGATCTCGGAGATCGTGAACCCGGAGACCGGGCAGGCGAACTTCTGCGAGAAGACGATGCGCTCATGCGTCTCGTTGCGGTTCTGCAGCACCGCGTCGCCGGCCGGCGCCGGCAACGGCTTGTCGGCCAGTTCCGCGATGGCAATGCCGTCGGCGAGGCCGAGCGCGGTTTCCAGCGAATCCGCTAGCCGGCCGCCAATGTCGTCGCGCACTACGATCCGGTCGACCACGACGTCGATGTCGTGCTTCAGCTTCTTGTCGAGTGCTGGCGCGTCCGGGATTTCGTGAAATTCGCCGTCGATCTTGACCCGCTGGAAGCCCTTCTTCATCAGCTCCGCAAGTTCCTTGCGGTATTCGCCCTTTCGTCCGCGCACGATCGGCGCCAGCAGGTAGAGCCGCGTGCCTTCCTCCAGCGCCAGCACCCGGTCGACCATCTGCGACACCGTCTGGCTCTCGATCGGCAGGCCGGTCGCCGGCGAGTAGGGCACGCCGATGCGCGCGAACAACAGGCGCAGGTAGTCGTAGATCTCCGTCACGGTGCCGACGGTGGAGCGCGGGTTCTTCGACGTCGTCTTCTGCTCGATGGAAATCGCCGGCGACAGACCGTCGATCTGGTCGACGTCCGGCTTCTGCATCATCTCCAGGAACTGGCGCGCGTAGGCCGACAGGCTTTCGACATAGCGGCGCTGGCCTTCCGCATAGATCGTGTCGAAGGCGAGCGACGACTTGCCCGAGCCGGACAGGCCGGTCATCACGATCAGCTTGTCGCGGGGCAGTTCGACATCGATGTTCTTCAGATTGTGCTCGCGCGCGCCCCGAACGGTGATCAGGCGCCGGTCCGCAGGCGGCGGCGTGGCGGTGGAGGGGGCGGACGAACGCTTCTTGGACATGAATGGGTCCCTGGTGGCAGTGCCGATTGCGGATGGTCGCGGCGCGCGCGAGCTTTTTTGCGGCGGCGCGTCCCGCCCCCGGACGCGGGGCACGTGGAACGCCGGTCTTACTGGAATGGTCTTACGCGGGCGGGAGCGAACCCGATTGCGTGAACATAAAAGGAACATGCCTGTGCACGCAAGCCCGGCAAGGCGAACGTGGCGTGATGTCGCCTCGCATTCAATTGGAGCTTTTAACCGGACTTGCCAGGGAATCCACATTTTCCCGCTTGTTTAGCGGTTCAGGATATGGAACGAATAAGGAACATTTGCAGCAGATGGCCTTGCGATTGTGGAAAAGCCGCAGATTGGCCCGGCGCCGCCGGGCGCTAGCGCCTATGGTCGGGGCCAACAGGCACACAGCACGGATTTGAGGAGACGAGGATGTCGGGAAGCGTCAACAAGGTGATCCTGGTCGGCAATCTGGGTGCCGATCCGGAAGTCCGGCGGATGCAGGACGGGCGTCCCGTGGTGAACCTGCGTCTGGCGACCTCCGAGAACTGGCGCGACAAGAACTCCGGAGAGCGCCGCGAGCGCACGGAATGGCATCGCGTCGTGATCTTCAACGAGGGACTTGCCAAGGTCGCGGAAAACTATCTGCGCAAGGGCTCGAAGGTCTATGTCGAGGGCCAGCTCCAGACCCGCAAGTGGCAGGACCAGTCCGGTCAGGACCGCTACAGCACCGAAGTCGTGCTTCAGGGCTTCAACGGATCGCTCACCATGCTCGACGGGCGCGGTGAGGGCGGCGCTGGCGGTGGCGGTCGCTCCGGCGGTGGTGGCGGCTACGTCGAGCAGGGCGGCGGCGGCTACGACCAGGGCGTCGGCTACGATCAGGGCGGCGGTTACGACCAGGGCGGTCCGTCCGGCGGTGGCAAGCCCGGTGGCGGATCGTCTTCCGGCGGCGGTCAGCGCGGCGGCTTCGGCGGTCCGGGCGACATGGACGACGAAATCCCGTTCTGACGATGGAGGCGCGCGAGACAGATGCATCGCGCGCGCCCGTCCTGCCCGACGTTCTGCAGCCGGGTCTGGACGTTGTCTTTTGCGGCACCGGCGCCGGGCGCCGGTCCGCGCAGGCGAGGGCCTATTACGCCGGCCCCGGCAACCGGTTCTGGTGGGCGCTGGCCGAAGTCGGCCTGACGCCGCGCCTGTTTTCTCCGCAGGAATTCCCGGAACTTCCCAACTTCGGCATCGGTCTGACGGATATCGCCAAGGCGCACATCGGCCAGGATCATGAGCTCGATCCCGCTGGCTGCGACGCGCGCGGGCTCGCCGAGCGCATTGCGGCCGTGGCGCCGCGCGCCCTGGCCTTCACCAGCAAGCGGGCCGCGGCCCTGTATTTCGGCTGCCCGACCCGCGCTCTGGCCTATGGCCTCCAGACCCCGACGATTGAAACGACCCGGATCCAGGTGCTGCCGTCACCGTCAGGGGCCGCGCGCGGCCATTGGTCGCTCGATCCCTGGCGCGATCTGGCGGAGCGCCTCGGGCGCTGAAGGGGCCTCGGGTCAACTCGCCGGCGGATCGTCGTGCCGGCGGTCGGCTTCCAGCATTTCCATATGATGGCGGGTGGCCTGCGCTTCGATGAACACCCGTCGCACGATGGGAAAGCGCCGCTTGATCGCCACCTCGAGCGCGTAGATCGATTCCTCCACGCTGCCGACGGTGAGGTTGTTCTCGAAATCGATGGACAGCGCCAGCAGCACGTCCTGCGGACCGCGATGCAGGGTGCGGATCTCGTTCATGCGCGAGACGGTCGGCGTCGCCTCGACGAGGTTGCGGATAACCTCCACCGTGGCGGGGTCGGCGCCCTCGCCGACGAGCAGGCTCTTGGTTTCATAAGCCAGAAACGCGGCGGTCAGCGCCAGGATCACGCCGATCATGACCGAGGCCGCGCCATCGAGCCACGGCAGGCCGAGGAACTGGACGCCGAGCAGCCCCAGCAGCGCCACGACAAGGCCGGCCATCGCCGCGGTGTCCTCGAACAGCACGGTGAAGACGGCCGGGTCCTTGCTCTCGCGCACCGCCTGCAGAAGGCCGCGCTGGCCGCGCACCCGGTCGAACTCCTTGTAGGCAATCCACCAGGCAACCGATTCAAAGACGATGGCCAGGCTCAAAACCACATAGGCGACGATCGGCGAGGTGATCGGATGCGGATGCAGGATCTTCTGGATGCCTTCGTAGATCGAAATGCCGGAGCCGACGGCGAAGATCAGGATCGCCACCACGAAGGCCCAGAAATAGAGCTCCACGCCATAGCCGAACGGGTGCTTCTCGTCGGCCGGCTGATCCGCCTTCTTGAGGCCGTAGAGCAGGAGCCCCTGGTTGCCGGTGTCGACCAGCGAGTGGATTCCCTCCGACAGCATCGCCGAGGAGCCGGTGTAGGCGGCCGCGAAGAACTTGGTGATGGCGATCAGGCCGTTGCCGGCGAGAGCGGCATAGATGACTTTTTTGGAGCCTGTGGCGGCCATGCGTGGCGTCCCCTGTTCTGGCTGGCACGCCCGCAGGCGGCGGGCGGTGACGCGCTTGTGACTCGCGCATCCGTGCCATGAGGGGGTAGTCAAGGCCGAGACACCCGTCAAAATCAACCCGGGAGGCCGATCATGCCAAGGAAACGCAGCACCCTGTGGGCCGTTTGCGCGGGGATCGCCGCTCTCGCATGGTCCGCGCCGCCCCCCGCGCTCGCCGGAAAGGCGGATGTCGTCGAGGTCGTTGCGCAGCAGGCCGGCGACGGCACCTGGCGCTTCGACGTCACCGTTGCCCATGCCGAGGAAGGCTGGGACCACTATGCCGACCTGTGGGAGGTGGTGGCGCCCGACGGCACGGTGCTCGGGCAACGCGTGCTGGCGCATCCTCATGTCGACGAGCAGCCCTTCACCCGGTCGTTGTCGGGTGTCGAGATTCCGGCCGGCACCGGATCGGTGGAGGTGCGGGCCCGCGACAGCGTGCACGGACTGGGAGGACGCTCCGTTTTGGTCGATCTGGACTGAGGCGGTCTCGACGCGGGCGCGAAACGGGAGTAAGCACAGGCAGTGTCGGCGTCCTGGCGGCGTGCGGCTTCCGCTCGACCCGCGTTCCGCGTCCTCTCGTTTTCAGGTCCCTCAGGCCATGTTTCTGACTGCGTTGTTTGTGCTTTTGACCGCGACCCTGGCCTCCGCCGGCTTCGGCTCCCGGCGGATGACCGTCGGTCTTGCCGGCCTGTCCTTCGTCTTCGCCATCGGCGTCTATTTCCATCACGCCTCCGACGCGCTTCCGCTGTCGTTTTGAAAGATCTTTCGATGATTTCCCACAAGACCGAGGGTCTTCTCAACGTCGCCGCGCTTTTCGCGATTTCCGCGGTCCTGCTGGTGGCCTTCGCGGACCAGATCTTCGGCGGCGAACTGCCGTGTCCCCTGTGCCTGCTGCAGCGCGGCGGCTTCCTGCTGCTCGCCATCGGCCCGGTGCTGACCGTCGCGCGCGGGCCGCATCCGGCGCATTACGGCGTGACGATTCTCGCCGGGCTGGTCGGCGCGGGCTTTGCCATGCGCCAGGTGCTGCTGCACATCCAGCCGGGCGACGCGGGCTATGGCGCGCCGTTCCTCGGGCTGCATTTCTACACCTGGGCCTTTGTCGTCTTCGTCGTGGCGATTGCCGCCTGCGCCGCCATGCTGATCCTGCGCGATTCTACGCCCGCCGCCCGGCGCGACCCGCGCGACCGCGCGGCCTGGCCGGCGTTCGGGACGCTGGCCGTCGGCCTCATCGTGTTGCTGGCCGCAGCCAATGCGCTCAGCACCGGGCTTGAATGCGGTCTGGCGTCCTGCCCGGACGATCCCGTATCCTACCGGCTGCTGGCGCCTGCGGGCTCCTGACGCCCGACCCGTATCCGCGCACCGGAGAGCCAGACATGTCAGCGACCCTCGTCATCCGCCCGATGGAAGCCGCCGACATGGAGCGCGCCCTCGACTGGGCCGCGGAGGAGGGCTGGAACCCGGGCCTTGAGGATGCGGCCGCCTTCCGCGCCAGCGATCCGGGCGGTTTCTTCGTCGGAGAATGCGACGGCACGCCGGTGTCCTGCATTTCGGCGGTCCGCTACGGCGAGGATTTCGGCTTCATCGGTTTCTACATCTGCCATCCGGACTGGCGCGGACAGGGCCTGGCGCGACCGCTGTGGGACCGCGCCCTCGAACACCTGAAGGGGCGTACCATCGGCCTCGACGCGGTTCTGGCGCAGGAAGAGACCTATCGCCTGACGGGCTTTGAAAGCGACTATCACACGCTTCGCCATGGCGGGCTCTCGGTGGCGACGCCGCCGATGGACCCCCGCGTCGCCGTCCTGGGGCAGGGGGTGATGCCCTCCGTGCTTGCCTACGATCGGCCGTTTTTCGCCACCACGCGCGACCGGTTCCTGACCACTTGGTGCGCGCCGATGATCGCCGGGCGGCGCGGCTATGTCTTCGTCGAGGACGGCAACTTGCGCGGCTACGGGGTGATCCGCCGGTGCCGGGAGGGCTTCAAGATCGGCCCGCTGCTCGCCGATACGCCGGAGATCGCCGACACGCTGTTCCAGGCGCTCGCCGGCGAGGTGCGCGGGCAAATGGTTTTCCTCGACGTTCCCGCCGCGAACGAGTCCGGGCTCGATCTCGCCGAGAAATACGAGCTGTCGCCGGAATTCGAGACCGTGCGCATGTATCGCGGGCCCTCGCCGGAGCTCGACCTTGCCCGCACCTATGGCATCACCACGCTGGAGCTGGGCTGATCCGGCTCACCCGTTGGCGGCTGCAATCAGCGCGATGACGCCGTCGGCGATGAACTGCACGGACAGGGCGGCGAGAAGCACGCCGAGAAGGCGGGTGATGACCATGGCGGCCGTGTCGCCCAGAAGACGCTCGATGCGGTCGGCGAGCAGGAACGACAGGTAGCAGGTCGCAACGATCACCCCGATCACCGAGGCGAGGCCCAGGACGGAGATCGTGTCGGGCGCCTGCGACGACAGCAGGATCACGGCGCTGATCGCGGCCGGTCCGGCGATCAGCGGGATCGCCAGCGGAAATACGGCCACGTCATGCAGATCGTCGTGATGGGCGACGGCCTTCTCGGCGGTTTCCGATTTTCGCCGGTTGCGCTTCTCGAACACCATCTCCACGGCGATCATCAGGAGCAGCAGGCCGCCGGCGATCTGGAAGGCGGGCACGGAGATGCCGAGCGCGCCGAGCAGGTTCTTTCCCGCCACCAGGAACAGGAACAGGATGCCGCCGCCGATCAGCACCGCACGGATCGCGACGCGCTTGCGAACGGCAGGCGTGGCGCCGGCCGTGACGGCCAGGAACATCGGCGCGAGCCCCACCGGATCGATGGTCACGAAGAGCGTCGCGAAGGCGTTTACCAGATAGTCCGCAAGCATCGTCCCCCCGATCGTCCGATTCCCGATATTGCGCTTATAGCAGCCAAAACGCGACCTGTCGGGACCCCGTTCCCACAACCCATTTTCAGTTTCCCGAAAGGTCGATACAAAGCATTGTTTTATATGGCTTATTAGCCGGGTCTTTTGGGGTGCCGGATTTGTCGGAAGCGCCGGAATCGGCTATAAGAAACGCACGATTTCAACAGATGTGAGACACCCCCTTGGCAGACCGCGACACGAGCGCACCGTCGGGCGGACTTCCGTCCGACATTCGGCCGATTTCCATCACCGACGAAATGAAGCGCAGCTACCTCGATTATGCCATGAGCGTGATCGTCAGCCGCGCATTGCCGGACGTTCGCGACGGGCTGAAGCCGGTGCATCGGCGCATCCTCTATTCGATGCACGAAAACGGCTACGAGTGGAACAAGCCCTACCGCAAGTCGGCCCGTGTGGTCGGTGACGTCATGGGTAAATATCACCCGCATGGCGACAGCGCGATCTATGACGCGCTCGTGCGCATGGCGCAGCCGTTCTCGCTGCGCCTGCCGCTGATCGACGGCCAGGGCAACTTCGGCTCCGTCGACGGCGATCCGGCCGCCGCGATGCGTTACACCGAGTGTCGTCTGGAAAAGGTCACCCAGCGCATCCTCGACGACATCGACAAGGATACGGTCAACTTCCAGGACAACTACGACAACTCCGAGAGCGAGCCTGTCGTCCTGCCGGCGAAGTTCCCGAACCTTCTGGTCAATGGCGCGGGCGGCATCGCCGTCGGCATGGCGACGAATATTCCGCCGCACAATCTGGGCGAAGTGATCGACGCCTCCATCGCGCTGATGGACAATCCGGCCATGACCACGGCGGAGCTGATGGAGATCGTTCCCGGTCCCGACTTTCCGACGGGCGGCATCATTCTCGGACGGTCCGGCATCCGCTCGGCCTATGAAACGGCGCGCGGCTCGGTGGTCATGCGCGGCAAGGCCGAGGTGGAGGAGATCCGCAAGGACCGCTTCGCGATCATCGTCACCGAAATCCCCTATCAGGTGAACAAGTCGACGATGATCGAGCGCATCGCGGAAAGCGTCCGCGACAAGCGCCTCGAGGGGATTTCCGACATTCGCGACGAATCCGACCGCACCGGCATGCGCGTCGTGATCGAACTGAAGCGCGACGCCGTTGCCGAAGTGGTCTTGAACAATCTCTACCGCTTCTCCGCGCTGCAGACGAGCTTCGGCTGCAACATGGTGGCGCTCAACGGCGGACGGCCGGAGCAGCTTGGCCTGAAGGACATGCTGAGCGCCTTTATCGCCTTCCGCGAGGAGGTGATCGGCCGGCGCACGCGCTTCCTGCTGAAAAAGGCGCGCGACCGCGCCCATGTTTTGGTCGGTCTGGCGATCGCCGTCGCCAACATCGACGAGGTCATTCACCTCATCCGCACCGCGCCGGATCCCGCGACCGCCCGCGCCCAGTTGATGGAACGGCACTGGCCGGCCCGCGACGTCGAGCCGCTGATCCGCCTCATCGACGACCCGCGCCACATGGTGCAGGAGGACGGCACCTATCGGCTGTCGGAAGAGCAGGCCCGTGCGATCCTCGACCTGCGCCTGCAGCGCCTGACCGCCCTCGGGCGCGATGAAATCGCCGACGAGTTGAACAAGATCGGCGCGGAAATCCAGGACTTCCTCGATATCCTGCGCTCCCGCGCCCGGATCCTCGACATCATCCGCAAGGAACTGACGGAAATCCGCGAGGAATTCGCCACCCCGCGCCGGACGGAAATCGTCGATGGCGGCGCGGACCTCGAGGACGAGGACCTGATCCGCCGCGAGGACATGG
Organism: Stappia stellulata; assembly: GCF_020176715.1. Lineage (GTDB taxonomy): Bacteria > Pseudomonadota > Alphaproteobacteria > Rhizobiales > Stappiaceae > Stappia. The sequence goes on along the minus strand of NZ_JAIVMF010000001.1, from coordinate 53,703 downwards.
TCGTTACCGTCAGCCACGCCGGTTACATCAAGCGCGTGCCGCTCGACACCTACCGGGCGCAGCGACGCGGCGGCAAGGGCCGCTCGGGCATGGCAACGAAGGACGAGGATTTCGTCACGCGTCTCTTCGTCGCCAACACCCATACGCCGGTGCTGTTCTTCTCTTCGCGCGGCATCGCCTACAAGATGAAGGTCTGGCGCTTGCCCGTCGGCGGTCCGACCTCCCGCGGAAAGGCGCTGGTCAACATGCTGCCGCTGGAGCCGGGCGAACAGATCACCTCGATCCTGCCGCTGCCGGAGGATGAGGAGAGCTGGGCGAACCTCGACGTGATGTTCGCGACCCGGCGCGGCACGGTGCGGCGCAACAAGCTCTCCGATTTCCAGCAGATCAACAAGAACGGCAAGATCGCCATGAAGCTGGAGGAGGGCGACGGCATCGTCGGCGTCTTCACCTGTACCGAATATGACGACGTTCACCTGACGACCGCGCTCGGCCAGTGCATCCGCTTCCCGGTGACCGGGGTGCGCGTCTTCGCGGGCCGCAACTCGGTCGGTGTGCGCGGCATCAATCTGGCGGACGACGATCATGTGATCTCCATGTCGATCCTGCATCACTTCGATTGCACGGCCGAGGAGCGGGTGGCCTATCTGCGCCGCCGTCGCCTGATGCGGGGCGAGGGGGACGACATGGCCGATCAGTCGGTTGCCGGAGAAGAGGAAGAGGTCGCGGAAGGCGAACTGTCGCAGGAGCGCTATGCGGCGATGAGCGCGGCGGAGCAGATCATCCTGACGCTGTCGGAGAACGGCTACGGCAAGCGCTCGTCGTCCTTCGAGTATCGGGTGACCGGGCGCGGCGGCAAGGGCATCACCGCCATGGCGGTGACGGATCGCAACGGTCCGCTGGTTGCCTCCTTCCCGGTGGAAGACAACGATCAGATCATGCTGGTGACCAATGGCGGGCAGTTGATCCGTTGCCCGGTCGACGGCATCCGCATCGCCGGCCGCGCGACACAGGGCGTGATCGTGTTCAGCACGGCCGAGGGCGAGGAAGTTGTTTCCGTGTCGCGGATCTCCGACGAGGACGCCGAGGACGGCGATCTCGAGGCCGGAGAAGAGACCTCTGCCGCGTCCGACGGTGCGCCCGATGACGGCGGTGCGGATACTGCGGGCGGTGCCGGCGAGGGAGACGGTCCGTCACCCGCCAGTGACGGCGCGCCCGGACCCGACGACAAGCCCGAATAATCCTGGGCCTTCAGGCCGGATCGGCGCACCGATCGGCGCCGGAAACAGCAAAGGCGACGCCTGGGATCCAGGGCGTCGCCTTTTGCGGTTGGGCGGGACTGCGGCTCAGGTGCGGGCCGGCACCCGGGCGAGGACGGAGGTCTTGCCCTCGACGTCGCGGGCCTCGAAGGTCTCGAAGCGGACCTGGCGCGGATTGACGGTGCCGCTGATGGCCGCCAGGCAATCCGCCGACCAGTCGCCCCATGCCTCGCTCTTGCAGGTCGCCGGCAGGGCCGACGTCACTCGGTCCGCCTTTGCGGACGAGGCCGCCGGCGCAATATCGCTGGCCGCCGCCATCTTGACCGTCTGTGCAACGGTGAGGACGGCGCCGAAGACCGCCACTGCTGCAACCGCTGCCAGAGCGATGTCGCGAAACGTCTTGTCTGAAGGTGTCTTGAGGTCGTTGCCTGTGAAGGTCATTGCCGTTGCGTCCCTGCTTTGTGTTTTCCGTGTCTCCACACTGCACCGGACGTGGCAAGGAAACCGTGACGCGCGTCACGATCCGGCGGCTTCTCCGGGATCCTGCAGGGGGCGGTCGGGTCGCACCCGCGCCTGCTCCGGATGCGGGGAGCTGCGCACGGCGAAACACTCGGGGTCCGCATCACGGAAAATGACCCCGTCGCAATCCTTGTATGTCGGGGTGTCCGCCTCGGTGGAGGCAAGGCGGTCGAGTTGAGGAGCCGCGTCGGCCACGGTCCCTATGGTTGCCACCCCGGTTCCGAGCGTCGCGCCGAATACCAGAACTCCGGTCACCCAAAGGGCGATCGGACTATATGGGTGATATTTTTCATAATTCGTCATCATGACGGTCATATGGTCTGCTTTCGCCCATGTAACAAGGGCATGACAGGTCAGAAAACCGTGAACACTGCGTGCGCGGTGCGTGAACCTGTCGGCCTATGCCCGCAAGCCGCGACGCGAATTGACTCGGCGTTGCGCAACGCATGGGCAGCCAAGTGTGGATAAGACGATGACCGGCGCGAGGCGGGGCCGTCTTCCGCGAGACTGGAGAGGTGTGACGGCGGTTCGGGGGAGCCGCCGTCACACTGTCGAGAGGTCCGAGGTCAGGAAGATTCGGATCACTCTGAAACGCGTGTGCGGACGAGAACGGTCGTCTGTCCGCCTGTGATGGCCGTTGTGCGGAAGCTGTCGCTTTCCGACGGGGCGAGCGCGCGCGCGATATCGGCGCAGCCGGTCGCCGTGTCGACCATCGTCTCGCTGCCGCAGGCAACCTGCACGGTCCTCGGCAGGCGATCGCTCTTCTTGACCGTTGCCACATCGATGGGGGAGCTGGAGTACACCGTGATGCCGACGCCGAAAACAGCCACCGCTGCTGCCGCAGTCGCAAGCCCGCCAAGGCTCAGGAAAGCAATGCCACGCATTTTGCGCCTCCTTATGTTTATGAGCAACAGTCTAGCACAAAGTGACCTTGCGTTAAATAAATTCTACGAGAGTTGCTTTTTAGCAACAGTCGATGTCTGGAACGCTTGTGTCGACTGCGCGCCCCGGCTAGACAGGGAAAATGACTCGCACCGCGCTCTATCCCGGCTCCTTCGACCCGGTCACCAATGGCCATATCGACATTTTGCGCCATGCATTGGATCTGGCCGATCGCGTCATCGTCGCCATCGGCATCCACCCCGGCAAGGCACCGCTCTTTCCGTTTGAGGAGCGTGTCGACATGATCGCGGCTGTCGCCGAAGAGGCCTTCGGGGCAGACGATGCCGCACGGCTGGAGGTGATCTCCTTCGACAATCTGGTGATCGAGGCCGCCCGGCAGAACGGCGCCGCAGTTCTGGTGCGCGGCCTTCGCGACGGCACCGACCTCGATTTCGAAATGCAGATGGCGGGAATGAACCGCTCGCTCGCGCCGGAGGTGCAGACGGTGTTTCTGCCGGCCTCACCGGAGGTGCGCCACATCACCGCCACTCTGGTGCGCCAGATCGCCAAGATGGGGGGCGATGTGAGCCATTTCGTCCCGGCACATGTTGTGCAATGCCTGTCGCGCCGGCTTGGCTGACAGACCCTGGTTCTCTTCAGGAGGTCTCATGATTTCGCGTATTCTTACCGCCGTCGCGGCCCTTATGATGATGGGTGCAATGACGCTGTCCGCGGGCGCACAGCCGGCCGATCCGGAAAACACGCTCTATCTCGACCTCAAGGACGGGCGGGTGGTGATCCGCCTGCGCCCCGACCTTGCGCCCAATCACGTGGAGCGGATCAAGACGCTGGCGCGTGACGGGTTTTACGACGGCATCGTGTTTCACCGCGTGATCGACGGCTTCATGGCGCAGACCGGCGATCCGACCGGTACCGGCATGGGCGGATCCGATCTCCCCGATCTCAAGGCGGAGTTTTCCGAGGCGCCGTTCCGGCGCGGCGTGCTCGGCATGGCGCGGTCGCGCGCGCCCGACAGCGCGAATTCCCAGTTTTTCATCATGTTCGCTGATGGCGACTGGCTGAACGGGCAATACACCGTGTTCGGCGAGGTCGTCGACGGCATGGAGCATGTCGACAAGATCAAGCGCGGCGAGCCGGTCGAGGACCCCGACAAGATCATCAAGATGCAGGTTGCCGCCGACGCGACCTGACCTTTCCGTCTCACCGTTTTTTTCAAGACACGAACACGACAGACACGAACAGGAGCATACCCATGGCTGACTACAAGGATCCCGAGAACACCCTCCTGATGGAGACCACCCAGGGACCCGTCGTCATCGAGATGAAGCCGGACCTGGCGCCGGGCCACGTCGCCCGCATCAAGGAACTGGTGCGCGAAGGGTTCTACGACGGGATCGTCTTCCACCGCGTGATCGACGGTTTCATGGCCCAGACCGGCTGCCCGCAGGGCACCGGCACCGGCGGCTCGGGCACCAAGCTCAAGGCCGAGTTCAACAACCACAAGCACACCCGCGGCTCCTGCTCGATGGCGCGCGCGATGGATCCGAACTCCGGCGACAGCCAGTTCTTCATCTGCTTCGCCGACGCCCCCTGGCTCGATGGCCAGTACACGGCCTGGGGCGAGGTGATTTCCGGCATGGAGAATGTCGACAAGATCAAGCGCGGCGAGCCGGTCTCCAATCCGGACAAGATCACGTCGCTGAAGGTTGCCGCCGACGCGTGAGCAGGAAGGGGTCGTAACGTGAGCGGATCGTCGCCAAAGGTCCCGGTTCTTCGCGTGGCACGGCCCACCAACGACCTTGCGCCGCTTGAGCGCTTTTACATGCAAGGCGCCGGCTTCCGGCGCCTTGCCGCGTTTTCGGACCATGACGGCTTTTCCGGCACGATCCTCGGGTTCCCCGGCGCGCCCTGGCATCTGGAGTTTGTCCTGGAGACGGGCCAGGTCGCGCCGCGGGCGGAAAGCCCGGAAAACCTTCTTGTGCTCTATCTCCCCGACCCCGACGAATGGCGCCTTGCGGTTGACCGGATGACGGCGCACGGGTATGAGCCGGTGCCCGCGCACAATCCCTATTGGGAGGTTGCGGGCAAGACCTTCGAGGATCCCGACGGCTATCGGCTCGTTTTCCAGAACCGCGCCTGGGATTTCTGACGCCACGTCCTTCAAGCTCCAGAGCCCCCATGCGCGTCGATGATTTCGATTTCGAGCTTCCAAACGAGCGCATTGCCCTGCGTCCGGCGCGCCCGCGCGATTCCGCGCGCATGCTCGTCGTGCGCCCAGGTAGCGCGCCGCTGCTCGATGACCGGGGCGTGCGCGACCTGCCGGCGCTGCTTGAGCCCGGCGACGCGCTGGTATTCAACGACACCAAGGTCATTCCGGCGCAGCTTGAGGGCACCCGCACGCGCGGAGACGCAGTGGCGCGCATCGGCGCGACGCTGCATCTCAAGGCCGGAGACGACCGCTGGTGGGCCTTCGTGCGGCCGGCGAAGAAGCTTGTCGTCGGCGACCGCGTCCGCTTCCGGGCCGAGGAGGGGACTGCTGCGGGCGAGACCTGCCTTCTCGGCACGCTCGATGCGACGGTCGCGGAGAAACGCGAGACCGGCGAGGTGCTGCTCGCCTTCGATCTGGCCGGACCCGATCTCGATCAGGCGATTGCAGCCGTCGGCCATATACCCCTGCCGCCCTATATCGCGCAAAAGCGCGGCGAGGACGCCGCCGACCGCGACGACTACCAGACGATCTATGCACAAAAGGAAGGCGCGGTCGCCGCGCCGACGGCCGGGCTGCATTTCACGCCCGAGCTGATGGCGGCCATCGACGCGCGCGGCATCGAGCGCCACCTGGTGACGCTCCACGTCGGGGCGGGAACCTTCCTGCCGGTGAAGGCCGACGACACCGACGACCACAAGATGCATGCCGAATGGGGTGAGATCACCCGTGAGACGGCCGAGGCGCTGCGCGCCGTGCGCGCCCGGGGCAACAAGGTCGTCGCGGTCGGCACCACGTCCTTGCGCATTCTGGAAAGTGCCGCGCAGGGCGAGGACGGGCTTGCCGCCTTTGCCGGCGAGACCTCGATCTTTATCACGCCCGGCTACCGCTTCCGGGCGATCGATGCGCTGATGACCAATTTCCACCTGCCGCGCTCGACGCTGTTCATGCTCGTCAGTGCCTTCAGCGGGCTGGAGGAAATGCGCGCCGCCTATGCCCATGCGATCGCGCGGGAGTACCGCTTCTATTCCTACGGCGACGCCTCGCTGCTCTTTCCCAAGGACGCTTCATGACCGACCGCTTCTCGTTTCGCCTGATCGCGCAGGACGGCATGGCCCGTCGCGGAGAGATCAGGACGCCGCACGGTCTGGTGCGCACGCCCGCCTTCATGCCGGTCGGCACGCAGGCAACCGTGAAGGCGATGTATCCGGGGCAGGTGCGCGAGCTCGGCGCCGACGTGGTGCTCGGCAACACCTACCACCTGATGCTGCGGCCGGGCGCGGAGCGGATCGCGCGCCTGGGCGGACTGCACACATTCATGAACTGGCCGCATACGATCCTCACCGATTCCGGCGGGTTTCAGGTCATGTCGCTGGCGCAGCTGCGCAAGCTCGACGAAAAGGGCGTGACCTTCCAGAGCCACGTCGACGGGTCGCGCCACGTCATGACGCCGGAACGCTCGGTGGAGATCCAGCAGCTGCTCGGGTCCGACATCCAGATGCAGCTCGACGAATGCATCGCGCTGCCGGCGCCGCGCGAGGATGTGGAGCGGGCGATGCGCCTGTCGCTTCGCTGGGCGGAGCGCTCCCGCAACCAGTTCGAGGCCATGGGCGGCCCTGAGCGTGGACAGGCGCTTTATGGAATCGTGCAGGGCGGCGACGTGCCGGACCTGCGGGTGATTTCCGCGCAAACGCTCGGCGAGATGCCGTTCGAGGGCTATTCGGTCGGCGGTCTGGCCGTCGGCGAGCCGCAGGACGTCATGCTGAAGATGCTTGAGGAAACCACGCCGGCGATGCCGGTCGACAAGCCGCGGTATCTGATGGGCGTCGGCACGCCGGAAGACATTCTGGAAAGCGTCGCGCGCGGCATCGACCAGTTCGACTGCGTGCTGCCGACGCGCGCCGGGCGGCATGGTCTGGCCTACACCCGCTTCGGCAAGATCAACCTGAAGAACGCCCGTCATGCGGAAGATCCGCGCCCGCTCGACGAGACATCGGATTGCCCGGCGGCCCGCGACTACAGCCGCGCCTATCTGCATCATCTGGTCAAGGCCGGCGAGGGGCTCGCCGCCATGCTGCTGACCTGGAACAATCTCGCCTATTACCAACGCCTCATGCAGGGCATGCGCGACGCGATCGAGGCGGGGTCGTTCCAGGAGTATCGCCTGGCCACCCGGGAAGCGTGGGCGCGCGGCGATCTCGCTCCCCACGCCTGAGGCGGGAGCGATGTCTCTTCCGTTTGCCGCGCACTGCATACCGAAGACGTCCATGAAAAAAACCGACGCGCTTGCAAAACAAAACGCGCGACCAGTGTCATGGCGCACCCGTGAGGGGATTAATCGATATAGCAGTTCGTGTTTGCGCCGGACTTCGGCGATGTGACGTAGTCGATGGAGACCTTGCTTCCGGCAAACAGTCTCGGCCCCTTGTAAATGCCCATGTTCCAGCGGTCTTTCCGCGGGTTCGGGGCGGTTGTCACCTTGAGAAGGATGTTGCCGAAATCGTCGGCCGCCTTGCATCGGATCTTGACCGGTTTGCGGTCGCTTCGACTGAGCTTGCGAGCAAAGCGATTGAATTCGCGTTTCGTCATCCACTCGGTCGTTTCAGCATTTGCCGTCGGGATTTGAAACGTCGCCAAAGCCAGTGCCAGAGCCAAAATCAAACGCTTACCGGTATCCTTTTCAAAAAAATCGTGGCCAATGAATGCAAGGTGGCCGTGCGACGTGCTGGCCAATTCATGCCGCCCTAGCGTGCATTGGCGGTTGCAATTGGGCAATAGGAAAAGGGTTCCATTCCAAGAAATATAGGCTGCACAACCCTGCGCGCGCCGACAGCCGCGCCTCTTCGGGGGCATTTACCTGTTCCGCGCGTGTGTCCGTGCGGCAGACACGCGGATAAAGCTCTCCAAGACGGTCGCCCAGCCCGCAGTCTTATGCCCCTTTTTCAAGGTATCCGTCAGTGTCAGGCCGACGCGCCGGGGCTTTTCGTCAGGACGCAGCCGGAGATCTTCCAGCTTCCGTCTTCCTGCTGCTCGAAGCTGTAGAGCGCGAGCCACTGCTGCCCTTTGGCGTCGGTGACGAAGACCTCCTGCACCGGCCCGCGCGCGGTTTCGCGCAGGCTGCCGAAGGCAACGGACGACGGGTTGTAGACCGGGGCGTATCCGCGCTTCACCATGGCGATGAAACGGTCGGGATCGGGAAAAAGCCGCTTGATCGTGGGGGCGGCATAGCCGTAGGCGGCTCGCGCATCGCCGGCCCTGAAGGCCGCGATCTGCTTTTCCACGATCCCCTTCAACTGTGCCGCGTCCTGGGCCTGTGCGCTTCCCGGAGCGGCAAAGAGAACGGCGAGCGCCATCAGGCATCCTGCGATCGTTGTTCGAAACATCTGGACACGCATGGCAACCTCCATCTGCCGTTCGCTTTCTCAAGACCTGTGCTTTCAAGTCTTACGCAAGGGAATCGAAGACGGATGTCGCTTGCGGAAACGGTCGCCAAGTCTTGACTGCTGCCGTTTACGCCTTGTTGAGGGCGGCGGGCTAATCTGGTCCTCTGGACACGTGCCCGAAGAGGCCGGAGCGACACAGGGAGTTGGCAAGCGTGCTGAGGAAACCGACCGTGCGGGGAGAAATCCGCTCGACACCGCGTGTCGACTGCATCGTGCCGGCCATCATTCAGGACAAGGGCGTGTCCATCGCCTGCACCGTTGAAGATCTGAGCATCACCGGGTGCCGGGTTCGGCTTAACAGCTTCACGAAGCTCAGCCAGAATTTCCTGTTCGAGTTCCCCCGCAAGAACATCAAGGTTCCCGCCGAACTCATCTGGATCAACGGCGACGAGGCCGGGATCCGCTTTCTCCACACGGACAGCCCTCCGGGCGACGCGACCGGGTAGCAAATAACGCCAGCCGCCCGGGCGCAAAGCGCCTAGAGGCGATTGAGCAGCGCCTGCGTCGGCCAGCCATCGGCGGGCAAACCGAGACGCAACTGCTCGCTGCGAACGGCTGCGCGTGTGCCGGCTCCGAGAATTCCGTCGATCTTGCCGACGTCATAGCCCTTGTTGCGCAGGCGGGCCTGGAGATCCTTCATCGCCGCGTCCGACAGGCCGTCGCCGGGGTTGCCGGCAGTGTAGCGGGGCGCGCCTGCCAAGCGTGTTGCGAAATAGGCGGCGGACGTCGTGTAGATGAACGACTGGTTCCACTCCAGATAGACGCGGAAGTTCGGATAGGCGAGAAACGCTGGTCCGTCCTTGCCTTGCGGCAGGAGGAGCGCGGCTGGAAGCGAGGCTGAAGGCAGTCCGCCGGAACGTGCCTTCACGCCGAGCTTCGACCAGTCACCGACGGTCATGTCGAAATTCAGTCCGCTCTTCTCCCAGGGCAGGCTTGATGGCAGCGAGACCTCCTGCAACCAGGGTTCGCCGGGCCGCCAGCCGAGGTGATTGATGAACCGCGCCGCCGTCAGGATCGCGTCGGGCGCGCTGTTCTTCAGATCGACGTGATTGTCAGCGTCGCCGTCGACACCGAAGCGAATGATGTCCTCGGGCAGCATCTGGACCTGGCCGATCTCGCCCGCCCAGGCGCCTGTCGTGCGCTGCGGATCGAGATCGCCATGTTCCACCATCTCGATGGCTGCGAGAAGCTGCGGACGGAAGAGGTGGGGGCGGCGGCAGTCATGGGCAAGCGTCGCCAGCGCGCTGACCGTGTTGAAGTCGCCCTGCACAGCGCCATAGTCCGTCTCAAGACCCCAGAAGGCCGCGATCACCGGTCCGGGCACGCCGTAGTCGCGCTCGGCCTTCTGGAAGGTCGCGGCGTATTTGCGCAAGTTCGCAGCGCCCTGTTTCAGCCGGTATCCACTGACGGACCGCTTGGAAAACGTCAGGAAGGTCTGCTTGAACACGCCCTGCGCCCGGTCGCGCGACAGGACCTTCCGGTCAATCCGCGCCGCAGCGAGCGTGGCCGAGATCGCCGCTTCCGCACGCCCCTGCGAGCGCGCCTCCTGCGCCACCCCGTCGAGAAATGCCCTGAAGTCGCCGCCGCAGGGCGTTTCGGCCACCGCGGAAGATGCCGCCGCGAGGTGCAGGGTTGAGGCAGTCACGGCTGCGACCACCGCGCGTGTCCGGATGTTGCGCTTGAACATGGCACCCTCTCGGCGAATGGATTCGGAGCCCCATGATGCCGGAACGGCGGACAGGGCAACAAGACCTATCTGCAGGCGGCGGCGCGCGGTTCATGGTGCCGCGCCGGTCTCCACCGGTCGGGCGCCAGCTATCCCGTGCGGGAGACGGCCCCGTTGCGCCGCACCAGGTCGAGCGCGTCCTCGAGCGGGAGCGCCGTGCCGTAACGATAGCCCTGGCCGAACCTGCAACCGCGCTGGATGAGATAGCGTTCCTGGTTTTCGGTTTCGATGCCTTCGGCGACGGCCTCCGCGCCCAGTCCCGTTCCGATGGAAATCAGGCCGTCGACGATCACTTCCGTCGACCGGTCAGTGCCAATGGCGGAGATGAATTCCCGGTCGATCTTGATTTCATGGAAAGGAAACGCGCGCAGGTGGCGCAGCGCGCCATATCCGGTTCCGAAATCATCCACGGAGATTCGCACGCCAAGGTCCGCGATGCGGAGCGCGTGCGCCTGGATCGCAGCGGAGGCGCGCGAGACAAAGACGCCTTCCGTGATTTCCAGTGTCAGTCGTGAGGCGACCGAGCGATGTGTGCGGATGAGGTCTTCCAATGCCGCAACGCCGTTTGCGGTGGCCAGCAACCCGTCCTCCAGATTGAACGACAGCCCGATATCGGATCTCCCGACCGCGTCGAACGCGGCAAAATCCGCGATGACCTGGCGTGCGATTGCCTCCGAGAAGGCTCTTTGAAGCCCCAGTCGGCCGATTTGCGACAGGAAGGTCGCCGGCGTCAGGACCCCGCGCACGGGATGAACCCAGCGTGCAAGCCCCTCGAACCCCGAGATCGAGCCGCTGCGCAGGTCGACCTTGGGCTGATAATATACCACGAAGGCGCCGGAATTGATCGCCGCCTCCAGCTCCTGCCGCTCTGCCAGATCGGTGACAAGGGCCAGGGAGTTCGGTTTGTAGGCGTAAAACGAGGGTCCGGTTTCCTGTTTTGCGACATACATGGCCTGATCCGCCGCCGCGATGAATGCCGCGGTGTCGCCGTCCACATCCGACCGACGCACGATGCCGATGCTCGCCCCGACATGAAGGTCCTGGCCGTTGAAGGGCACCGGCTCGCGAACGGCATCGAGAAACCGGTTGGCAATGGCTTGCGGGTCGTAGCGATCTTGCCGCATCGGCAGCAGGATACCGAATTCGTCACCGCCGATCCGTGCGACCAGATCTCCGGGGCGGGCGCGGCTTTCGAGCCGTTTTGCAAGCCGCTTCAGCACGGCATCGCCGGCATCGTGACCATAGGTGTCGTTGACCGGCTTGAACCCGTCGAGGTCGAGAAGGATGTAGACAAGCGCTCCTGCTGCCGGCTCGGGCTCGGCAAGCGCGGCGTTCATGAACGTATCGAAGGCCTTGCGGTTGGCAACGCCGGTCAGCGCGTCATGGCTCGCGATATACTCCAGCTCGGCCTGTTTGACCTCATGCTGGTCGGCCGCCGCCCGGTTTTCGATCAGCACGTCCTGCAGGGCCTTGACCGATTGTCCGATCCGGCCGAATTCATCCGTCCGATTGACGAAGGGCACCTTGACCGAAAGATCTCCGGCAAGAAGCGCGCGGATCGCGCGAACCAGATCGCGGATCGGATTGACGATGGTGCGCGCCGCCGCAAGGCTGATGACGATGGCAAGCAGGCCCGCGATAGCCGAGGCCGAAATAAAGTCTCTGGCCAGTCGTTCGGCGGCGTCGATGGTGACGGCCGTCCGTTGCTTGACGCGCGCGCGCGCGGCATCGGAAATCCTGCGTGCCGCCTCGGAAGCCTGCGTATAAACGGCATGTCCGCCACGGGTGGCGACCGCACCCAGCGTTGCATTGCGCAGGATCAATTGCATCGCATTGTTGGTGTTCTTGCGATAGTCGAGATAGGCGGATCGCAGATCGTCAACGCCGTCCAGGCGCGCCGCTTCAAGTGCGTCAATGTCGCGCTTCACGGTATCGAGGCTGTGATTGATGGTCTGGATCGTGGTTTCGAGCTCCGATCCCTGCACGCCAATCTGTCCCCATGCGGACAACTTGTAGAGATGCGCCTCGATACGGGAGAGTTCCTGCGGGACATTGGCGGCATGGGTGAGAACGGGCTGCAATTCCTCGTAGCTGGCAGCAACCATCGTCCGTTGCGCCTTGAGCGTCTGCCAGCCGGCAAATGACAGCAGCGCGAGCGTCACCACCATGATCACGGGTGCTGCAAGCACGCGTGCCACGATCGACCAGTTGGAAAGCGAGATCCGGAAACGACTCTTATCGCGTGGCATCTTCAAACCCGCCCGCGCACAGGATCCGCTGGCCGTCTTTCAGCAGGAAGCATGTGTGCAGGCCACGAGCCGAGAGGCCGGTTTCCGGGTGGGGAAACAGAAGGGAAAACACCTTCGCCCCGCTGCCATCGGCGGACTCCCTAGCAAGACGCGCCCAGTAGCGCCCTTCGATATCCGTAATATTGCTCACATCGATACCAACCAGATCGGGATGGCCGACATCATACCAGCTCATTCCAGATACCGTCACACCCCATACATGCAGTCCATTTGCCTTTCGCTTCCATGGCTTTTGCCTGAAATCGGTGAGCGCTTCCGCCAGCCCAACAGCGTCGATATGCCTACGCGCGAGCGTCGCCAAACGGACCACATCCTTCTGCAAATCTTCAAGATCGACCTGGGAGTCGCGGGCATACAGGTCCTCGATCGTTTCCGCCGCGGACGTGTCCTTAGCAGAAACGGCAAGCGTCACCAGAACGCTTAGCAGAAATACAACCTTTAATGGCGCGGAAACTGGCATTGCGATCTCCGATTAGGGAGAGTTATTTTAAGTATCGAGTCGTGAAGGAGTGTTTAAACTGCGCACTCACAGATTTATCCGAAACAATAAAACATTCGTCTTAAAATTACACTTGCTAGATTTTGAAAAGAGTGGCGCGCGAAAGGCAACGTACCGGCGAAGGTGCGGGCCCGGACGATCGCCATAGACATTTGACACGGCGACGGCTTTTGTGTCCAAGAAAGAGGCCTGCGCCAAGCAACGCCACGGACACCCGACCATGACACCCACGCACGCCGCGCCCGCGGCCGCCACTGCCGGACTCGATGCCGAACGGTCGGTGTCCAGCGTATCGCCACAGGCGCGCCGCCATCTCCAGATGCGCAAGGACGCGCTTCGCGCGCATCCGGATCTGCGTGCCCTCGCAGGGCCGGACCGGCGCACCGCACTTGCGGTTCCGCTGCTTCTGGCGCTTCACTGGGGCGTGGCCTGGGCGGTGTCCGGCAGCAACCTGCTGGTGGTCTTTCTCGCCGCCTTCTGCATCGGACAATTCATCATTCATGCCGCCGGCGCGCTGGTTCACGAGACGGCGCACAGGCTCATTTTTCGCGGCGACAGAAGCAAGCTCGCGTTCGATCTCGGACTGGAGACGATCCTGGGGTCGTTTTCCAAGCAGCTGACCTATCAGCACGAGCATCTGTCCAGCCACCATCCGTTCATCGGCGACTACGAGCGCGACTACGAACATGAGGATCTGTGCGCGTTCAAGGCGCGCGAAATGCTGGTCCACGACCGGCCGCGTCTTCAGCGCGTGCTGACCATCGCAACGCTCTTCGTTCATCTTCTGCCGTTCGGCTTCATCATCAGCGACGAGATCTTTCCGCGGATCTACGAGCGTGTGACCGGGCACACGGCCCGCGATGCGCGACGTGACATTGCCTCGAGCAAGCCGCCGATCTGGCAGCGCCGGCTGTTCATCGCCTGGTCGCTCGGGGTCAATGTGCTGCTGCTCGTCGCTTTCGGATTCTACGGCTGGCTTTACCACAATTGGGCGCTGTCGATCTTTCTGGGCAAATTCGGCATCAGCAACCTCGGCCAGTCGCTCAGCGAACACCCCGGCGACGACGTGGAAACGCCGACGCGCTCCACCTACGGCTGGATCAACCGGCTGCTGTTCAACACCGGCTATCACAACGAGCATCACACCTTCCCGAATGTCGCCTGGACGCGGCTGCCCGACCTTGCGCAGGCGGCGCCGGACGTGTTTTCCGCGCGGGCGGACAAGTCCTATCTCGGCTACTGGTGGGAGCATGTGAAAGGCGACTTCAAGACCTCGCGCCGCAATCCCTTGCAGGGGCAGGATCAGTCCGCCAGGTGCCCGAAGCTTGACGCCGGCGCCGGAACGGCCGCTCAGGCGGAGGCCTGAAGCAGGGTCTTTCGGGCAAAGGCGATGCGCGGATGGCGCAAGGCGCTCCGGGCCCAGACGAGATTGAGCGGATTGACCGGGCTCGCCACGGGCGCCGGCAGAACCGCAAGGCGTCGGGCACGCACGGCGTCCTCGCACAGATAGTCCGGCAGGACCGTCCACCCCGCGCCCTCGCACACCAGCGCCCGGAGCATGCGCAGATCGGGCGCGGTGAAGGCGGGCGCCCCCTCCGGCAACGCGATACCGTTCTGCTTGAGCCAGGTTCGCACCAAAGGCCGGTCGAGATCATAGGCGAGGCAGGGCGCGCCCTGCAGTCCGGTGGCAAATTCCGGTGCGGCGGCAATTGTCCGCAGGATCTCGGGCGCCGCCACCAGCAAGAGGCGCTCTTCGGCGATCCTCGCATGATCCAGCCGTGAATCGGACGGCGCGGAGGCGGTGATTGCGAGGTCGACCTCGTCATTGAACAGTTTTTCGTAGAGCGCGTCGCGCCCGCCGACGTCGATCCGCACCGTCAGCCCCGCCTTCTGCAGGCGGATCAGCAACGGCGCACAGCCTTCCGCCAGAAAATCCGACGGGCCGGCAAGATGGATGGTACCGGTGAGCTGGGTCGAGCGCGCCCGTGCCGAGGACAATGCGGCTTCCGCGTCGTCGAGCGTACTCCCGATGCGGGCCGCGAGATCGTCCGCCGCCGCCGTCGGCAGGACGCCGCGCGCATGTCGCTCGAACAACGCGCGTCCGACCTGGCCTTCCAGACTGGCCACATGGTGTGACAGTGCGGGCTGGGTGAGCCCGAGCGCGCGTGCGGCCGCCGTGAACGACCGGCGCCGATAGACCTCGATGAAACTGCGCAGATGAAGCAGGGACATGACCAGAGGTATAAATAAATTTATGGCACGAGGCGACAGACATTATTTTCAAGAAGGTCTGCGGCTCCCCACATCAGGCTCACACGCAGTGCAACCCGAACCGGGAGCCTATCATGACCCACACACCGAAAATCCTGATGATCGCCACCTCTGCCGCGACCATGGCGCCGTCCGACGAACCGACCGGCGTCTGGCTTGAGGAGCTGACCACGCCCTATTACGCCTTCGTCGACGCCGGCGCCGACGTCACGCTGGCCTCGATCGCGGGCGGGGCGATCCCCATTGATGCGCGCAGCCTCAAGCCGAAGGGCGAGAACGACGCGAGCGTGGAACGCTACTATGACGATGCGGCGCTCAAGGAGGCGGTCGCGAATACGCCGCGGTTCGAGACGCTGGACGTGTCGGGCTATGACGCCGTGTTCCTGCCGGGCGGGCATGGCACGATGTTCGACTACCCCGAAAGCAAGGCCCTTGCCCGCCTCGTCGAGACGACGCTCGACGCCGGCAAGGTGATGGCCGCCGTCTGCCACGGCCCAGCCGGTCTGGTGAACGCCAAACGCAAGGACGGCTCGCCCCTCGTCGCGGGGCGCAAGGTTGCCGGCTTCACCGACAGCGAGGAACGCGCCGTCGGCCTTGAAAATGCTGTGCCGTTCCTGCTGGAAACGCGCCTGCGGGAGCTGGGAGCGAACTACGTGAGCGGCCCTGACTTTGAGCCCTTCGCTGTGCGCGACGGGGACCTCGTGACCGGCCAGAACCCGGCCTCGGCCGGCAAGACCGCGGACCTGGTGCTTGAAGCCGCCCGCGCGCGCAAGGCCGCCTGAGACCGCGGCTCACGCGGATGAAAGCCGTCACGCTGACAATTGGCCCGGACCGCCTCGCGCGGTCCGGGTTTTTTCGTGTTTGGCATGAGACTCAAGGCCGTTGGTCGTGGTCTGTGCGCTTGCAGGGGATCAGGCCGGCAACGGCTTGTAGGCGATGACCTCGATCTCGACGCAGGCGTCGACCATCAACTGCGAGACGACGCAGGAGCGGGCAGGAGGGGCTTTGTCGAAATAGGTCCCGTAGACCGTATTGAAGCGGGCGAAGTCGTCCGGGTCGGTCAGCCAGATGGTCGCCTTGACCACATCCGAAAGCGTTGCTCCTGCCGTCTCCAGGGCGGCCTTGATGTTGTCGAGCACCTGCCGGGTCTGGGTTTCGATGTCTCCCCCGACCAGCCTGCCGTCGGGACCGAAGGGAACCTGCCCGGACAGAAAGATGAAGTCGCCCGCCCGAATGGCCGCCGACAGCGGCACGGTCGGATGTGTGCCGAAAACCTGCAGTGTCATGTGGGGCTTTCCTCTTTCGTGTGTGGCGCGGCCGGAGCCGCCCGCCGTCCCTGTGAACTGAGAACGAGGATGTTGCCGATCAGGACCGCGACGCCGCCGGACAGCACATAGATGTCGATCGCGAGATTCTCGAACAGGGCGGAGAGGAGCAGCGCCACCACGGGCACCAGCGCCAGCGTGTAGGAGGCGCTGGCCGCGCCGATGCGCTGCACCAGACTGAAATACATGAAGAAGGTGACGCAGGAGGCGATGATCGCCAGATAGGCGAGACCGGCCAGATAGGTGAGCGATACGTCGACCCGGAAACTCAAGCCCCCGAAGAAGGCAAGCGCGAAGGAAAACAGCGCCCCGCACAACGCCGCCCAGCTGATGAGCACCGGAATGGGGATGCCGGCGTGCTGGTTTCGCATGGCGACGACGGTCCCGCATCCGGTGCAGGCGGCGGCGGCCAGCGCGAGTGCAACGCCGGCCATCGTTTCGGAATTGGTCGATACCACCGCAAGCTGTGGTAGCGCGATCACGCCGAGACCGGCAATGCCGGAGACGATGCCGATCAGCATGCGCAGGGTGACCCGGGCGGACAGGAACAGCCATCCCACGAGCGCGGCGAACAGCGAGGAGGTCGACAGCACCAGCGCGGCGATGCCCGATGTGATCAGCGTTGTTGAATGGTAGAAGGTTATGAAAGCCAGGCCGAAGAACAGGATGCCCTGCAATGCGACCCAGGGACGGTCGACCCTGCTCAGGCTGAGTTTCTGGCCGCGGGCGACACTCCAGGCGAACATGAAAAGGCTGACCAATGCCATCCGGTATCCGACAGACACCTCGGGAGCGCCGGATATGGCCTGATGGCCCGTGACGATCGCACTGCTGCCCCACAGGATCGCTGTGGCGGCAAAGAGAAACGCACCCATGGATCCCTTTCCTGCGTGTGAGCAATGCCCTTGTAAGGACAGTCCGGTCGGGGAGGGGCCGTGTTCGGTTACCGGCCGTCCCGTTTTGCGGTGGCGTCGGCCGGATCGACGGGCGCATCCGCCGCGCCGCGCCATCCGCGCGCGAGAATTCCGGCGCTGGCGTTGTCCAGTCGCGTCAAGATGCTGTCGAGAGCGGCCAGTTCCTTCTCCGAGACGGCGCTGGTCAGATCCGCGTCGAGGCGTTTGGCAACGTCGGAAATCTCCGTGAAGGCGGACCAGCCGCTCTCCGACAATTCGATTGCCGCATATCGCCGGTCCGACCGGCCCGCCTGGCGACGCGCATAGCCGAGCTCGACAAGCTGCTTCACGGCGCGCGACACCGAGAACTGGTCGAGCCCGCCGGCCTGACAGATTTCCTTGGCACTCGCGCCGGGGCGGTTGGCGATGATCGCCATGGTGCGCCATGCGGATCGGGAAAAGCCGAATTTGGGCCCGTAATAGGCGTTGAGCACGTCGGCGACGCGGGCGGAAATCCGAAACAGCCGATAGGGCAGCCAGCTTTCAAGCTGAAGCAACTGGTCGGCGTGGCTTTCGGGGGCGGAGGTGTCGGCTTTCGAGAGATCCGACTTTTGATTGCTAATTGTTTGCATAGTGCAACCATATGCACTTTACTACGCAAAGGCAACGGTCTAATCCGCATTTATCCTACACGGATGGCGCGGGGCCCAAAGCGGACGACAAGTGTCCACCGTCCGGCCACTGCACGGGCGGCACGACAAGAACCGCCGGATACGGTGCGGGCCTTCGGCACGCACAGGGGACGAAACGTTTTCAGGAGATCATCGCCCTCAACCAGACGGGAGATCCCGACATGCCATTCGTTGTTTATTGCCTTGACCGTCCGGATGCCGGCGACCTGCGTCAGCGCACGAGAGCGGACCATCTGGACTACATGATCGCCCATGGGGATCAGGTCGCCTTCGGCGGGCCGTTGCAAACCGATGACGGGTCCAGGGTGATCGGCAGCCTGATGGTGCTGTCCCATGAGACCCGCGCGGCCATAGACAGGTTCCTCGACGCCGAACCCTATGCAAGGGCAGGCCTTTTCGCCGAGGTGCGGATTGCGCGGTTGCGTCAGATGGTCCCGGAAAATCCGCCCGGTCTGCTCATCCGGGAGCTGGAGCGCGAGCGCGGGGCCGGATAGCCCGCGCTCCCTGACATGTTGGCGATCAGGCAAGGATCAGCTGATCGTCCTCAACCTCGGACCCGGTTGTTTTCTTGAACAGGTTGAGCAGGTCGGGAACGTCATAGCCCTTGCGCTCCTCGCCATGGATGTCGAGCAGGATCCGCCCGGCATTCATCATGATCGTGCGGGTCCCGAAGTCGAGCGAGTTGCGCATGCTGTGGGTGACCATCAGAGCGGTCAGTTTCTGTTCCCCGGTGATCTCGGCGGAAAGCTCCAAGACGGTCGCCGCCGCGCCCGGGTCGAGCGCGGCCGTGTGTTCGTCGAGGATGAGGATCTTCATCGGCAGCAAGGTGGCCATCAGCAGGCTGAGTGCCTGCCTCTGGCCGCCGGAAAGCGTGCCGGCCAGGGCGCCGAGCCGCCCCTCCAGTCCCATGCCGAGGCGGGACAACTGCTCGGCCAGCTCGCGCTTCTTGCGCCCCCGCCCCAAGGCGCTGCGCAGGCCGCGCCGCCCTCCGCGGCTTGCGGCGAGCGCCAGGTTTTCCTCCACCGTGAGCGAGCTGCAGGTGCCGGCGCGCGGCTCCTGGAAAACCCGCCCGATCATCCCGGCGCGCTGCTCGGTCGGCCGGCCGGTAACGTCGTGACCGTCGATATAGATGCCGCCGCTGTCGAGGCGCACATCCCCGGCCACAGCCGAAAGAAGCGTCGACTTGCCGGCGCCATTGGTGCCGATCACCGTGACGAATTCCCCCTCCTCGATGTCGAGATCGACACCCCGAAGGGCCGGCACCGCCAGCGGCGTGCCGGGGTTGAAGGTGACATAGGCGTCGCAGACACTGAGCATGCGCTTATCCCTTCTGCGGTTGCGGTTGGGTGACCTGGCGTCGCAGCCACGGCCACAGCCGGAACCGGCTGTTGCGCCGCGCCTGCGAGAGAATGACGGCGACGGCGACGACGACGGCGGTCACCAGATTGAGGTCCTGCGCCTGGATGCCGAGGAACCCGGCACTGAGGGCGGCGGCGATGAAAAGCCGATAGAGAACCGCACCGACCAGGCACCCAAGGGTCGCCCAGGCAACCTTGATCGACCCGAACAGGGTTTCGCCGATGATCAGTGCGGCGAGGCCGGTGACGATCGTTCCGATGCCGAGCGAAACATCCGCAACGCCCTGGCTCTGAGCAAACAGCGCCCCGGCAAGACCCACGAGCCCGTTGCTCAGCGTCATGCCGATGATCGTCATGCGTCCGTTGTCGACAGACTGCGCCCGCGCCATGACCGGATTTTCACCGCTGGCGCGAACCGCAAGGCCAACCTGCGTGCCCAGGAACCAGTCGACCAGAAGCTTCATGGCAACCGCGATGACCAGAAGGATAACGCTGTTGGTCCACAGGCCGAGGTCGATCAGGTTCCCGATTGGCGTGAAGATCGTTTCCTCGCCGTAGAGCGAGATGTTCGGCCGGCCCATCACGCGCAGGTTGATGGAATAGAGCGCGACCATCGTCAGGATCCCGGCCAGAAGGTTCAGGATCTTGAAGCGGACGTTGAGATAGGCGGAAACGAACCCCGCGCAGCATCCCGCCACCGTTCCGATGGCGGTCGCCACAAACGGGTTGATGCCGTGAACGATCGCGACCGCGGTGGCGGCAGCCCCCAGGGGGAAGCTGCCGTCGACAGTCAGGTCGGGGAAGTTGAGGACGCGAAAGGAGAGATACACCCCGAGCGCCACGAGCGAGAAGAGGAGCCCGGCTTCGATCGCGCCGGAAAGGGCAAGGGCGCTCATCCTATTCGACAACCTTCTTGGCGGTTTCCAGCAGGGCGTCGGGCAGGGTCACGCCCATGGCAGCGGCCGAGGTCCTGTTCAGGTAAAGGTCCTGGGTGTCGAGCGTTCCTACCGGGATCGCGCCGGGGCTTTCGCCCTGGAGAATCCGGATCGCCATCTCGCCGGTCAGGCGCCCGAGCTTGTAGTAGTCGAAGCCAAGGGCGGCGAGGGCGCCACGCTCGACCGAGGTCGTGTCGCTGGCAAAGACCGGGATCTTCGCCTTCTTGCCCACGTTCACAACGCTTTCCACCGCGGCCACGACGGTGCTGTCGGTGGGAATGAGGATCGCATCGGCGCGCCCGGCAAGGCTGACGGCGGCATCGGCGACCATGGCGGTCTGGGAGGCGGTGCTTTCCTCAAGCTTCAGCCCGAGGGCCTCGATCTCCAGCTTCAGGGCCGCGACCTGCGAAACGGAGTTGGCTTCGCCGGCATTGTAGATGACGCCGATTGTCGTGACGTCCGGGACAAGCGACTTGATCAGTTCCAGCGTCGGGCCGAACGGCTGCTTGTCGCTGGTTCCGGTGATCGTTCCGCCGGGCGCCTCGAGGCTGGCGACGAGCTTGGCCTCGACCGGGTCGGTCACGGCGGCGAAGACAACGGGAATGTCGCCCGCAGCGCTTTGCAGCGCCTGCGCCGACGGAGTGCTGATCGCGATCAGGAGATCCGGCTTCAGGCCGGCGAACGCCTTGGCGATCTGCAACTGCGTCGGCATGTTGCCCTGGGCGCTCTGGACGGTGATGTCGAGGGTCTCGCCCTCCGTGTATCCGCCCTCCGCCAGCGTATCGACGATCCCCATCCGCGCCGCGTCGATGGCCGGGTGATCGACGATATAGGTGATCGCGACCTTGGTCGTCTCCGCGCTCCATGCCGGAGCAGCGGTCGCGCACAGGAGGAGCGCCGCAGCGCATGCGGCCAGTTTTTGTCGAAGCATCTGACTGTTCCCTTCGGTGTCTGTTTTGCTGGAAAGGTCTGTTTTCGTAAGGTGCAAGACTGGATCAGGGCTTGGCGGCCGGCCGCTCGCCGGCAACCAGCGACAATGGACCGGAGGCCGCGCGTCGCGATGTCGGCGGCTGACCGGTCCCGGGTGCCGCGGCAATTGCGCGGGTGCGCAGCATCGAGGGTGCGAAGTCGCTTAAGCTGCGCGCGCCCATGAGCATCTGCGCGATCTCGAACTCGGTTTTCAGGATGGCGAGCGCCTGGCGGACTGCCGGCTCGCCACCGCTCGCCAGCGCATAAAGCGTGGCCCGGCCGACCTGCACCGCATCCGCCCCGAGCGCCAGGGCGCGCGCGATGTCCGTTCCGGTCCGGAAGCCGCTGTCGACCAGAAGGGTCAGGTCGGGCCCGGCCTGCGCCCGGAACTCCGCAAGCACGTCGATGGCGGCGACCGCGCCATCGAGCTGCCGGCCGCCGTGGTTGGAAATCACCAGCCCGTCGACACCGATCTCAAGGGCGTTTGCCACCTGCCCGGGGTCGAGCATGCCCTTGACGATCAAGGGGCCGTCCCAGGCATCGCGCACCCATTTGATGTCCTCCCAGCCGACCGAAGCGTCGAGCTGGGATTGCATGAGCTCGGCAATCGTATCCGTTTTCTGCAAGCCCAGTTCCGCCGCCATGACCTCCAGCTTCGGCGCGCCGGCGCGCGCCATGCGAAGGCTCCAGGCGGGGTGGGAGACAAGGCTCGCAAGCTTTGCCGGCGTCCAGCGAAACGGCAGCGAGAAGCCGTTTTTCGCATCGCGCAGGCGCCGGCCCGGAATGGCATTGTCCACCGTGACCTCAAGCGCCGCGAAGCCCAGCGTCCGCGCCCTGGCAAGCAGCCGCTTGCTGACCTCCCGGTCCTTGAACAGATAGAGCTGGAACCACTTGGTCCCGTCGCCGGCGGCCGCTACCTCCTCCATGGTCGCGGTCGCAGCCGAACTCATCACGAAGGGAATGCCGCTGGACGACGCGGCGCGGGCGAGATCGACGTCTCCGCGCGGCCAGGCCGCTCCGGCAAGGCCCGTCGGCCCGATGATCACCGGAAACCTGTGGGTCTGCCCGAACAGCGTGACTTCGCTCGAACAATCGCTGACGTCGGTGGGGGCGGACCCGAGCAGCCGGAGGCGGTCGAGCGCGCTGCGGTTTTCGGCAAGCGTGTTTTCGCTGCCGCTCCCCCCGTCGATGAAGTCGAACACGAACCGAGGCAACCGCCGGCGCGCCAGGTCGCGAAACTCGGCGATGGATTGAGGACCATGTGCCATGGATTCCGTGAGCCTCCCCTTATTCGAACGGCGGCAGGCCGCCGGCCTCGATGATTTTTCCCGGATTCATGATGTTGCGCGGATCGAGCGCCCGCTTGACCGCCGCCATCGCGCGCAAGCCGGCCTCGCCGTGTTCCTCGGCCATAAAGGCGCGTTTGCCGTAGCCGATCCCGTGTTCCCCGGTGATCGTTCCGCCAAGGGCGATGGCACGCCGGCTCAGCCGCTCCAGCAGCGTCTCGACGGCTGTCGCCTCGCGCGGGCTTTCGGGATCGAAGACGACGCACAGGTGAAAATTGCCGTCGCCGACATGACCGCAGATGGGTGCGGTCACGCCAAGTTCGGCGCAATCGCGCCGGGCGCCGTCGATCGCCTCGGCAAGGCGCGAGACCGGGACGCAGCTGTCGGTGGGGATCCCCTTGGCGCCCGGCCGCAACGCGATGGCCGCCCACCATGCGTCATGCCGCGCCTTCCAGATCCGGCCGCGCGCGTCCGCGCTGCGCGCCGTCGTTACGCTGCTTGCGGCGAAGTCCACGGCGATCTCGCCGATCCACCGCATCTGCCGGGCAACACTGTCGGGATCGCCGCTGCACTCCACGATGAGAGTGTCGCCCTCGCTCAGGCCGAGCCTGGAATAGCGCTCGATGGCGCGGATCTGGACATCGTCGAGATACTCGATCCGGGCCACTTGGATGCCCGATCCCATGATCGCGATCGCGCAGTCGATGGCCGCGGCGGAGGAGGGGAAGGCGATCAGCGCGGTCTCGACCGCTTCCGGGATCGGATGCAGCCGCAAGGTGGCGGAGACGATGACACCGAGCGTGCCCTCGGCGCCGACCATCAGCTGGGTGAGATTGTAGCCGGCCGAGGATTTGCGCGCGAGGCTTGCCGTGCGCAACACCGTGCCGTCGGCCAGCACCGCATCCACGGAGATCACGTGATCCTTCATGGTGCCATAGCGCACGGCGTTCGTGCCGGAGGCGCGGGTCGAGATCATTCCTCCAAGGGAGGCATCCGCCCCCGGATCGACGGGAAAGAACAGGCCGGTGTCGCGCAGCCAGGCGTTCAGCGCCTTCCGGGTGACGCCCGGCTGGACGCGACAGGTCATGTCGGCGACGCTCACCGGACCGATGGCATCCATCCGGGACATGTTGAGGCAGATGCCGCCGTGGAGCGCCGCGACATGTCCCTCGCATGACGTGCCGGTGCCGAAGGGAATGACGGGAACCCGGTGGGAATGGCAGGTCTGGAGGATGAAGACGACGTCCTCGACATTCTCCGGATAGGCAACCGCATCCGGCGGGCAGGCGGGCAGATAACTGGCGTCGCGGCCATGCTGCTCGCGGACCGGAAAGGCCGTCGACAGGCGCGCGCCGAGCCGGGGCGCGAGCGCGGACAGGACCAGCGCCAGTCCGTCCGGTGAAGCTGCGCGAAGGGGCTGCGGCTGCGGCATCACGACAACCCCTTGCGCAGGCCGTCGGGCCGGGAGGGCTGGCGGCTCCTGGCGCGCACGCGCGATCCGATGGCATGCATCGGATAGACGCCCAGAACGGTCTGGCGTGTGGTCTGGGCCGTGAGCGCCTCAAGCGCCCGGCGGACCTGCGGCACGTCCGGGTGACCCTCGAACTCGCACAGAAAGCGGGTCGCGACGAACTGCCCGCCGACAAGGTAGCTTTCCAGCCGGGTCAGGTTGATGCCGTTGTCGGCAAATCCGCCGACAGCGCGAAACAGCGCGCCGGGCGTATCGGTCACCTCGAACAGCAGGCTGGTCATGATGTCGTGCTGCTCCGGCGGCGGAATGACCGGTTTCGCCGCAAGCACGTAGAAGCGCGTCAGGTTGAAGGGAATATCCTCGATATTGCGCTTCAGGATCGCCAGTCCGTAGGTCTCGGCGGCGAGGCTGGAGGCCACGGCCGCAGCCCTCCGGTCGCCTCTTTGCTTGATGAGGGCTGCCGCCGTCGCCGTATTGCTCTCCGCGACAGGCGAAAGCCCGTGGGCGTCAAGAAAGCGCTGCACCTGCTTGAGGGCGACGGGATGCGAGTGCACCCGGGTGATCTCGTCCAGGGACCATCCGTGCGGGGCCACCAGGTGGAGCTCGATGGGCAGGAACACCTCGCCCACGATCGCCAGCCCGATGTCCGGCAGAAGCATATGGATGTCGGGCACCCGTCCGGCGAGAATGTTCTCGCATGGCAGCACGGCCACCTCGGCCCGGCCGCTCCGCACTGCATCGACGACCTCGAAAAGGTTTTCGCAAGCCATGCTCTGCGCATCCGGAAAAGCGGTTCGGCTGGCGATATGCGCGAAGGCTCCGGCGCTGCCATGATAGATCACGGTCCTGGGGGCGAGCCGGCTGGCGGGAAGGGGCCGCGCCGGCAGGGCAAGGCGCTTGCCGTCCAGGCGCATTGACCTGAGCTCGGCCAGGTCGCCCCGGAGGGAGCGTATCCGCAGCCCGGGCCGGACCCGGCTTCGCGGAGCGCAGCGCTTGCGTTTGCCCGACTGCAGGACGCCCGTCGCGTTCATTCTCGTGAGATGAGGCATGGTGAGGGTCCTTGCCATTGGCCATCAACCATGCGTCGGGCGGATTGCGGTCATCACCGTCATGGGCCACATCAGCGCCCAGCCCGATGCCGTTTCGCTGACGCTCAGATAGTGGTCTGCCGCCGCGAAACAGTCCTCCGCTGAATAGTCCGGCTTGGCCGAGAACAGAAGCTGGAGAAACCGGCCGATATCCTCGCGGTTTCTGAACTCCCACGGGGTGATGACCTCATCGAAGGTCGGCTGTCCCCAGCCGGTAAGCGCGCACAGGCTTTCGGCAAACTCATGGGAGAGAAAGGCGACTTCGTGCCCGGTGCTGCAGCTGCGGGCGATGAACCCGTCGAAGTAACGGGCAAGCGGGGTACCGGCGAAAATATCCGCAATCACCAGCCGGCCGCCCGGACGCGCTAGAGCGGAAAACCGCGTAAACGCCGAGGTCTTGTCGGTGACATGATGGATCGCGCCCCGGCTCCACACCGCATCGAAGCCGCTGAAGGGGATGTCGAGCACGTCGGCCGAGGCCGGTACGACGCGGATGTTTCCATGGGTGCTGTCGGCCTCGAGGCCGGAAAGCTGATCGACCGACGGATCGCTGGCGACCAGAAGCCCGTCCGGTCCGAGGCATTCGGCAATCGCCGTGCTGAAGTAACCGTTTCCGGCGCCGACCTCGAGAATGCGTTCGCCGGGACGCGGGGCCAAGCAGCGTTTCATGCAGGCAATGTCGGGCAACCACACATCGGCGTAGTGGGAGAGGGCATCCCGGTAGTCGGAGGAGCGCTTCCCGACAAATTCAATGGACTTGGAGGCTGTCTTCGCATCGGCATACATCACTCTGGTCCTTCTGAACGCGGAACGGACGTGCCGTTCGCCATCGACAATGCTGCGCGATTTCCTCCGGATTTTTCTTGGCCTTGTCGCTCCGCGTAAGCGACGGACGGTCTTGTTCGGGTTTGAATGCCGGCGCGCCCGCGGCCTGGGTTCGGTCCCGCCCGTCAGCGCCTGGCCGCCGACATTTCCCGCGCTTTGTCGCGCGTGTCCCGTCGACCGAAGCAAGCACGTTTCACGTGCTTAACCCGCTTCTTTCAACCCTGTGCACTCAGGATTATTAGCAGGCTGCTTGCATGTCAATTGCATACTGCAATTAATTATTGCACTGCAAAAAATTTGAGCAAACGCCCGCAAAGCCGTCACTTCGGAAAGGCAATCGATTGTTCGTGACGAGCAGTTTGCGCTATGCGCGGATGGCGCGCACGGAGGCCTTTGAAAAGGCGATCGCCGGAGGGGAGGGGGTAGCAACGCCGCTGTGGACCGCGAGCACGACAGCGCGGCTCATGCAGGATGGCGTCCCGAACACACTATGGCGCGATACGCTGGATGTGTCCGAATATGACGCCCGCTTTCTGCCGGGCCGACATGGCGGGTGGTCCGACCGTCCAAGGGGCAATGTCCTCGCCGACCTCGTCGAAACGACGCTCAGGCACCCAAGGGCAACGGCACAGGCTCGTTGGCGATCGCCACTCGCGATCCGGGCCACATCAGTCCCGGAGCCCACCGGTTCGCCACCACACTGCGGTTGTCGGGCTCGGGCAAACGATTGCGGATTGTTCAGGAAAAGCCGGTTTCGTCGAAGGCATCCGAGATCGCTTCGAATGGAAGCAATATCGATCCATGGCGGCTTTGAAAGCCTTGGGCCGCGACAAACATCTCAAGCGCGTTCCACGAAGCTGGGAAATGAACGTCGTCTCCGGCCAGGAGTCTTCGTAACATCTGCCCGGCAAAGAGTATGTCTGCAACAGGGGTCCCCGGACCGTTGGCGACGACGACCGCCGCCGCAGCCATTCCGAGCGTACAGGCGCGGACCCGATAGCCCAGTTCGACAAGGGTCCGGCCATCCGCCCTGACATCGAATGTCAGGGCGCTGCCACAGAGCGGGCTGCTTTTCGTGACGGTGATCGCCGGATGCGAAAGCCGGCGATCGTTGCGCACCCTTGCAGCCCAATGCCGCACCCGGTCCTGATAGAGAGCGGCAAGGTCCGCATCGGCGGTCATACCTCGCCGTCATCCTTCATTCGGCTGCCAAGCACGGCGAGGAAGCGGATCCCGAAATGCAGACCGCGACGGACATCCTCGTCGCCGGCGGCACGCAGCAGACCGAACAGTGTCGGCACCGGCAAGGTGGCCGCCTCGGCTTGTGCATAACGAGCGGCATTGCTGAGCGACCAGGCCGCGCCAATACCCTCTTCATAGGCCTTCATCAGCTTCTGGATCATGGCGTCATCGGCCATGTCCACTGCGTCCGAGGCCAGCGACAGAAGATCGACGACGTTGTGAAACCGCCCGGCCTGCAACAACGGAGCGACTTTTTCCAGAAGGTCCGCAAGCCCCTTTTCCGTGGCTTCGTCCAAGGATGCCGAACCCTGCGCGATCCGTTCCACAAGCGGTTCGGCCGCATTGGTTTCTGACATTTCAGTCGTGGATGTGCTCATTGTGTTTCCTTCCCAAAGGTTGTCGGTGATCCACCGTGATCAGATGATGCCGCGGGCAACTGACCAGTAGATCCCCCTGTTGAATGCCTTGCGAAGCAATCCGCCGACCTTGGTCGGCGGGGTCGGATGCACATCCTCGTCGTAGTCGTACCAAAGCGGCATTCCCAACTCGAGCCCCATCTGGGCGACGGCCTGGACGCGGCCGTCATAGGCATCAACCGGACGGCCGAGCCGCAGATCGCCGGCAATGTTGTTGGCGATAACGGGGGACTGGTTGTGGCAGGAACCTCCGGCCTTGCTGATCGGCAGGTCGACCGTGTCGCCCATGATGTAGGCGTTGGGGTGACCTTCGAGCTGCAGCGTCTGGCGGTCGGTGGGAAGCCAGCCTTCGTTGTTCGGCGCCTTGGATATGCCGCTCTCGATGACCGCATCGACGGCGCGGATCGGCGGAGTGCACATGAGGATGTCGAATTCCTCTTCCTTGCCCTCCTCCGACACGGCGATCTTCTTGCCAGGATCGACGGAGGCAAGGGTGAAACCGCGCTGATACTTGATGCCCTTGCTTTCGAAGACCGGCGGCAGAACCTCGCAGACTTCTTGTTGAAGGAACAAGCAGTTGCGCAGGAGCTGCGATACCGTCGGATAGGTGTAGACGATCTCGACCTGATCCCGCACCCCCTTGCGCCGGAGGTACTCGTCGACCATCAGCGTGGTTTCCATCGGCGCGATGCCGCACTGGTGCGGGACGTTCGGCGTCTTCGGGAAGTTCACAGTGATGAAGATCCGACCCTTCTCGAAGTTCCGCAGCTTTTCGGCAAGCTGACGGGCCGGGTCATACTGGTAGAAATAGTCACCGCCTTCCTTCAGGCCGGGAATGCGCTCGGGGGCGGGCAAGCAGCCGGTCGACACGACAATGTAATCGTAGCCGACGGTCTTGCCGCTCGCGGTTTTCACGCGGGATCCGGCAAAGTCGAATTCCGTCACCCTGTCGACACTGAAATTGATCTCGGGACGCAAGAGCGAACGTTGCTTGCGGCGCAGCTCACCCTCAAAAAACATGTCGAACGCCACGTACATGAATGCCGGTTTGTAGTAGTGCCAAGGGGAGTCGGACAACATGCTGACCTTGACTTCACCCCGTGAAATCTCCGGATAGAGCTTGGCAACGATACTGTTCGCGGTCATCGTCCCCCCGATGCCGCCTCCGACCACAAGTATATGTTTCGTCATGTTCTTCTCCTCCACCTTGCGCAATCGCCGGGGCCTTTGGCGAGCCTTCGTCATTGGCCGTGGGACAGTGAGGTCATTCGCCGTGGCGCATTTCGCCCTGCATTTCCAATAGCATGCGACGTCGCGCCCCGGGTTTTCGATGTTTCCATTCTGGAAAGGAGCTGATAGCCTTCAGTAGAAATGTCGATGTGCGGGAGACGCGACGGGGGGACAAGACATGCGGAAGCAACTCAAATGAATATCCGGCAGAATTTCCCGCCAGATGCGGCGGAAGAACTGCGCCGCATCGTTCAGACACAAATTATCGAATGCCTGAACCGGTTCTATGCAATCGAGACCGGATTGTGGGGTGGGCCGCTCGATGCTCTGATCATCCGGACGGTGATCGTCGGGGAGAACCAGGAGCGGCTATATGACCTGTCGGCTCTGGCCGGGGTTCTTGATCTGCCGTTGTCCACCGTCCATCGCAAGATACGCGAACTGGAAAAAGCAGGATTCCTGACGAGCGAGCGGAAGGGGCGTTCGACCTACCTCCGGCCGACGGACAAGACCTGCGTCGAGTTCGACAAGTCATTTGAGGACATGATCGGCACCTTGCAACGGCTCTATCGGCCCAGGTCGGCGCCATCGGCGGTTACGGGATCGATGCCGCTCTGGGAATCTAGGGACTGAGACGTGTCGGCGGTAGAAACGACGCGACCGCTCGTTTGACATCAGCCAGCCCATGGGGGGGGCGCCGAACCGCGGCAACAGCCGGGTCGTCAGGGTCTCCCCAGCGCGACGCGCACGGAGGCTTTTGCGAGTGCATCGGCCAGTGGGGAGGGAAGCGGCCGGTCGGTGATGAGGCGCAGGTTTTCCGGAAGCGGCGCCAGACGCACGGGCGCGGGTCGGTCGATCTTGGTGTGATCGGCGAGCAGGACCGGGGTGCGGGCCGCAGCCAGCATCGCCGTGCGCAGGGCGACGGCCTCGCGGCTGTAATCGGAGATCGCCAATCTCGAACCGAGCCCGCCGACACCGACGAAGGCAAGGTCGACGCTGTAACCGCTCAACATGTCGATCGCGTCCAGCCCGCTGGTGGATTCCTCGCCCTCGGCGAGACGTCCGCCCAGCACATGCACCGCAACCCCATGGGGGTGCAGCATAAGCGCAATCTTCAGGTCATTGGTGAAAACGCTGAGCCGCATCCCCGTCGCCACCCGTTCGACGAGGCGCTCTGCCAGCAAGCGGGTGGTCGACCCCGAATCCAGCAAGATGGTGGCGCCGTCGGGTACGAGCGCGGCAGCGGCAGCGGCAATCGCACGCTTGCCGTGCGGGTTGGTTAGGATGCGTTCCTCCACCGGCGGCTCTTCCCGGTCTCGGATCATTGCGCCGCCGCGCACCTGGCGCAGGCGGCCGGCCTGGTCGAGCAGGGAAATATCCTTGCGCAGGGTCTCGCGGGACACGCCCAGGCTTTCGCTCAACCCCCGGATCGTCACCGTCTGATGGCGTTCGACCTCATCGACAATCCGGGCGCGGCGATGTTCGGCGGGCATGAGGGGTGTCTCGCGCATCGGGGGCTTCCATCTGGTTTCAAACGCGTCCGCAAGGCCACACGCTTTGCAAGCACGCTCTATAGCATGATTTTGCCAATATTAGAAAAGAATTGCAAAATTTTGCAAAGAGTGCAGGCTGTCTTGGCAGCCATTCGGCAGGCGATCCCGGTGCGGTCAGGCGCAGGGCAGCGTGCGCCGGGGAGGGTTTGAAGGTGAGGGAGACACAACGCATGTCGCAGGAAGCAATGCCGTCTCAGGCAGAGATCGTCATCATCGGCGGCGGGATCGTCGGGGCGAGCCTTGCCTATCATCTGACGAAGCTCGGCAAGCGGGACGTGCTGCTTCTGGAGCAGGGGCAGCTAAGCGGTGGAACCACCTGGCACGCCGCCGGTCTGGTCGGGCAGTTGCGGTCCCACGAGAGCATGACCCGCCTGATTCGGGCGTCGACGGAGCTCTATGCCGGACTGGAAGCCGAAACCGGCCTGGCGACAGGCTGGAAAAACTGCGGCTCGATCACCGTGGCGCGCACCGAGGACCGCATGACGGTGCTGAGACGCACGGCCGCTTCCGCGCGCGCACAAGGCGTCGAGATCGAGGTGCTCACGCCGAAGGAGGCCGGCGACATGTGGCCGGTGATGGCGACCGACGATCTCGTCGGCGCGGTCTGGCTGCCCGGCGACGGCAAGGCCAATCCGACCGATCTCACGCAGTCGCTGGCGCGCGGTGCGCGACGCGGAGGGGCGCGGATCCTGGAGGGCGTGCGTGTTCTGGACGTCACGACGGCGGCAGGGGCGGTGACGGGCGTCGTCACCGATCGCGGGTCGGTGAAAGCGGACATTGTTGTCAATTGCGCAGGGCAGTGGGCGCGCAAGGTCGGGCGGATGTGCGGCGTTGATGTGCCGCTGCATTCGGCCGAGCACATGTATATCGTCACCGGAAAAATCGAGGGCGTGCATCCGGATCTTCCGGTGATGCGCGACCCCGACGGATACACCTATTTCAAGGAAGAGGTCGGCGGTCTGGTAATGGGCGGGTTCGAACCCGAGGCGAAGCCCTGGGGCATGGACGGCATTCCCGACGATTTCGTCTTCCAGCTCCTGCCCGACGACTGGGACCAGTTCCAGATCCTGATGGAACATGCGCTGGAGCGCGTGCCGGCGCTGGCGGAGGCCGAGATCAGGCAGTTCTACAACGGCCCGGAGAGTTTCACGCCGGACAACAACTTCATCCTGGGCGAAGCGCCGGGCCTGCGGAACTTCTTCGTCGGCGCGGGCTTCAACTCCATGGGCATCGCCAGTGCGGGCGGCGCCGGGCAGGCGCTTGCCGAATGGATCGTCAACGGCGCGCCGACCCAGGACCTGTGGC
Organism: Stappia stellulata; assembly: GCF_020176715.1. Lineage (GTDB taxonomy): Bacteria > Pseudomonadota > Alphaproteobacteria > Rhizobiales > Stappiaceae > Stappia. The sequence continues at coordinate 21,980 of NZ_JAIVMF010000001.1, read as the reverse complement.
CGGTCGACATCCGCCGCTTCGACCGCTTCAACAACAACACGCGCTGGCTGCACGACCGGGTCAAGGAAACGCTCGGCCTGCATTACGCCATGCCCTGGCCGAACCGCGAGCTGGAAACGGCGCGGCCCTTGCGCAAGTCGCCGCTCTACGACCGGCTGTCGGCCAAAGGTGCGGTCTTCGGCTCCAAGATGGGGTGGGAGCGGGCCAGCTTCTTCGCCGATGAGGGCGAGGCGCGGGAGATCCGCTATTCCTTCGGTCGGCAGAACTGGTTCGAGGCGGTCGCGCGCGAACACAAGGCTGTACGCGAGGCGGTGGCGGTCTTCGATCAGACCTCCTTCGCCAAGCTGCTGGTCCAGGGACGGGATGCCCCCGCCGTCCTCAACCGGATCTGCGGGGCCGATGTCGACGTCGAGGTCGGCCGCTCGGTCTATACCGGCCTCTTCAACGACCGGGGGGGCTACGAAAGCGACCTCACCGTGTTGCGACGCGGACCGGAAAGCTTTCTCCTCGTCACCGGCACGGCGCAGGCGGTGCGTGACGCGGACTGGATCAGCCGCCAGATACCCAAGGAGGCTGCCGTCACACTCACAGACGTAACCTCCGCCTATGCGGTGCTGAGCGTGATGGGACCGCAGTCCCGCGAGCTCCTGTCGCGGCTGACCGATGCGGACCTGTCGCACGAGGGCTTTGCATTTGCGCACAACCGGGAGATCGACCTTGCCTATGCCAAGGTGCTTGCAAACCGGATGACCTATGTCGGGGAACTCGGCTTTGAGCTTTATGTACCGGCGGATTTCGCAACCGGTGTCTATGACGCCCTCTTCGAGGCCGGCGCGGATCTCGGTCTGCGGGACGCGGGATATTATGCCCTAGAAGCCCTGCGGCTGGAAAAGGGCTACCGCGCCTGGGGGCGCGACCTCGATCCGGAGGTCACGCCCTTCGAGGCAGGACTTGCCTTCGCCGTCGATTTCGACAAGCCGGGCGGCTTCATCGGCAAGGAGGCCTTGTCCGAGCAGCGCGGCAAGCCGCGCCACCGCCGCCTTGTCCAGATCGTCGTGCAGGATAGCGAGGCGGTCGCCTGGGGCGGGGAACTGGTGCTGCGCGACGGCAGGCCGGTCGGCTATCTGCGCTCCGCGGCCTATGGTTATTCGCTCGGCGGTCCGGTCGGCCTGGCGATGATCCAGTCCGATACGGCAATAGACGCGCGTTTCCTTGCCGACGGCGCCTGGGAAGTGGACATCGCCGGGGCGCGCCTTCCCGCCCGTGCGTCGTTCAAGCCCGCCTATGATCCGGCGGGCGCGCGCATCAAGGTGTGATCATCGTCCCGGCGTGAGGGGAAGCGTGTCGGCCGCGATCTCGAAAAAAGCCGAGATCAGCTTCGCTTGCGACCGTTCGGCAAGGCACAGGAGAGCCTCCTCCATGCGCATGTCGGCGTCGGTGATGACGATCTCGCGCAGGCGCGGATCGTGGCCGAACTCGGCGCGCGAGACGACACCAACCCCAAGGCCGGTGGCGACGATCTCGCGCACCGCCTCGCGACCTTCCGCCTCGATCGCCACATTGGCGACGAGCCCGCGCAACGCGACCTCCTCCTCGAACTTCTGCCGGGTTTTCGAGCCGCTTTCCCTCAGCACCAACGGTTTGGTGCAGATCTCTGAAAGCGTCGCGCCGGTTCGCTCGCTCCACGGATGATCCCGGGCGACAAAGGCGACAATGGCCTCGCTGCCCAGATGCAGCGCCTTGAAGCGGGGAAGGGTGATCACCTCGCCCAGAACGCCGACGTCGGCCGCATAGTCCTCAAGCGCCGACAGCACCGTCTCGGTATTGCCGCTGCGAATGGAGATCTCGATACCAGGATATTGCTGGCGAAACGGCGGAAGAAGATGAAGCAGGTGCAACGCACTGTCGGCAATGATCCGCAGCGTGCCGGTGCGCAGGTCGCGGGCCTCGGACAGATATTCCATCGCCTGGGTTTCCGTGTCGAACATGCGGCGGGTGATTTCGAGCAATCGCGCGCCCGTGTCGGTCAGGGAGACCTGACGTTTGTTTCGATGAAACAGGATTATCTGATACTCTTCCTCGAGCTTGCGGACCTGATCGGAGACCGCCGGCTGGGTCAGTCCCAGCGCGTCGGCGGCCTTCGAAAAGCCCCCTGAGATCGCCACGTTGTGAAAGGCTCGCAGTTGCACGTAGCGCATTGGGTCTTCCTCTTGTGGGCTCGGGTACGGCAGGCGGAACGCTTGCGTGAATCGCCAAGGGTAGAATACATCGATTCATTCGATGCGTTCTATTAGAATTAGCGATTTGACTTATGGTAATGATCGGTCGTTTGCTGGTGGTGTAAGGTTCCGCGTGTCGCATAGCGGCAAACAACAACAAGCAGCCGGACTTGCGCGCCTTACTCACCTTCACCGCATGGGGAGCCACAAATGGGAACGGTATCAAAGACTTTCGGACGCGTGGTCGGTCTGGCGGCCGCCGCCGCGCTTGCGACAACGCTTAGCGTTTCGGCGCGCGAGACAATCACCGTCTATACGGCGGTCGAACCGGAGGAACTTCAGGGGTTCGCGGAAGCCTTCCAGGCTGACAATCCGGACTACGAGATCCAGTGGGTCCGCGATTCCACCGGCGTTGTCACCGCGAAGCTTCTGGCGGAAGGAGAGAACTCGCCGGCCGACATCGTCTGGGGTCTTGCCGCCACCAGCCTGCTGATGATGGCCGAGCGCGGCATGCTTGAGCCCTATGCCCCGGCGGGCGTGGAGAAGCTGTCGCCGGCCTTGATGGACAAGCAGGACCCGCCGCGCTGGGTCGGCCAGCGGGCATGGGTCGCGTCGGTTTGCGTCAACACCTATGAGGCCGAGGCCAAGGGCCTGCCGATGCCGGCGACCTGGGAAGACCTGACAAATCCGGTCTACAAGGGACACATCATCATGCCGAACCCGGCCTCCTCGGGCACCGGCTTCCTCGATGTGTCGAGCTGGATGCAGATCTGGGGCGAGGAAAAGGCCTGGGACTACATGGACCGGCTGCACGAGAACATCGGCATCTATTCTCATTCCGGCTCGGCGCCCTGCAAGATGGCCGGGCGCGGCGAATATCCCATCGGCATTTCCTTCGCCTACAAGGGCGCGCAGCTCAAGGGTGAGGGGGCTCCTGTCGAGGTGGTCGCCCCGTCCGAAGGCCTTGGCTGGGATCTGGAGAGCTTCGCCATCCTGAAGTCGGCCAAGAACAAGGCCGGCGCCAAGGCGCTTGCCGACTGGTCGGTTACCGAACGGGCCAACCGGATGTACAACGAGGCCTATGCCGTCGTGGCGATGCCAGGCATCGCCACCCCTGTCGAGCATTTTCCCGCCAACATCGAGGAAAAGATGATCGACAACGACTTCGCCTGGGCGGCGGAGAACCGGGCGCGTATCCTGGAAGAATGGGAAAAGCGGTACGGCTCGAAGTCCGCTCCGAAATAAGGCGGTTCGCCGCTGTCCGGCCGGCCTTGCCGGCCGGACCTTTTTCACGACGCACTCCATTCATTCGGAAGGACTCGCCGCTCATGAACATGGCAGCGAAACGCCCCAACCGTGTCCGTCCGGCTGCATTTGTTGCTCCGCAAGATGCGCCCAGCCACGATGCGTTTCTTGAAATTCACAACGTATCCAAGCGATTCGGTGATTTTCACGCGCTGACGGACATTTCCCTGACAGTCGAACGGGGAACCTTCGTCTGCTTTCTTGGCCCGTCCGGATGCGGCAAGACCACCTTGCTGCGGTCGATCGCGGGACTGGAGCGACAGAGTTCCGGCCGGATCATCCAGGACGGGCGCGACATCTCGAACCTGCCGCCATCCCAACGCGACTTCGGCATCGTGTTTCAGTCCTACTCGCTGTTCCCGAATCTGACGGTCAACGCCAACGTCGGCTACGGCCTCGTCAACCAGGGACTGCCGAAGGCGCAGATCGCCGCGCGGGTCCAGGAGCTTCTGGAGCTCGTACATCTTCCGTCTTCAGGGCCCAAATATCCCGCGGCGCTGTCCGGCGGCGAACAGCAGCGCGTGGCATTGGCGCGCGCGCTTGCGATGCAGCCCGGCTTGCTGCTTCTGGACGAACCGCTCAGCGCCCTCGACGCCAAGGTGCGCGTCGATCTTCGTCATGAAATGAAGCAGCTTCAGCGTCGCCTCGGCGTGACCACCATCATGGTCACCCACGACCAGGAAGAGGCCCTGGCGCTGGCCGATGTCGTGGTGGTGATGAGCAAGGGCAATATCGAGCAGGTCGGCACGCCGATGGAGGTCTATGCCAATCCGCAAAGCGCCTTCGTCGCGGACTTCGTCGGTCACATGAACTTGCTGCGCGGAACCGTGCAGCCCGATGGAACGGTGCGGATCGGATCGCGCACGCTGAGCCTCGACTCGAACCAGGTCGAGGGCCTGAGCGGCGACGTTCTGGTCAGTTTCCGGCCCGAAGACGTGATGTTCCGCGGTCTGGACGCTGCAACCGACAATCAACTGCAGGGCTATATCGAGAGTGTCGATTTCCTCGGTGCCTTCAGTCGCGCCCGAGTGCGGGTGGATGGGTTCGACGGCGCGGTCTTCGAGGCGGACCTTTCGGCCAACATGCTGCGCGACTTCGGCGTCGACGCCGGCAGCACCCTGCCGCTTGCCCTGCCGCGCGACCGGATCTGCATCTATCCCGGCAACGAACGCACCGCCGGGCTCGTCAAAACCTCCGGGGAGGGACGGGCATGAGCACGCAGGGTTTGGAGGCAACTGCGAGCCCGGCGTTTCCCTCGGTCGACCGGGGACGTCTGGTGTCGACCCTCGGCGTGCTGGTCGGCGTCGCGCTGCTGCTGGTCTTCGTGGCCGCCCCGCTGATCACGATCTTTCTCAAGAGCCTGCAAAATGACAGCGGGACCTTTGTCGGACTGGACAATTTCGTCCGCTATTTCTCCTCCGCCGGACTGATCCAGTCGCTGTACAACTCGGTGCAGATCGCGCTGACGGTCACCGTGATCGCCTGCGGCCTTGCCTTTTGCTACGCCTATGCGCTGACCCGCACCTGCATGCCGTTTCGCGGCCTGTTCCGTGCCATTGCGATGATCCCGATCCTTGCGCCGTCGCTGCTGTCGGCCATCGCGCTCATCTATCTCTTCGGCAACCAGGGGATGATCCGAGAGCTGCTCTTTGGCAATTCCGTCTACGGACCGATCGGCATCGTGCTCGGCATCACCTTCTATGTGTTTCCGCATGTGCTGATGATCATGGTCACGGCCCTGTCGAGCGCGGATGCGCGGCTGTACGAGGCGGCGGAGGCCATGGGGACCTCGCGCTGGCGGGTCTTCTGGACCATCACCGTTCCCGGTGCCCGCTATGGCCTGATCAGCGCCGGCTTCGTTGTCTTCACGCTCACGATCACGGATTTCGGCGTCCCCAAGGTGATCGGCGGAAACTTCAACGTGCTGGCAACCGACATCTACAAGCAGGTGGTCGGCCAGCAGAGCTTTTCCATGGGCGCGGTCGTCGGCCTGATCCTGCTGTTTCCCGCCATCCTCTCGTTTTCGGTCGACCGGATCGTGCGCAAGCGCCAGGTGGCGCAGATGTCGGCGCGCGCCGTGCCCTATGTGCCGCAACCGAGCAAGGGACGGGACCGGGCTTTTTTCGTCTTTTGCTCGCTGGTCTCCGTGTTCCTGATCGGCATTCTCGGGACGGCGGTCTTCGCATCCCTGGTGACCTACTGGCCCTACAACCTCAGCCTGACCCTGGCGCATTACGACTTCAACGCCGTCGATCCCAACGGCTGGAGCTCCTTTACCAACTCGCTGGAAATGGCGGCCTGGACGGCTCTGATCGGCACCTGCGTGATCTTCCTAGGCGCCTATTTCGTGGAAAAGGCCGATACGTTGCCCTTCGCCCGCGGTCTCCTGCACATGCTGGCGATGATCCCGATGGCCGTGCCCGGCCTCGTCCTTGGCCTGGCCTATGTCTTCTTCTTCTCAACGCCAACCAATCCGCTCAGCGGCATCTATGGCACAATGGCGATCCTCGTCCTGTCGACGGTCGTCCATTTTTACACCGTGGCGCATCTGTCCTTCGTGACCGCGTTGAAACAGCTCGACAAGGAGTTCGAGGCTGTCTCGGCATCGCTCAAGGTCCCCGCCTACAAGACGATGCTCCGGGTGCATGTGCCGATCTGCCTGCCGCTGATCCTCAATGTCGCCATCTATCTCTTCCTCAACGCGATGACGACCGTATCCGCAGCCGTGTTCCTCTATGCGCCCGATACGAAACTGGCGTCGATTGCGGTGCTGAACATGGATGATGTCGGCGATCAGGCCCCGGCGTCGGCGATGGCGATCATGATCGTGCTCACCTCCGTCAGCGTGAAACTCCTGCAGGTGGTGGTCACCCGGTCTCTGCTCGCGCGGTCAAGCGCCTGGCGAAATCGCGATACGGCCTGACAGCTTTGCCAAGGTCCGGGCTGCCTCAATACAGCCCGGACCGGCAGCCACGATGGATGCGGATCCGAATCATGCGGCGCGGCGTCGGGTGCGGGATCGGGCCTGAGGCAACCGAATGAACGCAGGCGAGACCAGACGAGCGGTCGCGCTTCACCCCTGGCCCGGAACCGGTTCTTTCCGGTGACGCGCGAAACAGCGCATCCGGTCAAGCGATCTCCGGTTCGGGATCGCGGCGGTCGGGAACAACAAGAAGGACTGGGTCATGACTGTTTCGCTGATGCTTCTGCATCTGGCGGGGGCGGTGACGCTCCTCCTGTTCGCCGTGCGAATGGTGCGCACCGGCGTGGAGCGGGCGCATGGCGCCGGGCTTCGCCGCGCCATCGGCCGGGCGCGAACCGGGGCGGTCAAGTCGGCCGCCATCGGCGTGGGGGCGGCCGTCGTGCTGCAGAGTTCCACCGCGGTGGCGATTTTGGGCGCGGGTTTCGCGGCGAGCGGACTGCTGCCGCTGTCCGTCGGCCTTGCGTTGATGCTGGGCGCGGACCTCGGCTCCGCGCTGGTGGTGCGGATTCTCTCCTTCGACATTTCCTGGCTGATGCCGATCGCGCTGGTCGTCGGCGGCGGTCTTTTCCTCAAGGGCCGAAACCGCGAGCAGCGCCAGACCGGGCGCATCCTGATCGGCATCGCGCTCGTGCTGCTGTCGCTCCGGCTGATGGGCGAGGCGACCGCCCCGCTGCGGGAGGGGAGCTTCTTCTCGCTGGTCGTGGATTATCTGTCCGGCGATCTCCTGACCGGGTTCCTGCTCGGCGCCCTGTTCACCTGGGCGGTGCATTCCAGCGTCGGTGCGATTCTCCTGTTCGTGACATTGGCCGCGCAACAGGTTCTGCCTGCGGAACTCGGTATCGTGCTGACACTCGGCGCGAACTTCGGCGGCGGGCTGATCGCGCTCGGGCTGACAAGGGGCGGGGCGCTGGAATCGCGGCGCATCGTGGTCGGCAACATGCTGTTTCGCGGCGCCGGTGCCTTCACTGCCCTGGCGGTTCTCATCGCCTTCGACCCGCCCCTCGCTCTGCTCGGCGCCACGGCGGCGGAACAGATCGTCAACGCCCACGTCCTGTTCAATGCCGTTCTGGTGATTGTCGGCCTGCCGCTCTGCCTGCCGATGTCGCGGGCGGTCCAACGGGTGCTCGCCGCCCCGACGGAGACCGAAGGGACGCTGGCCGAGACCCGTATCAGCGCGCTGAAGCGCGAGGCGATCGACGTGCCGAATCTCGCGATCGCCGGAGCGACCCGGGAGCTGATCGGCATGGGCGAGACCGTTCAGCGGATGCTGACCCCGGTGATGGAGCTTTATGAAAGCGGATCGCCGGCCCGGATCGCGCAGACCCGCGCGCTCGACGACGAACTCGACAAGGTCCAGGCTGACATCAAGCTCTACCTTGCGGAAGTGGCCCGCAAGCGGCTCGACACCGCGGATGTGCAGCGGTGTTTTGAACTGACCGGCCATGCGATCAGCCTCGAGCACGTTGGCGACATCATCGTCAAGGATCTCTTGTCCCTGGCGGAGAAGAAGCGCGACCGGCGGCTGCGCTTCACGCCCGACGGCTGGCGCGAACTGACCGACCTGCACCAGCGGGTGCTGGCGAACCTGCATCTCACGCTCAATCTGCTCGTCTCGGGAGACCGGGAGACGGCGCGCCAGATCGTCGAGGAAAAGGACCGTTTGCGCCAACTGGAGCGCGACAGCAGCTCCCGCCATCTGGCGCGTTTGCGCGAGGGCAGCATCGACGCCATCGAGTCGAGCGAAATCCACCTGGAGACGATCCGGCACTACAAGCAGATCAACTCCCTGGTGGCGACGATTGCCTATCCGATCCTGCGCGAAAGCGGCGAATTGCTCGACAGCCGGCTCTCCACGACGGCCGCCGAATGATGTATAAGTAGAATCGTTCAAAACCATCTGAAATAGCGATTTTACAAATAAACATCCCCCGCGCATCATCTCCAGTGCGAGGTGGCCGGAACGAGACCGGCCTACCGGACCGAGATTGGACGCAGCCCCGCCGGTAACGGGGCAGGGCTGCGGTTTCCCGTTCTGGCCGACTTTCTTGCCTGGAGGCTTTGTTCCATGTCGACCGATTACACGCCGGCCGCGATGCCTGCTCCGCTGTGCGGAGAACCCTATCTCCTGACACCCGGGCCCTTGACCACTTCGCATGAGGTGAAGAAGGCGATGCTGCGCGACTGGGGGTCCTGGGACGACGATTTCCGCGCCATGACGGCGCAGATGCGCAAAGAGCTTCTGTCTCTGATCGGCCCCGGCGGCGCGGACTACGACTGTGTGCCGATGCAGGGCAGCGGTACCTTTTCGGTCGAGGCCATGCTCGGCAGCTTCCTGCCGCGCGACGGCAAGGCGCTGGTCCTGAGCAATGGCGCCTATGGCAAGCGGATCGTCCAGACGCTCCAGTATCTGGGACGGGATTTCGCCGAGATCGACAAGGGCGACTATCTGCCGCCGCGCGGCGAGGAGGTCGCAAAGGCATTGCAGCAGGACCCGGCGATCACCCACGTCGTCATCGTTCATTGCGAGACCAGTTCGGGCATTCTCAATCCGCTGAAGGAAATTGCCGACACGGTCGCCGCGCACGGCCGCAAGCTCCTGGTCGACAGCATGAGCGCCTTCGGCGCCGTGCCGCTGGAAGTCGGCGAGATCGCCTTCGAGGCAATGGTCTCCTCGGCCAACAAATGCATCGAGGGCGTTCCGGGCTTCGGCTTCATCATTGCGCGCAAGTCGGCGCTCGAGGCGGCCAAGGGCGTCAGCCAGTCGCTCAGTCTCGACGTGCATGCCCAGTGGGCGCATATGGAAAAGACCGGCCAGTGGCGCTATACGCCGCCGACCCATGTGGTCGCCGCCTTCGTGGAGGCGCTGCGCCAGCATCGCGAGGAAGGCGGCGTCGCCGCGCGGCTCGCCCGCTACACCGCCAACCGCGACACGCTCGTTTCCGGGATGCGCGAGCTCGGGTTCGAGACGCTGCTCAAGGACCGTTGGCTGTCGCCGATCATCGTCACCTTCTTCAATCCCGATGATCCCGCCTTCGGCTTCCAGGACTTCTACGCAAGGATGAAGGCCAAGGGCTTCGTCATCTATCCGGGCAAGCTGACGGTGGTGGACAGTTTCCGCGTCGGCTGCATCGGCCGGATGGACCCGGACGTGATGCGCCGGGTGGTGGCGGCCGTCGCCGAAAGCCTTGAGGAAATAGGCGTCAAGAGCGCCGTGCCGCCGCGCATCGCGCTGGAAGAGCGCACCAAGCTCGTCGCCTGATCCCAGATCTCCCAATCACAAGAAAGCACAAGCGTTTCCATGAACCAGATGTCAAAATTCCCCATCCAGGTCAACGACCGCGCCTATCCGCGCCCGAATGTGCCGGCGATCGCCATTTGTCTCGACGGTTGCGAGCCGGCCTATCTGGATGCGGCCATCGACGCCGGCCTGATGCCGACGCTGAAGCGCATCCGCGAGACCGGAACCGTGCGCACAGCCCATTCCGTCATCCCGAGCTTCACCAACCCGAACAATCTGTCGATCGCGACCGGCCGTCCGCCTGCGGTGCACGGCATCTGCGGCAATTATCTGTTCGATCCGGACACGGGCGAAGAGGTGATGATGAACGACCCGCGGTTCCTCCGCGCGCCGACGGTGTTCAAGGGCTTCTACGATGCCGGCTGCCGGGTCGCGGTGGTGACCGCAAAGGACAAGCTGCGCGCGCTGCTGGGCCATGGCCTGGCCTTCGACGAAGGCCGCGCGATCTGCTTTTCCTCGGAAAAATCCGACACCACGACCAAGGCCGAGCACGGCATCGACAATGCCAGCGCGTGGCTCGGACGTGAGGTTCCGGAAGTCTATTCGGCGGAACTCTCCGAGTTCGTCTTTGCCGCCGGCGTCAAGCTTCTCGCCGAGTTCAAGCCGGACGTGATGTATCTGACCACGACCGACTACGTGCAGCACAAATATGCGCCGGGCGAGCCGCAGGCCAACGCCTTCTACGAGATGTTCGACCGCTATTTGACCGAGCTGGACGCGATGGGTGCCGCCATCGTCGTCACCGCCGACCACGGCATGAAGCCGAAGCACACGGCCGACGGCAAACCGGACGTGATCTATCTGCAGGACCTGTTCGACGACTGGCTGGGCAAGGACGCGGCGCGGGTGATCCTGCCGATCACCGATCCTTACGTGGTGCATCACGGCGCGCTCGGCTCCTTCGCCACCACCTATCTGCCCGAAGGCGCGGATGTCGCCGACCTGATCGCGCGGCTGTCGGCGATCGAGGGCATCGATCTCGTGGTCGACCGGGACGAGGCCTGCCGGCGGTTCGAACTGCCTGCGGACCGGATCGGCGATCTGGTGCTGATCTCGTCGGAGAACAAGACGCTCGGCACCAGCGCGTCGCGCCACGACCTGTCGGCGCTCAAGGAACCCTTGCGCAGCCATGGCGGTCTGACCGAGCAGGCGGTGCCTTTCATTGTCAACCGGGTGGTGTCGGACCTTGGCGCAGCGCCGGAGCTGCGCAACTTCGACGCCCTTCAGATCGCAGCAATGGCCGCGGCCAGCTAGGCCGCCGCGCGACACGGGGCTGCCTTGGCGTCAACGCACGATGCGAAGGCAGCCGATCCTCTAGTGCGCGCGCAGCTTGCGTGACCTCGGACGAACCGGCCGGGCCGCAGGGTGCTTCAGGGAGTGACGGATATGAACAAGAGCGAACGCGGCCTTGCGCTGCGCCACGAACCGATGCGCATCGCCGGCCGCAAGGTCGACGCCGACGGCGTGATCGAGGTGCGCTATCCCTATACCGACGCCGTGATCGGCACGGTGCCGGCGGGTCAGGCCGCCCATGCCCGCGAGGCCTTCGCCATCGCCGCGGCCTATAAGCCGACGCTGACGCGCTATGAACGCCAGCAGATCCTGTTTCGCGCCGCAGAGCTCCTGGTCGAGCGCAAGGCGGAGATTGCGAAGACGATCACGCTCGAACTCGGCATTTCCCAGAAGGACGCCTTCTACGAGGTCGGACGGGCCTATGACGTGTTCACCCTGTCGGCGCAGATGTGCATCATCGACGACGGGGAGGTGTTTTCCTGCGACCTGACCCCGCACGGCAAGGCGCGCAAGATTTTTACCACCCGCGAGCCGCTCAATGCGATTTCCGCGATCACGCCCTTCAACCATCCGCTCAACATGGTGGCGCACAAGGTGGCACCGGCGGTTGCGACCAACAATTGCATTGTCGTCAAGCCGACGGAACTGACGCCGATGACCGCGCTGATGCTGGCCGACGTGCTCTATGACGCGGGCCTGCCGCCGGAAATGCTCTCCGTGGTGACGGGCCTGCCCAAGGATATCGGCGCGGAGATGATCACCAATCCGGAGATCGAGCTGGTGACCTTCACCGGCGGCGTGCCGGTCGGCAAGATGATCGCCGAGACCGCCGGCTACAAGCGCACGGTGCTGGAGCTTGGCGGCAACGATCCGCTGATCGTGCTCGACGATCTGGGCGAAGAGGATCTGGCCAAGGCCGCCGACCTGGCGGTCGCCGGCGCGACCAAGAATTCCGGCCAGCGCTGCACGGCCGTGAAACGCATTCTCGCCCAGGAGAAGATCGCAGACCGGCTGGTTGAGATGATCGAGGAGCGGGCGCGCAAGATCGTCTTCGGCGATCCGATGGACCCGGACACCGATCTCGGCACTGTGGTTCATGCCGGGGCCGCGGAAATGTTCGACGCGCGCGTCGCCAAGGCGGCCGAGGAGGGGGCAAAGGTGCTCTATCATCCGGGCCGCGAGGGCGCGCTGCTGCCGCCGATCGTCGTCGATCACGTGCGCCACGGCAGCGAGCTGGTGCTGGAGGAAACCTTCGGACCCGTCATTCCGGTCGTGCGCGTCCCGGGCGACGACGCGGACATGATGGCGATTTCCAACTCCACCGCCTTCGGCCTGTCGTCTGGCGTTTGCACCAACCGGATGGACCGGGCGACGGCCTATGTGAAGGGGCTCAATGTCGGCACAGTGAACATCTGGGAGGTTCCGGGCTACCGGATCGAGATGTCGCCGTTCGGCGGAATCAAGGACAGCGGCCTTGGCTACAAGGAAGGCGTGATCGAGGCGATGAAGAGCTATACCAACATCAAGACCTTCTCCCTTCCCTGGTGAGGAGCGGCCGCGCCTGGCGCCTGGTCCCGGTCCTCGCGGCGTCACGGCGTCGCGAGGACCGTTTCTGTTGAGTGAATCGATTGCGAGGGGAATAGCGCGATGGCGGCGAACCACGACAGCGCAGATAGTGGTGCGGTTGCGAAACGGGCGCATACCGAAGGCGAGGCCAACACTTCCGCCGCGCGCGCGGCCTGGCGGGCGGCCAGCCGGCACGACGCCACGGATGCGCTGCTTGAGCGCGACGCGGAGGCGTTTCTCCATCAAAGCCTGTCGTCGCCATGCCTGTCGGCGATTGCCAGGGCCGAAGGCATCTGGATCGAGGATATGGCCGGCCGTCGTTTCATGGATTTTCACGGCAACAGCGTCCATCACATCGGCTATGGCCATCCCCGGCTGAAGGCGGCAATCAAGGCGCAGATGGACGCGCTTCCCTTCGCGCCGCGCCGCTTCACCTGCGAGCCCGCGGTGGAGCTTGCTGAAAAGCTCGCACGCATCGCGCCGGGCGGCCTTTCACGCTGCCTGTTCACCACCGGCGGATCGGACGCCAACGAGGTCGCGCTCAAGATCGCCCGCGCCGCGACCGGACGGTTCAAGACGGTCTCTTTCTGGGATGCGTTTCACGGAGCGGGGTTCGGTGCCGCGAGCGTAGGCGGAGAGCACACGTTCCGCTCCGGCATCGCCGGACCGTTGCTTCCGGGCGCAGAACATGTCGCGCCCTTCGCCTGCTACCGCTGTCCCTACAATCACGCCGGGCCCGAGACCTGCGGTCTCGCCTGCGCGAGGATGGTCGACTACGTGCTGGAGCGCGAGGGCGATGTCGCGGCGGTGATCGCCGAGCCGATGCGCGCCGTTCCCTATGTTCCGCCTCCGGGCTTCTGGAAGGCGGTGCGCGAGGCCTGTACCCGGCGCGGCGTGCTGCTCATCTTCGACGAGATCCCGACAGGGCTCGGCAAGACAGGGCGCTATTTCGCCTGCGAACACGACGAGGTCGTTCCCGATATCCTGGTGCTGGGAAAGGCGCTCGGCGGCGGCATCCTGCCGATTGCCGCGGTGATTGCGAATTCCGACCTGAATGTCGCAGGCGACTATGCCATAGGCCACTACACCCATGAAAAAAACCCGGTGACCGCGCGTGCGGCCCTGACGACGCTTGAAATCATCGAGGATGAGGGGCTTGTGGAGCGCTCCGCAAAGCTCGGCGCCCATGCGATGACACGGCTTCACGAGGATCTGGCGGGCAACCCGATCGTCGGCGACATCCGGGGCAGGGGGCTGATGTTCGGCGTGGAAATCGTCACCGACCGGGCGGAACGCACACCGGGCAACGATCTTGCGGAAGCGATCTACTACCGCTGCCTCGACGCCGGCCTCAGTTTCAAGATCTCGCAGGGCTGCGTCTTGACGCTGTCACCGCCGCTGACGATTGCGCGCGCGGAGCTCGACCGGGCGCTCGACATCGTGCGCGACGCCATCCGCGCCGTTTGCTGAGGCGCAAGGAGTGTCCTCTTTCGCGCTTGCGCTCGTTCTCACCGCCGCGGTTCTTCATGCCGCCTGGAACGCCATGGTCAAGGCCGGCAGCGACCGGGCCCTGATCCTCGCCTGCGTCGCCATTGCGCATACGATTGTCGGCGCGGCAATGATCGCCGTCGCGCCGGCGCCAGCGCCGGAAAGCTGGCCCTATATCGCTGCCTCGGCGGCGCTGCACTACCTTTATTACATCCTGCTGTTCCTGGCCTACCGGATCGGCGACCTATCGCAGGTCTACCCGATCGCGCGCGGCCTTTCTCCGCTGCTGGTCAGCATCGGCGCCTTTCTCTTTGCCGGCGAACTTCTGTCGCTCCCGGCCGCCGCCGGTATTGCGTTGATCTCCGGCGGCATCGCGCTCTTGTCCTTCGTCGGACGACGCGCGCCGACGGCGCAGCCGGCAGCGCTTGCGGCAGCGGTGTCCACCGGCGTGGTGATCGCAAGCTACAGTCTCGTCGACGGTATCGGCGTGCGGCTGTCGGAAAGCGCATTCGGTTATACCGGCTGGCTGTTCGTGTCGGAGGCTCTGGTGGTCGCGGTTGTCGCCCGCCGGCGCTGGGGGCAGTTGCGACCGATGGCGCGGCCAATCGCGACCTACACGCTTCTGGCCGGCGTCAGCGCCGTCAGCGCCTATGCGCTGGTGATCTATGCAAATCTTCTGGCACCGCTCGGCGCCGTTTCCGCGGTCCGCGAGGTCAGCGTCGTGGTCGCGGCAGGGATCGGCGTCCTGATCTTCGGGGAGCGGCCGTGGAAAAGCCGGGTGTTCGCCGCCGCCGCCGTCACCGCCGGCGTGGTTTTGCTCGCCGCGAATTGAGCCGCTGACGGCAGAAGCCGGCAGGTAAGCGCTGGAAAGTTGGGGAGGGGAAAAGGTCCAGCTCTTTCAGCCTGAATTCCGCAACGCGTCGTGTCGCGCACCAACGGATGGGGTAGCAACGCCTCCCGCCGTCGCGCCCGTGCGAAACGGCGTGCAAAAGAAGGCGGAGCCCTGTTTTGAGCGCTCCTGACCGCGGACCCAGGTGAAAATTGCCAAGCCCTCATAGCGGCACAATGCCGCAGCGCCCGCATTCCGCAACAAATCCATTGTCCGCGAAACAGCGGAATGTTACGTAGCGATCATGAGAAATCTGTTTTACATCAGCGCCAATTTTCGGCGTTTTTTCAGCGGCTTCGTTGCTGTTGCATTTCTCATGGTAAGCATTGGTGTCGGCCACACCATGCCGGCGCCCGAAGCGTATGATCGCCCGCTTGAAGTGATCTCGTTTATCGAGGCTTCCTGTGACGCCGGACTCTCGCAGCCCGCGGATTGTGCCGAAAGCGCTGCACAGCAGGACCAAGGGCACCCCGCGAAAAACGCGGCCTTTGGAAACTGCTGCGTCATTTCCTGCTCTCCGACTGTTGTCGTCGCCGCCACTGCGGAAGCCGTCGTCATCGACTTTTCTGTTGTGCGACTGTTCGTTCCTGTTGACGTGTTCGCTGGCTCGAACGCGCCGGACGGTCTTTTCCGGCCTCCCCGCGCGCGCGCTTAATCTCCGCGCGGCTGCCCTGCTCGGCCGGGTTACGGACTTCGAGACCCTTACGTTCCTGCTGACTTAGGTCTGTGCCGGTTCCGGCGCAGCAGGTTCGCAAGTGCGCCATCGCACGCCCCGTCTCCCTTCCAATCCGCTTGTCGCGCCGCCGGAGATGTTCTCACGGCCACTGGAGGTGTGTGTTCTCAAACAGCCTCGACACTCTCATGAATGTGACAATCAGGATTCCCAAAATGTCGAAAATGCTCCCGAATCTTCTCCGCATTTCTCTTCTCGCCGGCTTCACGGTTATCGCGGTCTCAAACGCCGCTTTCGCATCTCCCGGTCACGGCCTGCCGTTCGGCGAGCCCGCCAAGGCCTCGCAAGCAACGCGCACGGTGACGATCACCATGCGCGACAATCTTTTTACGCCCGAAAGCCTGACCGTGAAGCCGGGTGAGATCATCCGTTTTGTCCTCGTCAACAAAGGCGAGCTTCTTCACGAGTTCAATATCGGTACGCCGGCCATGCAAGCCGATCATCAGGATGAAATGGCGAGGATGATGGAGAACGGCATGCTGACGCCGATGGGCATGAACCAGGACATGTCGACGATGGACCATTCCAAGATGAGCGGCATGAAAATGGAAGACATGAAACACGACGACCCCAACAGCATTCTGGTCGAGCCAGGCAAGAAGGGGCAATTGACCTGGAAGTTCACGAAGCCGACCAAGCTCGAATTCGCTTGCAACATCCCGGGTCACTACGAGGCCGGCATGGTCGGCCCCATCAAATTCGCGAAATGATGGCGGTGGAACACACAATGACAAAGCGATTTACCGAAATCTCGCGACGGAATGTGCTCAAGCTCGCCGGAGCGGCAGGCGTAGCCGGCACCCTCGCCGTCTACCCCGGCCGCCGCAGCTTCGCGTCCTCGACGAAGGAGTACACCCTGAACGTCGATGCAGATCGCATCGCCATCGACGGTATTGGCAGCAATGCCATCCTGATGGGAGGGTCCGTGCCAGCGCCGACGATGCGCTGGCGCGAGGGCGACGAGGTCGTGGTCTATGCGACCAATCGTCTGAAAGTGCCCACGTCCATCCACTGGCACGGCCTCCTCATCGAAGGCGTCATGGACGGCGCACCCGGCTTCAACGGCTATGTCGCCATCCAGCCGGGTGAGACATACACGTACCGCTTCAAGCTGCGTCAAGCCGGCACCTACTGGTACCACAGTCACTCCGCGATGCAGGAGCAGCTGGGAATGTACGGCGCCATCGTCATCGAGCCGTCCGGCCGCGAGCCGGTCCGGGCGGACCGCGACTACGTCGTGGTCCTATCGGACCACACGCAGGAAGACCCGAAGCGCGTGCTGTCCAATCTGAAGGCCGATTCCGGCTACTACAACTACGGGAAAAGGACCCTTATCGACTTCTTCCGAGATACGAACCGCGACGGGTTCAATACCGCTTTAAAGGATCGCCTCGCCTGGGGCGGCATGCGGATGGACCCGACCGATCTCGCGGACGTCACCGGATACGCCTTCCTGATCAACGGCCGCGGACCGAAAGACAACTGGACCGCCCTGTTCAATCCTGGCGAGCGTATCCGCCTGCGGTTCATCAACGCATCGGCGATGAGCTTGTTCGACGTCCGTATACCGGGACTTGCCATGACCGTGTTCTCGGCCGACGGGCAGAACGTGCAGCCGGTTCGTGTCGACGAGTTCCGCGTCGGCGTCGGCGAGACATATGACGTCATCGTGCATCCACGCGATGACAAGGCCTTCACGATCTTCGCAGAGCCGACCGATCGTTCGGGCTATGCGCGGGCAACCTTGGCGCCACGTGAGGGGATGCACGCCGCAATTCCCGAGCAGCGACCTCGCACGATCCTCAGCATGGCGGACATGGGCATGGACCACGGTTCGATGGCGGGGATGGACCACGGCTCGATGACCGGCGGTGCCATGTCCGGCGATGCCATGTCCGGCGGCGCCATGATGGGGGGCATGGATCACGGTGCGATGGCCGGGATGGACCACGGCTCGATGACTGGCGGTGCGATGTCCGGTGGCGCCATGGGCCATGCCGGGGCGGCAGGCGAGGGCGAAGAACGCCGCCCCTCCGGCTGGGCCGATGCAGGCACACCGCCGGGGAGGAAGGCTTTGAACTATGCCGACCTGAAAGCGTCGACGCCGAACCCGGACACTCGTGAGCCGAACCACGAGATCGAAGTGCGGCTGACCGGCATCATGGAACGGTACATATGGACCCTGAACGACCGTCCCTTCGGAAAGGACGAACCAATCCGTGTGGCCTATGGGGACCGGGTGCGCTTGACCTTCGTCAACACGACGATGATGGCGCACCCCATGCACCTGCACGGCATGTTTGTCGAACTGGAGAACGGCCAGACCGACCGCAAGCCGCGCAAACACGTCGTCATGGTGCCTCCCGGCAAGACCGTTTCTGCGGTGTTGACCGCGAACGAGCCGGGCGATTGGCCGTTTCACTGCCACCTGATCTATCACATGGAAGCTGGGATGATGACGCGTTTCATCGTCGAGCCTGAAAGCGCGTGAGGCAGAAAGATGAAAACGATAATCGAGCGATACAATTCTCGAAAGAGATACGCGTTTATTACCGGCATTCTTCCTGCTCTCTTCCTGTTCGCTCCGGTCGCCTCCGCAGAGCCCGGTCAGCTGTTCACCTTCTTTCAGGCCGAGCAGTTCGAATACCGGGCAAACGACGGAGGAGGTAGCTTCAACTGGGACGCCCAAGGATGGATCGGGACCGACGACCACAAGGCCTGGCTAAAGACGGAGGGCGAAAAGCCGACGGACGGGCGACTGGAAAAGGGAGAATTCCAGTTGCTCTACAGCCGGCGGATTTCGAATTTCTTCGATGCGCAGGTGGGGGTGCGCTATGACATCGAACCCGGCCCGGAAAGGGGGTTCGGCGTCTTCTCACTGCAGGGACTGGCGCCCTACTGGTTCGAAGTCGGTGCGTCCGCCTTTGTCAGCAACGAAGGCGAGGTTTCGGCCCGCTTCGAGGCCGAATACGACCTCCTGATCACTCAGAAGCTGATCCTGCAACCAACGGCCGAGGTCAACCTTGCAGTCCAAAGCGTACGGGAGCGGGGGATCGGCTCCGGCATCAACGATGTCGAGCTCGGGCTTCGTCTCCGCTACGAAATCGAGCGAAGGTTCGCGCCATATATCGGCATCAGTTGGGAGCGCAAGCTCGGCGAGACGGCTGATTTCGCACGGGACGAGGGGGAAGAAATCGACAACCTCTCCTTTGTCACCGGCATACGCTTCTCATTCTGAGGGAGAGATTCGTATGTTTTCGAGACTGTTACCCGCTTTCTCGATCATACGTCTTCCCGGAATGACGGCGGCGTTCAGCCGATCAATGTGGGCTTCAACGAGGACGCATCGGTTGCGTTCGACGAGCCTGGCATCTTTGGTGTGAAATGCACGGCCCATGTCGGAAGCTTCTGATCTCCTGAGGCTCGAACACATCAGGAGGGGTGCCCAGCAGGCACCCCTCCGTGTCCCTGGAAAGCAGCGTCGCCGACCCAGCGGTCCTCTCGCTCAGGACGCGCATCATGGCGTTCAATGCGACGCGCGATCAGGCGCGCATCAACGCCGACCGCGCGGACCGTGACCGTATAAGCAGGACAGACTGTCACGCCGGACAAACCCGACCGGCTCGCGGCGATCGCACGCCGCCAGATACGTGGAAAATTCCTTGGATTGCCGCGCGCCCCTCCGCGAGCACGACCGCAGCACATCAAGGTCGCCAGGCGCGAGGTGTGGATCACGATCTCGCGCTTGCTCTCGTCCCTCACGGCCGCAGTTCTTCATGCGGCCTGGAACCTCATGGTCAAGACCGGGAGCGACCGTGTCCCGATTCCTGCCCGCGTCGCCATCGCGCACACGGTCGCCGCCGTGGTGTTGGACGTGTGAACGACCGCTTCTGGCCGAGCGGAGGGGCGGGGGCGAGGTGTTTTGGCGTCGGATCAGCCGGCCAATCGGGAGAGCCTGGAAAACTAACGCTGCCCAAAGCGCATGCGCTATGATATTCGGCTGCCTTCCCCATTAAGATGGTATCCATGACGCCGAAAACCGACGCCCCCCACGCATCCCCGACCGCCGCCATACATCCGGCTCTCGCTTCCGCCCTCGCGACGAAGGGCTACAGTCAACTGACGCCGGTTCAATTGGCGATGACGAACGAGGAGTATGGCGACGCCGACCTTCTCGTCTCGGCGCAGACAGGATCGGGCAAGACGGTTGCCTTCGGCATTGCAATCGCGCCGACCCTGCTTGGCGACGCGTCATGCTTCGACACGGCGGGCGCGCCGCTGGGGCTGATCATCGCTCCGACGCGCGAGCTCGCCATTCAGGTGAAACGCGAGCTCGACTGGGTCTACGCGGAGACGCAAATCAGGATCGCGACCTGCGTGGGCGGCATGGATATCCGCAATGAACGCCGTGCCCTCGACCGTGGCGCGCATCTTGTCGTCGGCACGCCCGGGCGCCTGCGCGACCACATCACGCGCGGAGCGCTGGACCTTAGCGCCATTCGCGCGGTGGTGCTCGATGAAGCCGACGAAATGCTGGATCTCGGGTTTCGCGACGACCTGGAATTCATCCTCGGCGCATCGCCAAGAGAGCGCCGCACCTTGCTGTTCTCGGCAACCGTACGGCACGGCATCGCCGAACTGGCCAAAAGGGTGCAGACCAATGCGGTGCGCGTCGCGACAACCGCGCCCACCGAACAACATGCCGACATCGACTACCAGTTGATGATGGTGCGTCGCCACGAGCGGGAACACGCCATCATCAACACGCTGCTGGAGGCCGACAGCAAGAGCGCCCTGGTGTTCTGTCATACGCGTGAAGCGGTGCGCCATCTGACGGCGCGCCTCGTCAATCGTGGCTTCTCGGTGGTGTCGCTATCGGGGGAGATGGCGCAATCGGAGCGGTCGAACGCGCTGCAATCCATGCGCGACGGACGCGCGCGCGTCTGTGTGGCGACCGATGTCGCTGCGCGCGGCATCGACCTTCCCAGTCTCGATCTCGTCGTCCACGCCGACCTGCCGAGCAACCCGGAGACCCTTTTGCATCGGTCCGGGCGAACCGGTCGCGCCGGTCGAAAGGGCATCTGCGTGCTCATCGTCCCGGAAAACCGGCGCGGTGCGGCGCAGCGCGTGTTGGCACTGGCAAAGCTGACCGCGACCCTGCGTGCGGCGCCCGGCATTGCGGAGATTGAGGAGCGCTATCGCCGGCAGATCCTCGAGGCTGCCGCCTCGGCCGCGCTGCCCGAGGAGGCGGAGGCGGAGTTTGTCGCCGAGTTGCTGGAGCGGGCCGGACCGCAGCGCATTGCAGCGGCATTCCTTCGCCAGCAACTGGCGGCGCACCCCGTTCCCGAAGACCTCTTGCCGCTTCCCCCGGAAGCCTTGCAGAGCAGGGGACCCGCTCGCGTTCCCCGCTCCGCGGAAAAACATGCGTCGCCTCGCGAGCCGCGCGGCCCGGATATGGAAGGCGGTGTCTGGTTCACCATCTCGCTCGGGCGCAGACATCGCGCGGATCCGAAGTTCCTGCTGCCGATGATCTGCAACGCCGGTGGCGTCACGAAGCGTGATGTCGGCGCGATCCGGATCGACGATACAGAAACCCGGTTCGAGATTTCCGGCGACAAGGCAGGCAGCTTCGCGCACCAGATCAGGCAGCCTGGCAGCGTGGAGAAGGGCATCCGGATCGCGCCGGCCGGCGAGGTTCGCGCAACGCCGAGGCCGGCAAAACCGAAGTTCAAGCCGGACAGCAAGCCGCCCCGCAAGCCGGCGGCACCGGACAAGGGCCGAGGCAAGCCCTCAAAGCACAAGAGCGGCAAACCGAAACGCTCCGGTTGATCGGGGCGTTGCCGCGCCGCGCCGGCGCTTTCGCCGCGACACGCGGGGAGGGGGCGGTCTTGCGGGGCAGGGCCGCTGAGGCCGATCGCGCGCTTGGATCTGACGGCGCGGGAAACGCTTCCGCGCCATCGCAGACGGCGAATACCCAAGCGAATCGAGAAAGCCAGACAGGTCGGGTGCTGAAGGCTACCGGCGCAGGGCGATTGACGGAAATCCGCCTGCTCGGCTGCTGCCCGACCTGAGAGATAGGTGACAGTCCGTTCCGGACACATAGGTAACACTTTCCGCTTTTTCGGGAGGTGTCGATGCCGTGGCAAGAGGTGTCCAAAGTGGAGGAACGTCTTCGTTTCGTCGCGCGTCTTCTTGATGGAGAAGGC